>WGCU01000038.1 GCA_015493635.1 Spirochaetaceae bacterium | reverse complement strand
TCACCCGGGTGAATATCCCGGGCTTTTTTCTGCATCAATTTTCCCGCTTTTTATCAGGCACAGAAATAGTGCGGGATTCTTTCCTGTTTTACTCTTTTTCCTAACAAAAACTCTCCGGGAATTACTCCAAAAATAATGCGGGAATCAACATTTATAAGTTTTCCCAATACTCAAGGAGTTAGTAGAACACATTACGGGATAGCTGTCTTCAAATGGTTTGCGAAAGTGCTCAAATGACGGTAAATCATCATAAATTGTGCAATTTTTGACCAACGCAGTGGCTATTCTTTTCAAGTTTACTTTAGGCTTTCAATAAAAATTGGGTTTTGGGCTTATTTTGATACCAAAGCTTTTTTGATACGGATTCAGGATTATTTGAAAAAGGTCCGTGTTCTCTTCATCCTCCAAAATCGGTTCGTAGAGCTTATTGTTTATGTAAACTTCTCCTCCGGGGTTTGAAAAAACAAAGGTTCCTTCACCGGTAGGGTATCCCCATTTAGGTGCATATATGATCCCCCCGGCAGGTTCAATATTTTCATCCAGAACACCAACCGATACAGCCCATCCCGGCATTCCCTGGCTGAAAGCATCTGTACCATCTATGGGATCAACAGCAAAGGTAAAAGATTTACCGGGCTTAAACTTCGACTCAGCCTCTTCTGTGATAACATTTGCATCAGGGTATCTCTTTTTAATACTGCTTAACAGATAATCATTTATTTTTATATCATACTCTGTCAGGACAGTTCCGTCATTTTTATATGAAGAAGCCGCATATTTCTGCCCTTCAAGTCCTATCCTGCCGGCTTCTTTGACAACAGGAATTAATTCCTTTATTGAAATGCCCTGTTTCATCCCCTTTACCCCTATTATGCAAATTTTCTTTCATTTGTTTACATTTGTGCAAGTATTATTTTATATATCACCATAAGCGGTGTACTGCAAGGAGGAATTATGAACAAACTTGGAGTTTCTCTTCCCTGGGATTATTTGTCAGACTCATGTATTTCAAAAGAAGCGGTCGAAATAAAAAAATCTTTCGGCAGCAGCAGGGATTTTCTTACCCTTCTCAAGACAGAAGGAGTCTCGTCCATTGAGCTCAGACACCGCAAAAAAGATCTTTCCCCGGAAGAAATTCACAAAGCAGTTGAAACAGTAATCAACGCTGGATTTTCCATTACACTTCACGGGGACGCCCTCCCTCTCCCTGAAAGCTTTGAGTATAACTCTCTTTTCCCCTGGGATAATATCCTCCGAAAACTATGCAGGGGTTATAAAGATTTGATTACCGTTACTTTTCACCCGATTATTGCAGAAAACAACAAGATTCTTTCAGCAAAGTTGACAACTGAAACTCTCTGGATACTCTCTCAATACCGGGATGATTCAATATACAACTTTGTTCTGGAAAACCAGAGGTCCAAAGGGTATATCGATCCCGGTATAACGTTTACAGGAGTGGTTAACATGGTAAAGAAAATCCCGGGTAAAAAGATAGGGATCTGCTGGGACATGGGACACAGTTATTCCAATACAGTCAACTATAATCATCCGCCATTTCCACCTAAAGAATTTCTGGAGCGGGTTACCCACACCCATATACACGACCTCGGCCCTACAGGAAGAACCCACTGGCCCTTTAAAGAGAATAACGTTCCGCTTAAGGAGAATATCGAACTGTTAAAATCATTCGGATACAAAGGAGTCGACAACCTCGAATTAAGCTTTGACCGGTTCTCTGAGGAGCCGGATATAAAGGGAATGGTAATGAGCAGTATCAGGGCTTTAAGAAGCCTTGTTAATATATATTAGCTTACTCCAGGTTCTCTAAATCGGCTAAATCCTGATGCCTGCCGGAAGCCTTCTTATTTTTTTTCAGATCTTCCAAATTAATGAAATTTACTCTGAGGCCTTCTATTTCAACTTCAAATTTAGAATCATAACAAGACTCAAACTCAACACCATCTACAGAAGTCAGCAAATCAATTCTATTTGGCGGAGTACCTAACTGAACCACATTTCCCGGTGTCATAAAATCATTAAGTTCAAGGTCCAGAGAAGAAAATCCGAACTCATGTAATGTTTTAAGTAATCTTTCTGTATTGCTTTTATTTACATAAATCCAAATATCAAGATCTTTTGTATAGCGGGGATGACCATGTAATGCAACAGCATAACCGCCGACAACCAGATATTTGACTTTATTTTTGTTTAATAATTGTAAGAACTCTTTGAAATTCTCGTCTATTATCATATCTCCACCCTACATATTCTTCCCTTATTTCCTGCAGTGCAGCCAATCTTGAACTTACAGGTTGTTTCTGCCAATACTCAAAATCACTTTTTTGATTTTTAAGTTTTGTTTTTCTAATTTTTGTTTTATCCATTTCACCTCTTTGCACAACAGCACAATTACAGTAAACAGGTTACTGTAATATCGACGTTAGATCAACCTCGGAAGCAATCTAAACAGTATGTTCAATATTCCACCTTGACCGGCAGCCCGCTTCTCAAGGATTCTCCGGCTGCCTTTGCAATCTGCACAGGCCTGAGGGCATCCAAACCTCCTACAGGTGTTTCGCCGTCTTCTCTGACCGCTTCAAAAAACTCTTTCATTTCCTGAGTAAAAGATGCCATGTATCGCTCAAGGAAAAAATACAGGGGGTTATCCGATTTTATACCGTCAGCTGTTTTTACAACGGCAGTGGATGGTCTGTCGTTTGAGGTCTCAACAGCACCTTTGCTTCCGAAGACTTCAGCACGCTGATCGTATCCGTACACTGCCTGCCGGGAGTTGTCTATTACTCCGATAGCACCGTTTTTGAACTTCAGGGTAATTACTGCAGTATCAATATCGCCGGCTTTACCTATTTCCGGATCCACCAGAACCGCTCCCTGGACATAGACTTCGTCAATCTCGCTCCCGCTTAAATAACGAGCCATGTCAAAGTCATGAATTGTCATATCCATAAATATACCCCCCGATACCTTTACATACTCGGGGTTAGGCGGTGCGGGATCTCTCGATGTGATCCGGATTATATGAGGCTCCCCGACTTTTCCGTTCATCACAGCATTCTTAACCGCCCTGAAGTTGTGGTCGAATCTGCGGTTAAAGCCTATCTGGAATTTTACTCCCGCTTTTTCCACAACAGACAGGGTTTCTTTTATCGTTTCAATATCCGGATCCAGTGGTTTTTCGCAGAAGATATTCTTCCCTGCAGCGGCTGCTTCCTGAGTAAAGCGGGCATGGGTATCGGTAGATGAGCATATTAAAACAGCATCGATCTCCGGGTCATTCATAATCTCTTTGTAATCCTTTGTTGTATTTTCAATCCCGAGATTTTTTGCCCAGGTACTGATCTCATCATTCATGTAAATATCTGCAATCGTTTTTATTCTTGCCCCGGGAATATGCAGAGAGATGCTCTCGGCATGAACTTTCCCGATTCTTCCTGCGCCAATAATTCCTACAGTTATCTCTTTCATCCTAAACTCCTGTTTTATTACGGATATACTCCCGTGCCATTAAAGCATACTTGAAGGGGTTAGCCTTTGCAGGATCCTGCTCTGCTTCAACAACCATCCATCCCTTATATCCTGCATCATCGAGGATCTTAAATATCGACGGAAAATCTATATCTCCGTCCCCTGGAATGGTAAAAACACCGGCTCTGACAGCATCAAGAAAAGACATATCCTTCTTTTTTATCTCTTCATACACACTATTCCGCAGATCCTTTAAATGCACATGCCCTATTCTGGATATGAATTTCTTTAAAGCTGCTACAGGATCCTCTTCCGAAAAAGCAAAATGCCCTGAATCGAAAAGAAGATATACATAATCGGGATTAGTATCGTTTAAAAACCGTTCCGTCTCCTCCACCGTTTGAACACCCGTTCCCATATGATGATGAAAAGCGAGCTTTAGTCCCTCATCGGAGGCTATCTTTCCAAGATGATCCATACCGGAGGTGAGTTTTTTAAATTCCTCCCTGGAAAAAACCGCCTTATTACTAAACACAGACACTTTCTGCCCCTGACAGGAACGGGTCTGTTCTGAAGGGCCGATAACATCTGCACCTACATTTTTCAGAAAAGAAAGCTGCTTCCTGAAAGCTTTCTCCACAGTCTGCAGCGTCTGTGAAACGAGAAACGAGCTGAACCACTGATTACATATGGTTAATCCTCTTATATCGAGATACTCTTTAAGCACCGCAGGGCCTTTCGGATACTTGTTTCCTACTTCCGATCCTCTGTACCCTGCCAGAGCCATCTCACTTATACATTGTTCGAAGGTATTTTCACCTCCGAGATCGGGCATATCGTCGTTGGTCCACCCGATGGGAGCCATTGCCAGCTTTACTTTACTGCTGTCCACTTATTACTATCTCCTGTATATTAAAACTGTTTTGCCTTTTTAATATTTTTTTCAAGCTCACGGTAAGCTTTTTCAACCTCTTTTTTATCAGATACCTCAGGGGTTCCCACACGCCACCAGCTCTCGTATCCGTCTGACATGGAATCAAATCCTACTTTTATGTCTATAAGTGTCGAAACATCGCTTTCCTTTGCTTCCAGAATGGCTTTCTTCAGCTCTTCTGAATTCCTGACAGTCAATGTCCGGCATCCGTATCCGGCAGCAATTGCAGCATAATCAACAGAAATGAGCTTACCTCCTTCGTCCAGGCGTCCTGTGACTGGATTCCTGTATTTCAGCTCACACCCGAACTTTGGAATTCCCTGACTCCGCTGTAAATTGTCGATACAGCCGAATCCGTTGTTGTCAAAAAGGAGAACATTTATCTTTTTGCGTTCCTGAATCGATGTAAGAAGCTCGGAATGGAGCATAACAAAACTTCCGTCTCCGGCCATTGCATACACCTCCCTGTCTGGACACGCAAGTTTTACACCGAAAGCTCCGGAAACCTCGTACCCCATACAGGAAAATCCGTATTCCATGTGATACGTTTCTTTTTCCCGTGCTCTCCAAAGTCTCTGCAGATCTCCAGGTAGACTGCCGGATGCACCTACAATTATTGAATCCTTATCAAGAAGTTCTTCATTCAAAAGCCCCAGCACTCTCAGCTGTGAATACCCGGAGGAATCTTCTTCTCTGCTGTAGAGGTTGTCAACTTCGCTTTTCCATTCCATTTTTACGTCTTTAATCCTGTTTCCGAAGGAACTGCGGTAGTTTCTTCTTTCAAGTTCTTCTGCAATCTTTTCAAGCCCGGACTTTGCATCGCAAATAAAAGGAACTGCATCCATCTTGTATCCGTCAAACTTGTTTACGTTGAAAGATATAAATTCCACATCAGGATTTTTAAATGCCCATTTACTGCTTGTCGTAAAGTCCATCAGCCTTGTTCCTACAGCAATAATCAAATCAGCTTCCGCACTCAGTTTGTTTGCAGCAAGTCCGCCGGTAACACCTATCCCTCCCAAATTCATGGGATGATCAAAAACAACAGCGCTCTTCCCTGCCTGGGTTTCGCCAAAGGGAATATTGAATTTTTTACAGAAGGCAGCAAGGGTTTCCCCTGCTTCCGAATACCGGACTCCCCCTCCGCAGATAACAAAAGGCTTTTTCTTCCTCTCAATGATATCGGCAGCACGGAGAACAGATTCATTGTCCAGCCCGGTGCGGGTTATGTAATGCACCCGTTTCTTAAAGAATTCCTCAGGGTAGTCCCATGCTTCAGCCTGAACATCCTGGGGGAGAGCAAGACAGACAGCACCTGTTTCTGCAGGGTCTGTCAGTACACGGAAAGCATTAAGCGCCGCACTCATCAGCTGCTCGGGCCGTTCAATACGGTCCCAGTACCGGCAGACAGCCCGGAAAGCATCATTCGCCGTTATGGAATAGTTATGAAACTGCTCTACCTGCTGGAGTACAGGGTCCGGCTGGCGGCATGCAAAGGTATCTCCCGGAAGAAGGAGCACAGGGATTCTATTTACCGTGGCAAGACCGGCAGCCGTAACCATGTTCAAAGCCCCGGGACCGATTGATGAAGTAACCGCCATAATCTTCTTCCGGTTATTCTGCTTGGAAAACCCGACTGCAGCGTGGGTCATTCCCTGTTCGTTGTGTCCCTGATAGAACGTGAGAGAATGGTTTGGTTCCTGCAGGGCCTCTCCTATACCGACAACACACCCATGACCAAAAATACCGAAAACACCTTCAACAAACTTGTTTTCCTTACCGTCAAAGGAAACATACTGATTATCCAAAAATCTGACCAGGGCCTGCGCCATGGTTAATCTGACTGTTTTCATTTCTTATCTCCATATTTTCTTTCAGGCCAAATTTTTACATTTTCTTCCAGAAGCCACTCATGTTCTTTCCGGTAATATCTTGTTGAAGGGAGCCACCGGTTATCGGCCAGATGCGGTATCATCCAGATATAGTACATTGCATAACCCGGAGCTGCTCCCTGGGAATGGGTTGTATCCGGTTCTATAAGAGTTGTATAACCGTTTTTTACAACATAAGCGTCATCATCGAGAACAGATATACCAAAACCCTGTTCAGGAAAAAATCTGTAATGATAAATCTCCGGCTGAGGATGATCATGAGGCGGATAACTGGACCATTTTCCCGGATGATTGATAACCTCTCCCAGTACCATGTTTGACAAGGGATTGATCTCCCCGTCGAATACGGTTCTTACCGACCTGATGGATGTTTCTCCCAGGGTTCCGGAACCGAAAATGTCGGTTCTGACATCATCCGGTGTATAGAGCCTGGCAGGGAAGCTCTTTTCATTATCAACCTGTTCTACACAGATCTCACATTCCTTATCAGTTTTAATGGTAACTTCTATCTCTTTTGAAACATGAAGCACGTATGGAGATTCGTCAAAACAGGAATTTCTTGTTACTGAAGTCTCTTTCCCGTCATACACAAAGGTTACCGTTCCCTTTATGAGAAGCCATGCCCGTTCCCTGCCGGGTATGGAAACGGTTTTATCACCTGCCTTCATCTTTAATATTCCAAAATCAAGCAATAGATTACTATGCTTACCATGCTGCTCCGTTACCGGAGTGAACCCGTACTTGAATTTTTCATCCTGTTTAATAACCATTCATCTATCCTTTAAAACCTTAGCATACTGCCTGTCTCGAAAGATTCTCTGCACTTGTATGCAATCTCCAAAACTCGTCTTCCGTCGAATGCCGTAACCTCTGGACTCCGCTTTTCTCTGATACAGTCAACAAACCCCTGAACCTCGTTTACATAGGAATCTTCAAATCTTTCAAGGAAGTTCTCACTGCATTCTCTCCGTACCCCGAAGTTATCAAGTATTTCAACATGATTCTTCTGGGGGACCGAGGCTATTCTCAGGATTCCTTTCGTTCCGATAATTTCTGTCTCGACGTTGTAACCGTGGGGAGCCGTCCTTCCGGCAAAGAGAAAAACCATGGACTCATCGCTGAACTTCATCAATGCGGAAACGTTATCCCCGTCGTTATACTCTGCAAATTCTTTGTGTGCATAACACCCGCCTATTGCATAAACCGTTTCCGGCTCGGCACCGGTAAACCATCTGGCAATATCTATATCGTGCACTGCCATATCAAGGAATTCTCCGCCGCTGTGTCCTGCGAAGGTAATGGCCCCGTCAATAAATTTTTCGGGATCCTGACTGTAAGACCGGATCATGATAATTCTGCCTATATCTCCGGTATCGATCTTTTCCTTTGCGTACCGGTAAGAAGGATCAAAACGGCGCATAAAACCCAGCATAAAAACCTTGCCCCGATTATTTGCCACCGCTTTTTCCTCCATCCGGCATTCTTCCACGGTTACCCCGAGAGGTTTTTCTGAAAAAACATGTTTTCCTTCATTCAGCGCTTTAACTATCTGCTCCGGATGGAAAGCCGAGGGAGATGCAATAAGCACAGCGTCGAGGTCTTCCATTGCCGCCATTTCCTCGAAACTTTCAAATCGAAGCTTCACCTCCAGCCTGTCAGCAGTACTGTTCAGTTTCACGGTATCTTTGTCACAAAGAGCCGTCAATTCAGCACCTATAACCCTCCGTGCAATATTTTCAGCATGCCTGAGCCCAAGCCGTCCGAGACCGACAGACCCGATTCTTATATTCCCCACAACATCGTTCCTCTTTAAAATGATTATACATCGGGATTAGGAATCATCAAATCCCTTATAATATCAACCAGCTTATTGTATCCGCCGATAAATCCCCTCAAGGTTCTCATTGTTGCACCGAAAGTATCAAACTCTTCCGGCTTCATGCCGTCCGGTTCATATGCCCTTTTAAAATCGGTAAACTTGCGGGAAAGCTCATCTATCATCCCGGGATCTTCATCCATATCAGTAGTATTCTTTATCTCAACATCGGAATTATTGTACCTGACCTGCCACTTGTAAGGGATCGTATGAATAATGTTTCCCCCTATAAGTTCCGACCAGTGGAGTCGGCTCCGGTATGCTGCTGTAAGCATTCTGGTTTTAAACCCTTTTTCCCTGTACAGCTTAACAGCTCTTTTCATTGCGGCAACTCCGGCCCTGTCAAGATACGCGGGATCTGTAATTATACCCTCTTTATCAGCTACAATTTTCAGCCAGTCATCGAGCCTTCCAACCATTATTGTACATACAGGAGACATCCCGGATGTATCCTTTCCCTCCGCTTCTCTTCGTTTAAGCCCCCGTTCGACCGCTTCCCCGACGGCCATGGCCTGGGGTACGGTAAAACAGACAGTAGCATTTATATTTACTCCCCTGTAAGTGGCTTCCTCCATTGCTTTAACACCGGCCTCAGTTGCAGGTATCTTTACCTGAATATTCGGAGCAAGAGTATTAAATTTTACAGCCTGCTCTGTCATCCTGTCAGCATCCCGGTAATACTTTGCGTTGGTCTGGATAGAGATGCGCCCCTTTAAACCGTTTTCTCTTTGAAAAACGGGGTATAAAAGCCCGGCTCCCTTAACCGCCATCTCCTCAATAAGCTGCCACGCAACTTCGTCTTCATCATACAGGGGATTTTCATTAATGATTTGCAGGATTCTATCCTCCCAGAGATCATACTCCTTTTTTAAAACGTTATACACAATAACCGGATTCGTCGTTGCACCTACCGCACCTTTCGGAATTGCATACTCCAATTCTGAAACAGCACAGGAATCGTTCCAGTAATCTGTATCTGTCGTTTCCGCCATTATCTGCAGCAAAGGTTTACCGCTTTTCATACGTTCCTCCTGACAATCTTTGTCTGATATTATGATATTCAGTCTGATACTCCCTGTCAAGGTAATTGTCTGATATTCTGATAATTTTCTTGACCATGCCCGTATATCCGGGTAGGATACAGGCATGGCGGAGTTAAAAATCAAGCAGACAACCATAGTTGAACAGGTTATGAGCAGGATAAAAGAGCTTATATCCTCCGGAAAGTATAAACCGGGAGACAAGATACCAACAGAACTTGAGCTTTCCGAAATATTCGGCGTTGGGAGATCTTCAATCAGGGAGGCTGTCAAAATCTTCAACTATCTCGGAGTACTGAAGTCCCAGACAGCAAAAGGAACCTATGTTCAGGAGAGATCTAAAATTTCTAAAGAAGCGCTGACATGGTCACTGCTTCTGGGAAATGACGACATAGAAGAGATGATCGATCTGCGCGGAGCCATCGAGATGTGGGCCATGATCAAACTGTACGAAGGAATTAAGTCCCGGGAAGCAGAAGCTTTAAAGACAATAAACGAACTCGATACCATTTTAATATCCATGTTTGAGGCAGCCGGTAATGAGGACAAAAAAAAACTTATAGAATATGATTTTATGTTTCACCACAAAATATTAGCAGGGTGCGGCAATAATTTATTCCTTTCTCTTTTTGAAACTCTCAGATCTTTTCTTTACAAAGAAATAGAAAACTCTCAAATGAAATACAAAAACTTAAAGAAAATACCGGAAGAACACGAAATTATTCTAAAAGCCCTGAAACAGGCTGAACACGGTATTCCGGATCTCGTATACTCAACCTACCACGCTCATATTACAAACATCAAAGAAAAACTGAAAGACGAAAACAACTGATCAGTGAGATAAATGGTATTCTCTTTCATACTGATTCATTAACATATACCCCATCTACACCAAATTCTTAGAATGAAAAGATAAACTTATTTTTCTCCGTAAAGTGTTGATAATGCTCCATTAAGTGATACACTGATAACGAACGTCAGGGGATTTTGAATTGAAAAAAGTAACTGGTGTTGATTTTTACCATTTTCATTTCTTTATATTTCTCCTCATTACACTAACAGGAGGCCCTCTTCTGGCACAACAGAAATCATCAATATCTGTAAATAGACTAACGGTAAGAGATAAAATTGTAAGGGCTTTTATAGCAGGGAAATTCAAAATAGATAAGCAAACATTCAGGAACACAACGCCTGATAAAAATTATCCTTACTGGATAGTGGGTATATATCGTTATTCAGCAATGGATGAAGGATGGGGGGCATGCGATCCGCCGGGGCCGCCCCGTACATTTATTGTAACGGGGTTCAACAAGGTATTTCTCACCATGCCGGAAGCTCTTTCATCAATTCATTATGTTCCGAAAGACACTAATGATGCTTTAAAAGCAGCGGTTATGATTGCATCCATGAGTTCTCCTGATCAAGCTGCTGTTATCATCAGTAATACAACGACTATAAAAGGCATACCGCAGAATGTCGTATCAAAATACTCTCTTACTCCCTCTGTAACAGGAAACAATGGACATTTTACCATTATTCTTTACTCTTATATTTCTTATAATACTCAGAATAAATTTAACAGGGGACATCATTCTCTATGGAAACATGTTGTACAATTTGACGGCGACCGCTTCAGTGAAAAAATTACCATTCTCTGGGAAAAAGTGAGTAAGGGGTCATAGCTGCTTATAAAGATTCCTTTATAAGTCTTATCCATTCCTTATCATTTGAGGGAATAAATTTCATAAGAAACCCTCCCTTATGGTTAAAGACTTCGTTTGACGGTCTTGATTTAGAAAAATCAATGCTGTTGTGTCCGAAATTTGTTCTGAACAGTGTTAAAACATCGGGCTGTTTATCATCAAAAGAAAGAATGGCCGTTATGTTACGGGCATCGGCAATTTTTGATATGACAGACCGTAAGGGAGAAACAAGTTCTGATGGAGCTTTTTCCAGATACCGAATAACTTTAACGTTATTAATTTCTAAAATTTCCATATTACCGGGTGCTTCCAACCAGTCGGCAGCTTTTTGTTTTAGTTTTTCAAAAGATATTTTATCATCCAGTCCCGCAATAAAAATTTTCAGGACAAGCATTGGATTATTCTGAAAGGTAGTAAGCAGAACCCCCTGGCCGAATGAAAAGTAGTCTCTGCTTTCACCGACAAGGTGAAAATCATTCAGACTCATGGCTCCTTTGGTATCAACTTTTGAAACCAGTTTAATATAATCATGAAGTTCTGTATTTTTCATGGAGGGAAAAAACTCGTTAAATATAAGTAAAGCAGCACTATCAAGGGATCTGTCCTGATGATGATCAAAGAGACCTCTTTCCTTATCCAGAACAAGACCGCAGTCAATAAAATAGGTATTTTCAGGGATCTCACCGGATGCGACCCGGTCTGCCGCTTCCTGCGGGGGTATACGATCCAACTGTTCCGGTGCCTCACCAAGATGGAGGGCCAACAGCGCGGAACCAAGCAGTTCATCCATGTGAGCTTTTCCGTCGTGGGTTATTATTGTGTATGACATACAGATACTGTATCATGATGTTTGGTTGAGCGGGAAGTCTAATCTTCTTGACTCTTTTAAATTAACACAAAAAATGATACACAAACTGATGGGGAGATATCTTTGAGCCATTCAGCTTCTTCGCATACCATTGACACCTATTTCACCAGAAATACCATAGGTATTTCCTCGGTTGAAATGCTGTGGGGTCTTGGACTTCCTGTCGTCATGGAATCTACCTTTCTGCAGATATTTCTCCATTCTCTCGGAGCAAGCAACTTTCTTATAGGATTAATTCCTACACTTTTCTTCAGCGGTGTGTCCCTTTTCTCGCTTTTTTCAGGGTTCCTTACCGCACATTTAAAAAAGAAACAGAAAGCAGTCATATTGCTGCATCTCTTTGCCTCCCTCCCCATCCTTATTTTAGGTATAACCCTGAGAATAACCGGTTTTACCCAGAGTACTCTTTCTTTTTTCTTTGTTACATACGGACTATTTTCTGTTGGAATTGGCCTGATCCTTCCAACATGGCAGAACTACCTTGTCAGTATTTATTCAGATAAAAAGATTATTTCCGGCCATTCTTTTATGTGGATTTCCCAGAGTGTGGGTAAATTTTTCAGTGGATTTGTTATTTTAAAAATTATTTCAAAATATTCTTTTTCAGTAGAAGGCGCAAGTCTTATATTTTCACTTGTAGGAATTATTTTTATCCTAGGAAGCTTCATGTTTTTATTAACAAGAGAATCTGTCCAGAACTATGAAACAAACAATAAAATATTCTTTAAAATAAAACTACGTACATTCCGGGACGATCTTCACAAAGCACTTCATAACCGTCATTACCTCTTTTTTCTTGCAAGCGGATTTGAACAGTACGCCGTTATAAGTATTATATCGTTCTACGCAAACTATGCCATTGAATACTGTTCTGTACAGCCTAAAATAGCTGCCGGGGCTTTTGTCATTCTTAGTTATTCGGGATCAATCATCATCAATATCATATTCGGACGGTTGGACCATCCCGGTTTGAAGGGCAAATATATGGCAGCAAAGATTATCTCTCTCGCTGCCGTTGTTATCCTCTATCATTTTACATCACTCTGGGCTTTCTTTGCCGCAAGTTTTCTTTTCGGTGTTTCCAGAGGAGCCCGGAGCCTTGTGTATTCACCATCGATAAAACGGATATCAGGACAGAAGGACTCTACCACTTATTTTGGCTTAGCTCCGCTTCTCGTCATGCCGTTAAGTACCGGGCTGCCGCTGCTGGCAGGTACATTCCTTGACCGGTTCTCATCCCTGGGAGCAGAATCCTACCGTCTTCTGTTCCTGGGAATGGGAACCTTGGTTATTCTAGGTATATTTTTTCTCAGCAAAGTACATATCAATCAGGCTGCTTTTGATTGATACCCGTAAATTTTCTTAACAAAAGGAACCACCTGCAGATACAGTACCAGGAATATTATCTGAAAAATAGGGAGGACTGCAGCGGGAATTGCAACCATCGCATTAAACCCAAGCATTGCAATTGCTATGGCCGTTCCATTGTTCTTTCCTGTACTTAAGAACACTATCCCCATGTGTCTCTTGTATCCTATATTAAGCAGCTTGTTGCTCCAGGTAATAAGAGGAAGCATAATGACAAGATAGAGCAGGGTAACACCGGCAAGGGGAATGAGAATCTGCCAATGTGATATAAGAAGCGCAGCTTTCATAAAGAAAATGTTAACAACAACAAACAGCATGGAAATCATGGTAATAAATGAGATATGATGTTTGAACTTTTTAAACCCCTGCTCCCCTTCTTTTCTCATAAGGAACCGCCGCGTAGCATAACCGAGAATCATGGGTATTATAAGAACAAGAAGAATGGTCAGAAGCAGCGTGCGGATAGGAATTTGCACATCGGAGCCCTTCGTTGCGAAATGCAGTAAGAGCGGAAGCATCAACGGTATCAATAGAAAGTTTACGCCCATGGCTATGGATGCAGTCTCTATATCACCGTCCGCAAGACCGGTATAACCAATGCTCATGGAAGACCCGGGTATAAGCATAACAAGCCAGAACCCCAGGGTCAGGTCCGCATTATGCAGTAGTAACTTTGCGATAACAAACGAGACAAGCGGTGTTATAATAAAATTATACACAATACTGGCAAGGATAACTTTCGGCTCCTTGACAATCTCCACAACTTTCCCGAGATTCAGGTTTATCATCATTGGATAAATCATGAGGAAAACAAAAACTGTTGTTATATTTTTCAGGAGTACTTTATTTTTACTGACAAACCCCGGAAAAATAAAATGCAGTCCAAATCCCAGACCTATTGCAAGCAGTGAATACCAGATAAGATTTGTTTTTACATGTTTGGCAATCCGTTCCATTTTAAAATCCTTTATATTTGTATTCGCACATATTCACATATAATAGATATTTTTTAGGCAGTGGTCAAGAAAATAAAAAAATAAATATCTTTACCTTATTTTTACTTTTGTTAACCTCCACAGTAACCTGGAGTATGTATATTGTCATCATACAATGACAGCAGATTGTACATTGTATAACAAATATTTTTTGGAGGTTTTGTTATGAAAACAGCAAAAACATTGAACTGGATTATTGCAGCAACTGGTCTTTGGGAAATTCTTGCTCCCTTTATCATTGGATACTCTTCCGCAACCGGAGCTATGGTTGATGCTATAATACTGGGTATTCTTCTCCTTGGATTTGGATTATGGGGAGGACTGGCAAACTCAACCGGTACTGAAAAAGCCATGAGCTGGATTAATGCTGTCCTTGGTCTTTGGCTTGTTCTTGCACCTTTTATCCTTTCATACAGTAGTGTTACCGGTGCAATGGTCAATGATATCATCGTTGGTATTGTTGTGGTTATTCTCGGTGCATGGGCTGCAGTTGTTGCAGGAAAGTCAACCGTTTAAAACGCTGCAAAATCTTATTTAAAAAGCCTGTATTCCGGTACAGGCTTTTTTTGTTTTCTTACTGATTTACCTTTTTCAATGTGTTAACAAGCTCTTTCTACCCAAAAATGTATTTTCATAGGAAAATAATTCAGGTGCATATTGTACTTCATCTATTATTCCACCGTCAGAAATTGTATTTAAAAATGCTACAGGATCTTCTTTTGCAAATTCCCGGGTTTCCAGATGCTCCATATTTTTATATGGTAAATGGTGGAAGCATGTTTTACCAAGAGTTGTTTTTCCACTTTGCCGTGGACCTGCAATAGTAACAACAGGATATTATGAAATCATTTTTTTTACATGATCAATGATTTTTCTGGTAATCATACATAATTACAGGGGTGTTAAATGAACCTGTCAAGTGCAATTTTCACCCTAAAAACAAGCCGGACATTCTAAAACCTGATATGCTCTTACGGTTCAAGCTTGTATCCTACACCCTTAACAGTAATCAAAAACTTTGGCCGGGAGGGATTCTCTTCAATTTTCAGACGTAGTTTCCGCATATAAACCTTCAAATATTCCCGGTTATCCAGATAGTTACTGCCCCAGACTTTACCGAGAAGGATTTCAGACGTTACAACCTGTCCTGCATTATCCGATAAAATTTTGAGTATCGAAGCCTCGGTAGAGGTAAGAAAGATCTTTCCGCCGCGGCTGTCTACGATGGTATTAGTATCATAATCAACAACTATTGTTCCCATGGTAAAGGTACCTTTGTTCTGGAGCTGGTATCCATTTGCCCTGCGAAGGACAGACCGTATATGTGCCAGAAGATCCAGATGCCCAAAGGGTTTCTGGATATAATCATCAGCTCCTTCTTCAAGAGCATTAACCTCATCAAGTTCATCATCATCAACAGATACGACGATAACAGGAACAGAACTATACCGCCGTAATTTCGTTAAAACTTCGAACCCTGACATTTCCGGCATCCTGAGATCCAGAAGGACCAGATCAGGTTTCTCCACATCAATAAGATTCAGCCCCTTAACAGGGTTATGGGATTCAATAACAGTCCACTCCGGCTCCTGCAGTGTTATGGCAAGACGGATCGATTTTGTCATATCCGGCTCATCATCAATAACAAGGATCTTATACATATTCTTTCTCTCCCCCCGATTTTTCGGAAGCAAGCGGGATTGAAAAACAGATACAGTTGAGGTCTGTTTTTGTCATCACCCAAATTCTTCCTTGATGTAATGCTATAATTCTTTTTGCTATGTATAAACCGAGACCAAAACCATTTTTATTGGTTCTTCCCGGAGATGTATAAAATTTATCAAATATTTTTTCTTTTTCTTCTTCCTTGATAATGTCACCTTCATTACATATTCTCAATATTCCCTCTCCCGCCGACTGTTCCATGTAGACACTCACCCTGCTGTCAGGTTTTGAATATTTGTAGGCATTCGACAGTATGTTTGAGATGATTTCAAAAATCCATTTCGCGTCAGCTTTTACCACCACATCTTTACCAAACACATCAACTTTCAGTTTTTTTTCTTCAAAGAGCATGGTAAAGCCATCCATGCAATCAGTAAATATATCCTTTATGTTCAGATCCTTCAAATGAAGGGAAATACTTTCTGCGTCAAGTCTTGCAGTATTAATAATATCCGCCGTAAGATCATTTAACCGTTTTAAATTATTTTCAAGCATCTCCAATATTTCTGCCTGCATATCGGTCGGAGCATTAATAGTTAACGATAAAGACGAGAGCAATGTAGAGAGAATGGTAAGCGGGGTTTTAAGCTCATGACTGGCGGCTGTAAAAAAAGTACTCTGCATGGTTCTGAAGGCTTCTTCTGTTTCAAGTTCTTGCCTTTTTTTTTCATAGGTAAGAGCATTGCCAATGGCAAGCTGAGTCTTTAAGGCCAACGCATTAAGGAAAAACAACATATCCTCACCTATTTTTTCTTCATTTAGTTGCTGCAGTACAAGATGTATTGATCTGTTGGAATTTTCATCCTTATATAAAAGCACATGAATAATCTTATTATTCTCCCTGCTGAAAATACCTCTTACAAAATCAGGATTAGACTGGTCCAGAATTTCTATCTGTTTTCCACGCTGAATATTCAACTCAGAAACAATAGTACCGGATGAAATATTTTTACAGGTAGACTGTTCAACAACAAACGGTGCTTCTGATTCTGCCTGTGTTAAAATAGAACTGCAGAATACCTCCCTGTCTATGGTTTTCTCTGATATGATAATTGAAAATATTTTCTCAAGATCCAGAGAAGCATATCCTATTTCGTTGAAAACAGCATTTAACTTCTTCAGATTTTTAGTAATCCGTTCTTCCCGCTCTTTCTCCTCCTCAGTCTTTCTTAAATAAACACTCAGAATTATAAGGATAAATCCTACAATCATGAGTCTGACAAACCTGTTCACCAGCAAATATGTAGAGATCGTCTTTCCCTGTGAAGCCAGGTGAAAAGAAGTGGCAGCCATCTGGATACTGTCAATTAAAACAGCTATTGCGGCCGAAAATTCCCATCTGAATATTAAAATTGATTCAGATAACGGCAGAAGATACATAACAAAAAACAGGCTGTCATATCCGCCGGTTATTATTACAGCAGCAGTAGCCTGGATTATATCAATCACCACATAGATAAAACCGGTTTTGTACTGTAATTCTCTCCTGATGACAAGCACAAGACTGAGTAGAAAATTCAGAATAATCACCATCCCGATTACCAGGAAAAGTCTGGAAATATTCAAATTCTCCGGTCTTCCAAGAAGATAGATGAGTATGGAAGCAAGAACAGCTATCCACCTTAAAATGAGGAAGAGTACCATATCTCTGTATTTTAACGTTTTCATATCTACCGTTATTCCCCGGGAAGAATAATTTCAACAAAAGAAATAAATAAAAGACAATCCATATTGACAATTATAGCATACATGCGTATGTTTGCATACATTGTAAACTATATCAATTAAACACAGATAAGAGGTACACCATGATTCTAGCTTTTTCATTAACTATCCTTATTGTTGGAGTGGTAACAGCAGGGATAACCATTAAATTTGACCGTTTTTTTGCCATTCTGCTTTTAATGTTTCTTTTTAAGTACACAATATTTGATGCCATCAATATCTTTTTATGGATTATTATGCTCGGTGCATTGATGATTCTACTGGATAACAAGGTAAAGATTGCAGAACTTCCCCGGAAAATGAAATTAAAATTGTTTCTTTTAAATCCATTTATAACACTGGTGGTAACATTTCTCGGCACCCTGCTTTTTAAAGCAAGTATTGCATCCGCAATGATTATAACCCTTGGTGTTCTGGCCATACTGTACGGTATCCGGCTCATATTTATTCATTTCAAACATGAAGAGCTCAACTATATATCTAAAAACCAGAATCAGGCTGTTGCCAAGATTTGCGCTTACGCAGGCCCCGTTATCAGCAGCTTCTCAATAGGGCTTCTTGGTACATCTCTAAAACCATTAAAGATGCCTTTTGCAATCCGTGTGGGTAAAATGAACGCAAAGCAGGTCTATTTCGGCAATACCGTTACGACATTCTTTGCATCTGTTTTTGCAATAATGTGGCATGTTATTTTAAAACGGGAAGATGCAGGTGTCACCTTTTATCAGCACATGATTCTCGGTGCGGCATTATGGACGGGGATTCACTATCTACACGAAATTTCTCTGCTCTTTATCAAACCGGCATGGAAGAAACCATTTCAGATTGTTATCGGTATTATTCTCTGCCTTGCTTCCGTTAAAATATTCATGTTAAGCTAAAATACAGTCAGAATGAAAGGGGAGGTTTCGGCTTCCCTTTTATTTTGTATCGTCCTGAATAAACCCGATAACACAGCGTTCATCTTGCCGTTTTTCAAGCCGTTCTTTTAAGCGTTTTATATCATCCCTGTAATCTTCTTTAAAATGCTTTTTTATAACAGCAAGAAGATCATTCTCACATGCTGTGATATTTCCCGCAATACTGTAGTAGATCCATGTTCCGTCCCTCTGTGCTTCCACAAGTCCTGCATTTTTAAGAATAATTAAATGCCGGGATACATGATACTGAGGCAGCTGAAGTGCATCTGTCATTTCACACACACACACAGGAATTTCCTGTATGAGAAGGTTAACAATACGCAGCCTTGTTTCATCGCCAAGAGCCTTAAAAACAGGTATTAAATCCACTTCCGTTTCACTCTTCATATTTTAAAACCTATATGTGATTACCCACTATTGTCAAGCATAAATGCATGGTGGTGAACAATAAAAAAGGATATAGAGATAGTGAGAAGCCCTACCATTGTACTTTCCCATGAACTGTTCACGGACTAATTTCATCAGATGGGATATTTTCTGATAAGCGCTGATAAGAATAGTCCCTCCGTAATGAAAGGTATCAATACCCCAGGGTAAACCCTGGACCCAGTCCGCTACCGCGGCCTATTCCGCAGCAAGCTGCGGGGTATTTTAACCTTTCGTTCTCTATCCATAGTTCTCTGTTATAAAATTTCTTAGTTGTTAATTATCAACTAAATTCCAAAACTACCTTGAATATTCGGATTGACAATCCGAATATTCAAGGATAAAATAATACTATGATTTACCGAACCCATTACATCAGGCAAATCCAAAATTCTTTGAGAAGATCCAGAATTACAGCCATACTGGGACCCAGGCAATGCGGAAAAACTACTCTCGCAAAAGAAATCGCCCTTAATATAAAATCACACTTTCTTGATCTGGAATCTCCTACAGACAGAGTTAAACTTCAAAATCCGGAACTGTACCTGAAACACATTAAAGGGTTGATTATTATTGATGAGATTCAGTTAATGCCGGAGCTGTTTCCAATTCTCAGAGTTCTTGTCGATCAATCCTCTGATAACGGGCAGTTTCTAATATTGGGAAGTGCCTCTCCAAATCTTGTTAAAAATGCCTCGGAATCATTGGCAGGAAGAGTTGAGTTTGTCGATCTTCAAGGTTTCGATCTTACCGAAACAGGCAATACAAAACTAAACCGTCTATGGATAAGAGGAGGGTTTCCGCGCTCTTATCTGGCAGATACCAACGAAGACAGTATAGCCTGGAGAGATGGATTTGTCAGGACTTTTCTACAGCGAGATATACCACAGCTGGGTATCAGCATACCAGCCACAACTCTACGAAGATTTTGGACAATGCTGGCGCATAGTCATGGACAAATATTAAATAGTTCCCAGTTGGGAAGATCAATGGGAATGAACGATAAAACTATTCGATCCTATATCGATATTTTAAGTGATACCTATATGATCCGTCCACTGCAACCATGGTTCGCTAATCTTAAAAAACGTCAGGTAAACTCACCAAAAGTCTACTTAACAGATACAGGGCTTCTTCACTATTTACTGGGAATTAATAATCTGGATACTTTACTGGGACATCCGGTGCTGGGATCATCATGGGAAAGTTTTGCCATGGAGCAGATAATCCGCAACAATCCCGGCATTGAACCTTATTTCTGGTCAACATATAGCGGAGCAGAATTGGATCTGTTATTATTCATGAAAAAGAAAAAAATTGGGATAGAATTTAAGTTTACAGATACTCCAAAATCAACAAAGTCCATGCATTCCGCTATAACTGATCTTGAACTGGAAAAATTGTATGTCATATATCCCGGATTAGAACAATATCCGCTCCACACTTCAATAGAAGCAATACCACTTTCAGGTTTTATAGATCAAATAAGAAAAGATAACTCTTAAGTATTAAAAACCTGGAATGTGTATACTAATACCAGACCGGTAGAAATCGCCATTCTGGAACGAATATGCGCAGCATTCCGGTTTCCATAACACTCCAAACCGGATTGTAACCAGTATTTACAAAAATGTCTTAACCCGGGAGCTCATTATAAAACTTTACTTCGTTGGCACCGTTTAAGGAGCGACACAGAGAATGTTCCTGCCGGACTCTCTTTGCAAAATAACACAGAGACCTGTATACTGTAGCTATGG
Source organism: Spirochaetaceae bacterium (assembly GCA_015493635.1). GTDB lineage: Bacteria > Spirochaetota > Spirochaetia > B11-G9 > B11-G9 > S145-15. The sequence goes on along the minus strand of WGCU01000038.1, from coordinate 113,658 downwards.
TAAAAAAGGTAATTCCGGGAGCAGACCTTTTCCTGAAGGATCATACATATAAAATAAAAGATATCGCCCTCATTACAAATCATACTGGAGTAACATCAACAGGGATTCCTGTCTGGAAAGTATTACATAGAGAAGGATACAAAATCAAAGCCTTTTTTAGTCCCGAACATGGTTTGCATGGAGAAAAACAGGATGCCGTACCGGTCAAAGATACATTTTTCAACGAGATCCCGGTACATTCTCTCTTCGGAACCCACGAAAAACCAACAGAAGCCAGTCTTAAAAATATCGATGCTCTGCTGTATGATATTCAGGATATAGGATGCAGATATTATACCTACCTGTATACTCTTGCCTACTCTATGGAGGCATGTAATAACACTGGAACCGAAATTCTTGTACTCGACAGACCCAATCCTGTTGGAACCCTTACCGTTGAAGGGAATGAGATACAACCGTCTGTAAGCAGTTTTGTCGGTAATTTCCGATTGCCCAACGTTCATCGTTTAACTGTTGGTGAATTTGCCCGGTATCTGAAGAGTTTCTTTTTCAAAGATGTTAATCTTCATGTTGTACCCATGGAAAATTATTCACGGTCCCTCTCTTTCGAGGAATCCGGTCTTCCCTGGATTGCCCCTTCTCCCAACATCCCCACTCCTCTCACTGCTGTTCTGTACCCCGGTACCTGTCTTTTTGAAGGAACCAATGTTTCAGAAGGAAGAGGGACGACAAAACCCTTTGAAATAATTGGAGCACCCTGGATCGATGGTGAAACCCTAAGAGAAAAACTACAACACGAAAACATTCCGGGAGCAATGTTCACGTCAGCTTATTTTACCCCTGTTTTCTCAAAATATCAGGGAGAACAATGTGAGGGAGTCTGCTTGCATATCACGGATCTAAAGACATTTAAACCGCTGCTTACCGGTATTATTATTCTTTATACAGTGTACAGATTATACCCTGAAGACTTCACATGGAAACAGGATTGGGAAAAAGAGGGCAGTTATTTTATAGATAAGCTTACCGGTTTTAAAAATACGCCCGCACTTTCCGAAAGAAGCCGGGATGCAAAGTCAATATACAGTATTCTCAACGGTAAGAATACTGTATATCTAAACAGACGGTCAAACATACTTCTCTACCCGGATTCTCCGGATACTACTTAATGGCTCCTTCGGTTAAGCCGCCGATAAACTGCTTACTTAAAATAATAAAAAAGATGATTATGGGAATAACCGCAATATTTAATCCCGCAAAAAGCAGATCCCACTGTATTGAATACTCACCAAAAAAGTTCTGGATACCAAGCGGAATGGTTTTCTTTGTATTATCATTGATAAATATCAACGGGAAAAAGAAATCGTTCCATACACGGATAAAGTTAAATACCGTTACCGTAGCAAGCGCGGGGCGCAGCAAGGGCAGATGGATCTGCCAATAAACCCGAAAATAACTGGCTCCGTCAATTCTGGCCGCATCTTCAATATCCATGGGTATACTCTTGAAAAAGTTTGTCAGCAGAAACGTTGAAAAAGATATCCCGCCGGCAGTGTATACTATATAAAGAGAAACGAGGGTATTACTTAAACCAAGTTTTCTTATAAGAAGAAATATAGGAATAATAGCCAGTCTGACAGGGAGAACAAGCCCGGCAAGAATAAAAAGGTACAGAGCTCTCCTTCCCGGAAACTCAAATCGTGCAAGTACATACGCAGCCATTGATGCAATAAAAAGTGTTGCGGTGATCGATACAATCGTTACTATAATGCTGTTTTTGAAGTACGTCGAAAAGTTGGCAACACTCCATGCCTCTTTGTACGACTTAAAACTCCAGTGAGCCGGGAAACTGAAAGGGGAAAGAAATATCTCTCTGGTAGTCTTGAATCCGGAGACGACCATAACACCAAGGGGAAAGAGATTTACCAAAGCCCAAATTATGAGAATCGTGAGAATGACTGTTTTCTGCAAAGTATTTAATCTGAACATCGTTTATCCTCTTAACTCTCTTCTTTCAATAATATAGATGTAAAGTACCGAAACAGGGAAAACAATAAGGAATATCAATGTAACAACTGTTGCTCCTAATCCCATCCCCACCTGAGAACTGCCAAGTCCGCCGAAAGCTATCCGGTAAAATAATGTTCCAAGCACATCCGTTGATCCTGCCGGACCTCCCTGGGTTCCCTCCATGGCAAAAACTATATCAAAAATATTAAAACTCCAAATTATTTTCAGTATTGTTACCGTTGTAATGATGGGTACCATCTGAGGGAGTACAAGCTTGAAAATAATCTGATTTTCAGAAGCACCGTCTATACGTCCTGCTTCCAGCATGCTGTGATCGATCCCGACAACTGCAGCTAAAAAGGTCAGAACATAAAACCCCATACCCCTCCAGCCGGTAATTACAATTATGGTAGGAAGCGCAAGTTTCGTATCCCCGAGCCATGCTTTTGCCAGGACATCCAGTCCGACAGCTTTTAATACCTGATTTATCATTCCCCACTGCGGGTTTAGCAAAAGTGCCCACAAAAACCCGACAATAACGATGGATAATGTATTAGGAATAAAAAAGATCGTTTTAAAAAAGTCCGACCCCCGTATTCCCGCAGCAAGACTCAACGCAAGTATTATTCCGGGAACAATACTTAAGGTCCAGTTAAGAAAAAGAAAATAAAAATTATGCCCCAGAGCCCGGAAAAATTCACGGCTCATGTATCCCGTCAGAACGTTTTTATAATTATCCAGTCCAACAAACAGCTTCGGGCCTATACCCGGCCATTTAAAAAAGCTTAAAAAGAGACTGCTGATAAACGGGTATGCAATAAAAAGGGTATAAAGAAGCAAAGCAGGGATAATGAGAATAAGATAGTTGTATTTGTTAAATAATTTCCTTGCTGTCATAGAATATTCCTGTAGAAATCAAATAGAGAAACGGAGCGGCCCGGTCAGCCGCTCCTTCGCACGTTATTTCTGTAATGGCTTGTACCAGGTTGCAAGTCCGTCCTGTACATCCTGAGCAAGCTGCTCCGGGGTTATATCCCCCAGGTACATTGACTGCATCTTTTCACGTAAGATACTGTACACATTCGGGGTTCCATTCTGAAATACAGAACCAACCCAATAGGTATTTGCTGCTGCCATTTCATTGGCTGTTTTATAACATTCCTGCAGGATAAGTTTGTCTTTAGGCAGTGTTGCTCCTGAAACTGCCGTCATTTCACCGGTTACATTGGAAAAAGTTGTTCCATACGCCGGAGTCGCGGCATAGGAAAGCACCTTCAATGCGGCATCCATGCTCTTTGAAGCAGGATTCAACCCGTAAGCACCATCCATATAAACGTATACTGCCGGTTTATCACCTTTCTTTACAACAGGAACAGGGAAGAAGCCGTAATGAAAATCAGGATTAAGTTTCTTCCAGTTTGTTCCGCCCCAGATTCCGTAAAATACCATTGCGCCCTGCCCTAAGGCAAATCCGGCACTCATTTCATCAGTTGAATTGGCAATAAAGTCTTTCTGATAGTAAACCTTCAGATCGTTCAGTCTTTTCCCAATGTTGACAAACTCAGGATCGGTAAATTTAGCTTCGCCCTTTGCCAGCTTTCCAATCCAGTCAGAACCCGGGGAACTGACACCAACCATGGCATGCTGCATGGCAAGGGCCCATCCGGCCTTTCCGGGAATCATGAAAGGAGTAATACCGTCAGCTTTCAGCTTTTTACTTATGGCAACCAGCTGCGCCCATGTATCCGGTTCTGAAAATCCGTATTTGTCAAATATATCCTTGTTGTAGAAGATACCGACAACCTGGTTTGCAAAAGGGACACCCCAGACTTTACCTTTACTCCTAATGGAATTCAAGGTTGTTTCGGGAATAGCTTTAAGATCAACTTTACCGTTTAATGGAACGAGATACCCGTTATCAATGAGACCCTGTGTTCTCGCACCGGGGAGTCTCCGTGTATAAAAGATGTCTGCGGCTGAGCCGCCCTGGAGGGATAAAAGAACTTTTGAATCATATTCTGTCGGTACAAAAGTTTCATATTTTATAACGATATTCTCACCTTTTGCCTGAAGAGCTTCCTGAGCTTTCTTCCATACATCCGCGTCCTGGGTTCTCCACCCCCAAATCTTTACAACCGCCGGTGCTGACTTGGCAGCAGCCGGAGCCTTGGCCTTTCCCTGATCTTTCTGCCCGCCGGCAAAGAGAATACCTGCGGTAAGTAAAAGTCCAAGTAAAACAATAATTGTCTTTTTCATTAATTTCACTCCTTCATGTAGTTTTTCTGCGTCCATTATATACCTGAAAAGGTTATATTGTCAAAACTTTTCACTTATAAATACAACTTTTTAAAAACTATTTTCATTAAAAGTATACATTTTCATGAAAATTCAGATTCTTTTCGGCAAAATCACCATGAAACAAATCTGAAAAAGCGGATGCAAATCTCATCAGATAGAGATTATACAGGAAATGTGTATCGGTAGATAATACAAATTTCACCGTTCTTCCCCTGCACCTGTGGAGAAGCTCAAAATTCCTCATTACATACTGGGGGGCAAAATTAAATTCAACCGCAGTATCAGTTTCCTCAAGAATATCAAGAAGATTTTCCATGTAATCTGTGTTATTATCATGTTCCAGCCCGTAAAACGGATGTGCAAACACTTTAACCTCTGGCTCTTTAACCGCAGTTTCTATTCTTCTTAGCGTTTTATTGTAATCCGTAATGTTCTCATGCATGCTGACAATAATAAAATCAAGATCCTTCAGCCACCTATCCGGAAACATCAAAACACCTTCCGGTGAAATGTCAGCTTCAATTGATTTATAAACAGACAGAGACGTTTTACCGGAAGAAATACCTGTTTCATCGATAAATCTGGAAAATTTCTCATCATCAAGTCTGTAACTGTTCCCTTTAACGGGAGAATGATCAGAAAAGACAATCCAGCTGTATCCGATTTTCTCCGCTTCCGCAATAATTTCGTCGACGGTGTTCATTCCATCAGAAAATATTGTATGGATATGGAAATCTCCCCGTATCCGGGATTCGATGTGCCTGAATGTGTTCCAGTAATTCAGTAGGGTTTCAGCATCTTCACCCTCACCCATCATCTTGATAAACTTGTTGAGCATCATCAATGACAGATGTTTTTCTCTTTTATCCCGCTCTTTCCCGTCATATATACCATTTTTAAACGGAAGTGCATCGTTATTATTTAAATAGGTAAGAGCATATTCAATATAACTTTTTCCCACTCCGGAAATCTCCAAAAAAGATTTGTAATCACTTGTATCCATCATTTAACCGCCACCAAAATTTATTTTCATATATTCATTATTATTATAGCATTTTTTTTTAAATTACTATATAATTAAAATCAATGAAAACATTTCTTTTTGGTATAGAGGTTTTTGCTAAAAACGAAAAAAGCTTAAGGAAGTTAAAAGGGCAGAGAGTAGCACTCTTAGGACACCAGGCTTCAGTAGATGCATCCTTAAAACCTTCCGATAAAATTGTAGAGGAACTGGCAGGAATTTACGGATTCAGAGTAACTGCTCTTTTTGGCCCCCAGCATGGATTTCGTGGAGAAAAACAGGATAACATGGTGGAAAGTGGGGACTTTACTGACAAATCTACAGGTCTTACAACTTTCAGTTTGTATGGAAAAACCAGAAGGTTAACAAAACAGATGCTTGATAGCTTTGACACAATAATAGTTGATTTGCAGGATGTTGGTGTCAGGGTATATACTTTTCTAACAACACTCTGTTACCTTCTTGAGGATCTCTCAGGATACAGTGGGAAATCCGTTATTGTTCTTGACAGACCCAATCCTGCAGGACGTGCAATGGATGGGTTAACTCTTGAAACCGGATGGGAAAGTTTCGTAGGGGTTGCAGAAATCCCCATGCAGCATGGACTCACTCTCGGCGAATTTGCCTTATGGTTCAAAAGTAATAAAAAATTATCGGTAAATCTGTCTGTTGTTCCAATGGAGGGATATAATCCTGATGATAGTATCCATGCATGGCCGGAAAACCGCGTATGGATACAGCCAAGCCCCAATATGCCTGGTCTTTATACAGTCAGAGCTTATCCTGGTACAGTAATTCTGGAGGGGACGACCCTTTCTGAAGGAAGGGGTACTACCAGGCCTCTTTCAATCTTTGGACATCCGAATGTTGACTGGGACAAGGTTTTTAATTGGTTAAAAGAAAAAGCACCGGAAACCCTAAAAGGCTGCCATTTGAGGCAGATCACTTTTCAGCCAACTTTTCACAAGCATGCTAACAAGCCAACCTCCGGATTTGAAATAATTGCAGAAGGATCATTTTACAATCCCGATCTTTTCAAGCCGTTCCTCCTTATTGCGGGCGTTCTAAAAGCTGTCAGGTATATCCACCCTGATCTAGAACTCTGGACAAAACCACCCTATGAATATGAATATGAGAAACTTCCTGTTGATGTCATTACCGGCGGAAAAACTTTCAGAAAGTGGGTTGAATCACCTTCTTCATCAATTAAAGATTTAATAGAAAAAATAGAATCCGATATCGCTTTATGGAAGAATGAAATTAGTGAACATTTCATCTACCATGCTGGAGTGTAAAATATATGCAATTGGGAGTTGTAGAAGGGTTTTACGGCAAACCATGGACATGGGAAGCAAGACTTGAGTATTCTGATTTTTTAAAAAGTATAAATTTTGATTTTTATATTTATGCTCCTAAGGCTGATCAGTATTTGCGGGAAAAATGGTACGAGCCACTTCCCTCTATTACAAGTAAAAACCTGAGAACCCTTTCCAGTATCTATCATGAAAAAGGTCTTGCATGGGGAATAGGTATTTCTCTCTTTAATGCTTATGTCTCTTTTGATGATTCAACAAAACTGCAAATTAAAAAGAAAATAGAGGAACTCCTGACCCTCTCCCCGGATATTATAGCTGTACTTTTTGATGATATGAGGGGAAATATTGAAAATATTGCTGAAATTCAAACCGATATTGTCAATTTTATACAAACCCTTGTTAAAACCACAAAGATTTTGTTTTGCCCCACATACTACTCTTTTGATCCTCTATTGGATAAATTTTTTGGAGAAAGACCTAAAAATTATCTAAAATTTATTGGCGCTAATCTTGACTCCGAGATCGATATTATATGGACAGGCCCACTGGTTCGTTCTGAATCATTTACCGTTTCCCACTTGAAGGAAATTACAAAAATACTCGGCAGAAAAATTTTTATCTGGGACAATTTTATTGCAAACGATGGTAAAAAACATGAGCAATTCCTTTATGTCAAATCCATGAAAAATCGAATTTTGCACATAGATGAATATCTTTCCGGTTATATGATTAATCCCATGAACCAACCATATCTTTCACAAATATCAATATTGACTATAATCAGCCGGCAAGAATCTTCTGAAAAGTCAATGAGAGCAGCAATCGAAAAAATTTGCAGTAAAGAACATACAGATAAAATACTTTATTACAGAGAATACCTTCTGAAAGGCCGGCATACAATACCAGAAAATAAAAGGAATGAAATTATTAACTATCTGCAGCCTATTCATGAGAAATGGTCTGTAGAAATTTTAAACTGGCTGCAAGAATAGTATTATGCCTATTAACCTTTTTGATAAGAAAAATGTTAACCCTATTTTACAGTTCTGCAATACCAATATGAACTATGACATTTTTACAAAAGAAGTTTTTATTGAAAAAACCTTTGACGATCCCGATTACAATAAAAATCTCAACTTTTCATTTACAAAAAAAGGGGAAATACTGGGATTCTTAACAGGCGTTATCAGGAATACCAAACATGGAAAAGAAGGCTATATCAAACTTCTTGTGGTAAAAAAAGAGAAAAGGAGGCAAGGAATAGGGCGGAAATTATACAAGGAAGCGGAAGATATATTTATAAAAGAAAGAATACACAAAATTCATGTATATGACGTGCCTTCCAGTTATTTTACACCCGGTATTGACGTTCGTTCCGTTCCCGCTCATTTCTTTGTTAAGAAAATGGGATTCCGCTATTCTTCAGAAACCGCTAACATGATTGTTGATTTGATTCATCAGAATTTTCAAACATACCGTGAAGAGGAAAACCTTGCTGATAAAGGGATATACATTTCGAGAGCAGACAAATTTGATAAAAAATCTGTTCTTGATTTTATAGATTCCAATTTCCCCGGATGGGTCTATGAAGTAGACAAATCATTTGAGGTTTCCCCTGCATGTCTACATATGGCAAGACATGAAGGAAAGATAGAAGCATTTTCAGCTTATAGTTGTTCCAATACAGCTACCGGGTGGTTTGGCCCCATGGGAACTCATAAGAATTTAAGGAACAGAGGAGTTGGGAAAATACTACTTAAAAGATGTATGAATGATTTAAAAGAAAAAGGATTTTCCGCTTCAATCATTCCATGGATTGGTCCTGAGGCATTCTATGCAGAATCTGTTAATGCAAAAATACATAGGAGATTCCTTCAGTATGAAAAACAACTGTTTTGATAAACGTTATTTATAACCTGTATCCATAGTAAAAAAGGGTTCTTCCTTGAAATTGAAAGGTTATAAAATTGTAAAATATTTTTAAACTCATATTATAATGATAAAATTTTTTTTTATTGACATATACTTGAGCCACTTATATAATTATCCATCATAGAGGAGGAAAAGAATGAAAAAAAATTGTATGTTATCTATTGCTATTAGCGTATTGATGCTTTTAGTTACCACCGGACTCTTTGCTAATGGGGCTGCTGATAATGCTGGAGCTAAACCGGTAGTCGAGAAGGTTCTTACTATTGGAGTAGATCAGGAGGCTGTCGGGTTAGATCCTCATATCGTAACAGCATTCTCGTCACATCGTCGAATCGATCTTTTGTATAATAGATTAACCAGACTTGATGAAAATCTGTCTGTCGTACCAGATTTAGCTGAGTCGTGGGAGATTCCTGACAACCTGACTTACATCTTTCATCTTCGTAAGGGAGTGAAGTTTCATAATGGTAGGGAAATGGTTGCAGATGATGTAAAATACTCTCTTGAACGTGTTTTGGATAAGAAAACTGCTTCTCCAGGAAGAAGTTATATTTCTTTGATAACCTCAATAGATATAATTGATCCTTATACTGTTAAGATAAATCTATCAGCACCACTTGCATCATTTCTCAATGCACTTACTTCAAACAACCTCTCAATCGTACCAAGAGAAGCTGTTGAAGCAAATGGTAATCTACAGAAAGTGGCTGTTGGAACTGGCCCTTTTATGCTAAAAGAATGGATTCCGGATAACTCAATGACACTTGTGAAGAATCCTGACTATTTTGTAAAAAATTCACCAAAAGTTGATAAGGTAATCTTTCGCGTAATTCCTGAAGCAGCATCACTTCTTTCCGGTGTAAAATCCGGTGATCTTGATATTGCAATAATAAATGATGGTGCTACGATTCGTCAAGCTGATAAAATATCTCAGGTAACTGTATTGAGTAAACCTGGAATCAACGTTAGAACATTCGGTTTTAATACTACAAGAAAACCATTTAATGATAAACGTGTTCGCGAAGCTTTGGCTTTGGCAATAAATCGTGATGAGATTGTCTCACTGGCTGAATTTGGAATGGGTTCGCCAACAGGTCCTATTCCCGTATCTGCCAAGGAATGGGCTCTGCCTCTTTCCAAACTCCCATTTTCGGCTCCTGATTATAATAGAGCAAAAGCTTTGTTGGCTGATGCCGGATATCCAAATGGATTTACTTTCAACATTGTATGTTCTTCAACCTATGAAGGAGGGCTTGCTGTAGCTCAGGTTATTCAGAATGAACTGAAAAATATTGGAGTAACAGCAAATCTTGAAGTCGTAGAATGGGGTGTCTATATAGATCGTTGGGTCAAACGTGATTTTGATTCTATGGTAGAAATCCGGGGTGGAAGCGGTGATCCAGATCGTTTCCTCTACCGAACACTCTACAGTACTGGTGGGGTCAATAACTTTATGTTCAAAAATGCTGAGGTTGACAGACTTCTTGATCTGGGAAGGTCACAGACTGTGCCAAAAGAACGTAAAACAACTTATGATAAGTTGCAGAAAGTACTAGCTGAAGAAGCTCCTGTTATATTTCTTTATTGTCCTAACGAGAATTATGTCTTGGGACCTAGAGTTGAAGGATTTAAGCCGATTGGTAATGGTAGCCTCTACTATATTAGTGAAACATCGGTAAAATAATTAAATCTCAATTGATGTCCTCTCCTGAAACAGGAGAGGACATCGTAGCATAGTCTATAGAATGAATTCTTATCTTGTCGGCAAAGCTAAAGCTTTTAGAATAGACAGATGATTTCTTTCGAGGTGAATAGTGATCAGGTATATTGTAAAAAGACTTTTATCATTGATTCCTGTGTTATTCGGGGTATCATTGATTATCTTTTTTCTTGTTCGGATGATACCCGGAACGGCATTGGAAATGTATATGGGGACTCAGGTTGAAGCAACTCCGGAACAAATGGTAGAGTTGCAACGAATTTTCGGTGAAGATAAGCCAGTTCCTGTTCTCTATATGGAATGGCTTGGTGATATTATACATGGAGATTTTGGCTACTCTCTGAGAACTGGTCGTCCAGTATTTCCTGATATTCTGTCTCGTCTTCCTCTCAGCCTGGAATTAACACTTTTCTCTTTAGTCCTTGCTCTAATGATAGGTATTCCGCTTGGAATTGTCTCCTCACTGCATCAAAATACCTTCGGGGATTTTATTAGTCGTATAACAGGGTTGCTGGGGCTATCGTTGCCGCAGTTTTGGCTGGCAGCTCTGATGGTTATGGCTTTTTCAGGATTTCGCGGATGGATACCTATGGGAAACTATGTAGGCTTCATAGTGGATCCTCTGAGGAATCTAAAGATGCTCTTCTTCCCCTCTCTGGCCATTGGTATTGGGTTTGCTGCAGTGGTTATGCGGTATACAAGAAACAGTATGCTTGAAGTTCTCCAGCAGGACTATATAAGGACTGCCAAGGCAAAGGGATTGAAGCATCGATCAGTGATATATACTCATGCATTGAAGAATGCGATCCTGCCTGTCATAACAGTTACTGGATTCAATACTGGTTATCTTCTTGGTGGAGCTATAGTTATCGAAGAAGTGTTTGCTCTTCCCGGAATAGGAAGGTTATCTCTTTATGCTATCTACCAAAGAGACTATCCGATTATACAGGCAGTGGTTATGATTATTGCGACCATATTTGTAGTGGTGAATCTCATTACTGATATTATCTATGCACTAATGAATCCACGTACTCGCCTGGATGATACAACGAGGTAAGGTATGGAAAAACCAAGAATACTGAAGAACGGTATTGCCATAATGGGACTGGTAATCATTTTACTCTATATTATCATGATTATAGTTTCATCCTTCTGGCTTCCCTTTGATCCTTCCGAAATGGATGTGAAACATGTTCTTGAATCTCCATCTTTTGGGACAGGACATTTTTTCGGGACTGATGAGTTTGGAAGGGATGTGCTGTCAAGGATAATGAAAGGAAGCTCTGTCTCTCTTATTATCAGTATATCAGCTACAGCACTCGGTGCTGTTTTTGGTATTATGATGGGGATCTGGGCAGGATTTCTTGGAGGGAGATGGGACAATTTTATTATGCGTATTGCTGATATCATGTTCTCCTTTCCCTCTCTCCTGATGGCAATTTTTGTCATGGCAGTTCTGGGAGAGAATACCTATAATGTGATCATTGCAATTGGAATCATTTATATTCCTCAATTTGCTCGTATTAGTCGTGGGGCCATCTTATCTCTCAAATCGAATGAATTTATTCGTGCTGCCCGATCCAATGGAGCAGGAAATATCTACATCCTCTTTCGTCATCTTCTTCCAAACAGTATGCCACCTATTATTGTGCAGGTCTCACTTTCCTTGTCGGTAGCTATTTTACTGGAGTCTTCATTGAGTTTCCTTGGTCTGGGGGTGCAACCGCCAGAACCTTCCTGGGGGAATATGCTCAGTAGTGCCCGAAAAGTGATGATGATTGCTCCATGGACAGCCATCTACCCCGGATTAGCAATTATTACTCTTGTATTGGGGTTCAATCTTCTTGGTGATGGTCTTCGTGATATTCTTGATCCACGTCTGCGAAATGTAAGCTAGGAGTTATTTGATGGGAAAAGAGATTATACTCCATGTTGAGGGATTAAGAACAGAATTCCAAACAGAACGTGGAATTGTACAGGCAGTCAATAATGTCTCGTTTGTTCTTCATCGAGGTGAGACTTTAGGTATTGTAGGAGAGTCAGGATGTGGTAAATCTGTAACGAACTTCTCCATACTTAAACTGGTACAATATCCTCCTGGTCGAATTACCGATGGTACGGTCCTCTACAATGAAAAGGATCTCCTTCAATGCTCAGAGGATGAGATTCGTACAATTCGTGGCAAGCATATTGCAATGATTTTTCAGGATCCTTTAACATCTTTAAATCCGGTTATTAAAATTTGGGTCCAGATAGCTGAAGCTCTTCGTCTGCATCAGGGAATGAGTAAAAAGGATGCCAAGGCTAAAGCTATTGAACTTCTGAAGTTGATAGGTATACCTGATGCAGAACAGCGGGCTGATAACTATCCTCACCAGTTTTCGGGGGGGATGAGACAGAGAGTTATGATTGCAATGGCACTTTCCTGCAACCCTGACATACTTATAGCAGATGAGCCGACTACTGCACTGGATGTTACGATCCAGGCACAGATACTTGAGATTATTAAAAATCTTTCGCAAGAACATAAAACTTCAGTGATTATGATTACTCATGATCTGGGTGTCGTTGCTGAAATGTGCGACGCTGTCTGTGTGATGTATGCAGGGCGTATTGTAGAGCGTGCTACCATAGATGAACTCTTTTATGATCCCAAACACCCCTATACAATAGGTCTCTTGAATTCCATACCAAGAATTGATCAGGATAGTGAAGAGCATCTCCATTCCATATTGGGTGCTCCTCCTGATCTCATTGATCTTCCTATTGGTTGTCCGTTTCAACCGAGATGTACCCATGCAATGGAAATTTGTGCATATAAGAGTCCACCAGAGTTTTCAATGGGGGGGGATGAGTCTAGAACCGTAGCCTGCTGGCTTCATGAAAAGGAACATGCCCATGGTTAATACAGATATACTTTTAGATGTTCAGAATCTTAAAGTCCATTTTCCAATAGAGAAAGGCATTATATTCAAAAGGAATGCTGGCTGGATACGAGCTGTTGATGGTGTAAGTTTCTCTATCCGAAAGGGCGAATCTCTGGGACTGGTCGGTGAATCGGGATGTGGAAAATCGACAACGGCCATGACAGTGGCTCAGCTACAGGCATCAACGGCAGGTAAGGTTTTCTTTGAAGGGAGAGATTTATCTTTAATCACTCCTAAAGAGTTAAGACGGGAGCGAATGAATTTTCAGATTGTTTTCCAGGATCCTTATTCCTCATTGAACCCGAGGATGAGAGCCGGAGATATTATTGCAGAACCACTTAGAATTTATGCCAGGAAAAAGATTATATCGATCAGTAAAAAAGAGGTTCTAGAGAAGACAGCGTCTCTGATGGACCGTTGTGGTCTTCCCTCCTCTTCTGCTGACAGATATCCTCATGAATTTTCCGGGGGGCAGAGGCAGAGGATCGGGATTGCCCGGGCACTATCACTTGGTCCAAAAATGATTATTGCAGATGAGCCGGTTTCTGCTCTTGATGTTTCTATTCAGTCTCAGATTCTTAATCTTCTAAAAGATCTTCAACAGGAGCTAGATCTCACATTCCTGTTCATTGCGCATGATCTGGCAGTAGTTGAATATTTTTGTTCAAGGATTGCAGTCATGTATCTGGGTCATATTGTAGAAACTGCTGATTCTAAAACACTTTATAACCAGCCGATACACCCGTATACTCGCGCATTATTTTCTGCTGTCCCTTTATCCGATCCGAGAAGTGCCAGAAAAAGGAAGCGTATAATCCTTGAAGGTGATGTTCCATCTCCTTCTGTCGTCCGTGCAGGTTGTCCTTTTATGGATCGTTGCCCGGATGTTATGGAGCGATGCAAGGTTGAGACCCCAACGCTTTCCAATTTAGATAAGAATCATCAGGTGGCTTGCTTCCTCTATGACTCTCCAGGCAAAGAGAGATGATGTATATACCCAGTTACCAGTTATATTATGCTAAAAATAATAATGCCTTTAAAGTTGACAATAGCTGAATTGTCTGTTGTCAGATGTACGTTTGAATCTAGTGTTGAGGTTTGGCTATATTATTGCCTTTGATGTTCTATTATCGGAGAATCTTGATGGGTTAATGTTGTTTACTGATAATCATTTCTGTGGGACAATCCGTAGAGATAAGCGGCCGTTGCTTATGAAAGAAAGCACAAAACCTATATCGAAGGTTAAACAGTTATTTAGATCTATATTTGTAGTGGAGGGTTGATATGTCACTAATGATTCGCAATATGCTTTTAGAAGAATCTTCTCTATGTTCTGCAATAGTTTGTAACTCACCTATTGGTATCAGATATGGTTTTATAAATGAAAAGATATCTGCTGAGCTGCGTAAAGCTGCAGTATCGGATGATATTATTATTGTTGCGGAAAATGGGGGAGCTATTGCAGGGTTTGCCTGGATTGCACCTCGTGGAGCTTTTTGTTCCGCTCCATATTTAAGATTAATTGCAGTTGACGAAAAAGTACGTGGATCTGGAATTGGTTCAGCACTACTTAAGAAATTTGAAGAATGTACAAAAGATACAGGAAAGGATTTGTTTCTTCTTGTATCCAATTTCAATAAGCAGGCGATAGCATTCTATGAAAGATATGGATACCAAAGGATAGGGAAGATCCCGGATTTCGCTCGTCCTGGAATTACCGAAATCCTGATGATTAAGAGAAGAGTAATATGAAATTAGGCAGACCAATGTAGTCCATTATCAAGGTTTTACCGAAAATCTTGTTGAAAGATTGGAAAGTCAAGACAATAGATACCAATATGGCAGAGATATACCCCGGAATGTGGTAATATTTATAAACGATATCACCGCATCACCTTGTTAATTCCGGTTAGTGTTTCAACTCGTAGATGATATTTCTTTTTCCTTCTCTTATGATACTGAATCATTCCTTCTGTGATCCCAAACTTTCTTGCAAGCTCCATACTGATAACCCTTTTCTATTTTCGCCAAGTTGTCCTATACCGATATTTTTGTAGTTTATCAGGATTTTAAGCATGTTTCCGTTCATTTCTGAAATGGGTATCCGGATTTAACCAATGCATGCAATTAATAAGCGCTAACATTTAAAAATATTTTTCACATGTAGATATATCAAATAAAATATTATTTTATTGACAAAGGATATTTTCAGTCCTATAATAATTACAGTATCTATAATCGAGAAAGAAATCAGATACATATAAACCTGTGCATCCGGTTTCTTCAAGTATTAAATAAAGGAGGAATGATATGAAAAGAACAGCTATAATTTTATTAATGACAATCCTCGTGTTAACCATGCCATTAGTTGTTTTTGCAGGAGGATCGAAGGAACAAGCAAAGAAGAGTACAACAAAAGCTACTGTAAAAAATACGGCAACAATTCCAAAAGTTTTAAGGGGAGGAATTGTAAATGTTACATCATCCAAACAGGGTGTTCTCATTAAAAATTTTAATCCCTTTTCGCCAAATGCCCTTCAACCGACATTTGGATGTTTCTATGAAACATTAGTGTTTGCCAATGAATACACTGGTGTTGTTTCACCGTGGCTGGCAAAAAAATACTCTTGGTCCGATGACCTAAAGACATTAACGTTTAATCTACAAAGAAATGTCAGATGGAATGATGGAAAACCTTTCAATGCAGATGATGTAATTTTTACCCTGATGCTCGGAAAAGAGAACAAAGCTCTTGATAAAACAGGTATATGGAATCAGGGTTTAGTAGATGTAAAAAAAATTGATCCATATACGGTATCTTTTACATTTGATGAAGTAAATACTACTGTTCTTCCTCAAATGGGCAATATCTATATCGTTCCTAAACATATCTGGAAATCGATTGAAAAACCTTCAGAATGGACGGGCAACGAAAATCCGGTAGGTACCGGCCCTTTTATATTTGATAAGGGATCTTTTACAGAACAGTCTTATCGACTCATAAGAAATCCGGATTACTGGAAAATCGGCAAGGACGGAAAACCCCTTCCTTATATTAACGGTATTCAGTATATAGGGGCAACAGGCAATGCTCAGGCTCAGATGAAAATCATTTCTGGTAAAATTGACTGGGGAGATTATTTTCTTGCAAACATTGACAAAACGTATATTAAAAGAGATCCAAAAAATAACCATTATTGGTTACCTGAAGGAAACTTGGTGTATTTAAACCTCAACAACGAAAAGGGAGCTTTTGCAAATCTGAACATGAGACGCGCTCTTGCAATGGCCATAAACAAAAAAGAAATAACAACGATTATGAATTCAGGGGCCGTTCCGGCACCACAATCAGGAGTCAAGAAAGGTTACCTGTCATGGATTCCATCAGATGCTGCCAAATTCAAACTGGATTTTAATCCAGATGCTGCTGTTAAACTGATCGAAAGCGAAGGATATACCAAAAACAGTAGTGGTTTAATGGAAAAAGATGGTAAAGTCTTATCTTTCAACCTTTATGTTCCCACAGGATGGACTGACTGGGTTACAGCGATGGAAACAGTAAGCAATCAGCTTAAAAAAGTTGGGATTGATGCAAGAGTAGCTCAGGTAGCATGGCCTTCCCCATTTCTGGATAATATAACTATGGGCAACTATGTTGTTTCAATAGATTATGTAAACTCAGGATTTTCTCCTTACTACCAGTATAATAATATTCTGCCCTCACGACATTGGGCACCCATAGGGGAAAAAGCAACAGGACATTCTCAGGTACGGTATAAAAACAGTAACGTTGATGAAGCTTTCACTGCATACAGTCATACTGCAAATACAGAAAAACAACTTTCGTATATGCATACTATTCTCACCGCAGTGATGAGAGATACACCTCTCATTCCTCTGTTTTTTAATCCAACATGGTTTGAGTATTCAACAAGAAATTTCAAAGGATGGCCTAATGCCGACAACCCATATGTCGTACCCAAAACGGCAGGAATGAACAAGATGCTTGTATTTCTTAACCTTCAACCCAATAAATAATTTATTTCTTAAATCCCCCGCTTCAATGTGGGGGATAGTTTATTTATAATAACTAAAGTAACAAATAGAGTAATATATGAAATATGTTTTACGAAAATTTTTTTGGTTTTTTTTTGCTCTGTACATAGCGGTAACCATAAATTTTATTCTTCCCAGACTTATGCCGGGAGACCCAGCAAGTGTTCTTGTTAACAAGCTTCAAGGTGTTGAAGAAGGTTCTATGGAAGCTATAAGGGCTGCTTTTGGAATAGATACTGATAAGAGCATACTTGCACAATATGGAGATTACCTAATAAACATACTTAAAGGTGATCTCGGGATATCCATAAGTAACTATCCCTACAAAGTCTGGGATGTATTGTCAAAGGCACTACCATGGACAATAGGTCTAATGGGAATAGCTACCTTATTCAGTTTTATAATTGGTACATTCATCGGTATCGTTGTTGCCTGGAAAAGAAAAACAAAAGTTGCAAACAGTGTGCTGGGCATCTTCCTTTTTATCCGCTCATTCCCATATTTCTGGTTAGGTCTTATCCTTGTTTATTTTTTTGCTTTTAAAAAACCATTATTTCCTCTTGGAGGGGCCTACTCAATAGGTGTATTCAGGGGGGATGGATTGCCATTTATTAAATCAGTCATTTATCATGGAATCCTTCCGGGACTTACCATAGCCATTAGCTCAATGGGATACTGGATGCTTACCATACGAAATAATATGATAAACGTACTTGCTGAAGATTACATAATTGTTGCAAGAGCAAAAGGGCTCCCCCTAACGCAAATTATGAACAAATATGCTGCGCGTAATGCAATACTTCCATCAGTATCCGGTTTTGCTATGGCTCTTGGCTTTATTATAGGAGGCAGCCTTTTAACAGAAATGGTTTTTTCCTATCCTGGTATAGGATTTATGCTTTACCAGGCAGTACAGCAGCAGGATTATCCATTGATTCAAGCAATTTTCCTTTTTATCGCAATAGCCGTTATGACGGCAAATTTTCTCTCGGATATAGTAATCATGCTTCTTGATCCCAGAGTCAGGGACGGAGGTAAAAAATGATAAAAGATATGCTAAAGCTGTTTTTTATAAATAAGAAGGCATTCGCAGGACTAATTATTCTCTCACTTTTTATACTGATGGCTCTTTTTGCTCCCATGATCGCTCCCTACGGACCCAAACAAAACGAAAATGATGGAGAGAAGTTCCCTCTTATGGCTTCCCCTTCCAGTGAACATATTCTAGGAACAACCAATGCGGGATATGATCTTTATTCCCAGCTTATCTACGGTTCAAGAGTTACACTTTTTGTTGGCATCCTGACCGGCCTTATAACGACATTTATCTCGTTAAGTGTCGGATTATTCAGTGGATACCTCAGGGGTACTGTTGATGATGTCATTTCTTTTGTCAATAATGTTTTTCTTGTTATCCCCAGTTTACCTTTAGTCATAGTTATTGCTTCCTATATTCCAATGAGAGGCGTACTCCCTATTATTCTTGTCCTGGCATTAACCGGATGGGCATGGGGGTCAAGAGTTGTCAGGGCTCAGGTACTTACCATTGGAGAGAGGGAGTTTATTAAAGTCGCAGAAGTAATGGGTGAAAAAACGGTTATCATAGTTTTCAGGGAAATACTTCCAAATATAATATCACTGGTTATGGCAATTTTCTTTACATCTACAATTGCAGCAATAATAGGAGAGGCTACTCTGGAGTTTATTGGTCTTGGGAATATATCCACAGTAACTTGGGGGACAATGCTGTTCTGGGCCCAAAATAATGCCGCATTACTTTTGGACGCTTGGTGGTGGTTTTTACCGCCGGGATTATTTATAGGGATACTTGGAACATCTTTTGCTCTCATGAATTTTGCAATTGATGAGATATCCAATCCAAAGATCAGAAAAAGGTAATTTAAAATGGGTGACATAATTCTAAAACTTCAAAATCTTGAAGCTGGATATATAATAAAACAAGGCGACATTAAAGCAGTAGACAATGTCAACTTTGAGCTCAAACGGGGCGAATTCCTGGGAATTGCAGGAGAATCAGGATGTGGAAAGTCAACTCTCGCCTATACCATAATGGGTCTTCTGGAAGATAATGGCAGGATCTTTAACGGAGAGATACTTTACCAAGACAAAGACCTTACTTCCATGACAGAAAACGAACTAAAAGCAATCAGATGGCAAAATATTTCCATGGTATTTCAATCGGCAATGAATGCTTTAAATCCTGTTATGAAAATTGGTAATCAACTTATAGATACCATACTATCACACAAGAAAGATTTCACGAAAAGAGATGCAATTAACAAATCAAAAGAAATGTTAAAACTGGTAGATATAACTGAGGATCGCATGAATGCATTTCCCCATCAACTTTCAGGAGGGATGAAGCAACGAGTAATGATTGCAATGGCCATGATACTGGAACCGGATATAATTATTATGGATGAGCCGACTACAGCTTTGGATGTCGTGGTACAAAGAACAATAATTGATAAAATTTCAGATCTACGTAAACAATTTAATTTTTCAGTAATTTTCATTACCCATGATCTGTCACTCCTTGTGGAAATATCAGACAAGCTCATTATCATGTACAGTGGTCAGATAATTGAATCGGGATTGGCAAATAAGGTTTACAATAACCCGTTACATCCATACACAAAGGGTTTGATGAATTCCTTTCCCTCTCTTACAGGCAAATTACAGGACTTCGGGGGAATACCAGGAAAACCACCGAATTTTCTCAAATTACCAGGAGGTTGTAGATTTCACACCAGATGTCCCATGAAGCAGGATATTTGCTCAAAAGTTGCTCCTCCGCTCCAGCAGATAAATAATGATCATACAGCCAGATGTCATTTTGTAAAAAAAGGAAATTGAACATGAACAAAAGACTTCTAGAATTGAACAATGTCACAAAACACTTTCCAATCCATAAACTCGGGAAGAAAAGATTTGTACATGCCATGGATGATGTATCCCTATCCATCCATCAGGGAGAAATTCTTTCAATTGTAGGGGAATCAGGAAGCGGTAAAACAACAACTGCAAAAGTCATAGCGAAACTTTATAACATTGATTCCGGATCTATTACCTTTCAGGGAAACAGAATAGACGGAAAACTGACCAGAAATGAAATGCTGAAATACAGGAAAAATGTGCAGATGATTTTTCAGGATCCTTTCGGGTCCCTGAATCCTACACATACCATAAGATCAATTCTTGAACGTCCTTTTATAATTCATAACCTGGCACCAAAAGAAGAAATAGAAAATCGAATCAAAGAAATTCTTGTACAGGTAGGAATGGATCCCCCTGAGCAATTCATGAGAAAATTTCCACATGAACTCTCTGGAGGACAGAGACAGAGAGTAAATATTGCAAGAGTTATGTCGGTAAATCCTGTTCTTCTTCTTGCAGATGAGCCAACTTCAATGCTGGATGTCTCAATAAGGATGATTATAATGAATATGATAAAAGAATTTAGGGACAAACATAACATATCTTACCTTTATATTACCCATGATCTCGCAGGAGCACGCTATATTGCAGACAGAATTGCAGTAATGTATGCGGGGATGATTATGGAGATCGGGAAAGCTGACAATGTCATACAGCAAGCTTACCATCCATATACCCAACTTCTTAAATCAGCTGCACCTCAACCCGAAAGAGATTTCAGAAAACAGAAACTCACAACAAAAGGAGATATCCCCAGCCTCATAGAGCCTCCCTCAGGATGCAGGTTCCATCCGAGGTGCCCGGCGGCTGTACCTGAATGCAAAAATTATATCCCGCCTATGACTGAAGTTGATAAAGATCATTTTGTCAGATGTATTTTAAAATAGTTAAAATAATATCAACTTGTTATTTGGGACAATTTTTTTGATTATTGATCATCAGGTGCATTTTATATTATTTCCACAAATATGCTTTATGTATTTTTATTAAAAATATTTTTCATTTCATTAGACATTTTATAGCATTTTTTTTTATATAATGCTATAGTACTATCATGTTGAATGATTTACCGCATCTGGACAAGCTGGCAACAGAACGGCAGAATCCCAGATCCGCACATATAGATTCAAAAAGCACGGAAGAGATTCTTCAGATAATAAATAATGAGGACCGGTATATCCCTGAAGCTGTCAGCCGGGAAATTTCCGGTATAACCATGGTTGTAGACAAGGTTGTTGAGGTATTCAAAAAGGGCGGGAGACTTTTCTACGTCGGGGCTGGTACTTCCGGAAGAATGGGGATGCTGGATGCTTCGGAATGTCCTTCAACCTTCGGTACAGATCCGGAAATGGTGCAGGGGATTATTGCGGGGGGACATGAAGCGCTGACGAAAACAGTGGACTGGATAGAGGATAACGAGGAACATGGGGAGCAAGTCATTCTGGAACACGGTGTTACATCTTCGGACATTCTGATCGGTATCAGTGCCAGCGGGTACGCCCCCTTTGTTATGGGAGCCATGAAAAAAGCCCGGGAAACAGGTGCCGTTGTTGTTTTTTTCAGCTGCAACCCTACCGGGGATTATTCCCGCTATGCTGATTATCAGATTATTCTTGATGTAGGACCTGAAATAATAGCAGGATCAACCCGCTTAAAATCAGGAACAGCTCAGAAAATGGTTCTCAATATGATAACAACCACCGCAATGATAAAGCTCGGGAAGGTGTATAACAATCTTATGGTTGATCTCCGTCCGGTAAACAGTAAACTGGTCAAGCGGTCCATCAATATAATAAAGCTGGCAACCGGCTGTAATGAAAGTGCTGCGGAAGAAACCTTCATCAAAGCAGGAAAAAATATCAAGACAGCAATCATCATGATTCTTCTTGATGTTGAAAAGAATGGTGCAGTCAAATTATTAAAGAATAATAACGGCAGTATAAGCAAAGCTGTACACTATTTTTTGGAGCACGATAATAAATGAATATAGCGGTTCTTATCAAGCAGGTTCCTGAAACAGATAATCTTGTCATAGATGAGGAAACAGGAACAGTTAAACGTGAAGGGGTGGAATCCATAGTTAATCCTCTGGACTTGTATGCTCTCGAATCCTCTCTGAAAATAAAGGAAACAATACCTGATACAACCATCACCGTTCTATCCATGGGTCCTGAAAGTGCAAGCCGGGCATTAAGGGAAGCGATTGCCATGGGAGCGGATGAAGCGGTTCTCCTGTCCGACAGATCCTTCGCAGGTTCGGATACCTATGCAACATCATTAATACTCAGCACAGCATTAAAAAAGATAAAGAAATTTGATCTGGTTTTGTGCGGTGAAAAGGCGGTAGATGGTGATACAGGGCAGGTCGGACCTGAGATCGCAGCATTTATGGATATGGATATTGTATCTTTTGTTTCAAAAATCTGGTTTGCAGAGGGTCATCTGTTTCTGGAGCGGATAACAGAAAACGGAACGGAAGTACTCAAGGCGGAACTACCTGTTGCAGCAGCGGTAACAAAAGCTACTGGGGAACCGAGGCTGCCAACTCTCCAGGGGAAAAAAAGGGCAAGAAAAGAAAATGTCAGCAAACTCACTCTCGAAACCCTCGGTTTGGACGCATCGAGAACAGGACTATCCGGTTCTCCGACAAAGGTAGTAAAAATCATGCGGCCCACCATACGGAGAGATCCTGTCATTCTTACTCCCAAAACGGAGGATGAACTGATAAAAACCGCGGAACGTTTAGCAGACTTTCTAAACAAAAAAAGACTTATAGGGCAGAAAAACCATGGGTAATCGAAGAACGGTATGGATACTGGCAGAAACAGAGAACAAAGTATTAAAGAAAACATCTTTCGAGCTCCTTGCATGGGCTCGTTCAATAGCTCAAAGAGATCATCTGCACATTACAGCGGTTATCATGGGGGAAGCAGAAGATGCCGGACAGCTATTCAGGTACGGTGCGGATAAAATTATCCATTTTGATAACAGCAGGCTTACTGCCTTTATCCCTTCTGTATGGGCTTCTGTTCTTGTCCCGCTACTAAAGGAGAGAGAGCCTGAGGTGTTTTTATCTTCAGCAACAACAACAGGAAGGACAATAATGCCGTATTTAGCGGCAAAACTCGGAGCCGGACTTACAGCAGACTGCACAGAACTGGAACTGGATACTGACACAGGGACCCTTTATCAGACAAGACCGGCAGTCGGCGGCAACATCATGGCAACCATACGTACGGTATCCGGTAAAACACAGATGGCTACCGTCCGCCCAAACTCCATAAAACTGCCGACCCCTGTTAAAAGTATTTCTGATGATATTGAATTCCCGGTTGTTAATGAGAAACTATTATCTTCAGGTCTAACACTGATAAAGACAGTGCCTCTGGACAAGTCAGCGGAGGATATTCAGGAAGCAAGGATCGTTATTTCCGGCGGAAAAGGTCTCAAGAAGGGAGCCAATTTTACCTTGATACAAGACCTGGCAGAACAGCTTGACGCGCATATTGGAGCATCACGGGATGCTGTTGATAAAGGCTGGATTGAATATCCTCATCAGGTTGGTTTAAGCGGTAAAACAGTAACCCCTGATCTGTACATTGCCGCAGGTATTTCAGGAGCAATCCAGCATCTTGCAGGGATGCAGACAGCAGGTACAATTATCGCTGTTAACAACGATCCGGACGCGCAGATCTTTGGTATATGCGACTTCGGAATTGTTGCTGATCTTTTTACCTTTCTTCCCCTGTTTACCGAAGTCTTAAAAAAATATCGGAGCCGTACATGAACAGAACCGGCGGACCGCCATACAATAAAGTTACCGATGAAATTATTGAAGAGCTTACCACTATCTGCGGTAAGTATTCTGTTATCTCCAAAGATGAAGAAAAGCTTGAACCCTACTCCCATGATGAAGTTGCAGAGCACACATATTTTGCCATGCCTGAAGTTGTTGTAAAACCTTCATCTGCGGAAGAAATTTCAAAAATAATGATTCTCGCAGACAGGGAGCATATACCGGTAACTCCGAGGGGTGCAGGAAGTGGCCTTTCAGGGGGAGCCATACCGGTTTTCGGCGGCATTGTTATATCCTTTGAAAAGATGAATCGAATTCTGGATATAGACCCCGGGAACCTGATGATTACGGTGGAACCCGGTGTAATTACAAATTCGATAAATGATGCTCTGAAAAAAGAGGGCCTCTGGTTTGCCGGTTATCCCATGAGCCTCGAAAGCTGCTATATCGGCGGTAATGTTGCAGAAAACGCAGGCGGCGGGAAAGCCATAAAGTACGGAGTAACATCCCGTTACATTACCGGGTTGCAGGTTGTTCTTCCCACCGGTGAAATTATAGAACTGGGGGGGAAACTGAGAAAGAATGTTACGGGGTACGATCTTATCCATCTGCTGACCGGTTCTGAAGGAACCCTGGGAATTATTACCAGAATAACCCTTTCTCTTATGCCTCTCCCCGGGTTCAAAGCTGCCTTACTCGTCCTTTTTACTACAACAGAGGACGCGATAAACGTGGTACCGCGGCTTCTCTCTGTAGGGAAAATAATTCCCACAAGTATTGAATTCATGGATGCCCTGTCCTTTAAAACATCATGCAGCTATCTTAATGAAACCATTGACTACAAGGAAGCAGGGGCAATGCTTCTTATAGAGATAGACGGGAAAACAGAGGAAGAAGTATCACGGGACTATGAAACTATCGGGGATATTTGTGAAGAGTCCGGTGCTTTAACCGTTTATATTGCGGACAACAGAACCACGCTGGACCGGGTCTGGAACATACGGAAGAATATTGCCGAAGCCTTTAAAATTACCAGCTCACATCAAAGCCTCGAAGATATCGTCGTTCCTACTGCTTCCATACCCGCATTTATGAAAAAACTCGAAAAGATAAGTTCAGACTACTCGGTACAGATACCATGTTACGGACACGCAGGGGACGGTAATTTACATGCTACTCCCATAAAACCGGAAGCATGGGACATCAGCACATGGGATAAAATACTTCCTTCGCTGCTTGGGGAGCTCTATCAATCTGCCGCTGAATTAGGCGGCACCATATCCGGAGAACACGGTATCGGATCGAAACGAAATGCCTATATCGGTATCAATCTCAGCGGCGATACCATTGAGCTTATGAAACGGCTCAAGTACGCTTTTGATCCTCATGGTATTCTTAACCCGGGGAAGATATTCCCATGAATCTTGAAACAATAATCACCAGAGGAATAGCAGATTCTGTTTTCCCGGGAATCGACACCGTTATTGTCAAGAAAGGTAAAAAGATTTTTGAAACAGTGAAAGGATACCGGCAGCTTTTTCCGGAGAAAGCAGTATTACATCCGGGTACCTTTTTTGATATGGCCTCCCTCACCAAATCTCTTGCAACAGCACCTGTCGCACTTACCGTTTTTGAACAGGAAAATATCCCCCTTACTGAAGAGATATCTCATTTTTTAAATGACATCCCGGAGGAAACCGGCAGCATTACGCTCCTGCAGCTTCTGACACATACATCGGGTCTGCCTCCGGTACCTGATATATTTCACCTTTTCCCGTCGGATACAATGATTCAGGATGAGGAAATATATAAACATCTGTATGCATTAAAACCTGTAAATCCTCCCGGTAAAAATATAATCTACAGCTGTACGGGATACATATTTCTCTCGCTCATACTAAAAGCCATAACAGGGAAACCTTTATCAAAGCTGTATAAAGAAATTATCTCGGAGCCTGCAAAAATTGACGGTCTGCTTTTCAATCCGCTGAAAGAAAACATCTCTCCAGATAAAATAGCAGCAACAGAATTCTGTTCATGGAGGAACAGATGGATACACGGTGAGGTTCATGATGAAAACTCCTACTGTCTCAACGGAGAGGGTGGAAATGCCGGCCTTTTCGGTACTGCTGCTTCAGTGGAAAAATATCTGTCAATGATGACCGCAGGCAGGATCTTCTCTCCGGAAGTACGTTCTATGATGACAACACTCCAGGCGGAAGACGCAGATGAAAAACGTACTGCCGGTTTTTTAATGCAGAGCAAAAGCTCTTTTGCAGGACCATTCTGGAGTACAAAAGCCTTCGGCCATACCGGATTTACCGGCACAAGCGTCTGGATTGATCCTGAATACGAAATTACCATTATAGTCTTAACCAACAGAGTCCATCTGGGAAGAGAGCAGACTGCGGATAAGATTAAGCAATTCAGAAAAGCGTTTCATTCAGCTGTTTTCAAAGAATTCTGCTGAAACCTCCGATAGCGGCACACCGCTCATTTCAAGGGTATTACCCCGGTATGAAACAAGGTTAAAGGGATCCGAAACAAGAAGAAACGGGCTGTCAAGATCCGCATAACGGCAAAGGGGAGCAAGTGCAGCAGCTGTATATATTCCAAGAGACGATTCAACCATTGAGCTGAGCATTACATCAAGGCCCGCTTCTCCTGCTGTACGGATAAGAGAGAGGGCCGCAAAGGGTCCTCCTGATTTTGCCAGTTTGACCACGATCCCCTGTACAGAAGGTACTTTCTCTGCCACCCGGTACACATCTTCTTCCCCCTGGACGCTTTCATCGAGAAAGACAGGGACCGGGCTTTCTTCAGCTGCTGCCTGAATATCATCCAGCGTTCCTGTTATGGGTTCTTCAAGGAGCTGAATATCAAGATTCCTTAGCAGTTGTACCTTTTTAACCGCTTCTTTTAGTGACCAGCCGCCGTTAACATCCATTCTGATTACTATTTCAGGGAATCTCTCCCGAATTTTAACGATATTTTCAATATCATCCCCTACCCCTGCCTTAAGCTTAATTATATCAGGGGAGCTTTCTTCAATACCGGCAGTAAGTTCCTCAATGGAGTTCCCTGTTATGGTAAAGGAAACAGGGGGAACAGGTCTTTCTGGAATACCCAGCAAAGCTGCCATTGATCTGTTTGTTCGTGAAGAGAGAAAAACGAGTAGCGCCGTCTCTACGGCAAACCGGGCAGGCATAGTTTTGAGGGGTATGTCCCAGTCAGTATCACCTGAAAGTCCCTTCTCAATCAATGAGATGAGCATTTTCCTGGAAATGGTCTGAAGGTCCCTCACAATCATTTCAGGAGTATGACCATAGTATGGGACAATCGGAGCTTCACCCATCCCGGAAATGCCCTGACAGGAAAAAACAAAAAAAAGATTCTCCCGGTAACGATACGTACCATGGGAAAGCTTAAAGGGATGCTTTAAGTAAAGTTTTTTTCTGATAATTTTTATCTGTACTGCAGTATTCATCAGAAGTATCTTACCACAAAATACAGAATGCCGGGGGAAAAATATTTGTTTTTTGCCTTATTCATGCTAATATTGAATTATGTACTATAGTGGACTTGATGCCATTGAATCAGATACTTTTAAACTGCCGCCGGGAAAGGGAGCCCTTGTAACCAATATGTCGGCCGTCAGTAGCACAAACAATTACGCCTTTGACATTCTTCCCCGGAAATGTATCGTAAAAACAATTTTCAGTCCGGAACACGGTCTCTTCGGAGTCGAAGAAGCAGGTGCACCGGTATCAGATTCAGAATATGCCGGAATACCTGTCATCAGTCTGTACGGTGATAAGAGAGCTCCGTCAGAAGAAGATCTTGAAGGAATTGATTTCCTTATTTTTGATATTCAGGACACGGGATTAAGGATTTTCACCTATCTGTATACCATGACATACTGTATGAAAGCAGCCGGTAAAAAAGGGAGCCCTTTTTATCTTCTCGACCGGCCCAACCCTCTTAACGGTGACACAATTGAGGGTAATAGTCTTAAAAAGGAATACAGATCCTTCGTGGGAATGTATGCCGTACCCCAGCGTTACGGTCTGACAATAGGCGAGTTTGCAAGGTATATCAGGGAAACGGAGAATATTGATGTTGATCTGATTGTCGTCCCGCTGGGAGGATGGAGCAGAGACAGGTATCTTGATGAATACAAAAACAACTTTAATCATCCGTCACCCAATCTTCCCTCCTTTGAATCCGTACTGGCCTACGGGGCAACTTCCCTGTTTGAAGGGACAAATATCTCGGAAGGAAGAGGTACTGCCATGCCTTTTCTTATTTTTGGAGCACCCTGGATTGAAGAAGATCTTCTATTAAGTAAAGTTTTAGATGAAAATTTTCCGGGTATTTCATGGAAAAAAATACTGTTCAAGCCCGCAGGATCCAAACATGCCGGTACAATATGCCACGGACTGAGGATGTATATAACAGACAGAGCAAAGTACACTCCCATTTATACAGGCCTGAGACTTGTGTACATAGTGAAAAGCATGTATCCCTTGGATTTTAAATGGCAGCCTCCCTTCAAAAAAGGGCAGAAACCCTTTATAGAATATCTAACCGGAGGTAACTATATCTATACCGTAACAGATCCGGCAGTGTTATCAGATATATGCACGAGAGATACAGGAGGATTCAGGGAAGCTTCCAAAGCTTTTAGAATATATGACTAACACGTATTATATAGGAATAGACGGCGGAGCAAGCAAAAGTACTATTGTACTCCTGGACAACAGGAGCAAAGAACTTCTGCGGATAAAAAAAGGGCCTACCAACCCTTTTTCAATAGGGATAAACAAGACTGAAGAGGTTCTGAAATCCTCTATTATGGAAGTTACCGGCCGGCCGGAATTGTCCGGAAAAAAATGCGCCGGGATCTGCATAGGTTCCGCAGGGATACACCGCA
Organism: Spirochaetaceae bacterium; assembly: GCA_015493635.1. Taxonomy (GTDB): domain Bacteria; phylum Spirochaetota; class Spirochaetia; order B11-G9; family B11-G9; genus S145-15. Next base: position 84,691 of record WGCU01000038.1, on the reverse strand, counting down.
GACGGGACGCTCTTGAATTAAAGAACAGGCTGCTGAAATTCTTCCCGTACGCACAGGTACATGTAACCAATGACTATGAAATAGCCCTTGTCGGCGGAACGGGAAGCCTGAATGGGATAATACTTATTTCGGGAACGGGATCAGTTGCCTATGGGAGATCTGAGGGACATGGCTTTGTCCGTGCAGGGGGATGGGGCCACCTAATAGGTGATGAAGGGAGTGCATATCATATAGGAAAGCAGGCACTCGTTTCCATTTTTGAAACAAACGATACCAGTAATCAGGATAATCTTTTAAAAAAATTGATACTTGACGGAAAAAACTTCAGTGACCTGGATGATCTTATGTTCTGGGCATACAAATCTGCCACCAAAAAGGATATCGCTGATCTTGCTCTGACAGTTGACAATGCAGCTGAAAAAGGAGACCAGACAGCAATAAATATTCTGTACAATGCAGCTGAAGATTTACTTAAGATACTGCAGAATATCCGAGGCAGACTCTTATTTAATACTGAAAAGATTCCTATGATACTAAGCGGAGGAGTATTGCTGAATAACAGAATTGTCCGCAGCACGTTTCTTGCCAGGGTAAGAGAAGCGTACAGGGATCTTTATCCGGTAACACCAAAGCATGATGCTGCGTATGGAGCAGCTCTTATTGCCAGAAACTTTGATAAAGGGAAAGGTTAAAGCATGAAAAACGGTTCAGAAATAATAAAGCAGGTATTAAATGACCTGCCCAGGGCTGAAAAGAAAGCGGCATCATTTATAGTCAACAATCCCGATAAACTAAAAACCATGAACATTTCTCAACTGGCAGAAGCGTCAGGTTCGAGTACTGCAGCCATCGTAAGACTTTGCAGGAGACTCGAGTTTGACGGTTTTCAGCAGATGAAATTATCCGTAATTATAAATTCACTGAATACTACAGATGAACGCAGTTCTTTCGACAACTTTAAAATCGAAAAAGGAGTCAGTGTAAAAAATATAATAGATTCAAGTATTGAAAAGATACATAATGCTGTCAATCTGGTCCCAACTGTTCTGCATGACAACAGTATAGAAGAAGCTGCAGAACTTATTACGAAATCAAGGCACATTCAAATCTTCGGTATGGGTGCCAGCGGACTCGCGGCGCTGGATCTTATGCAGAAACTGCAGCGGATAGGAATTCAGGCCTACTACTATCCTGATATTGATATGCAGCTGACTATGGCCTGCAATCTCGGAAAAGATGATCTTTTTATGGGAATATCCTACTCGGGAAGGAACCAAAATGTCTTAAAAGTTTTATCCCAGGCTCTTAAAAAGGGTTCTAAGAGTATTACCCTTACCCGTTTCGGAAACAGTAAACTCTCCGAGCTGGGAGATGTAAAACTCTTTGTTCCCTCGGTGGAACCATTAATCCGTGAAGCTGCAACCATTTCCAGGATAACCCAACTCTTTATTATTGATATCCTTTTTTCATACATAATATCGATAAATCCGGTGGATATAAAAAAGAACCTGAAAGAAACATGGGATATCATTCATGATTAATTTAAAAATTATTTTTATTTTTTCATTTTCTTTTTGACAATTTATTTAATTCAGTACATAATCAAACTATAGGATGAGTATGAAAACTGAAAAATGGAAACAATCTGCCGATCACTTTATCAATAACGAGAAAGAATTCCACCTTGGATTTCTCGTCACAGAAACAAGTCACCCGTATACCAAAAATCTTGATAAAGTAATTAAATCCAGTACTGCTGACGGTATTCGGCAGCTTTTAAAGGTTGATTCTGATATAGCTGAAGTCTTTCCCGGCTGCATAAGGACTATTGAAACCGAAAAACTGCAAAAAACCATCACCTCTTCCATAAAGAATGGAAGAAGAATCATCTTTTCCGGCTGCGGATCAACAGGCCGGTTGGCTGTTCTTCTGGAATCTTTGTGGAGAAAGGGCTGCATACTGCTTGCCGATAAACTGGAATCGGGCAAAGACACTTCAAGCACAGCAGATTTGCTAAGGAAATCTGCAGCAGGTGTACGGGGGATTATTACCGGCGGCGACAGGGCATTGATAAAATCAGTTGAAAACTTCGAGGATTTTCAGGTCTTCGGCCGGCAGCAGGTTAAAGAACTGCATCTTTCTGAAGGAGATGTATTTATTGCTGTATCTGAAGGGGGTGAAACCTCATCGGTAATAGGGTCTGCCCATGAAGCTCTTGAAAAGGGATGTACAACATTTTTTGTATTCAATAATCCGGAAACCACACTTAGAAACAAGATTAAAAGATCAAGAATACTTATTGAAACACCCGGACTTACAGCGATAGACATAACAACCGGACCCATGGCTGTATCAGGATCAACAAGAATGCAGGCAACAACAATGGAGCTTCTGTATCTTGGCTCAATACTGGAAACAGCCCTGATTGATTTTCTTAAAGGAAACAGTAAAATCCCGGTATACAAGGATTTTGAGCTGGTGGAACAAGGTGATTATCCGAAAGCGTTTAACAGCCTGCTAAAAAGTTTTGAACGTATAGACAACATTGAAAATATAGCTTCAATTATTGAATTACAGGAAAGAGAATACAATAACGGTAAAACAGTGCTGTATGCCGCAGTGGACTTTCTTCTTGATATTTTTACCGACACCACAGAACAAACCCCTACCTTTTCTCTTCCCCCTTTCAGAAGTACCTATGCACCAGATTCCCCGGCTCCCTGGGCTGCCGCACTTCACCCGGTAAAGGGCACCAAAGAATCGTGGCTGGAAATGCTGGGAAGAGAACCTGCCGGATTATCGTGGGATCAAAACCTGTACAAGAAGCTGAACACTCCTGATATTGCCGCCAATCCTCCGAAACTTGACAGAGACGAGATTTATTCATACAAAATAGGAAGGGAAGGTTTCAATCTTTATAAAAAAGAAGCATCCACACTAATCAACATTATTTTCCCTGCTGTCTCAAAGGCAGAGTTTCCCGATTCATCCAGCATCAACAGCATACAACATGTATACAATTTCGTTGTCACTCCTGAAGGAAAACCCCGGGCGGGTGAGTACACAAGTGATTTTGAAGTAATCCTTTCTCTTCCATCTTCGCCTCTCCAGCTGTTTTCACATATTGCCGCAAAAATACTGTTTAATACAATATCTACCGGGACCATGGCCAGAATGGGAAGAATAAAAGGTAACTGGATGATAGAGGTAACACCGAGTAATAAAAAGCTTATAGACAGAAGCATCCGGATTATTTCAGATTTAAAATCAGTTTCTTACCGGGAAGCCGCATATCTGGTTTTTAAGGAAATAGAAAGAGAGCCGGAAGATCTCTCATCCCTGGTGGCCAGACTTCTTTGATCACCTACAGTTTAAGACTTAAAGTTTTTTAATGCGAAATCGTAATCTTCGGGGAAATCAATTTCACAACAGTATCTGCCGTCGATATCGACAAAATCATAGGAAAAGTCATCGTTCCGGTTTATACTTTCCTGAATAACATATTCAAAGTAATCTCCAAACTCTTCATCCCTCAGCCGCTTATCCGCATACTGTTTAAACTGTTGAAGCGCTTTTTTTGAAAACCGGGACAGCCCTATAAACTCTCCATCAGATTTTTCCAATGCTATTTTTTTTGAAATTTCAACAAGTTTATTCTCTTTAATCCTGACTTTCATTGCTTCGTCATCGACACTTCCATATTTGATGGACAAAACACAGTCTGCAGGGGAGTTAAGAACCTCTTTAAACATCTCTCTCTCAAATATGGTGTCTCCTTCAAGATAAAAAAAAGTATCATCAAGTTCTTTCATCCCGAACCAGAAAGAACCGAGAACATTTGTCGAACGAAAGAAGGGATTGCAGACAGAAACTATCTCCATATTCCAGTTATTTTCCCTTTGCAGATTTTGAAGATATGACTCCACTTTGGTGGAAGCAAACCCGGTAACAACAACAACTTTATCAAAATTGAACTCACTGAGCATGATAAGCTGGTGCTTGATAATGGTTTGACCCTCTATTTCAAGCATACATTTCGGGAATTTCATGGTATTGCTGAACCTGCTGCCGTAACCGGCGGCGAGAATAATTGCCTGCATATGGGTATCCTTTAAATACTAGACTAAAAAACTAACGAAGATTATCAGATATTCTACAAAAAAGAAAGGGTTACCTCAGGTTCTCTTCCGTATACATCTGCAGTTCCACCGCCCGTTCCAGCAGTTCCTCTTTGGTAGCCTCAGGGAAATTAACAAGAACAAGCTCCTTGGTAAACAACTTGGTTATATATTTAAGCTTCCGTGTTTTTACTTTGGAGGCGTATATAAAATCAGCGTGGCCGTTATTTATAATGATGATCGAGCGCTGGTTGTCATACCGGCTCCTCCACAACTCTCCCGGAGCATTCTGGAAGGTATATCCCGGAAGACCTTTATGCAGTCCGCTGTTTTCCGCATTCTTACTGCCGCCGCCCGGTTTGACAAGCTCATCGGTAACAGTGATAATACACTCTCCGGTACATTCCTTTTCATCCTGTTTTACAATAACCTTGAGGATAATAATGCCCGGTTCTGACGGGGCATGGAATGTTATAAACTCACTATTTGGATTATCGATTTCACCATCTCCGTCATCGATAAACCAGATAACAGAATATCCCGAATCAAGCTGACGCTTACTTTTATCCCGGGCCACAACTTTCAGTTTTTTTGCCGTATTCACACCCATAACAAGAGCTGAGGGAAGTATCACCGCAGCATACAACGGCCCCGGAATTTCAAAGAAGTTTTTCTGTCCGCCGGAACTGTCTTTATCAGACTCTTCGGCAACATACACAGGGTCAACAGGGCCCTCTCCATCCTCCCCGGTGAGCAGGGTCTCCTTTTTTACAACAGATATCTTTTTTGATTTTTTTACCGCAAGCCAGCTGTATTCATCTTGGGGAAGGTAGCGGAAAGCTTCATGAAGGGCCTTGGTAATTTTATGAAGAATATTCTTGCTGGCCTTGTCTTCTTCTGCCTTTTTCTGCTCTTCAATTATTTCAGAAAGGCTGAAACCGAGAGGTTCTACAGAGAAAACAAAGTTTTCAAAAGCGTCATCGTATATAATGCCGTCCCGTGTTCCCGGGGTTAAATGGAGGAACGAGACATCCAGAATACCCTCAAGGTAGGGAGAATTCCAGGGAGCACCATTGAAATGATCTATGGATGTTATGGACGGAATAACCCGTGTCCCTGATTTATATATTCCGATAGTGTTATCAGGGGAGGGTTCACTTAGATAAAGTTCAAAATAGATCTCTCCGAGAGGACTTTTAACTGGAGGCAGCCCGTGAAGAAGCCGGCCGGTAAACTGACGGGGTTCAACGATAAAATCTTTCCGCCGGGTGCGGTCAAGTATCTTTATCCTGACTCCTGTTTTATGTATCCGGTCCCGGAGTTCACTGGCAAGGTAATTCTGTATTTTTTCCCCAGAAAGCTGTTTTATTCCCGGAAGCAGCGGAGAGATGGTAAGCTCGGTTCCGGTCTGAGGGAAAAGCGAATGAACTTCGGTTGTTTTATATCCCTGGTTATTCTTAACCATGGTCAACCGCTGGGTCAAGCCGGTTTTACCGGTAGAAATCATGGTAAGTTCCTCACCAACAGTCCAGAAACTCAAAAGACCGATACCAAACTCTCCCTGAATTCCCGATATCCCCTTTTTCTTCAATTTCCGTTTTATGGAATCACCTATATGAGTTGCAACATAGTCGAAATCGTCTATCCCTTCACCGTCATCGACAACCTTGAGATAGGTGTCCCCTTTGTGTTTTCCGCGGATTATCGTTATATTCTTTGCTCTGGCATCGATGCTGTTTTCAACAAACTCTGCAATAGCCTTAAGCGGATTATTCTGGGAGAATGCTATAATCGATATCGCATTCCAGTTGTTGCCTATTTTCAATTTACCTGTTTTGGTTTTTTTCACAAATCCACCTGTCCGTTTCCTCTTATACTACACAGCTTGTTTTTATATATCAAGAGGCAAAATTCTGTTAACATCCTTTGAAAGCACATAGATATTTAGTATATTTTGCTTATGACGATATACAAACATCTTTCGATCTGGATCATGATTCTGTTTTTACCGGGAGTTTTCATGCTGTCAGCACAAGTTTCACAAAAGCAGACTGGTATTTTTACAGTGAATAGTATTACAGCTCTGAACAGGGCTCTCGTTAAAGTCCGGACCGGAGATAAAATTATTATCAGTTCCGGTGAATATATTCTTGACAACAACCTGATAGTGTCCGGTAAAAGCGGTATTACAATAACAGGAAAGGGTACTGTCACTCTTCTGGTAAGAAGCCCTCTTCCAAGCTGTATCAGTATAATTAACAGCAGCAATGTAACCCTTAAAAATCTTTCTCTGTCATTTACAATTCAGAAGGCGGGCACCACAGGAACGGAGGGCATCTATCTTGAAAATGCTGATTCGGTATTAATAGACGGTTGTAATATAACAGGATTTACTGCAGGAATATATTCCTTTGAATCCAGACATATTACCATAAAAGCTTCAACTCTTTCTAAAAATACCCAATGGGCGGTTTATGGTAATTACAATAATCTCATTCTTACAGAAAACGATATGGAACATAACGGAGGATTATTTTTTATAAATGGTAAAATATTCCATTCTGTGGGAATAAAAACTGCAAATGTTTTAATGAAAGATAACTGGGCTAACGGTAATGGTTTTGGAATTACTGGATTTATGCCGATTCCTTTCCGAAACAAAAAAGAAACCATGATTCCGTCCCCTTTCAGCCAGGAAACACAGACGGATAAAAAACTTGAAGAAGGTATAACAGGGAGTAGTCTGCAGGAGGATTTGGACAGGGAATTCCAGTTAAAAAACAGGGGATATACTGACCAGTATCTGGAAAACAGTGATCTGCACTAGGATAATACAAAGGGGAGAGCCTGCAGGCAGACTTTTTCTTTTTAAGCTACTTGTATACCTATATTTTCAAAAAGTCATTAAAAACATTTTAAAATGGCTACTGTATCGTTAACTATTACCTGGTGCTGTAAGCATGCAAGGCCCCGGGAAGGGAGTTTCAGCCCAGAAAATCTTCTATCATACGCAGCATTTCCTGTATATCAATCGGTTTTGAAATATAACCGTCAAAGCCCTCACTCTGGAATTTCTCTTTGTCGCCCCTCATGGCATGAGCCGTCACTGCAATAACAGGCTTGCCTCCATACACAGTATCCCTGATCTCCTTCATGGCCTGAGTACCGCTGATATCGGGAAGACTTATATCCATAAGTATAATGTCGATGGACTCATTAGCCGCTATTTCGATACTTTCCCTGCCAAGGGATGCCGTAATAACCTCATAACCGGCAGGTTTCAAAATAGCTTCCATCAGTCTGAGATTAACGTCCGTATCATCAACCACCAAAATTGTCATACCAATATATTATTGGTTTTTGATACAGTGTACAAGGGCACGGAACATATTTATACTGGAAAGAGACTATCCGACATGATATAATCGTACAATAAATAGTTCAAAAGCGGGAATCTGATACATGAAAGTAGGTACAAAGTTAGGCATTGGTTTTTTTCTGACCATTAGTATATCTATTATTCTAGGCGGTGTGGCATTAATCCAGCTGCATATAATGGCAGGGATAACTGAAGAAATTTATACGCATCCTTTAACAGTAGGAAATAAACTACGGGATATCAAATTCGATGTCATGACCATAAAAGGTCTTCTCAAAAATATTGGAGATACTCACGACTCTTCTCTGCTCAGGGTGGAAGCCGATAATTTCAGAAAACTCACGGAAAAAATTGATACTGATTTTACCGTAGTTACCAAAAGATTCCTGGGAGATCCAAGTGCCGTCAATTACTCACGAAAAAAGTTTGATGAATGGAAAACAACCAGTAATAACCTAATCCGCCTAAAACTGCAGAATGCCGAACAGAACTTGATAAAACCGGTAATAATAAACAATACCCAGCAGATAGAATACGTATTAAATGAACTGAACGGTTTAATAAGGTTTGCAAATAATAAAGCGGCAGCACTTCTTGTCAATGCTGAGAAAGAAAAAGAAAAAATGATTTTTCTTACGGGCGTGTTAACGGCTTTACTTATCACCATGGGGATAGCAAGCTCTGTCAGAATTACAAAAAGCATTGTCATCCCGTTGAAAAAAAGTGTTACATGGCTTACATCTCTCGCGGAAGGAGACCTGCATCAAACAATTCTTATTTCAGGGTCTGATGAAATCAGCACGCTCAATGTCTCGCTTAGACAACTTCAAGAAGATCTTCTCGGCCGCACATTATTGCTGCGCAAAATAGCAGCAGGAGATTTTAGCTCCGAAATAGTGCCACGATCAGAAAGAGATGATTTGGGCGGAGCTTTTCACGCGTTGACTTCATCATTAAAGACAACCTCAGACGCTTTGATGGAAAGTGAGTTGAAATATTCAATTCTCATTGATTCAATACCGGTAGGTGTTTCTGTTACCACATTCGACAACAAAGTACTGGAAGTCAACAATGCCCTTGTTAAAATGATGGGATTTATATCCAAAAAAGAGTTTAAAGAAAAAAAAGCCATAGATTTCTATCTTGACCCGAAAGACCGCACTATATTTTTACGGGAGGTAAAAAAGGGGTCAATTACCGGATTTGAACATCAGGTTGTAAGAAAAGACGGATCACACTTCTGGGGGTCCATGACCTCTTTAACACAGCAGTCAGAAAAATATGGTAAAATAATTATCAATACGTTTATGGACATAAGCCACCGGAAAGAAATTGAACAATCGTTCCATCGGGAAAGTTCGCTGGTTACGCTGCTACAAAAAATAGCAATAACCGCTAATGAATCAGAAAACATTGAGAATGCCATGAAAATCTGCCTGGATGAAGTTTGCACCAGAATGGACTGGCCGGTAGGTCATGTATATCTGCCTGACAAGAAGGATCATAACCTCCTTGTATCAGCTGATATCTGGCATATTAACGACAAGAATAAGTTTACATCATTCATAGAAGCAACCACACAAAGTTCATTCATGTACGGGGAGGGCCTACCCGGAAGAATACTTGCATCAGGAAAACCGGAATGGATAACCGATGTAAACAACAATCCGAATTATATCCGGGGGAATTTGGTAGCCGATCTTGGAGTAAAGACTGCTTTCGCGGTACCTGTCCTTCTCGAAAAAGAAGTTGTTGCCGTTATGGAATTTTACTCAAAAACAGAACTGGATCCTGATGAAAAATTACTTGAAGCCATGGAAAACATCGGGAAACAGCTTGGAATGGTTGTAGAACGCACACGGAACAGGGAAGAACTTTTAAAAAAGCATTTTTATCTTGTTAAATCCCAGGAGATGGGTCTCATCGGAACGTGGGAACTTGATTTGGATGATACTTCAATCATGTGGACCGATGAAGTGTATCAAATATTTGAAATTCCTCACAATACCCGGATTAATATCAATACTCTCCTTAAAAGTATTCATCCCGATGATAAAGAATACCTGAGTAAAAAGTGGGAAGAAGCACAAGAGACGAAATTTTTCAATGTAGAACACAGAATAATAGCCCATGGAAGTATAAAATGGGTAAAAGAAAAAGCAGAGTTCTACGGAGAGGGAGAATCTGATTCCATAAGGGTTATTGGGGTCATACAGGATATTACTGATCGTAAAAAGGGTGAGGAGGAATTAACAAAAGCGAAAATTGAAGCGGAACTAGCCAATAAGGCAAAGAGTATTTTTCTTGCCAACATGAGTCATGAACTGAGAACTCCTTTGAATGCCATCCTTGGTTTCAGTCAGGTACTGCTTCTGGAAAAAGATCACCTGGAAAAACCGCAGCGGGAAAAAATAGATTACATAAAAGAGAGTGGTGAGCATTTACTGGAAATGGTTAGTGACATTCTTGATCTTGCAAAAGTTGAGGCAGGTAAATTAACAATTGAACGGGATTATTTTAATTTAAAGGAAATACTTGGAGTCCTCCCTTCAACCATGGAGGCAATGATAACACAAAAGAAGCTAAACATTTCCGTTACCGTAGACCCGGAAATAAAAATGATCTATGCCGACAAAATACGCATCAGACAGGTATTATACAACCTTCTCTCAAATGCAGTTAAATTTACTCCGGAAGGGAAGCAGATAGGAATAAAAGCATGGAAGACAGATTCTTCCGTTGAAGTAGCAGTATGGGATCAAGGTATAGGCATTGCAGCGGATAAGCTGGATATAATATTCAACCCATTTGAACAGGCGGTAAGAAACGGTAAAAGGGAAGCGGGAACCGGTCTTGGACTTGCCATTACAAAGAAACTGATAGAAGCCCACGGTGGAACAATCTCTGTGAGCAGTACCCCCGGAGAGGGAAGTGATTTCAGGATATCACTTCCTCTGACAAAAGGAGAGTCAAATTCATGACAGAGAGAAGGCAGTTAATGTTTACCGGCAAATCATTTAAGAATAACAGTATTTTACCATATATCTTTATTGCTGTTATTATTTCCATGCTGGTTATTACAATGTTCCTGAAGTATCAGCTCTTTTATTTTATGGCCAATTTATCATCCGAGGCATACGGAATCATGATTTTTGCACTTTACTGGAACCGCTTGAATAAAGATGACAGTATCATGCTCCGCTTTATAGGTATCGGATCCCTTTTCATAGCCATCCTGGATCTTTCCCACTTGATACTTCATTTTAACATAGGGTCTTTTTCATTCCCGGCAAATATACCGGAAAAACTTGTACTTACAACCAGAAGTCTGGAAGGGGTAACAATACTACTGGCAGTATTACTGAAAAAAGCACCCAGATCAAAGATTATTCTGGCCTTATACAGTTTTATTACGTTCTTTATCCTTTTTGGTATACCCATATTCACATCAAAGAATCAGTTTCCATTGCCAGTAAAAGAAACATCAGAAGGAATAACAATATTTATTTATATTACTGCTCTCTTTTTCCTGATAAACAACAAGGCATCTTTTCGAAAAAACAGCAGTACCTATTTATATTTTATTATCATTTTTTCCATTTTTACAGAAGTACTTTTGCTTATAACAACTCTTTCCGGGAATACGTTGTTCAGTGGAATCGGACTGCTGTTCAACCTTGCGGCAGCCTTTTTCATGTTCAGAATAGTAAAGCTTTCAACCATTTCTGTTCCGCAGGAATCATTTGTAAGAGAACTGACCATGTTCTATCAGGCAGTCGAAGCAAGTCCCCTTGCCATAACCATTACAGATATAGACGGTATCATAGAATATGCCAATCCAAAATTTTTTACCATTACAGGGTACAATAAAGAAGAGTCAATCGGCAAAAACATGAATATTTTAAAATCAGGACTTCAAGATGATTCTTTTTATAAAACCTTATGGAAAACCATTCTTTCAGGTAGAGAATGGAGTGACATCTTCTGCAACAAGAAAAAAAATGGAGAGCTTTTCTGGGAGAAAGCATCCATTTCTCCCATCAGGGATACCAAAAACAACATTGTTCAGTTTATCGGACTTAAAGAAGACATAACCATTGAAAAGGAGAAAACTGAACAGGAACAAAACAAGTTAATAAAGCAGCTGAAATACCGTACTATCCTTCTGGAACTTTCCCAATCTTCGTATTCTACTATCGATGAAGGTTTGAAATCGATTACGGAATCAATCGTAAAGAATTTAAACGTTGACCGGACCAGTATTTGGAAGTTTTCTGATGATGGCCGTTTTTTTGAATGTCTGGACCTTTATACACAGGGAGAACACACTTCAGGAAAAAAAATCAATACCGCCCGTTTCCCTTCATACCTTAAAATAATTACATCCGGCACTGCCATTGTTTCAGGGGGATCAAGAGTACATGAAGGATTAAAAAAACTCATAGCAGAGGGGATTATTCCTGACGAAGACATATCACTCATAGATGTTCCTCTTTTCACCATGGGTAATGTCTCCGGCGTCTTAAGTGTTCAGCAATATGCGAGCCCCCGGGACTGGACAGAGGAAGATCAGCACTTTATTTCAGATATCGGATCAATTATCTCAATTTTGTTTGAAACGTTTGAACGGATAAAAACAGAAAAAAAACTTATTGATGCAGTTGCAGAAGCCGAAAAAGCCAACAAGGTTAAAAGTGAATTCCTTGCCAATATGTCCCATGAGATCCGTACCCCCATGAATGCGATTCTTGGATTTTCAGAAATATTACTCAACCGGATAAAAACAGGAGAAAACCACGATTTTCTGCAGTCCATACATACCAGCGGCAAACACCTTCTGATGCTTATAAACGATATCCTTGATTTATCTAAAATTGAGGCAGATAAAATCAATCTTTCTTATTCTTTCTTTTCACTTTCATCAGTAATGGATACCCTGAAAAGTTTTTTTCAGTTAAAAGCACAGAAGAAAGGGATTGCATTGCAGTTCAGGATTGATGAAAAAGTACCTGACTCTATTTTTTTGGATAGAGACAGACTTGTACAAATTCTTGTCAACCTGGCGGGGAATGCTGTCAAGTTTACTGAAAAAGGATTTGTCAGCATATCTGCCTATTCAGAAAAAATAGACCTGAAAGAAGAGACCCTGCAATTATGTTTTGAAATCGAAGACAGCGGCATTGGCATACCTGAGAATGATTGGGAAAATGTTTTTGACGCATTTAACCAGACATCCAAGGGTTCCAGTGCCCAATACGGAGGAACAGGTCTCGGACTTGCCATTTCAAGAAATTTCGCACGATTGATGAATGGAGACATCAAAATTCTAAAGAAGTCTGGGCCGGGAGCATTATTCAAGATTGTTTTTGAAAATGTAGAATTTAAAGAAGAACAAGCGGCTCCAGCCAGGAATAAAGAACTTATAGATAAAAAACCGTTACCGCTGGTGAAAAAAACACAGCAAAATTCACAAAATATGGGTAAGGTACTATCACTTTTAAGAGAAAATTACATGGATCAGTACAATATAATTTCCAAATCCCCCAGTTTAAAGGCGGTAAAAAAGTTTTCACTGGAAATAAAGGATCTTGGTACTACTTATACTATTCCCGTTCTTACATATTGGGCGGATTCACTGATACAATCTGTTATGAATTTTAATAAAAATGATATTAAAGAGAAACTTCATTCTTTTCCTCATATAATAGCAAGAATGGAATTTTTGGCCAGAGAGCAGGAGAAAAAAATTGATAAATAAAATACCGCTAATATTAATCGTGGATGACAACCAGATGAACCTGAAGGTTTTGGGGACGATTCTAATGGAAGAGAATTATGAAATAATCCTGGCAGGGAATGGGAAGGAAGCGGTACATGAGGCAAAAACAAACCATCCGGATATCATCCTTATGGATGTCATGATGCCTGAAATGAATGGGCTGGAAGCAACTAAAATCCTTAAAAAAGATGATGAAACAAAGAACATACCTGTTATTTTTATTACAGCAATTGGAGAAGAGTCCACGGAGGAAGAAGGTTTCAGAATCGGTGCCGCCGACTATATAAACAAACCCGTTCGCGGACCCATTGTACGGGCAAGAGTAAAGGCTCACCTTGAGCTGCATAATCAGAAGAAATATCTTGAACAAAAGGTTCTGGAACGGACTGAAGAACTTAAAAAGAAAAATGAAGAGCTGGAAGAAACCCGTTTTGAAATAATTAAACGTCTGGGCAAAGCTGCAGAGTTCAAGGATAATGAAACAGGGAACCACATTCTCAGAATGAGCAGGATAAGCGCAATCATGGCAAAAGGGCTGGGACTTACTAAAGCAGAGTGTGATTTAATTCTTCAGGCAAGCCCCATGCATGACATAGGGAAAATAGGGATTCCTGATAATATACTTCTTAAAAAAGGGAGACTTGATACTGATGAATGGGCAATTATGCAGTCACATGTATATGTGGGAGCAGAGATCCTGAAAGGGAATAATTCAAAATTGTTAAATACAGCAGTGGAAATTGTACTTACCCATCATGAACGGTGGGATGGAAATGGATATCCAAAGGGAATCAAGGGAGAACAGATCCCTCTATTCGGCCGGATATGCGCTGTAGCAGACGTCTTTGATGCTCTCACAAGCAAAAGGCCTTATAAAGAGGCATGGCCGGTTGCAAAAGCAGTTTCTCAAATAAGAAATGAAAAGGGTAAGCATTTTCAGCCTGAACTTGTGGACGTTTTTATCGAAAATCTTCCTGAAATAATTGAAATTTCAAACCATTTTTCTGATTGACACACTTCCGGTTACTTATTTCAGCATCCCGTCAGCAGCCCTGATGCCGCTGGCCCAGGCACCGGTTATTCCTCTGCTTGTTCCCGCTCCGTCACCGGCAAAATAGACACTGTCGTATACCTTGAAATGATAATCAAGAAAACGGGGTTTATTTGCATAGAGTTTTATTTCGGGATAGTACATGATAGTACTCGGATGGAGAACACCGGGAACGATGGTATCCAGCTGTTTCATTGACTTCCATATGGCGCGCAGAATTTTTGACGGCATGGCAAGGCTTAAATCCCCCGGACAGGCCTGCAGCGTTGGTTTAAAATGGTACAGATCGTCATTAAAACTTTCCATCTTCGAACGTTTAGCTAGGCGGAAGTCCCCTACCCGCTGCATAAGGGGTTTTCCGCCTCCCATAAGCATTGCCTGAATTCCTAGATTCTCTGCAAACTGCTGGCCGCTTACGAGGGGCTCGGTAAGACGGACGGTCTTGAGCATTGCAAAATTAACCAGCCCGTTACCATCCCTTTTTGAGGAATAAGCATGGCCGTTTACCGAATAGTAGCGTTCTCCGTGAACGGTTGTATATTTTTCCTGTACAACATGAGCATCACCGCTGTTGGTACAGAACGTCCGTACCTTTCCCGGAAAATGGAACTTCGGGTCATAGTAATCTTTCACAATCGGATAGTATTCCGCTTTGGTTTCAATTCTGATTCCAATATCAACAATATGGTCCACATACGCCACCTTGAGGGAATCCATAACCTGCTGGAGGAACCGGAATCCTTTTCTCCCCGGAGCAACAAGAAGGTTACCGTACGTTATGTCCCGTCTATCTGTTGTAATACATTTCCTGTCCGGATCAATACCTGTCATCCGCTCTCCCAAAGCAAGAGAGGCACCCTTTTCCTGTAACGCTGCAAGAAGATCTTTTATAAGCTCAAGTCCCCCGTCAGTTCCAAGATGGGTCTGCTGGATATTAACCAGTTCCACTCCAAGACGCGAAGCTCTTTTCTGGTAAATTTTAAGATTAGACTTACCCAGAATGGCAGGTTTAAGAATTTGTTTGACAAGCTCAAGGTAGTGATCCGCGTCATCCCTGTTCCATATATCAAGGGGAAACCCGACGGGGAAGGTGAAATTCATCTTGCAGTCATTCCGAAGGCCTCCTGTGCTGTATTTTTCGCTGTCAAGAATGAGAATGGACGCACCCGGTTTCTTTTGAACAAGGGTAAAGGCCGCACCCAATCCTGCCGGTCCGGAACCAACAATAACAAAATCAAAATAATTCATGAAGGAATAATGGCATACTTTTTTCAGTTTTCCAATGGGTACGGAGTGCTGCGGTTGTCATAGTTGTACTATTTCTGTATTTTATGAATAAACAGTATGATGCGGGAGGATACATGAAGCCTGAAATAAAACAATGGTCACAGCTTTCACCAGAAGAAAAGGGTTACTATCTCAAGAGATCGGAGATTGATATTTCAAAAGTATCACAGGCAGTTCTCGGCATTATACAAGGGGTAAAAGAAAGAGGAGACGAAGCTCTTATTGCCTATACAAAAGAGTTTGATCATGTGGACCTTTCCCGGATGCCGTTACGGGTTACCGAAAAGGAAATTCAGGAAGCAGAAAAAACGCTTGAACCAAAAGTCAAGCGCGCCCTTGAGTATGCAACGGAGAATATCCGTAAATTCCATGAAATGCAGCGGCCCCACGGCATGCAGATGCAGGAGATCCGTCCGGGAGTACTTGCAGGAGAGAGACCCCTGCCGGTTGACTCGGCAGGTCTCTACGTACCCCGCGGCAGAGGAAGCTTTCCTTCCATGCTCTACATGCTGGCAATCCCCGCTAAAGTAGCCGGGGTGGAGCGGATATGTGTTGTTACTCCTCCCGGGGAAAACGGTACCGTTGACGCCGGATGCCTGTATGCCGCACAGCTGTGCGGTGTAGATGAAATTTACCGAATAGGTGGAGCCCAGGCGGTGGCAGCCCTCGCATACGGGACAGAAAGCATCAAACCTGTTGTAAAGCTTACCGGACCGGGAAGTATGTACGTTACCGCGGCAAAACGCCTTCTGTACGGCACAGTGGATGTCGGACTTCCTGCAGGCCCTTCAGAATCGATTGTTCTTGCAGATGACAGCGCAGATCCCTGGAAGGTTGCCCTGGACCTTATGGTAGAATCCGAACACGGATCGGATTCATCGGCAATACTGGTAACAACCTCGCAGAAAGTTGCTGAAGAAACAGCGCGGCATATCGAAAACCTGATAAAAACACTTCCCGAACCGAGGAAAACCTTTGTAACGGATGTTTTTAACGGATATGGTGTTATTCTCCTTGTTAACTCTCTGAACAAGGGAGCAGATATTGTCAACACTTTCGCCCCGGAGCACCTGCAAATTCAAACAGCAGAACCGTTCTCAACCCTTTCCCTGATAAAAAATGCGGGAGAGATTCTTCTCGGCAGTAATATTCCGTTTTCGGCTGCCAATTATGTTACAGGAGCAAACGCGGTTCTTCCGACCGGCGGAAGTGCAAAAACATACTCGGCTGTTTCCGTCAGAGATTTTGTTAAATATTCATCAGTCGTTTTCGCGACAAAAACCGGATATAAAGACTTTAAGGACAGTGTTATTGCCATGGCAGACTATGAGGGATTCATAACCCACGGGAATGCACTCAAGCTGCGGAAGAACAATTAAAATGCATTGGCTGCTATGGGATTCTCCATGCAGGGAAAAGATAACACAGGATATTTCATGACGTATGTACTAGTATTTATTTTTTTAACAGCTATGTATGCACTTTACCGGAATGTCATAAAACCTTCCAGAATCCGTCATGAACAATTAAAGAAGCCGTTTCCCCCTGCATACAGAACGATACTGGAAAAAAGAGTGCGGTATTATGAACATCTGTCCGAAGACCGGAAGAAAGAATTCGAAAAGAGAATATTATATTTTTTGATGGAAAAAAATATTACCGGTGTAGATACGAAAATTTCTGATACGGATAAACTTCTCGTTGCCTCAAGTGCACTCATTCCCCTGTTTGCTTTTCCCTACTATAACTATCCGCGGGTAAAAGAAATATTATTATATCCGGGATCCTTTGATGAAAACTTTCAAACAGATAACAGCGGGCAAGAACATAACATCCTCGGAATGGTAGGAAACAGATTCATGACAGGAACTGTAATACTGTCCAGGCCTGATCTAGAGGCTTCTTTCGATGGCCGCAGACACAAAAACAATGTGGGAATCCATGAATTTGTACATCTGATTGACGACGCTGACGGCGAAACAGACGGCATCCCGGAAATACTCTTCCAACATTCGTTTGTTTTTCCCTGGTTAAAAGAAATAAAAAAGGAAATGGAAAAAATGGAGAAGGCTCCTTCCGACATCAATCCCTACGCGTTAACAAACAATGCTGAATTTCTTGCTGTAGTTGCAGAATACTTCTTCGATAATCCTGAAAAATTAAAGTCACATCACCCCGGATTGTACAAGGATCTTGTTAAAATCTTCAGCCAGAACCCCGAAGAGTATGTTTAAAACATCCCGGGACGGCAGATCCTTTTCCGGTAAACTAAAAAATTAAATTTTACCGGAATGACAAAGTTCGGGAGCAGATACACTACTCCCGAACTATCTATTTCTGATGTTATCCGAGAACTTTTTTCAGTTCCTCAACAACGTCAGCTTTCATGTTGAAGGAATGTTCCTTTGCCGGAAAAGTTTCTGTTTCCACATCATGGATAAACTCTTTTACAGCATTAAGCTGTGCTGTATATGAATCGTTGTATACCTTGACAAACTTTGGAGTAAACCGTTTAAAGAGACCTAAAAGATCATGCAGGACAAGAACCTGACCGTCACAGTGTATCCCGCCGCCGATCCCGATTGTCGGTATTTTTACCTTTTCGGTTATAATCTGTGCAAGCTGCTGGGGTATTGCCTCAAGAATAAGGGCAAACGCTCCGGCAGATTCAAGAGCAACTGCATCATCCACTACCCGTTTCGCCGCGTCAATTGACTTACCCTGAACCTTGAACCCTCCCAGCATGGCAGCTGTCTGCGGGGTTAAACCTATATGGCCGAAAAAGGGGATTCCCGCCTTGACAATAGCTTCAGCCTGGGGGATAAAATCCTGCCCTCCTTCAAACTTTACCGAATCGCATCCGCCGTCCTTATACAGGATTCCGGCATTGGTAACTGCCTGCTGGACCGATATATTGTAGGACATAAAGGGCATATCACCGACAATGTGGGCACGCTTTACAGCCCGGACAACCGGCTTGATATGGCTTAACATCTCATCCATCGTTACGGGAACCGTATCGGCATATCCCAGTTCCACCATTCCCAGGGAATCTCCCACAAGGATTATATCTATTCCTGCTTCATCCACAATCAATCCCTGCGGATAGGAATACGCGGTAATCATGGATATTTTCTTCCCCTCATTCTTCATCTTCTGAAGATCGGAGGTAAGAAGTTTTTTTGTTGCCTCAGGCTGGGTACTCATATATCTCTCCTTAATTCTTATTTTGTATAACTATAACCTGTAAAATTATTTTACACAATCACTTTGTATATCAATAATACTATGTTAAAATAATGTATTATGAATAATTCAATAACAGATGTACCTGGATTTTTTGTCGGAAATGCCCAGAATAAAGAAGCAGGGACCGGTTGTACGGTTATTCTTTATCCTGAAGGAGCTGTTACCGGAGTGGACGTACGCGGCGGAGCTCCCGGGACGAGGGATGTATCAGCACTGAATCCGGTTAACCTTGTTTCAAAAGCCCATGCGGTGTATCTCGGCGGCGGGAGTGCCTACGGACTTGACGGAGCATCGGGGGTAATGCAGTACCTCGAGGAAAAAGGGAAAGGATTTGATGTTGGTGTAGGGGTTGTTCCTATTGTTCCGGGAGCCGTACTGTTCGACTTGCCGGTAGGAAGCGCCGATGTACGCCCCGACAGGGAAATGGGATATAAGGCCTGCCATGCGGCAACAGACGCATACTGTGAAAACGGCAATGTCGGTGCAGGCACTGGAGCTTCAGTAGGGAAAATAAAAGGATGTAACCTCTGCATGAAGGGAGGGCTTGGAACTGCCAGCAGACAGATCGGCAGTCTCATTGTCGGAGCAATTGTAGCAGTAAACTGCTACGGAGACATCATCGATCCGTCCACAGGGGAAACGATTGCCGGGGTTCTTACCGAAAACAAAACAGCATTCGCTCATACCATGTCTATTATTTCAGGATCTTCAGGAGGAGATACAAACGCCTTTTCAGGGAATACAACGATTGGGTGTATTGCCACAAATGCACGTCTTAATAAGGCCCAGGCAACAAAAGTTGCCATGATGGCCCATGACGGATTTGCCAGAACGATAAACCCAATACATACAATGTTTGACGGTGACACAATATTCTGCATGGCTGCCGGGGAAGAGGAAAGCAACCCGACAGTAGTGGGCGCAGTTGCGGCAGAGGTTATGGCTGAGGCTGTTCTGCGCGGGATAAGAAACGCGGAAAGTGCCTACGGAATTCCAGGATACAGAGAAATACAGGAGGGAAAAAAATAGTTATGAAAATTTCAATAATCGGAGCAGGTGCCATGGGGTCTCTTTTTGGAGGTATGCTTTCAAGGGGGGGGCAGGAGGTACTCCTTTACGATGTAAACAAAGCCCATGTTGAAAAAATACAAAAGGAGGGGCTTACCATAAACGATCTGGCTTCCGGGGAAAAACTTGTTGTCCATCCGCATGCCAGTACACAGCAAAAGGATGTTACAGGATCGGAGATCTTTATCATATTTGTAAAATCCACCATTACGGAAGCAGTAGCAAAACAGTTTGCTCCTCTGGCCGGCAGCGGAACCATTGTTTTAACACTTCAGAACGGACTGGGAAATGAAAGAATACTGAAAAAATATTTTGGTGAAGACCGGGTTGCTGCAGGAGTAACATCCCAGGGGGCTACTTTTGTCGGTCCGGGTGAAATTAACCATGCGGGAAGCGGCCCCACACATCTATGCATGTCAAACAAAGACAACAGCAGGCTTGGTCCCTTTGTCGAAATTCTTAACAGATCAGATTTTGAAGCACATATTGAAACAAATATCAGAGATCTTGTCTGGAGTAAACTCATTATCAATGTTGGGATCAATGCGGTAACGGCGATAACGGGACTCGAAAACGGAAAACTCCTTAACTACCCGGAAATCATGGACGTCATGAAGAATCTTGTTGATGAGGCTGTTGCGGTAGCTGAAAAGAAAGGAATTACCTTTACCTACAGCAACCCGCTGCAGACCGTGTACGATGTTGCTGAAAAAACAGGGTTGAACCGTTCTTCCATGCTTCAGGATTTCGACAGAGGGAGCAGGACAGAAATAGATTTCATTAATAATGCAATTGTGAGGGAAGCTGCCGATATTGGACTGCAAGCTCCGGTTAACAGAACAGTAACAAACATAATAAAAACCATGGAGAAGTTGAATCATGCTTAACAGTGAAGAAAAACATCTTATATCCCTGATTGACAAGTCTGAGCTTGTAGAACTCACCCGCAGTCTCGTACAGATAGATTCTGTTATCAGACCGGAAACAGGAAATACCGAGCATAAAGCTGTACTATTTATAGCAGACTGGATCCGCCGGGAACTTGGAATGGAACCTGAAATAGATGAAGTACTTCCGGGTAGAGAGAATATTATTCTTACCATAGATTCCGGGAAAGAAGGTCCCGTATTGATGCTGGAGGGGCATACCGATGTTGTTTCCGAAGGAATTCGGGAACGATGGAAGCATGCCCCTTTTGGCGCTGAAATAGACAACAATAAAATATACGGGAGAGGTTCCTGCGACATGAAAGCCGGGGTGGCGGTAAACCTTATAACCGCTAAAACCCTGCTGACATCAGGAGTATCCTTTAAGGGGAAACTGGTCCTAGGTATTATCTGTGATGAAGAAGACCTTATGCTTGGAATTCAGGATTTTATAAAGAGGGGACACGCGGATGATGTCGATGCCTGTCTTGTATCAGAACCGGAAGAAAATCAGCTCTGCATAAGCATGAAGGGAGCCCTCCGGATTAAACTTACCGTTAACGGAAAGATGGCTCACGGAGCAATGCCGTTGACCGGTATAAACCCGAACACCCGTCTGGCAAAGATCATTACTGCTTTTGAAACGTATGAAACCAGTTTGAAAGAAGCATTCGGTGAAGATGAATACCTGGGCTGGCCCTCTGTAACCTTCACGGTTATTCAGTCGCCTCCCCCGCCGGAACCCCCTCAGCTTAACGTAATGCCCGGGAAAGCGGTAGCCTACATCGATATCAGGACGGTACCCGGTCAGAATCATGAAAAGATAAAAGAAGATCTTGCAGCCATTCTTGAAGACTTACAAAAAAGGGATAAGGATTTTGATACGGACATTGAGTATCTTGCTGATAAACCGGTTGTATATATGAAAAAGGATGAACCGATTGCAGCCGTTTCCGCCCGGGCATATACCGATATCACCGGGAAAGAACCAGTGTATAACGGTGTTCCCGGTGCGACCGACGGAACCTACCTGCGGGCTCTGAAGGGGATCCCCTGCCTTGTCAACGGTCCCGGCCCCCGGCATATTCCGCATCAAACGGATGAATATGTGGATATCCCTGAGCTTGAAGAATCCGCAGAAATATACCTGCTTACGATGTACAGATTCCTCAATGGAGACAAGGAGTGAATACATTACAGAAAACATTCCTCTGGTTTGATATCGGATACACACTCCTCTATTTAAAACGGGAAGAGCTGTTTATCAATCTTATGAAAGAGAGAAAAACTACTTTTACCTACGATACCGTCCGGGAGGCGTTCCACCTTACTGATAAGCTTTTTATGAGGGAATACCGGGGTGTATTGGGCAAAGATAAAAACACCTACATGCCCTGGTATTTTGGGAATCTTTTCCATTCTCTCGGCATCAGGATGGATATATGCTCTTTCTTTGATCTATGGAAAGAGAATATCGGCGATCCTCTGTACGCCTGGCATCTCTGTCCGGGAGCCATGGATACCCTTAAATATTTAAAAAACAACGGGCTCCGGCTGGGAATTATTTCTAACTGGGATAAAAGCGCGCGTTCCCTGCTAAAACATCTGGGTATTCTTGATTTTTTTGAGGTTGTCGTTATCTCATCCGAAGTAGGCTGTGAAAAACCTTCAAAGAAAATATTTACCATTGCCCTGGACAAAGCGGGTGTATCTCCACAGGAATCACTGTACATAGGGGACAATTACTACGATGACGCTCTGGGAAGTACAACAGTGGGAATGGATGCGGTTATTATCAACCGGTTCGGGAAAAAGGGGATTGAAGAAATTCCGGAGATACCTGTTATTGAGAATCTGACACAACTGGAAACATATTTTTAATAAAACTTTTATTGACATCCGGCTTTCACTATGTAAAAATTAAGCACATGAAATTGTTTCTTTTCATTCTTAAACGGTTTTTCCGTCTTGTACTGACGATCCTGATTATCTCTACCATTATCTTTTTCGTCATCCGGGTTATTCCCGGAGACCCGGCTCTTGTGGTAGCGGGAATAGACGCTTCAAACGCGGAAATACAGGCTATCAGAGTAAAACTGGGAACTGATGTACCGGTGGCAGTTCAGTATGTCAGATGGATGAAAAAGCTCGTACGTTTTGATTTTGGTACGTCCCTTATCTCAAATCAGCCGGTTATGACCCTTATAAAACAACGGTTTCCCCTTACCTTTTCTCTTGCGCTGCTCGGGATTTTCCTGGGCATACTCATTGCCATTCCCCTGGGAGTTCTGTCCGCCGTTCACCGGTGGTCACTGTGGGACTACTTCGGCATGGTTTATTCCCAGCTAGGCATGGCTATCCCCAGTTTCTGGCTGGGGATAATACTGCTTCTCCTGTTCTCGGTTAAGTTTCCCATCTTTCCTCTTTTCGGTTCGGGAAGTATTAAGAACCTTTTCCTTCCGGCTATAGCCCTCGGTTTTGCGCGGGCAGCGGTCATTTTACGGCTGACCAGGGCTTCCATGGTTGATGAACTCAGCAAGGAATATATAATAACCGCCCGGGCAAAGGGTTTGACAGAGAAAATGATTCATTACAAACACGCATTAAAGAATGCCCTTATCCCTGTTGTAACCGTAACGGGAATACAGTTCGGATACATGCTTGGGGGTGCTATCATCATTGAACAGGTTTTTTCTTTACCGGGGCTCGGAAGACTTTTCCTTTTTGCTATTTACCAGAGGGATTTCCCCCTTATTCAGGGCGGTGTGGTATTTATTGCGGTTATCTTTTCCTTTACCAACTTCCTTGTTGATATGTTCTACAGTTTTCTCAACCCGAAGATAAGGATCTCCTGATGGAACTTACCATAAAAGATCTTGATGTCAGTTTTATTCAGGGAGACCGGGAAGCTCACGCTTTACGGGGGATAAATCTTACCGTCGGCAAGGGAGAAATCCATTCTCTTGTCGGTGAATCAGGTTCCGGGAAAACAGTCACCTCCACGTGTATAATGGGGCTGCTGCCCTCCCCTCCGGTACGGATAAATAAGGGAGAGATTTTTCTGGATGATATAAACTTACTGTCGCTCTCAGAAGAGGACCAGAGAAAAATCCGGGGAATGAAAATCGCAATGGTCTTCCAGGAACCAGCAAAATATCTGAATCCAACCCTTAAAATAGGGGTCCAGATAACGGAATCCCTCATACTCCACCTTGGGATGAGTAAAACAGCCGCAGAAGAGAAAGCTCTTGACATATTAACGACGGTAGGACTTGGCGGAGGTAAGCGTATTCTTCACAGTTATCCCCACGAGTTATCAGGAGGAATGAAACAGCGGGCCATGATTGCTATTGCTATCAGCTGCAACCCGCTCTTCCTCATTGCTGATGAGCCGACAACAGCCCTTGACGTTACCCTTCAGGAACAGATCCTTGAACTCATCATGGATCTGCGTAATAAACTTTCCATGGGAACACTCTTTATTTCTCATGATCTCCGGGTGGTTCACGATATTTCTGACAGGATTTCGGTTATCTATGCCGGTAAAATTGTTGAAAACTCCTCCAAAACAGAACTTTTTGCCCATCCCATGCATCCATACTCCCGGCTTCTGCTTAAATCAATTCCGGATGCGGAAAAACGGGGAACGCGGCTTGTTACCATTCCGGGGAAGGTACCGGATGCAGAAAACATCCCTCCGGGATGTGCATTCCATCCCCGGTGCCCCTTCGCAGAAGATATATGTAAAATAGAGGAGCCGGAGATGAAGGAATACCAGGAAGGACATTCCGCCGCATGCCATTTCTGCGGAACAGGAAAAATACAATGAGAGATATTCTTGAGCTTCGGAATGTTACAAAATCATTTGCTGGTCACGGTATTCTTCCTTCCAAACGTACTGTTTACAAAGCGGTGAACAATGTCAGTTTTACCATTCAGAAAGATACAATATTCGGACTTGTAGGTGAATCTGGATGCGGGAAAACAACCCTCGCACGGTCAATTCTTCTTCTCGATCCTCCAACTGAAGGTGAAATTCTCTACAACAATATTCCTCTTACAGGACTTTCACGGAAAAAGCTTCTCCCATACCGCATGAAAATGCAGATTGTCTTTCAGGATCCACACAGTGCCCTTAATCCGAAGATGTCTATCTACAAAAGCATGAGGGAAGGACTTGTCAACAGACACTATCCAAAAGCACGCATCAAAGAACGGATTGAAGAACTGCTGGAACTGGTGGGTATTACACCTTCACACATGCATAGATTCCCTCATGAATTTTCAGGTGGTCAGAAACAGCGTATTGTTATTGCACGGGCATTATCCATGGAACCTGAATTACTTGTACTTGACGAACCGGTATCAAACCTTGATGTATCCATCCAGGCTCAGATCATCAATTTACTTCTTGACCTGAAAGGCAAAATTTCTCTTACGTATCTTTTTATTTCTCATGATCTTAATCTGGTATCCTATCTCTGTGACCGTATCGGCGTCATGTCCCGCGGAAGAGTTGTTGAACTTGCTGACACGGAAGACATTATGAGCAATCCCGTACACCCCTATACGCTGAAACTTTTTTCTTCATCACCTGGTAAAATGGGAACAGATACAGGCAGAAAGGGACATCCTGTAAACCCTCCTGAGGGATATTCCTTTTCAGAAACCAGGAACACAGGAAAAGATACATTTTCTCTGGTATCATTTAAAAACAGCCACATGGTTGGTTGTTATGAAAAATAGCGGAAGTTTTCCGCAAAAAAGGAGCGCACTATGAAAATTTTTATGAAAGCAGGATTTATTCTCTTGTTTCTGCTTGCTGCAGCAGGAGGTATTTTTGCAAGTGGGAAAACGGAATCCAAACCGTTGAATTTCGCACTCTCAGGGAATCCCGATACTCTCGACCCCCAGGGAACCTCAGGAACCCTTACCTTTCAGGTTGATAAAAGTATCTATGATACCCTTACAGAACCTAACGAGAAAGGGGTCATTGTCCCTGCCCTTGCCGAAAGCTGGGATGTTTCAAAAAACTCTCTCGTCTGGACATTTCATCTGAGGAAGGGTGTTAAATTCCATAATGGCGATCCTTTGACATCGGCGGATGTTAAAGCAACCTTTGAAAGAATCGTTGATAAAAAAACTGGTTCACCGAATAAAAAGGCTTTCGATGTTATAAAGTCTATTGAAACACCTGATGATCTTACCGTTGTTTTTACGCTGGGAAAACCTTACGCACCGTTTCTTGCTTCCATTTCATCCGGGTGGGGAGCCATTCTCCCCAAGAGTCTTATTGATACCGGACACGATTTTGCATCCGAGCCTGTTGGAACCGGACCGTATAAAATGACTGAATGGGTAAGAGACAGCAAGATTGTTCTCACAAAGAACAATGATTACTGGATGAAAGGGTATCCTAAAATCAATCAGATAATCATGAATATTATTCCTGAATCATCAGTCCAGATTCAGGGACTGCTTTCAGGACAGCTGGATATTGTATACATGGTCAGTAAGGACAATGTTCCCCTCCTGCAAAAATCACCCGACATAACTCTTACAAAGAATCTTACTTCCCTCATAATGGTTATGGCGATAAACTGCAGCAGACCTCCCTTTAATAATGTAAAAGTCCGTCAGGCGCTGAACTACGCAATTGACAAACAGAAAGTACTTGATACCGCGTACAGCGGAGGCAAGGTAATCGGAACGTTTATGGACTACGGTAATGCTTACTACAAGGATTTTACAAGCCTCTATCCCTACAATCCTGAAAAAGCAAAACAACTTCTTAAGGAAGCAGGCGTGGGAAAAGACACTGTTATAAAGATGTATCTCCCTCAGAACTATCCCCCTCATGTAAAAGCCGGAGAGATGTATCAGGACATGCTTTCAAAAGTAGGACTCAATGTCAAAATACAGATGGTTGACTGGTCAACATGGATAAGTGATGTATACAGAGGTTCAAAATTCGATCTTACCGTTATCGGCCACACAGGAAAACTTGATCCCAACGGTACTCTAAGCGGATACGGGAAAGGGAAGTATGTACAATGGTACAACGATGAAGCTGCGTCTCTCATAGAAAAAGCTGCCGAAACAATGGGATATAAAAAAAGGAAAGCCATCTATGATAAGGTTCTCGGCATAATGGCGGAACAGGTTCCCTTTGTGTATGTAGGATCTTCGTACCGGACTTCAGGTATCCGCAAAAATGTCACGGGGTTCAGAATGACACCGAATCTTGATACCTTCGATTTCCGCTGGACTGAATTTAAATAGATGAACAAAGGAACAATACAAAACCTGTTTTTCAAAGCAGCTGTTTTGTTTGTTATTCTGCTGGGGGTGACCGCTCTCGCGGCACCCCTTATTGCCCCCTACAATCCGACGGCTCAGGATATCAGTATCCGGTTTACAGCTCCCGGTTTACATCATCTTCTTGGTACGGATAATTTCGGCAGGGATCTTTTCAGTAGAATAATTTTTGGGACAAAGGCGGCACTGATTGTCGGTATTGTATCAACTTCCATAGCTGTTTTTCTTGGCATGATTATAGGACTCTGGGCCGGGCTGGGAAGTCCCCTTACAGACAGTGTACTGATGCTTCTTATGGACAGTCTGCTATCATTTCCGACTATACTTCTTGCAATAACTGTTGTTTCCTTTTTTGGGTACGGTCTTGTTCAGGTAATGATTGCCATCGGTGTCATTTTCAGCCCTGTTTTTGCACGTATTGTCAGAGCGGAAGCGCTTATTATTAAAACAGAAAGTTTTGTTGAGGCCTCACGGTCTTTAGGGACACCGGTGCTTAAGAGAATCTTCATCCATATCATCCCCAACCTTCTCGCAAAGGTAATTGTACAGGGGACTATCACTTTTGCTCTGGCCATTGTTATTGAAGCGTCCCTTTCCTATCTTGGTCTAGGTACACAGCCGCCGACTCCCAGCTGGGGGCTTATGCTTAAGGACGCAAAGGATTATCTTATACAGGCTCCCTGGATGGCAGTGTATCCGGGACTTGCCCTTGCATTCACTGTATTCTCTTTTAACATCATAGGAGATGTTTTATCTGAAAAACTAAACCCCAGAGTTCTGAAGTAATCTATGAAAATCGGTATCCTTTCAGATATACATGTTGATATCAATGCCTCCCAGGGAAAAGACACGGTAACTCCGGCATTATGTTCTTACATCAACAACAGTACCGTGGACCTCTTTATTATTGCGGGAGATATAGCGAGTAATTATCTTTTAACCCTTGAAACAATTACAACCATTGAAAAACAAACAGGTATACCCTGTCTGTTTGTCCCCGGAAATCATGATATCTGGACAGAATATCATCCTGACATGACGTCATGGGATATTTATCACGCACTGCAGAAGCACCCCCACAACCTTGCATCTGCTTCTTACAGGATAAATGATAACTGGACAGCAATTGGAGATATCGGCTGGTATGATTACCGCTTCGGCAGTAATACTTACACAGTAAAGGATTTTGACAGAATGCAGTACGACGGCAGAGTCTGGCAGGACAGCATACAGGCCAAGTGGGACAGATCAACAATAGAAATGCATACATTCTTTTTGGAAAAACTGGAAAATCAGCTAAAAGAGCAGAAAGATAAAAATATTATTCTTGTAACCCACGTTCTTCCCATAACCGCCTTCACCGTTCAAAATCCTCCTCCCCTGTGGGAGTATTTCAACGCGTTTATGGGAAGTCCTGATTACGGAAAACTTGCCGAGAAATACCCCAGAATCAAATATGCAATCTGCGGTCATGTCCATTACAGGAAAGAGGTAAAGCAGCGGGATACAAACTTTATCTGCAGCTGCCTCGGGTATACCGCTGAATGGTCAGATAATGATGACCCCGGAGAAGAAATTCCTAAAGCGGTAAAGATTATCGAGATAGATTAGTAACGAAAAGGAGTCTGTTTTGACTGAAAACCTGAAAGATTTTGATAGTATGTGCCTGACCGCGGCAATAGAAGAATCCAGGCAATCTGTTAGAAATGGAAACCATCCCTTTGGCGCTGTACTGGCTGATAAAGAAGGGAACATCCTGTTACACGCCCAAAACACCGTTGTTACAGAGGATGATGCTACAGGACACGCCGAAACAAATCTAATGAGAAAGGCCTCCCGGCTTTACGACAAGGATTTTTTAGAAACCTGTACCATCTATTCAAGCGCGGAACCCTGCGTTATGTGTTCAGGCGCAATCTACTGGACAGGAGTAAAACGGCTTGTCTACGGCCTCAGTGAAACAACACTGTTTGCGTTGACTGGTGATGATCCAGCCAATGAAACATTACAGCTTCCCTGCAGAGAAGTCTTTAAACATAGCCGACGTACTATTGAAGTAATAGGGCCAATGCTTGAAGAAGAAGCAGAGGCGGTACATGAGGGTTTCTGGAAACCATAGAGACAGATCCAATTGAATCCGCCCCTATGGCTGTATACTATTTATTTGTTGCTTGGAATAACCTTTTCTACAAGAACTTTTTTACCGTTTTCAATTTTGAAAAGGAAAAGAGGCTTATCCTGGGGTACACCGTTTTTATTTGTCCAATTAAACATGAGCCCTTTAAAGTCTTTGATGTTGTTACAGTAATCCCGTATCTTGATTCTTTCTTCCTTGAGCTTGGAAGGATCCCCGGTTATACCGGTTTCCTCAATTGCCCGTTTGATCATGTATACTGCATCGTAATAGTTCGGAGACAGGCTGAATGGTTCCATTCCGTTATGGTCAGCTTTAAAAGCCTTGCGGAATGCCTGCCATCGCGGTGTATTAAGGTTTGGATCAACATAATTATAAATCATAACCCCGTCAATATTCTTTCCTCCGGTTGTATACAATGCACCGTCATCAGCACTTGAAAACACAAGAAGTCTTCCATTATCTTTCCAGCCTCTGCTCTGCAGTTCCAGTATCAATTTAGCTACTTTCTCCGCGTTACAGGCAAAAACGATTCCGTCAGGATTCTCAGAAAGCGCCTTAACGACAAGGGGTCCAAATGTTACTGCATCAGTGGGCACATCAACCTGCTTCAGGACGTTAACTCCGGCTTTCTTTAAACCAATGACATGGGCTTTTGCCATACCAGGCCAGGCACCGTAATTCTCAACAAACTGTACAACATTCTTCATCCCCGGATTCTTTTTTGCCCAGGCAGTTACAACTGGAGGAAGTTTTTCTTCTGTTGGAGAAAACCATGATATAGCCCATGGGAAAAATTTTGCCGCGTATTCATAAGAGGTTGTCGCGGTAAAAGAATACAGTCCCGCTCTTACTGCAATGGGAACAGCTGCCAGAATGACAGGTTCCGGTACAGGCCCCATCACCACAAGAGCACTCTTGGTAAGTTTTGCCATTTCAACCGTTCCTGTTTCAGGACTCATGGCTGTATCAATCCCCGTTACTTTTACAGGTATACCATTTATTCCGCCAGCCTGGTTTATTTCCAGCGCTGCCCGTTCCGCTCCCCATTCAAGATATTCACCGATACTTGCTATAGGACCAGTTAAACAGTTAAGAAAAGGGATTTCCCATTCTGTCATTTTAAAACTGCTTTTAGCTGGTTCTGCTTTTTTTGCCGGTTCCTCTTTTTTGCCGTTTGCAAACGTAAAAGTACCAATAGCAAGTAGAAGAGCCATTGCAATTACTGTTACTCTTTTCATATGCGCTCCTTTAATATATTTTTCTCCCTGACAGGAGATTTTCAAACCTTTTTTATTCTCATCCACTGAAATATGGTGGTCTGCACCTTTACAATGAACGGCCTCGTTATGGCCCCCTCCGGCCGAAGCAGCAGGATTACAATAAGAAGAACTCCATAAATGATCTGCCGCCAGGATGCTACCGCTGTAGGAAGAAGAAGAGGCGCTCCCCATAGAACCGGTGCAGCAAGAAGCGGTCCCCACATCGTTGTATATCCGCCGAGAAAAAGCATTGTCATGGTTGCACCGATAATGGGAAAAGTAAAAAAATTAGGGAACAGACTGTTCATGATAAACCCGTACAGGACTCCGGTTGCTCCGCCTATTGCTCCGGCCCATGTTTGAAGAAACATTCCCAGATACTTTGTATTCACTCCGAAAGAAGTGGCCAGTTCCCGATGTATAAATATAGCTGATGCGGCTCTTCCCAGCCGGGAATGATCAAACCGGTAAATAAAGAACCCGGTAACAAGAACAAATAAGTAAGCATACAGCAGAATGTGATTAACGAGCGGTATCCCAAACATCCCCATGGTACTGCCCATGGCAGGCCAGTTTTCTATAACCGTTTTAGTAATATAGATAAAGGTAAACCCAACAATAACGACTGCGAACGTGGGAGCATCTCCAATAGCAATTGATACAACAAATGACACGACAGCACCAATGAGAAATCCAGCTGCAAAAACAGCAAGAAAAGACCAGTGCCAGTTAATTGCTGCATATCCCCCAAAATAACCGCTTATCGCCATATTGGCTACAACCATAAAATGGAGATGCGCGACCCGGTACGGCAGATAAAGCGCCCATGTCATTAGTATGTACACTGCCGTAATAGCCAGATAATAATATAATGGTAAAGACAATCTTTATCCTCCTGATTGAACGTATCTTAGAGTTTCATCCCAAAGATTCCCTTTGGTTTAACAAGAATAGCAATGAGCATGACAACAAAAGCAATTGAGTTGGACCATGTCCCGGACCAGTATCCCTGGACGAGAGCCTCTAGAATTCCGAGAGAAATTCCGACAATAAGCCCTCCTTTAAGATTTCCAAGTCCCGCAATAATTGATACCGCAAGAACTTTACGGCCCAGTTGATCTCCAAGACCGGGGGATGCCGAACCGAGGAGAATGGACATTGCTACCGCGGAAACACCGCCGAGAAGTCCAGTCAAAGCGTAACTCTGAAGACCAGTTTTTAAAATAGGTATACCGACAAGTTTTGCACCGTTCGGATCTTCCGCTATTGCCCTGAAAGCCCTTCCCGCTCTTGTCTTATACAGAATCCAGAATAATCCAAGAACAAAAATAATTCCCAGCGTTAAAGACAGCATATCCCCCCGTGACATACTTATTACTCCAAGACGAATAAAAGCCGGCTCTCCCCTGCCGGTAAGGCTGTCTGGAAATGCAATAGGAAACCCGCTGTTCACGCTGTGAGAGAGAAAATCAGTTATGATCATACCGATCCCCATGGAAAGTACCATTGTTGAGTTTATATCAACATCTCCCCGTTTCTTCATAATATGCTGAAACATGGGTGCAGTAAGTATGTTTATGAGAACGGCAGATACTATTCCTGCGCTTAAACCAAGGAACATATTGCCCCCTGTCAAACCAAGAACAATCCAGGAAATATACATCGAAAAGACGACAACAATGGGAAAAGAATAATGAATAATCATAGCGACGAGAAGTAAAAGATTAAATCCCGTTACAAGGAGAACATAGACACTCCCCAGGGAAATGCCGTTTACGATCTGTGCTAAAAAAACTGCCATTCTATGCTCCCAGATATGCTTTTCTGATGTCTGTATTATGCAGTAATCCTTCTGAAGTACCATCCAGAACAACGGAGCCTGTCTCCAAAACATATCCTCTATCAGCAAGTTTTAACGCTTTATAGACATTCTGTTCCGAAAGGAGAATTGCATATCCTTCTTTATTTAAATTCTGAAGTATTTTAAATATGTCATTCACTATTTTTGGTGCCAACCCTATGGAGGGTTCATCCACCATAATCATCTTCGGATTGGACATAAGCGCCCTTGCTATGGAAAGCATCTGCCTTTCGCCGCCGCTTAAGGTTCCGGCTATCTGATTTCTCCGCTGCCCGAGTACCGGGAATAGCTCATATACATACGCTGTTTTTTCTTTTGCATTCTTAAGGTTATGATGCGCACCGAGAAGTAAATTATCCAGAACAGACATAGATGAGAACACCCCTCTCCCCTCAGGTACAAGGAAAATTCCGGACCGCACAATTTTATCAGAAGAGAGATTCGTAATTTCCCTTCCTTCGAAGATGATGCGTCCCTTTCGTGTCTGATTAACACCGAGAATTGTTTCCATAATGGAGGTTTTACCAGCTCCGTTGGAACCGACAAGAACGACAATTTCTCCCCGCTTGACTTCAAGACTTACGCCCTTAAGAGCTTCTACATGCCCGTAAGAAACAAACAGATTTTCAACGGAGAGAATCGTTTCACCTGATTTATTCATCTCCAAGGTAGGCCTCCAGTACACGTGGATCTTTCTGAATGGTTTCAGGTGTCCCTTCGCATATTTTAGCCCCGAAATTCAGTACCGTAACCCATTCCGCTATATTCATAAGCATTTTCATATCATGGCTGACAACAACAGGAGTAATTCCCCGGTCCCGCATCTTTTTAATAAGAAAGCCGACCTGCTCAGTTTCCACAGGACCCATTCCAGAAGCAGGTTCATCCAAAAGCAGTATTTTCGGGGTATAGACAGCGGCCCTCGCTATCTGAACAAACTGTCGTTCAGCCCATACAAGGTCACTTGCCCAACGGTCTGCAGCTTTATCCATATCAACCATTTTTAAGATTTCAAGGGACTGCTTTCTTAGTTCATTCTCTTTTTTTGAATGTTTGAAAGGAAGCCTGAAAAAAGTATCTGCGATATCTTTCCGTGAAAAATCGTATACACCGCTCATGACATTCTCAAGTACCGTAAGGGAAGGAACCAGTTTGCCTGCCTGAAAGGTCCTTCGGATCCCTTTGTTTGCAATAATGCTTGGTTTTAGTCCGGATAGTTCTTCACCATCTAAAAATATTTTCCCTCCCGTAAGAGGGAGGAGCCCGGTTATACAATTGAAGAGTGTTGTTTTACCTGAACCGTTTGGGCCGATAATACCATGTATCCGCCCCTCCTCAATGGTAAAGCTTACCTTATCAAGAGCTTTCAATCCTCCGAAATGCTTACTGACATCCTGAATAGAGAGCATTAATTATCCTTTGTCTATTTTAGATTTATTACTGTAAGATACCTTGTCCAATATGTCAAGAAAATTATATTCACTTTTTTATATGATATACGATATTTATTTTATGAAAATATAGTATTTTTAGCTAAAAAATGAATAATATTCGGAAAGGATGGTACTATGAATACAAACGAAAAACGAATTCTGATTTTTTCTAGTATGAGTCATTTTTTTACCCACTTTTATATACTCATTTTCCCCGTTCTTGTTATCCCGTTAAGCAGAGCCCTCAACATCCCGCTGGATACTGTTATTGGTTTAAGCTTTCTCATGTATCTTCTCTATGGACTGGCAGCTGTTCCATGGGGATTTATTGCAGACAATACCAGCCCTCGGGGAGTAATGAGCACCGGTATTATTCTTGCCGGCAGCGGCCTTATTCTTTCAGGATCCATTTCCAACCCCGCAGCACTACCCTACACCCTGGCATTAACCGGCCTGGGCTGCGGTGCTTATCATCCTTCAGGTCTTGCCCTTGTATCAAAGGGGCTGAAAAAGAGGGGGAAAGGGCTTGGTATAAACGGTATTTTCGGTAACCTGGGAATGGCAGCGGCACCTTTTGCAGCAGGAATCCTTAATTATCTGCTGGGATGGAGACTGACGCTTATTATCCTCGGTCTGTCCGGTATACTGGCCGGCATTGCCAGTTTTGCTGTTCCCTTTTCTGTTCCCCGTCATGGCGATCTACAGGAAGGTACCGGGGTAGAGGGAGGCAAGATTCTGAAACTGTTTCTTGTTCTCTGCAGTGTTGTTATTTTTTCCGGGCTGATGTACCGGACATACACCCTTATTTTCCCTGCATGGATGGAAATGAGACTCAGCAGTTTTTTCACAGGAATATTATCTCTTAGTTCAAAAACGGATACCCTTATTGCAGCTCTTATAACAAGTGCCGCGTATGTTGTAGGGATGTTCGGGCAGTTTACCGGAGGCAGGACTGCTGACAGGATGGAACTCCGGACGGCATATCTGTTTTTCTACGCCATGGCTTTCCCTGCACTTATCCTTGCACTGGTGATGAAAGGATGGTTTACACTCCTGTTTGCCGGTATTTTTATTTTTTTTGTCATGGGAATGCAGCCTATCGAAAACAGTCTGTACGCCATGCTGACCCCTTCCCGATGGCGGTCTGTCGGGTACGGTATCAAGTTTACCCTGACATTCGGAATTGGTTCACTTTCTGTTTTTATTGTAAAGAAAGCTGAACCGTACTGGGGTCTCAACGGTATTATACTGCTTGCTGCAGGATACCTTTTGGTCACCATTTTTTTCGCTCTGATCTTGCGGCTTACAGACAGGAACGATACAATACGTCATTCCTGAAAGGAGGCTATTCTTTGATACAATTCACCACTGCTGAACGCGCATTCGAGTACTTAGGTTCCTTTATGAACTTTGAACGATCCCGTAAACAAACAATACGCGACTACCGTCTGGACAGGATGGAGAAACTTCTGCAACATTTCGGTAATCCCGAGAAGGGTTTAAAATTAATACACATAGCAGGTTCAAAGGGCAAGGGATCTACCGGAATATTAACCGCTTCGGCGCTCAATGCCGCAGGATTCAAAACAGGGCTCTATACTTCACCGCATATTTCTACATACAAAGAACGTATTACCCTTGCCGGATCTTTTTTCAGTGAAGAATCCTACATCAGCACCATTGAAGAAATCGCGGACAGAATACAATCTTTCTCTGTTGACGATACTACCGGAAGCAGTGAAGCCACAACATTTGAGCTTCTGACACTTACAGCTTTTATGATGTTTCAAAAGAATAACTGCTCCTGGGCTGTCATTGAAACCGGTATTGGAGGAAGACTGGATGCGACAAACGTTATTCTCCCGGAGGCTGTCATTATAACACCGGTGGAAAGAGAACACACCGATATCCTCGGAGACACGCTTCATGAAATAGCTCTGGAGAAAGCAGGAATTATCAAAAAAAATGTTCCGGTATTCAGCGGATATCAAAAGAAAGAAGTACTCCAAGTACTACAGGAGAGGGCGGAAGCAAATTCAGGTCCGCTCTACACTCTTGAAACCTGCTATACCGTCATTCAATCAATCCCGTCCTTTTCTGAAAATAGTGTTACCTGCATTGATAAAACAGGACGAAAGCTTTCATGCAGGCTCAAGATGATTGGATCTGTACAGGCAGAAAATGCTGCTCTTGCCTGGATGTGTCTGGACCATCTGGAGATACCGTTCTCTGCAGCTGCCGAAGGTTTTTCCAGAGCTGTTTTACCTGGACGCTTTGAAATTACAGGAACCGATCCTGTATATATCTTTGACGGAGCACATACGCCTCAGTCCATAAAACAGGTTATTGAATCCTATAGGGAACTCTTTGGAGAAAAGGGTATTCTCATTTTTGGTGCTGTGGCTGGTAAAGATATTGGAACAATGGCTCAGCTGCTTTCTTCTCTTTTTGATCACATCCTTATCTCTACACCGGGAACTTTTAAAGAGAATAACCCGAAAGAAGTTTATGCCGTCTTCAGGAATCTAAGAAATGATACGCTCTTAATAGAAAACAGCACTGAAGCATTACAGACCGCTTTACAACTTTCCCATGGGAATCTCCCTATTCTTGTAACAGGATCCTTCTATATGGCAGGAGAAATTCGGAAGATGGTTGTATAAGACAGATGAGAGAGGTACACTGCACCCATGTTTTCACAAAGATATAAAGAACTAACCCCCTACACTCCGGGAGAGCAGCCGCAGAATAGAGAATACATTAAACTTAATACCAATGAGAATCCCTTCCCTCCTTCTCCTAAAATAAAAGAGTTCTTGGATTCCGCGGATATTGAGAAATTACGGCTCTACCCCGACCCGTCATCAACCCGTCTCAGAGATGCCATAGGATCCTACTACGGTATTTCTCCTGCACATATTTTTACAGGAAATGGTTCAGATGAAGTACTTTCTTTCTGTTTTTATGCATTTTTTGACAGTGCCTACGGTCCGGTTCTTTTCCCGGAGCATACGTACAGCTTCTACCCTGTATACTGCAGTTACTATGATATCTCCTATGAAAAAGTTCCGCTGAGGAAAGATTTTTCCCTGTCTGTCGATGCGTATTTAGCAAAGGACCGTTATTCCGGTATTATATTTCCAAACCCGAATGCTCCTACCGGAATTTTAACAGATAAACAGGGAATTGAAAAGCTCATGAAAAACATTCCGGAGAATATTGTTGTTATCATCGATGAGGCATATATAGATTTTGGAGGAAAAACAGTTATACCGCTGACAGAGAAGTACCATAATTTACTCGTTGTTCAAACCTTTTCGAAAAGCCGGTCTCTCGCCGGAGCACGTATTGGATTCGCCGTAGGAAACACCGAACTTATCAAGGCCCTTATGACAGTGAAGGATGCATTTAATTCCTATCCTCTTGATATTCTCTCTCAGTCAATAGGAGAGATAGCTTTAGCAGATAGAGATTACTTCAACATGATAACCGCAAGAATTATTGAGAACAGAGAATACACATCCCTGGCACTGAAAAAGCGGGATTGGGAGGTTCTTCCAAGCACGGCAAACTTTATCTTTGCTCGGAAAAAGGGAAGAGCCGGAAAAGAAATCTACCGGTCATTGAAAGAAAAGGGAATTCTCGTACGTCATTTTGATCATCCGGGAATAGAAGACTTTATACGTATTACCATTGGGAAAAAAAGTGACATGGATACATTAATTGAGCATGCAGGAGGCTGAACAAATGACTACCTATTTAGATGGAAGGCTGGAAATTACATCAGGGGATATTACCCGAATTTCTGTAGATGCAATAGTTAATGCAGCAAACTCATCACTCATGGGAGGCGGAGGAGTGGACGGTGCCATTCATGCCGCAGGCGGACCGTCTATTTTAGCTGAGTGCAGAAAGATCAGGGAACATGAATATCCTGACGGGTTACCCCCGGGAGAAGCTGTTATGACAACAGGGGGCAGCCTTCCCGCACCGCACGTAATACACACCGTCGGGCCTGTCTGG
Source organism: Spirochaetaceae bacterium (assembly GCA_015493635.1). Lineage (GTDB taxonomy): Bacteria > Spirochaetota > Spirochaetia > B11-G9 > B11-G9 > S145-15. The sequence goes on along the minus strand of WGCU01000038.1, from coordinate 46,803 downwards.
CACGGAGGGGAACGGAACGAACCGTCAATTCTCTATAACGCGTACTACAACAGTCTTGTTCTGGCAGGGGAAAAGAATCTTTCCTCTATTGCTTTTCCTGCGATATCCACCGGTGTGTACGGATTTCCAAAAGATCTGGCTGTTACAACCGCCTTTAAGGCAGTCAAGGATTATATATCTGCCAGAGAAATACCCCGGAAAATTTTGTTTGTTTTTTACTCACCTGCAGATGAAGAGCTCTGCATTTCCATACTTGCAAAGATCATTACGGAAGATTAGATTTTGTCTCTCAACTGGAAAGAGATAGACCTTATCCTGTCCGAACTGCCCCTTAAGGGTTCACTTATTCAAAAAGTCAGGCAGCCTGACTACAAATCATTGATACTCGATCTGTACAGCCCCGGCAGCCGGTATTCCCTGCTTGTATCCATGAACCAGGGACGAGTCCGGATGCATACCCTGTCAGATAAAGTTCCCAACAAGGTTTCCCTGCAGCGTTTTGCCCAGCTGCTCCGTTCCGTTATTCAAGGAGGGAGAATTATCTCAGCGGAACAGATAGAGCAGGAACGTATTGTAAAAATAACCATCTTACGGACAGAGGAGACAACAACTCTCTACATCCGGCTCTGGGGAGGTAACCCCAATATTATAGCGGTAGACAGAAACGGAACAATTCTTGATGCCTTTTTCCGCCGTCCCCGGAAAAAAGAGATATCAGGAGAAAAGTTCCTTCCCGAAGCGGCAGTACAAACAAAGAGATCACCAGAGAAATACAAGAAAGATTTCTCAATCCGCTCCTGGAGCGGACACAGATCCTTCAATGCTTTTATTGAAAGTTATTACCGTGGTATCGAGATCTCGCTGGAATTAAAGGAACTTAAACAGCGCGCAAAACGGTACCTGGATGCAAAAGAGTCACAGCTGCTCTCCGCCCTTGAAATTCTCGAATCAAAAAAAACTTCCGTGAGCCAATTCGGCATCTATCAACAGCAGGCCGAGCTCCTAAAAGCAAACCTTTACCGGGTTTCCCGGGGGATGACAGATATTTCAGTAGAAAACTATTTTTCTAACGGAGAAACAGTCATCATTACTCTTGATCCTACCCTGTCACCTTCGGAAAACGTAGAATTGCTTTTTGGAAAGTACAAAAAGGAGAAAACCGCATTAAGTAATCTAACATCTGAACTTAAAAATACCGCATCACAGCTGCAGCAGATTCGTTCTACCAGAGAACACCTTTTTGCAGACCATGAAGAGGACATTGAAACGCTGGAACTTTTCAGAAGCTTTACAGCATCATTACGTCAGCACAGAGTAAAAAAGACGGGAGAAAAAATTCCGGGGCTTCAGTTCATCTCAGGAAACTTTATGATTCTTGTAGGACGGACAGCAGCTGAGAATGATGCACTGCTCAGACACCATGTAAAAGGAAATGATTACTGGCTTCATACCCGTGACTTTCCCGGAGGATACGTTTTTATAAAACAGATCAGGGGAAAATCAGTTCCTCTGGAAACACTTATCGATGCAGGAAATCTGGCACTCTATTTTTCAAAGGGTAGAAAAAACGGACATGGAGAATTATACTATACACAGGTAAAATATTTACGAAGAGCAAAAAACGGCAAAAAAGGCCTTGTTCTTCCTACCCAGGAAAAAAATCTCTCTATAAAAATGGATGAGAGGCGTCTGGATAGACTGCTGCAGAGGGAAACTTATCATGAATAACAGCAAAGATACCGTTCGTAAAGCAACTGTTGACCATATTTTCTATCCCGGGAAACAGGAAGCACTTTTACAGGCAGTATCGGAATATCTGAGTCATGCGGACAATCCGGAAGGGGATGCTCATATCATTCTTTCTCCCCATGCGGGATATCATTACTCGGGGGATATAATGGGAACGGCATATAAAGCCGCGGCAAAAGGTAAATTTTCCCGGGTTGTTATTATGTCACGGGTTCACCGGGAACCTGAAAAAGCATTGTTTCTGCCGGAAAGTACGGAATTCCAGACACCCCTTGGTAAAGCATCTGTTGACTCGGAAGCTCTTGATTTTCTGCTTTCCTCCCATCCTCTTTTCAAAAAAGATGAGATACCCCATACTGAAGAACATGCCATAGAAGTTCAGCTTCCTTTTATCCAGTATCTTTGGCCCCACGCAAAAATTGTACCGATACTTTCAGGGATACCTTCTCTCGCGCTGATGCGCATCTGTGCGGAAAGTCTGCGGGGGTTGTTTGAGAAAAAACTGAAAGAGACTCTTTTTGTTGTTTCTTCAAACCTGTCAGCCTACGACCATCCGGAAGACGCAAAAAAGGATACAGAATACTTTCTCAGTCTTCTCGATCAGGGGAAATGGGAACAATTTCCTGATCTTCTGAGGGAAAGGAAAATTAACGCCTGCAGTGCTGATTGTCTTACCGCTCTCTACATTCTCTTTAAGGGCAATCTGCATCATACCTTACTTGCCAAAGAGTGCGATTTCAAAGGCAATGATGAGCTTTCAAAGAAACCGTATGAAAAGAGAGTTTGTTTCGGCTCACTTGCCTTTAGGTAATATTTTCAGGAGGAAAAGATTATGGATTTTAACCTGACAGAATTTGAGAAAAAACTGCTTCTGGAAACAGCAAGAGAGAGTATCGCCGGACATTTGGAAAATAGAAAAAAAAGATACGGACAGCCTACTGAAAAACTAAAAACACCCCTGGGAGCTTTTGTCACCCTTCACATCAACGGTAAGCTGCGGGGCTGTATAGGCCATATGATGCCGGTATATCCACTTTTTTCTGCCATCCAGCACCTGGCCCTGGAAAGTGCTTTCCGGGATCCGCGGTTTCCTCCCCTTACCCTTGAAGAATTACCCCATATAGACATTGAAATATCCGTTCTTTCACCTCTTGAACGGATATATTCCATCGAAAACATCAAAGTCGGTACTCATGGAATACTTATGCATAACAGCGGGCGCTCCGGAGTACTGCTCCCCCAGGTACCTCTCGAGCAGGGATGGAACCGTGATGAATTCCTTACCAACACCTGCTACAAAGCAGGACTTCCCGGAGATTGCTGGAAAGATTCGGCTACTGAAATTGAGATCTTCTCTGCTGTCGTATTCGGTGAAAAAAACTAATTTCCTGAAGAACCGCCCGGTGACGTTAGATATCCGATAAGGCTCAAAAGAGATCCTCCAAACATGATACCTCCTGAAATGAAGAAAGCGTTGGCAAATGATCCAGTATCAAACGTAATTACCTGCGGGAATAAGTCACTACTGAAGTATAAAACTGCACCGGCAGCTTCCAGTAAAAGGCCTGCTGTTCCTGTCCAAACTGCGGCATGGCCAAAATTATCTTTCCTGATGCTGGATACAACAGAAATTTTCTCTTTTGGGAGTACTTCCGTTGTTTCTTCCTTTATCACACTGCCTTGGAAGTCATTTATCTTCCAGAAGTTCTTAATCTCCGGTAATATCGGCAGGACCTTCAAGGACGGAGTTTGTACGCCCTTCTGTTGTACCGATGTTTCAACGGCCATCTCCCCCTGATGAATAAGGGCAGGTTCTGAAACTTCACCTTTCCCGTTTCCTTCTGCAGTATTCTCTACTGAAACAGTACCTTTAAAACAATAAACCCGGGAAACAAGATTTCCGGGAGAATCTTTGCTTATAATACTGTCAAACCCGAAATCGGTACCCCGTACTCCAGCGACCATGGAAGGACCGGTGATTCTAAACTTTTCCAGCCCGAATAATTTTGTTACTTTTGCCCTGACCCGTCCATAATTGATGGAGAATGATCCGCCGCCGGAAGCATCGGTGCTTTCCACTGTAAAGCTTGTATTTTCGGAAATTTTCACAATATTTTCCGATGGGGTTAACTGCAGTTCCAGAAAGGTTCCGCCGTAGGTATTCAGTATATCACCGGTGTACAGTTCAACACCTTCTACTGCATCACCACCTGCAATATCATAGGAGGTACTTTCCCCTTCGTGTATAACATCAAAACTGTCTCCATCTGCAAAAATAATAACAGCAGAAGCCTTCACCTGTGTACTTTGGGCAAAGAGGGAAAATGTCATAAAGAAAAACAGAACCGTGCACATTATTTTTTTCATACCTTGAGTATACCGTATAAAGGGTTATGTGTCACTCTTTATGTATGGATGAGAAAACGTTCAACAACTTCTTTTATCTTTTTTCTCTCATCAGGGTGAAACCAAAGAACACCTGGCATCTTTTTAAAGAACGTCATCTGCCGCTTAGCATACCTGCGGCTATTCTGTTTTATTAAAGCAGAAACACCGGTACGGGTAAGTTCTCCTGTTCTCCTTTGAAGAAAAAACTCTTTATAACCTATCCCCCGCATTCCCGGATCTGCCTGAGAATACCCTTCAGCAATAAGATGCTTCACTTCTTCGACAAGTCCATCACGGAACATGATATCCACCCGTTTGTTAATACGTGTGTATAACTCTTTACGGTCTCTCTGCAGCCCTATAACAAGCGGCTGAATGTCAGACCTGACTGCTGCAGGGACCGTATAAGAAGAAAGAGATATCCCTGTGGAACGGAACACTTCAAGAGCTCTCAAAATACGGTAGCTGTCCCGTGAATTTATCTGTCCTGCCCGCAGTGGATCAGTACGTTTTAATTCCTCATAAAGCAGAGCGAGCCCTTTCTGATGCAGGTCACGCTGCAGATCTTTCCGAACCTCTGCATTAACCCTCGGGCTCTCAGGCAGACCGAAAAGATAGTTACGGAAATAGAACGCTGTTCCTCCTGAAATTACCGGTATATTACCTCTCGATGCTGTCTCTTTAACATGTTTATCAGCCAGGGTTACAAAATCACCGGCATTAAACTGGCAGTCAGGAGTCCTGATATCAAAAAGGTGATGGGGAATAAGCGAACGGAACGAGGGGGAGGGTTTTGCGGACCCGATATCGAGCCCCTGATAAACCTGCATCGAGTCTGCATTGATGATTTCAAAACTGTCTTTAAATAATGAAAAAATAAGATCTGTCTTTCCAACCCCGGTGGGACCGAAAAGAAGGATAACCGGAAACTTAATCTTCGATCTCGTACTCAATTTTTTTGGTGAGAATATCTTCAATTGCCCTGGACACAACTTTTTCTCCGTGCTCAGCTAGTTCTTCACTCTCACCGGAAAGGGTAAGAAGCTCTGCCCGTTTAATAACCGCACATGTCATCTCATACGCATTTGAATCTTTAGCTATAAGTGGTTTTAGTGGGATTCCCATATATTCTCCTGTTTTCCTGTTATCACAGAGTATACAGACTATCGGTTCTTTTGTAAAGATTCAACAGCCTTTACAATGAGATCTGTTGTCTCCTGCTGATTGTTGACATCTGTATCAATAATAAGATCAACCGATGAAAGGTCATCATTATCTATACCATAGATACGTAAATAACGGTCATGGTCCAGTTTATCCCGTTCTTCCGTTTCCTGTAAAACTTCTTTGAAGTCCCGTTTCTCTCTTTTCGCAATACGCTCCGCCCGTACCGCTAGTGACGCAGTAAGAAAAACCTTCAGATCGGCATCCTTAAGCATCCAGACAGCCAGACGTGATCCGAGGACACAGTTCCCTTCCTTTGCACGTTCTACCTGCTTCCTGTCAAGCTCCCTGTCAAGAGTATCATCTTGCTCCGCCATTTCCCGGAGCGCGGAAAAGGTTACTCCCCTTTCTTCAGCCATATTTCTGAAAGTGTAGTTTATAACAGTCAGGCCAAGTCTTTCAGCTGTCATCCTGCTGACTGTTGAATTCCCGCACCCGCTTTTCCCTGATATCGCAATTTTTAGATTATTCGACATTACGAAGCTGCTCCCTTATTTTTTCCAGTGAATCTTTCGCATCGACAACAGCCCTGCTTATCTCTATAAGAACATTTTTTGAACCAATAGTATTTATCTCCCTGTTTATCTCCTGACAGAGAAAATCAAGTTTTTTACCAACTGGGCCGTCTTCTGCAGTTATCCGGTGGAACTGTTTAAAATGCCCCTCAAGCCTGCTGATCTCTTCCGCTATACCGTATTTCATAAGAAGCAGAGCTGTTTCAGACAGGAGTCTGTTCTCATCAAGTTCTTCATGGATCATCTCCTTAAAACGGATCCGTATATTATTCTGCAGGACATCTTCAAGCTTACCCTCATGGAGTTTGATTATATCCAGGGAAGACTGAAGGATCTGCATGTTGGAAAGTATGTCTTTAAGAGTCTCCTCCCCTTCCACCTTCCTCCCGTTGTCGTATTCTGTAAGCACCGTTTCCAATTCAGCAAAAAGTATTTTCTTATATTGATCAATATCTCTGTTTTTTATGGTATTCATGACTCCTTCGAGTTTTAAAAAATGGGAGATATGGGGGGACTCATTAATACCCGCTGCTTTTGCAATAGAAGCAAGAGCGGTGGTATATGCTTTTACAGCTCCTTTATCAACAACAACCTCCAGATCTTCCTCCAGTTCCTTTATTCTGAAAGTAAGTTCCACCCGTCCCCTTCTCACACGGTTTTTAAGTAGTTTCCTTAGCTGCTGATCCAGGGGTCCCAGAAAAGGGGGAAGGTTAAGACTCAAATCAAGATACTTGTTGTTGTACGATTTTATCTCTGTTACAACGCGAATTACTTCATTCTGAAATTCACTGATACCATAGCCGGTCATACTTTTCATTGTACTGTTCCTTCTTTTAAAAATGATGCTACTTCTCTGCCGAGAATCCAGTTATCTCCTGCCCCAAGGGTAATAAAGAGATCCCCGGATTTCAATTGTTCCTTACAGAACGGCAGAGCATCAAGAACCTCTTCAAAATAAAATACCCGGGGATGTTTTTCTTTCATCCTTTCAAACAGGGTTTTCCCTGAAATGGTTCCCTTTTCTTCCCGGGCTGAAGCGTATATTTTATGAAGGATAACCATATCAGCTGCTCCGAAAGCTCCTGCGAAATCATCAAGGAGAGCTTCCGTCCGTGAATAGGTGTGGGACATAAAATCAACAATAAGTCTCCGGCCGGGATAAAATGCACGGAGCCCTTCAAGGGTTGTTTTTATTTCAGTTGGATGATGTCCGTAATCATCCATGATAAGGATATTGTTCCACTCACCGATTATTTCCGATCGCCTTTTACACCCTGTAAACTCTTCCATGGCATCTGCAAGAAGCTGCAGCTGCCGGGGAGTTACCGGATTCCCCTCTTCCTCAATAATTGACAGAGAAACAGCAAGAGCCGCCAGAGCATCAAGGATGATGTGATATCCGGGAATCCGTAAGGAAAAGGTACCGGAAAATCCTTTCAGAGTAAAGTTTGTACGGCCGGATGAACTTTCGTATGAAAGAAGTTTAAACCTTCCTTCTGCTTTTTTCCCATACCCGATACATTTGATGTCGGAACGTTGTTCCTGAATTATCCTAACGGCACCGGCCGCTCCCGGGTCATCGGCACAATAGATAAGACGCCCCCCTTCAGGCAGTTTTAAACCATAGGATACAAAAGCGCTTACAATATCTTTCATATCTTTGAAATAGTCGAGATGATCCGGTTCAATACTCGTTATAACAACAACATCAGGATTAAAGTGCAGAAAATGCCTCCGGTACTCACAGGTTTCTGCAACAAAATAGGTATTACCCAAAACAAGGACAGAGCTGCCTCCGAAGTTTGATACCCCCGATCCTACGAGAACGGATACCGGAAGTTTCAATTTCTGCAGCAGCGTTCCTGCCAATGCTGTTGTTGTCGTTTTCCCATGAACTCCTGCGATTCCGCAGGAGTTCATATTTTTCGAAAGCAGTCCGAGAGCCTCAGTATATTCAATGAGGGGGATCTTCCGTTTGGCTGCCTCGATAAGCTGGGGATTTGTATTTTTTTGATATGCTGCTGAATAAATAACAAGCCGGGTCCCGGAAGGCAGTAAGACAGCATCAAAACTTTCAATAACGGGGATTCCCAGCCTGCTGAGAATCTCATCGGTATAAAACACTTCAGAGACATCGGAACCTGAAATAACAGCGCTTTTACGGAACAGCAGTTCAGCAAGTGCCGCCATACCGGTACCCTTTATACCGACAAAAAAAATAGTAACTCCCGAAAAATCAGAAGGAAAATCCAGTTCTGTCATTGGTGAATAGTACCTGCAAAAAAATAATTGTTCAATGATTAATACCCTCTTGCAAAATAAAGATTTTTTCTCCATGCTTGTAAAGAAATGAAAAAAGGGAAAAACCTGCTGACATTTACTTTTCTCGTGGGAAAAGAGTTTACCCGGGACAGATGTCTTTTAAGGGCATCCAGCCTGTCATATTCAACACTCCTTGCAATTGTGCCTCTTTCCGGTTTGATTTTTGCCCTTTTTACGGCTTTCGGTGCTTTTGAGCCGGTAAAAATCCATATACAGAATTTCATTGTTCAGATGCTCATCCCCACTATGCATGATGAGTTTCTCCGCTATTTAAATACTTTTATTGCAAATTCCAAAGCACTTGGAATTGCGGGGCTGCTCATTTTTGCCTTTACATCCATCCTCCTTCTTGACAGCATCAGTGAAACCTTTAATGCCGTATGGGGAAGCAGTAACCGGAGAAACTTCATTGCAAAGTTTACATCATACTCATCGGTCATTGTTTTCGGCACGCTTTTTATCGGTGCAAGCTTCGCAATAACAAGTCCCCTCCACGCTGCACTTCTCAAATTTCCAAAGGGGCTTTTTATTGTAGGCTGGTTTATACAGCTGCTCCCTTCTCTCTTTATCTTTATCACCTTTTTGTTGATGATTTCTGCAATTCCGGCGGGAAAAGTTAATATGAAAAGCGCTCTTACAGGAGCGTTCTGCGGTACCGTACTGTGGGATTTGTCCCGCTGGATCTTTGTTAACGGGACAAACTACGTTATGAAAATGTCTATTATTTACGGATCTCTGGCAGCTATCCCCATATTCCTGCTCTGGCTGTACATAATTTGGATTATCATGCTGGGATCTCTTGAAATTACCTATGTCCACCAGTACGTAAAACGAGGAAGTCTAAAAGCCGCAGAAGTAAGGGATACACCCATCAATCAGATCCTTAAGGGTATCGCTCTCATTACTTCAATAGGAGAGAATTTTAACCGGGGGAAAAGTCCGTTCTCCCTCGCAAAACTTGCTTACGTAAATGCTCTTTCCGTAAATCAATGCCTTGATTATCTTGGCAAGTTTACGAATAAAGGGATTCTCTACATGTCTCCTGATAAAAAGCGGATTCTTCCCCTGAAAGATTTTCATACTGTATCCGCAAAAACAGTTTTGGAAGCTCTCATAGGAACTGCCGAACAACCTGCGGAAATAGTAGAAATGTTTCTTGCCGCAGGATATACTTCCATAGAAAAGATCACCATCAACGATCTTGTACAGAGGTAACACATGACAAAACAACTGTCGCTCATTCTGGCAGGAATAGTTCTTTTTATTACCGGCTGCCCGGCAGAACCCCTGCACGTGGCTTTGAAACTTCAACCGGGAACTGAAAAAGAATGGGCTTCTCTCATTGCACACTTTCCGCTGCCGGAGAATATCATAGTGGAGGAAGGCACACAAACAGGGAACAGATACAATATTGAACTAAAAAGCTCTTTCTCACGTATTCAAAATACTCCCCCGGTACAGTCTTCGAAGAATTTTACCATATACAGCAGTATTATCAGCAGGGAATGGTATGCTCCTGAAGCGGAACTGTGGAATACGGATATTAATGAAAAAGCCGATAAAAAAGCACTCCCCCATCTTGTGCCCCTCAATCAAATTCATCTGCCTATGAAAGCTCTCTCGATAAACGGAATCTATCCCGATAATACTGAGTATCCGGAGATAAAAACCACTACCCTATCGCTCTCTCAGCCGGCAGGTTCAACAGAGGAACAGCTTGTTGCGTGGATAAAGAAAATAACACGTCATTCCGCGGACTCTATAAACATAAAACCTGAAATTATCTGGATAGCGGGAGTTGGTGATCTTATGGTACAGAGGGGAGTTGAAAACATACTGATGGGTTCAAAAAACGGTCTTACCACCATTTTCACCAATACACTTCCTGTCCTCCGGAAACAGGATCTGCTTCTGGGGAACCTTGAGGGGAGTATTACCCGGAGAAGCGTAAAAACTCCTAAATCCTACAATTTTAAATTCAATCCGGGAGTGCTCCCTTTTCTCCATCAGGCAGGGTTTGATTACCTTTCCCAGACAAACAATCATATCTACGATTATGGTAAGGCCGGTTTCATCGACTCCCTTACCTATCTGAAAAAATCATCCATCGCAACTTCCGGTGCCGGTTTAACCGTAAAAGAGGCTCAAAAATACTGGGAAACTACCATAAAAGGACTAACGATCCGGGTTCTTTCCATAGGAGCCTTTCCACGGGAAAACAACGGGTTTGACGGTAAAACCCAGGCTTCTGTTACCCCTTCACGGCCGGGAATTCTCTTCGCAGGTCCGGCAGCGGATGCGGCTGTGAAGAACATGGTTTCAAAAAATACCTTTGACATTATATTCATACATGGAGGAAGAGAGTGGCATTCCAGACCGGTAAAATATCAGGAGGAACTTTACAGAAAATACATAGACATGGGGGCGGATCTCATCCTGGGCAGTCATCCTCATGTTCTGCAGGGTCTTGAAGCTCGGAAAAGCAAGCTTATAGCCTATTCACTGGGAAACTTTATCTTTCCGGGGATGGGGGGGATGCGCTACGGAGAAGATTCCATGATTCTTTCCCTTGGCATTGTCCATGGCATGATAAAATACGTTGTCCCCATCCCGGTCGCAATTCATAACAGGACAATCGCTCTCGCAAAAAACAACCGGCCTCTCATCCGCTACATGGAACTTACAGAAGAACTGAATAACTGAACTTTATAGTACTTCCTTCCATGCTGTGGATTTATTTCTCCCGGTATTTTTTGAACAATAAAGAGCCTTATCCGCCTGAAGGGTTAATGTATCAAGAGTATACTGTTGTTTTGGATTTGATTCTGCCATTCCAATACTCACCGTTTGATGTAGTATTTCACTATTTTTTATATTAATCTCTGTATTCTCTATTTTTTTTCGTATCCGTTCTGCAACTAACAAGGAGTTCCGTTTATCAGATTCAGGTAAAAGTATAATAAATTCCTCTCCCCCGTATCTGCCGACAAGATCTATGTCTCTGAGAGAAGACTTTAAAATTGAAGATAGCTCCATAAGCGCAAGATCTCCCGCTTTATGACCATAGTTGTCATTTACGGCTTTAAAATGATCAATATCAATCATCAAAATAGAAAGAGGGTTTTTGTACCGCACCGATCTTTTAATTTCAGCTTCAGCAAGCTCGATAAAAAATCTTCTGTTTAACAGGCCAGTTAGCGGATCAGTTGTTGCTAATACCCGTAGTTCCTCTTGAACGTTTTCAAGCTTTTGAATTGTCTTTTTTCTGGATATTTCAATAGAACTGATAATAAATGTTGTTGTAAAGGTCATCATGATTATATCAAGAAATCTATCAGTTTCTGTCCCTCTGCTGACAAGAGCTTTAATAATCCCTGTACTTTTGAAGAGAAGCAATGAAATAAATAAAATTACTGTAAGAACAAACCATACTACTGCGTTCTTGATACCATTCATCAAAACCATAATAGCAGGGAACAGGGCAATCCATATTACCGTTGAGGAATTCAAACCTCCCGTTAAAAAGGAAATAGGATATGCATTTAGAAATAAAAAAGCAAGCATAGCATTTGCCGCAATTACTTTCCGCTGTACCGGTTCTCTCATAAAATATATAAAAAGCAGACAAAAAAATAAAATATTAACACCGCTTATATACATTAAAAATCTATCTCCTATCAGTAGATAGGACATAAAATAGATAAACCAGGTAATACTCACCAAAAGGAGTCCAATATAAGTACCTTGAATTTGCCCGTATAAGTAAGCACTTTCATTACTCAAATACGGATAAATATTCTTTAAACGGAAGAGTTTTCTTATTTTCACTGAACGGCCTCAATCGCTTTCAGTCTTTCCGCCAAAGCAGGATGGGAATAATGAAAAAAACTGTACAGCGGATGCGGGGTAAGATTGGAAAGATTCTCTTTCGCAAGAATGATAAGCCCTTCTTTAAGATCCTGTTTATTACCCGTGGCCTTGACGGCATAGGCATCCGCCTCGTATTCATGTCTGCGGGACCACATGGTAAAGAGCGGGGTAAGAAAAAAGGTAAAGGGGCCGGAACAAAAAGCAAGGATGACAAGTATTCCCTCATAAGAAATCCTGTTGAATCCGAAGGCTTGATAGAGTGAAAGATACGGAAGCAATAGATTGATAATAAAAAAAACCGTAAAGATAAGAAAAGATGACAGGAAAAATCCTCTTACAAGATGGTGTTTTTTTGCATGTCCTATTTCGTGAGCAAGGACACTGGCAAGCTGACGGGGCGATAAACGTGAAATAAGCGTGTCAAACAGGACAATCCTTCTAGCCCGCCCGAATCCTGTAAAGTAGGCATTTGAATGAGAGCTGCGTTTACTCCCATCTACAACAAAGATACCCTTTGTTTTAAAATCATTCTCAGAAGCAAGTAACTCCAAAGTAGTTTTTAGTTCCCCCTCCTCCAACGGAGTAAAGGTATTAAAAAGAGGAGCAATAACAAGAGGATACAGAACGGTCAAAAGCAGCTGAAATATGATAAGCGCCCCCGCTGCAATGATCCACCACAGATATCCGGCTGAATCCATAAAGAAAAAAAGAGCCAGCAAGACAGCGGCCAACAGAACCCCTGAGATAACAATACTTTTAAGCTGATCTTTAATAAAAAGCACCGGTGTCATTTTATTGAAACCATATCTGTTTTCAAGGATAAACTGGCTGTAGATTTGTAGCGGAAGATCGAGAAAGTAGAAAAAAAGAATAATGACACCAACAAAGAGTATACCACCGCCATAGAAAGGAAGATGCAGTGTATAGATGTAGTTGTCAATTCTTCCAAACGAACCAGTCACAACAAGGCAGAAGAGAAGAAGCGCATGCAGAGTCTCGGAAACCAGCGTGTATTTGCTTTTATCCAGGGTATAACGGGCGGAGGTGCGGTACGTTTCAGGAGTGATAAACGATTTAAAATCATCCGGAACAGCACTGATATTCTTTTTCACTTCATGCATATTAAGAAGAATAAGAACTATCGTAACACAAAACTGAAGTACAAAGAACGTTATAAAAAGTATAAATATTTGTCCGGATGTCATTTCTGATTACAGCCTGATTACAGAAAAAAGCCTGTCAGACCGCTGCGAGTTCTTCCTGTTTCTTTCCATGGGCAATAGCTTTGTTGCATTCCTTGCAAATCTTTACTTTTTTCCCATTAATTTCATTTTCATACAGAAGTTTTATCCCCGTCCTTTTGCAAACCGGACAGGTACCCCTTCCAAGTTTCGGTATTTCACGGATACCGCTTCCCCTATGCGCTTTTGACATATATACTCCTCTAAGCATCGCTGTTTTTAATTTAGATGGCCATCATAGTATTTGGAAAAGAAAAAGTCAAGGAAACCGGGGCGCTTACCGCAGGTACCATTTTTTAATTTTCTCTTTGCATTTTTTTTAATATGGGGTAGGATAAAAAGGAATCCATTGAACAGGAGAGAACCATGAAACAAAAAGCAACAGACACAGACAACATCCCGCAGGTGAAACTGGTCATTCTCAGACGTATCATAGGGATGACAGTACTGGCAGTTATTGTTTTTTTCATTCTTCTTACCTTTATTTCCCGCTCGTTTTCATCGATGGACGGGCTGGCAAATGCCATAAATTATTCAGGAAGCGAACGGATGAGAACGATTCTGCTCGGATACCTGGGCTCTTCGTACGTGCAGGCCCTTTCGGATAATAACCTGAAAAAAGCTGCGGATCTTCAAAAACAGCTTACAAAGGAATACAGCGTTTATACGAAGATCCTGGAGGGCCTTATCAATGGGGATAAAGAACTCGGCCTTGTAAAAACAACAAATCCCGGTATCCTCAGCCTTATAGAAAAATGGAAAACAACATGGACCGTATTCGATACTTCGCTTCAGACTATTATGGATAAGGGAGTCTCCCTCGAAACAAAAAAAGGAGTTCTGCATACCATTGAGGTAAAAGAGGCAGTAAACTTGAAGAATGTTGTGCATAAGGTTGTTGTTGCCTACACTCACGAATCGAATAAATTATTAAATAAAGCCAAAGAACTTATATTCGGCATTGTTGGAGCCCTTATTCTAATGGGAACTATCATGATCGTAGCCATAAGAAAAAATTTGCTTCCCATAAAAAAATTGCTTATTGTTATGCAGGCCCTTGAAAACCGTGATTTAACGATCCGCTCTGAAATAAAAGGGAAAACGGAGGTCAGCAAACTTTCTCACGCTCTTGATTCCATGGCTGAGGAGTTTGATACTCTGCTTGCCGAGATAAGAAAAACATCCCGGAACGTAGACGATACAAACAACGACCTCAGTTCCGCCGTAGAAGAATCAGTTTCTGCAGTCCGCGAGATGGTTGCTTCTATTGACAGCGTCAATAGTTCACTGGAAAAAGAAAAGAATGTTATAGAAAAGAATGTAACAACCGTGGAAGAACAGAGGGAAGGGACAAAAACAATTGTGAACCTTGTCGAGGAACAGACGGGAGCTATCGAACACAGTTCTGCAAGTATCGAAGAGATGAGCGCTTCCATAGGAGAAGTTACAAAAAGCACCGAAAAAGCGAAAACCCTGGGCAACGAACTTTCAACAACGGCAAATTCAGGATGGGAGAAAGTAAAAGCTGTCATCAAGGCCATGGAAGACATACGTACTGCCGCAGAACATATCGAGGAATCGGTTGTCGGTATACGTAAAATTGCAGCTACTACAAATTTGCTTTCCATGAATGCCTCCATTGAAGCAGCTCACGCGGGAGATGCTGGCAGAGGATTTGCTGTTGTTGCGGAAGAGATAAATAAACTTGCGGAAAGCTCTGCGGAAGAGGTCAACATGATAAAACATCAGATGGGAGAAACCATGTCTTTTATCAACAGCGGTACCCATCTTTCAGGTGAAGTAGGAAATGCCTTTAAGAATATACTTTCCAACATTCAGGATACTGTTGAGATTATCATGAATATAGCAAATGCCATGGATGAACAAAGCAATGCTTCCAAGGAAATCATGTTTACAATGAGTGATCTTGTTGAATTAACCAGGAAGATAAAAGAGACAACGGAAAAGGAAGATATCTCAAGTGAGAATCTTATGAGTTCCATCCGGGATCTGGAAAATCTTTCCATGGAGATTCTTAATGCTTCCAATGAGCAGAAAATAGGCGGAAACGAACTACTTGTCGCACTGGATATGCTTCAGGATGTATCGATGAAGAACAAGGAAAGTATTATTATTCTTGATGAAAATGTTAAAAAATTCAAAGTCAGCCTTTAGTCACCCTAAACAATGACAACACGGCTTGATTTCAGAAGGCTTAACAAGATTCTCTCCATGCTTATAACACAGATAGAACAGTCTGATTTTTCCACAGCTGACGTCTCAAAAGAATGGCACTACATGCACATCATGAGCTGTTCCCAGCTGATAAAACCGGAAGCAGGGGAAAGGGGGCTCTCCATGGAGCTGGCCGCCATAACAGCAGCACTGCATGATTACGGACTGCTTTTAACCGGCAAGAAGGAAAACCATGCAAAAACGGGTGCTGCCCTTATAGGCGGTTTCATTGATTCCTACAACACCATTTTCGGGGGTAAACGAGGAATAATCACTTCTGAAGAAAGGGCAACTATCACGTATGCTGTGCTGCACCACAGTGAAAAGGAGATCAACTCAGGGGAGCCGTACACCGAGCTTCTGAAAGATGTAGACTCACTTGACCGCTATCTGCACGGCATTCTTACTGAGGGAGCATACCTGAAACGGGCTGCAAATATCTTGCATACCTCACAGGGGAAAAGAAATACCGTTTAATTTTTCGGTAATAACTTGATTAATTTGAGTAATGAGCTATATTACTCCACGGAGGAACTACTATGAAGAAAATTACCATTATGATACTGATCCTTGCGGGTATCGCAGTCAGCGCGTCGGCGCTCAGCGTGTGGGTAGGACCCAATGCATACTACGGGAAAGCCATAACCCCTGACAGTGTAACGGCATCCAGCGTTCCAAATGTTAAACTTGAAGATCTTGCTTTCGGTGCCGAAGGCCGTTTGTACCTTGGCCCCCTGGCAGGAAGTGTAAGTGCGGAATACCTTGGAAGCAAGAAAATTATCATTCTTACTGATGCCGGTCTCAATCTGAATCTGCTTATTTTCCGTTTCGGGCTGGGTATAGGACCAAACTTCGGCATAGACCTTAACGGCGGGAAAGGAGCTCTTGGAGGTAATCTCCGGGCAACAGCAGAACTAAAACTTGGACGTATTGCGGCGGGTCTTTCATGGTTCAGCATGGTCGAATTCAACAAAGCAAGTATAGCAGAAGCATTTAAAAAACCCTACGGATTTCTTGGCGCAACACTGACTTTCAGGCTGTAAAGGCTTTCTGATACTTTTGAAGAAGCCGGGGAGGAATCTCCGGCTATTTTTTTTGTACAGGCATTTCCTTAGTAGTAGTGTACAGGGGAAAAAGAAAGTTTGTCACAGCAAACACAGAATGAACGACAACCGCAATCCAGATACTTCCGGTAAGGATGGTTACCACACCCAGTACCGGACCTAAGAGGAGGGTACCGGCTGCTGCCCACATCCCTTCGGGGAGATGAACCGCAGAGTACAGTACACTGCTTATTATTACACCGGGCCAGAGGCCGAAAGCTCCTGAGGCTGTAAAAAGAATAACACCCATGAACATTCCTTCATATCCTGCCGCATACAGTACCCAGGATAAAATATTGAACATAACCGCTTTTCTTGTCCGCAGCGAATCACGTATTCCTGGATGCTGTTCCTGATGCTCTTTACTGTGTGAACGTATCCAGGTAACCATAAGAGCAAAGAGACTCAATCCGGCTGTCCACCTGAGCATAAAGACAATGGTACCGGTTTTATATCCGAAACCGAGAGAAACAGGAACAAAATCTGTCAAAAGAATAATACCTGCAGCAGGAATAATTCCCAGCAGTAAAAATCCAAGAAATCTGATTTTAATCAAAACCGCCGGTTTTTCTCCTGCAGCATGGTAAATTCCCTCATAGACAAGGTAACAGATAAAGGAAATAACAAGGGCGTACACAGCTGCTCTCTCAGGCCCGGTCATGGTAAAAATATTGTTATACATCGTTCTGTCCTTTCAGAATAAAGGCAATGAGGCTGGATAGTTTTTCGGAACTGGAGGATAGAAAACGCCCGAAATGTTTTACTTTTCCGCCGGAAAGCGTATCGGATATAACCCGCACAAGGAGAAAAGATATCCCGTTTTCATAACACACCTGGGCAGCTGCCGCCCCTTCCATCTCTACCGCGTCCCCGTGGAGCTCTTTAAAAGCAGCATCAAGCCAGGGCCTTTCACGGATAATTTCCCCGGTTATAAAACTGTCTCCCGTAAGAATCCGGCCGGGAACGACCTTTCCTCCGGGTAATTTCCAGGCCAGAACCTTCTTCAACAGAGATTCATCACTTTCAAATATCCGTACTTCTCCCTTGCTGTCCGGCTGCGGAATGGTACCCCGCTTAAATCCGAAGGCGCTTATATCAACATCCCACTGGATACACTCCTTTGCCGCAACAATATCCCCGATGCTCAGAGAAGGGTTTAATGCCCCCGCAATTCCGACAAAAAAGATGGTTTCAATCTCGTACCGGTCTATAATAAACTGCACACACAGTGCAGCATTCACCTTTCCTGCTCCGCTGCAGGCAAGGATAATATCCTCTCCCGAGAAGGAGCCCCGTGTAATTATTCTTTCCTTCCATTTCTCAGAAACAATGTCCTTCATCTTTATGCGGATGCTGCTTGTTTCACCTTCAAGAGCACTGATAACAGCAATCATAATCCGGTTTCCTTCATCCATATTGCTATCGCTTCACTGAACCCGTCATTGTCGTTACTTGAAACAACCCGGAACTCATCTAGAAGAGGAGCGGAGGCATTGGCTACAACAAAAGAGGAACGGGCCCAGTAGAGCATGTGCAGATCGTTAAAATCGTTCCCTATGGAAAATACATTGTCACGGGTCAGTCCGTATCTGCCTGTAAGCCATTGCAGCGTGCTGCCTTTGTTGGTACCCTTCGGAAAGATCTCAATCCATGATGACTCATGATCAAGAGGAGATGTTGTACGTATAACGGTACAGTCCTTAAGCCTCTCCCTTAATGTTTCAAAGAGAGTACTTCCCTGTTTTTCAATAACAAGGAACTGGGAAACATCTTCGTTCAAAGAAAGAAGATCATTGATCTCCCGGCCGTGTTCTTCATAGTACCTGATTCTGGCTTCAAAGTCCCTGTTCGGTTTTCCGCTCCGCCGGTAGGAAAAAAGATGATTGTCAGGAAGAACTTCATGCACCATGAAATCACAATTCAGGGATAGAAGCAGTTCTCCTATTTTCCGTGCTTCCACCCGGGGCATGGACGTTTTGTATATAAGCGCTCTCTGTTTTTTTGAATACACTCCTGATCCGGAAGAAAGGATATAGTAGTCAACAGGAAATTTTTCATCAATAGCACTGGTTAACGAATAGAACGATCTGCCGGTAACAATAACCCTGAGGATATGTCTGCGCTCGAGCATCTTAAGCGTTTCAATGTTTCTTTGGGAGACGGACCAATCAGTCCGGTACAGTGTTCCATCAAAATCAGTAGCTGCAATTGCCTTTATAGTACTGTCAGCCAAACCGTTAATCCACCACTTCGTAGTTACTTACCGTAACCGGAGTCATAAGGCTGTAGAGTACTTTCTCAAAGAGGACACCTTCCCTCCGGGGAGTACCGTATCCGAAGGTAGACCGGATTGCCAGAGAGACAAACTGAACAGCTCTGTCAAGAGCAATGGGGAGGCTGTCTCCCTGCAGCAGGGAACCGACAAGAACACTGGTAAACATATCTCCGGTGCCGGGATAACTTGCAGGGATGTAACTGCAGCTCACCCTCCAGAAAGTATTGAATGCTTTGTCATAGGCATACACGTAGGAATGCCCTTTACGGCCTTTTAGGGGAACACTTGTTATAACAACTTTCCCGGGTCCCCTTTCAGACAGCCTCTGCAGGTGCATTTTTACATCACGTTCCGTTATTTCCTCCCGGTATGGTTCATCAAGAAGAAAGCAGCTTTCAGTATAATTTGGGGTAATAATATCCGCTTTCTGAACTAGTTCTTTCATTGCGGATACCATATCCGGACCGTAGGGACCGTAGGTCGTCCCGTCATCTCCCATTACCGGATCAACAACAACAAGCTGTTCCTTATTCCGGAAAGAATCGATAAAGTCTGAGACAATGCCAACTTGATCACTTGACCCGAGAAATCCGGAATAGACTGCATCAAACTCAATATTCAGCTCCTTCCAATGCCGTATAACCTTACGCATTTCTTCAGTCAAATCCAGGAACGTATAGCCGGCAAATCCGGATGTATGAGTGGATAACAGGGATGTAGGAAGCGGACAAACCTGTATTCCCATGGAAGAAAGAACCGGAGAAACAATGGTAAGCGATGCCCTTCCGAATCCTGAAAGATCGTGGATGGCAGCTACTCGCGGAACGGGATTTGTCATTGATGCCCCCCTGTTGAAATTATTCTATTATACATTGTCTTTCAGTAATACTTCAACTATACTGAAGATAGTGTGTAAGGGATCAAAACATCTTGTAATCAGAATTCCGGCTGTATGGATTTTCCTCCTCCTTGCTGCAGTATCTGTATACAGTAAAACTGCTGATCCTGCTGTGCGGACGGCTCCTCTCGCTTTCTGGAAAGAAGCATCGGGGTGGACAACTCCTTTTGAAACCGGCAGATTTATTACAGCATCCCTTGCCGCTTCGGGACTCTCCGGTGCCGGTTTAAAAACTTATGAAATGAAATACAGCAGCCTTGTACATACATTCAATAAGACAGAACTCCCGTATCTTTTAAAGCTAAGTAAAGAACAGCGGGGAGATAAACTGCTTGTTTGGATGCATAAACAGCTGCTGAAACAGTACTCCCTGGAACAAACCTTCATGAATGTTCTTATTGACAGGGGAACATTCAACTGTGTCTCATCAAGCATACTCTATCTTATTCTGGCCCGGGAAGCTGATCTTACCACCCGGGGAGTGGAAACAAAAGACCATGTTTTCTGTAAAGTCAATACGGGAAAGGGATGGATAGATGTTGAAACAACATCACCTTTCGGCTTCAATCCCGGTGTAAAGAAAGAGTTTGTAAACGATTTCAAACAGACCGGTTTTACCTATGTTCCGCCGGGTAATTATGCATACCGAAAAGTACTGAACGACAAAGAGGTTACGGCCCTCATTCTCCAAAACAGAATGGCACTTCTGCAAAAACATAATCGACACGCGGAAACAGCGGGTCTTGCTGTGGACAGGTGGACGTTAACAGGAGATTCCAATCATTTTACAGAGATGAACAATGCGTTCAGAAACTGGGCTGCAGTACTGAACGATAAAAAGGACTATTCCGGGGCTCTTCACTTCCTTATAAAGGTTTCCAAAACCTATAATCTGCAGCAGGAGAACCGGAAACTTGTCTACGGGCTGGCATACAACAACCTTATCATGTTTTTGAATCAAAAGGATTTTACCAGAGCTGAAACCTTTCTTGCTGCGGAAAAGAATAATCTTCCTGCCGAAGATCTTGATAAACTTGAAAAGATAGCCCTCCGGAGATCCCTCTCCTCAGGCGGGAGCATACCGCAGGTACAAAAAGCGTATGAATCCGGTATGCTGACACAGAAAGAATGGGCAGACTATATGGTCTATCTGTATCAGAAAAAGGCCGCGGAAACAGCAGATTCAAGAGGATATTTCCCTGCTTGGATATTCCTTACCGGACTGCCGGACAACATAAAAAGCCTGCCCGGTATGAAGAAGATAACTGCCGTCATGTACCACAACTGGACAGCGGGAATTCATAACACCTTCGTGGAAGCTGTCCGTAAAAAAGACTTTTTATCAGCAGAAAAGATTCTTAAAGAAGGGCTTATAAAAGATCCTGAAAACACTGTTTTCAGGGAGGACCGTACTAACCTGCAGAACTTGAGGCAGCCCACAGATTGATATCCCCCTCAAGGGCATACTTGTCAATTTCCATTAATTCTTCCTGAGAAAATCTCAGATTATCAAGCGCTCCGATGTTCTGTTCAATCTGCTGTACGCTGCTTGCTCCAACCAGTACGGATGTTACCTGAGGATGATGCAGATTCCATGCAAGAGCCATCTGTGCCAGGGTTTGCCCCCTTCGCTTTGCTATTTCGTTCAGACTTCTTATATTCTCAAGATTCTTTTTGCTGAGCATGTTCTTATGTAACGAGGATCCCTCTTTTGCGGCTCTCGAACCATCAGGAATACCTTTCAGATACCTGTCAGTGAGCATACCCTGAGCCAGCGGAGAAAAGGTTATACAGCCGATTCCCTCTTCTGCCAGGGTATCGAGAAGTTTGGCCTCAACCCAGCGGTTCAGCATCGAATATGACGGTTGATGAATAAGTACCGGAGTACCCATCGATCTTAAAATGGCAGCAGCAGCCTTTGTCTTTTCAGCTGAATATGAGGATATTCCCGCGTAAAGAGCTTTCCCCTGCCTGACTGCTGTATCAAGAGCCCCCATGGTTTCTTCCAGAGGAGTATCCGGATCAAACCGGTGACTGTAGAAAATATCAACATACTCCAGACCCATCCGTTTCAGACTCTGATCCAGGCTCGCAAGAAGGTACTTGCGTGAACCCCAGATTCCATAGGGTCCGGGCCACATATCATAGCCTGCTTTTGTAGAGATAAGAAGTTCGTCCCTATAAGAAGAGAGATCCTGCTTCAGGATTTTTCCGAAGTTCTCCTCCGCCGATCCATAGGGAGGACCATAATTATTAGCAAGGTCAAAGTGAGTAACCCCAAGATCAAAAGCCCTGTGAATTATTTTCCGGGCATTTTCAAATACATCTACACCGCCGAAGTTATGCCACAAACCGAGAGAAACAGCCGGCAGTTTAAGACCGCTCCGGCCGCATCTGTTATAGACCATAGTATCATACCGGTGTTCATCAGCCGTATACATTACATTTTCTCCTTGTGTTACCGACGTAGTTTTACAGCCGTCCGGCTTCTATAATCCGCTGCAGAAATTGTCGTGTGCGGGGATTTCGGGGATTTTGAAACAGTTGATCAGGAGGTGCTTCCTCAAGGATTTTACCACCATCGAGAAAACAAACTCTGTCTGCTACATCCCGGGCAAAGCCCATTTCATGAGTTACGATGAGCATGGTCATCCCCTTTTTCCGCAAATCCTTTATAACCGCCAGCACATCCCCAATGAGTTCAGGATCAAGGGCGGCTGTCACTTCGTCAAGGAGCAGCACCTCAGGACGGTTAACCATAGCCCGGACAATAGCGACCCTCTGCTGCTGACCGCCGGAAAGCTGTTCAGGATAGGAATCAGCAAAGTCACCCAGTGCAAAGAGGGACAGGAGCTCCCGGGCATAGGCTTCGCTTTTCCTTTTTGCTGTATGGTGCACCTTCCGGGGAGCAAGGGTTATATTATCAAGAACGGTCATATGGGGGAACAGATTGTATGCCTGAAAAACAATTCCTATCCGCTTGTATAGATCCCGTACGTCAAACCCGGAATCATAAATTGATACACCGTCAAGTTTGATACTCCCGTACTCAAAAGGAACAAGGTCATTGATACAGCGTAAAAGCGTAGATTTACCGGATCCGGAAGAACCTATGAGACAGACAACTTCATGCTCTTCTACATTCAGGCTTATATCCTTAAGGACAAGTTTCCTGCCGTAATATTTGGTAAGGTGGCTAATTTCTATTTTCGGCATCTATACTGCCCCCTGCAGCCGCCGTTCGCGGTCTTTTTTGGCAATGTAGTCTGTTAACCGGGCCATAGGAATGGTTGCCGCCAGGAAGAGTGCAGCAGCGGCAATAAGCGATGAATAGTTGAAGGTACGAGCGGTATATATCTGCGCTTCACGGACCGCATCACGTATTCCCAGTACACTCAAAAGGGCAACATCTTTCTGCAGTGCAACGGCAAGATTCAAAAGCGACGGAATAACATTGCGGACCGCCTGGGGCAGAATACAGTAGTAGAGGGTCTGCCACTGGGAAAGGCCAAGAGCCTTTGCTGCAGTACGCTGCCCGGTATGTACCGCATCAATTCCCGACCGGTATACCTCTGCAGCATACGCGGAATAGCTCATGATCAATGCCGCAGATCCCCAGAACAGACTGGTCCTCGGCAGACCGGGAATCTGGAGAGCAGGGACACCAAACCCGAAGAGGAGTACAAGTAAAAGTGAGGGCAGCCCCCTGAACAGATCAATATAGACGATGGAGAAAACCCGCAAGGGGGCAAACCACGGTCCATGGAGGGAACGGAAAACAGCCAGCAGCAACGCCCACAGTGCAATCACAACAAGGGAGACCGCCCATATTGACATATTGATCCCGAACCCTTTGAGCACATTGGGGAAAACCTCAATGATTGCTTTCATACTGAAAAATTGGGCTTTAATTCTGGGCCATTGCTGAGCATGAACAACGGCAGCCCGGATAATCAATGTCACTATCAATACACTGGTAACACTTATTACAGCGGGGCCGTATTTATCCCTCACCTTTAACGTACGCCCCGCACGTTTTAACGGCGCGGGACGCTTTGAACTCACTTGGATATCTCCGGAATATTCTTGTCTCCAATAAGGTACTGTTTTGTCAATTTTGCAACAACACCATCTTTAATAACAGCTTTCAAACCTTCATTAATCCATGGGACAATGGGATTCCCCTTTTCAAATACGAGGCCGAATCCCTGATCATTCGGATCGGAAGGAAGAATAGCTGCTATTTTGGCTTCAGGAACCTGTACAGCCGTTACATACAAAGCTGTAGGAAGTGAAATAACGGTGGCATCTATCTGTTTAGCCAGCAATGCCTGAAAAGTCGCTGCCTGATCATTGAAAACTGCGGCATTTTTGTACCCGATGACATTTTCAATATAATCAAGGTCCGATGTTCCTATGGTAGCTCCCCATTTTGCTTTTCTGAGATCCGCAAAGGTTTTGGCTGTTGAGAAGTTACTTGACGGCAGTGCTACAACTGCTTTCTCCGGCTGGTAATAAACAATGGAGAAATCAACAAACTTCCGTCTGGCTTCAGTTACCGAATACTGCTGGATATTAAAATCATACGGTTTTGGACCCGGAGCAATACCTTCGTCAAAAGTCTGGCGAACCCAAACAACATCATCTTTTTTAAACCCAAGCTTCGCAGCAAGTGCGTAGACAAGTGCACTTTCAAATCCCTTTCCGCTGGCAGGGTCATTGTCCATCATCCATGGCGGATAAACGGGATCTCCCGTTGCTACCGTGAGTTTTCCAGGATGGAAAAGCCGCGGATCATTTACAGTACGCTCCAGGGAAGTAGTACTGGTGCCGGCAGCAGCAGTGTTCCCTTTCGGTGCTTCCTTCTGACCGTTTGCAAATACAGGAAGTGCAATCAGACAGGCTAGAAAGACCAATAAAACTCTTTTAACCATATTAAACTCCTTGCGGAGAATGATAGGAAAAATGTCCCGCGGGGTCAAGGTACAAAAGATGAAGATGTTTCAATTTTGTAATTGAAAACTGCTCTATTTGACATACCTCCAATCTCTGTGTCATACTTCAATACGTTCCTACAGGGAAAAGCGTTTACAGGAGTAAATCATTGCAGAAGATGATGCTTGTCTTTCAAACCGATTTTACATACAAGGAAGGTGCCGTTGCGTCAATGTACGGTGTCGTAAAAAGTGTTGACCGGGAACTTGAAATAATTACCGCCACCCATGAAATTCCCCAGTACGATACATGGAGCGCCTCCTATCGGTTATGGCAGTACGTCCGGTTCTGGCCCAAAGGTACCGTATTTGTTTCTGTCGTTGATCCCGGTGTGGGAACAAAACGGAAGGCTTCAGTAGCCCTGATTAAGGGGGGGTATTACATTGTAACCCCGGATAACGGATCGCTGACTCATCTTAAAGACCAGATGGGAATTGAAGAGATACGTGAAATAGATGAAAGCATAAACAGGCTGAGAGGGAAAGGAACAGATGAGGTAAGCATCTTCCACGGCAGAGATCTTTTCTCGTACTGTGCGGCCAGACTTGCCTCTGGTATTATTACCTTCAGGGAGGTTGGAGACTCCTATCCGGTAGAATCAATTGTAACACATCCGATATTTAAACCTGAAGCAAAGAATGGCAGAGTTTCCGGAATTATTGAAATAAGAGATCCCAATTTCGGTAACGCATGGACAAATATTCCGTTGGAACTTATGGAGGCCGAAGGAATGCACTACGGAGATCATCTTAACGCTGTTATTCGGAAAAATAACGAAACCGTCTTTTCCGGAATGATTCTATTCCACCGGTCTTTCGGGTTTGCAGAAAAGGGAAATCCTGTTATCTACAACAACGAACTTATGAACATCGGCTTTGCGGTATCACAGGGTAATTTCAGCAAAAAATATAATACCGGGCACGGCCCGGAATGGAAAGTGGAGATTTTTAAATGAAACGATTACTGGTATTCCAGAGTGATTTTGGCCTCGTCGACGGAGCGGTAGCAGCTATGTACGGGGTTGCCAACAGTATTGACGATACCCTGAAAATTCAGGATATAACTCACGATATTCCTCCGTACAACATCTGGGACGCATCCTACAGACTTTTTCAAACCATCGAATACTGGCCGAAGGGAACAGTTTTTGTTTCCGTTGTCGATCCGGGAGTCGGTTCCAACAGAAAGAGCGTTGTTGCTAAAACACGCAACGGAAAATTTATTGTAACTCCCGACAACGGCACTCTTACCCATATAAAGAAGTTTACCGGCATCGAAGAAGTGCGGGAAATTGATGAAACACTTCATAGAAGGGAAAACACCGAGCACTCCTATACCTTTCACGGCAGAGATGTGTACGCATTAACAGGGGCAAAACTTGCTTCCGGAACCATCTCCTTTGCTGATGTCGGCCCCCTGGTGGATACAGCATCGGTTGTGGAACTTGAAACCGGAAAAATTACCGTGGGAGAAACGTCTGTACAGGGAACGATCGATATCCTCGATATACGGTTCGGCAGTCTCTGGACTAACATCCCGCGGGATACGTTTCTCGGTGTCGGATTTACCCTGGGGGAACGGATAGAAGTTATTATTCGAAACGGCTCTGTATTAGCCTATGACAACAGGATTTTTTACGGAAAGTCCTTTGCGGATGTCCGGGTTAGTGAACAGATTATCTACGTAAATTCAGTGTACAATATGGCTGTTGCCATCAATCAGGGAAACTTCGCGAAAGCATACAACATAGGTACCGGCCGGCAGTGGGAAATTGAATTCCGAAAGGCCGAACAGTAACTTTTTCCCCGGAGGACCCTTTAATGAAGATGTATGATAAAACAACCGGATTTTTTATTGCAGACCCGGAAACAGATCCCTTGGCAGAGGCCGTACCTGATTACAGAGACGTCCTTGCATCAGCAGAATCGATGATTCTGTCCGCTTCAGGATGGAGAAAGATCTTTGCCACGGACGGGAATGAAGAAAGTACCACTGACACTATAACAGCAGCGGATACGGTTATTGCAGGCATAACGGCCCTGTCCTTTTCAAAGTTCCTGAAAGAGTACAAAGAGATCAATAATCCCCGTATAGCTGTCGGTATGGATTCAAGACATACAGGACCTGCTATCTGTAATATAATGAGCAGAATATTCCTTGCCGAGGGGCTTGAACTGGACAGCCTTTTTATTACAGCGGCACCGGAGATTATGGCCTACTCCGCCTTATCACCGGATATAGATGGATTCGCTTATATTTCTGCCAGCCACAACCCTGTAGGACATAACGGCCTTAAATTCGGTATAGGGGGGGGTGTTTCCGGGGGCAATGATTCAAAAGTGCTTATTGAAAGTTTTAAATCGCTGCTGCAAAACCCTGAAATTGTTAAAATTATAGCCGGAAAATCAGCCGGCATAGACACAAAAATCTACGAAAAGGTACTTGCTGCATCTGCTTCCTGTAAAGCACGGGCCTATTCGGCGTACCTTTCTTTATCCCGGAGAACAATCGCTGATTCACCGGATTCTGAGATTCAAAGGGCCTTTTTTACAACCCTGGCAGCCAGTACCGCACAAAAACCCATGGGAGTTATAGCTGAATTAAACGGTTCTGCAAGAACACTGTCCATTGACGGTGATATTCTTTCATCCGCGGGGATCACATATCTTTCCTTTAACAACAAGCCCCGGGAAATAGTGCACCGTATTGTACCGGAAGGGTTCAGCCTTGACACCTGCAGGGGACTGCTTGAAGAAGAACACTCCAAGAATTCAGCTTTTGTACTGGGATACGTACCGGATAATGACGGTGACCGGGGAAATATCGTGTACATTAACCACCACAGCGGAAAAGCAGAAATACTGGAGGCCCAGGAGGTTTTTGCCCTGGCTGTTCTTGGTGAACTTGCTTTTCTTTCAACAGAAGCAGCGGTAAAAAAAGAAAAAAAGCTTGCAGTAGCAGTAAACGGCCCGACATCCATGAGGATAGACCGGATAGCTGATGCCTTTGATGCAGAGGTCTTCCGTGCCGAGGTAGGAGAAGCCAACGTTGTATCTCTGGCATCGGAACTCAGGAGAAAAGGATACACTGTACGCATTCTGGGAGAAGGCTCTAACGGCGGTAATATTACCCATCCTGCCATGGTCCGGGATCCCATCAATACCCTCTTTGCACTGTTAAAGCTTCTTCTTGTTAGAGGAAATGAACCGGGTGATGACCTCTTTAAAATTTGGTGCCGGAAAAGCAGACAAGAGAATGCGTACAAAAGCAGCTATACCCTATCCGACATTATTGCTACCCTCCCCTCTTTTATAACAACCAGTGCCTATGAAAACAGGGCCATTATGAACATTACAACGGCCGATCATGCACTGCTTAAACAGAGGTATGAAAAGCTGTTTCTGAAAGAATGGGACAAAAAGAAAGCATACCTTCTGGAACACTTTGGAATTGTCAGTTGGAGGGAGATTAATTACGAAGGTACCAATGCCCGTGAAGGAACAGGAAGTACCTTCAGATCAGGAGAGGAACGGGGCGGATTAAAAATCGTTTTCATGAACAGAAACGGTGTGGAAACTGACTACATCTGGATGCGCGGTTCGGGAACGGAACCGGTATTCCGAGTTCTGGCAGATTGCAAAGGAACGGATAAAGAGCGGGAAGAGTGGTTTTTAAACTGGCACCGTTCCATCATAGAAAGAGCAGATAAAGGAGAGGTAAAATGAGTATCCACATAGGTGCAAAGAGGGGAGATATTGCGGAGGCGGTACTGCTTCCCGGAGATCCCCTGCGGGCCAGGTTTATTGCGGAAAATTTTCTTGAGAATCCGGTTGAATATTCCCGTGTCAGAGGAATGTACGGTTTTACCGGAACGTATAAAGGGGAAAAAGTTTCCGTTCAGGGAACAGGTATGGGGATACCCTCCATATCAATCTATGTAACAGAGCTTATTGAGCAGTATGGGGCAAAAAAACTTATCCGTATTGGATCCTGCGGCTCCACAAGCCCGGAAATACAACTGAGAGATATAATTATCGCCATGTCGGCATCCACCGATGCATCCTTCAACAAACTACGGTTCAGCGGGAGAGATTATGCAGCAACAGCTGATTATGAGCTTCTTGAAAAGGCTGTTCAGCAGGCAAAAAAGATTCATACACCGTTTCATGTGGGTAAAATACTCACGTCGGATACCTTTTATCAGGATGATCCGGAAGACTGGAAACTATGGGCGGATTACGGTATTCTTGCTGAAGAAATGGAGACTGCCGCTCTCTACACCATTGCGGCGAAGTTCAAAGTTCAGGCGCTCGCTCTGTTAACCGTAAGCGACGACATTATCACCGGAGCTACAACCACATCTGCAGAGAGAGAACAAACCTTTACCGGTATGATGGAAGTAGCACTGAATACCATTTTATAAAAACGCTCTGCAGACAATGAAACCCGCAGAGCATCTGCTTATCTTTTTATGTATACTTTTCCATTATGGATTTTATCCGGCTCGCATGCCCTTTTTCCTGGGCAACCAGTTCGGTAAAGGTATCCACAACACTATCCGCAAGATCAGTAAAAGACAGAAGGGTTCTGTAAACACTCTCTGTTTTCACCTCTCGCTGATAGGCAGTTTCCAGAATGGAAAGAGCCGTTGGATTTTCAGGAAGTTCTCTCGAACCAACGAGGTGCTCATAATCTTCCTCTTTTATACCGATCCTTTTATCAAGCATTTCAGCAGTGAGTGCCGCTTTTTCCAAAAGTTTATTAATTCTGTTATAATGCTTCAATTCCTCATCCGCAAGCCCTAAAACCAGCTCTTTCAGCTCTGCATCCTCTAAAACAGCGGACGCACTCTTATAAAAGTCATAAGATTCCTGCTCTATATTCTTGGAATACTCCAAAACCTGCGAAACAGTAAATTCTTTCATCTAAAACTCCTTTCATGGTCTATACTGATAATACTTACTACCGGAGACCTTTGCAAGATAAAAGCGCACTTTAAAAACTATATTTTATCTTTATATATACCATATCGTTATTATTATACTGACCAAAGATTCCGCTGTCGCCCATAAAGATATCAGAACCGGCAGTAACATCCAGGCCGTCTGCTATGCTGTAGGAAACGGAAGGTCTCAGCAGTGCGTCGCCATTGTTAATACCGTAATAACCGAAAAACTGGACCTTTAAGGTCTCATTCAGAAACGTTTTTGCGGCAAGAAAGGTAGCCGTTGATTCATACTCATCATTTTTCAAACGGGAATCATAATCCAGAATGACCTGCTGTACAAACTGGGCACTTAGATTTATACCGAAAACGGAATAATCCATACCCGCCATGTAATGCAGATAATTCTTCTGAAGTGTTCCGTCGCCTCCTGCTATAAGATCCGTCTGGAGATTATCAGGATCAATGGAAAAGTAGTTCCCGTCATAGTACGCTCCTTCACCTCTAAAAATAACACCGAGAATTTCGGTACTGAAACTTCCTCCTGCCATGGAAAGGCGGTGATACTCCGGAGTTACAGTAACATCGGGAGGCATACCGGGTACAAATTTTGTGACATGAGGAACAGGAGTATCATCCCACATGTATCCGCCTATGAGTTCAACATCAAACGATGACCCCATATAAGACAGTTTTGCGAATCCCTCACTGTTTTTAAACGTGGGATCAGGAAGCCCCGCACTCTTAATGGACGGGGTCATCCCCGCAGGGAAATCCATCGACACAGCCCAGATTGAATGAGAATCAGGAAGAACGCTGGGGGTAAAAACAGGTATCCAGACTCCCTCAAGCGTAAAATCCCCAACATACCAGTCAGCCTTGGCGGCGGTAACCCCGATGCGGATCTCATCGAAATCAGGCAGAATAAAGTTACTCATGTCTTTTGGAGAGACAACATCGGTAATAAAAACGCCGTCGCCTTTCCCCCATATAATCTGCTGCTTCCCTATTCTAAGATCAAGGGAATTAAAATATATGTCAGCATACAACTCCCGGATCCCGGCAGTAAGATTGTTGTCTGCATCTAAATACACGAATCCTTCGGTATGCAGATCCCCCATATCTCCCGAATAGTCAGCTTTGATATCGAAAGTATTTTGAACCTGTGAATAATCCAACGGGTCGCTGTCTACAAGAATCCCTGTGTAATTACGTACATAACCGCTGAATGAAATATTCCCGGCAGAAACAGCAGACACACCGGTAAACATGAGCAGTAATGCCAATCCAGCTGTTATCAATCTATTTTGTCTCATTTTATCCCCCTTTTCATCATCCTTTCAGTAAAGAAGCTGTCGCGTATCCCCCGGCCTATCTTTACATCCTTTAATTCCATAATTGTTTTATGATTTTTCTGGACATTGTCCATTTCCATGGAAGTTATAACCCAGTATCCGTTTACTTTTTTATAAGAATTAATGGTTAATGTTTTTAACAGCTCACCATCTTCATCATAAAATTCCTTTTTCATACCGATCCACTCCCCTTTGACAATCCAGCTGACCGTTCTTGAATAAAAGTAGTCCGGATTTTTGGGGGTACTTTCCACAACATAACAATCTTCACCGTTTATCTTTTCTTCGCCGATAATTTTATGGGTATCATCCTTGGGGAGTCTGTTTCCCATATCATCGTAGGTAAAATCCGATCCCATGAAATAATCACTTTTACTTTCACTGGAAATTCTCTTTACCTTTTTTAAGGCGGGAAGGTATATCCACATATCGTCCGCTTTTGAAGAGTTCCCATAGGACCATGTCATGAAGGATGTATTCTTCACATCAGCAGGGGCAACAAAGAACATTATTTTCTTTTCATCAGCTCCGTAATCCTTTATGAACTGACGTATAGTCCGTACTCTCTTTGAACCCCTGGAATTAATAAGGGTCATGGTTAACTCTGATTGGATATCCGGCCCCTTTGGCCGTGCATACACCTTTTCCATAATCTGTAAACCGGATAAGGTTTCGGCTCCCGCAGTACCTGCCGCAGCTGCCAGCAGAACAAGCATAAGTATCGCACTGTGGATTTTCTTCATTTTTTGTCTCCTTTCGAAAAATAAATATTTGACATATAGAGAAGCAGAAACATAATGGTTAATGTCCCCGCGAAACTCGTAAACATATTCAGAGAAACAAGCGCACCCAATTCACGGTTTGGAGGAAATATTGAAAAGAGAAACACAAGAAACCCTGATATAACAACAACAGCATTAAAAAGAATTGCCCGCCCGGAATGGAACATGGCTTTTCTGGAAACTTCCATCTTATCAGACGAAAACAGCGAATATTCTTTGTAACGCTCAATAAAATGGATTGCGTAATCAACCCCTATGCCTACCGCGATACTTGAAATAAGTGCCGTTGTAGGTCCTAAAGGTATCTTTAAAAGCCCCATAACACCGAAGTTAACGATGGATGTCAGAAGAATCGGAATAGACCCGATAAGGCCGATACGGATTTTTCTAAACATGATGGTAAGTAACATGATGACAATAACAATGGAAAGAAGAAGACTCGTAACCTGACCTTTCAAGATAAGCTCGGAAAAAACAAGGGCCTTGTATCCTGACCCGGCGAAGTTTATGGAAATACCAAGATCGGCAAACCTGCTGCGGTAACCGTTAATAACCGATATAACACTTTTAATAGACCGGGAATCATCCGATTTTAACTGAACCGTCAGGTTCATTGTCTTGTAACGGTAATCAATAACCGAATTCAGCGTTTCAGGATCACCTGACATTTCATACAGGAGGAGATATTGGGCAATAGCATCCCTCGAATCAGGAATGGTATTGAATTTTTCATTATCCGCATTCATTACCATATTCATCCGTTTCAAAAAGTCAGTAAGAGAAAAGCTGTCCCCTACAACCTTCAACGTTCCAAGACTCTTCTGCAGATCGTCGGTTAACCGTAAAACAGCGGGATTTTTAAAACTGTCATCTTTTTGACTTCCGAGAATAACATTAAAACTCGATGTTCCCGCGAAGTGATCATTGATAAATTTGTCCGTCTGACGGATAGAACTTGACGCTTCAAAATTGGACAGAAAACTCGAATCAATCCATACCCGTGTCAAACCGAACAGCGATATACCTGCAACGGCAGAGACTGTTACAATTACCATGAGTTTATGATTCAGAATTCCTTCAGCAAATCTGTGGGAGAAGGGTTTCCTGCCGAGATCAAGCTTCCTTTGTCCAAGAAACTTTCCTGTCTTGGGAAGACCGAATATACTGAGCCCTGCGGGAATGAGAACAAGGGCAAAAGCCATGGCACCCATTACTCCAAAAGCGGTAAATATACCAAAATACTTTACCGGATACACCTGTGATGTCAGTAATGATAAGAACCCGACCGCAGTCGTTATTGCTGCCATCATTACCGGTTTCCACATGTTCTTTATCATATCCAGGATGGCATCTTTCTTGTCCGCACCGGGATTTTTTTCAAGAAAGAGCTCAAGGTGATTAAACAGATGGATTCCATACGCGACACCGATGGCAATGAGCATTATGGGTATAAGTGTCGATACCGAATATACCGGTATTTTAAACAATGCCATCAGTCCGAAAGTCCAGATGGTACTGAGAAGGACAACGGTAAGATTAAGGATCATTCCTTTGATACTCCGCAGAATGATAAGGAGAACAATGATGATAACAAGAATGACAAGGGGTGCCATGAGCTTCATATCCTGAGGCATAAGCTTTCCAAGCGTCCCTTCCACGATAGGCCTTCCAGCCACATAGATTTTTTCCGGTCCTTCATAGCTGTGGGCAATTTTCAGAATTTTGTTGTAAAAGGTACTATCAAATACATCCTTTTTGATTCTTGCAATAACAACAGCGGAATGTTCATCTTTTGAGACAACCCGGCCGAAGACCATGTCGTTTGATTCAACTTCCTTTTTGAGCCTGTTTAATTTTTCAGGACTTTTCGGAACCCTGCTATAAAAAGGGTTTACTTCCATTCCAAATTCCGAACCGACAATATTGTCCGCGGTATAGAGAGACGTAACATCAGATTTATCAATTCCATCAAGTTTTTGCAGATCCTTTGTCAGGTCCTTTATTTTCTGTAATGTCCCCGGGTTGAATATACCATCGGGGTTTTCAACAGCAACGATAATTCCGTCTCTTATATTAAAAAGATCTTCAGCATAATTACTGTACACAAACGCGGGGTTTTTAGCCGGCATGTACTTATCAAGGTTTGTTTCCAGATGCGTACCGGTTTTGATCATATATAAAAATCCGCCGGTAATAACCAAAACGACCAGAATAATCAGCCATGAAAATTTCAGCAGTTTCCCAAATGCATTCACGCGTAGCTCCTTCGTTAGTTATAAATAACTAACTTCATGTATAAATTTTGTTTATCTTTCAAGAAGAATCTGAATCGTTCTTCGGAAAAGCTGGTCTCCTCTTTCTACAAGGTCAAAAGAATACCGGGACATACGCCACCGGATAACAAGCAGCCGCATTACACCAATAATGATGAGGCTTATATCGTCCTTATTAATATCATCACGAATACTTTCGTCTTTTATTCCCGCGGAAATCATCTCTTTAAATACTTCTCTATTGAGAACCATAAGGTCCGCTACCTGTGCTGTCAGATCTTCTTCATTCTGAAATATCTCCTCTGAAAAGATGACACTTGATAGTTCGGGATATTCAGTAAACCTTTTAAATACCTGCAACACGGTATTCTGAAGGTTTTCCAGAGCAGTGGTACCGGAATCAAACGAGCGGTTATAAATAAGCTTATTATGGTATTGAAAAGAATCGAGAACACCTTTCAAAATATCGTGTTTGCTTGAGAAATGCCTGTACAGAGCCGGTTCCGTGATACCGACCTCACGGGAAAGATTTTTCATGGTAACTTCCTGAATCCCTTTCCGGGCAATGAGATGTATCGCAGCATCAATAATTTCTTTCTGCCGGGTTGTAAACACCAGGTCCTTCCTCTTTAAGTTAGTGAATGATAACTAATATAAAACAATCCGAAAGACAAGTCAAGGAGATCATTTAGAATTTTTACAAAACATATTTGACAGGACATTTTTGATGCCATAAACTGTATAAAGAACAAAAAGGAGTTTCCATGGCAGACAAAAGAAAAAAAGGAAGACTTTTTCTAAAATCCCTTCTTATAAATCTGGGCATCCCGGTAATTCTCTTTATGCTGGTAGTACTTTTTACCGCTAAAACATACTATGGAGCATTCTATAAGAACCAGCTCATAACCCAGCAGTACATTGGTCAGTATATCAGTGAATCATTAAAAGGCATTCTTTCACAGAAACAGCAGATACTGGAGGATCTTTCCCGGCTGCCTGCTACAATAGTACTTGCTGAAACAGCACCAGGTACCCTCGACTGGAATAAACTTCACAAAGTTGAAGCCTATAATAATATAATAAAACCCCTGCAGGGATTGATGAAAGAGGGGGATATTGATCTTCTCTACTTTGCCAGCAGTAAAAGTCCCGCCATTTTTGCCAATAGAGAACCGGAACTTCCCCCGGATTACGATGCACGCACACGGTCTTGGTATACCGGTGCCGTTGATTCCAGAGGATTCTATATTACTGATCCGTATGTGACCGCGGAAAAGGACGCGGCAAAGCAGATAACCATCAGTTTTTCATATCCTATTCTTGATAAGGGATCGGTTGTAGGGGTAACTGCCATGGACTATTCCATGAGCTCCATAAACGCGTATCTTGCCCGTGAGATGGAGAAAAAAGGTGTTACCATAACCCTCTACTCATCGAGACGTGCCGAAATTCTATGGTCAAAGAAAACTGAAGGTAAAATTATTCCTCTTGCGGCCATGGCTGCAAAACTGGGATATGATGAAGCAGGAGCAAAGAAACTCATCGGTAAATTTACTTCGGGAGAACCCTTTTCTTTCACCGGAAACTCAATATACGGGAAACAGCTCATCGCTTCTCTTCCCATAGCCGGGACTCCCTGGGGCATTTTGATAGGAAGACCAGTTAAATATATCCGGACATCTGTCATTGCATCCATTTTTACTCCTGCCATTATATTTGTGGTTATCCTGTTTTTTGCAGCACTTGTTGTAAGCTTTATTCTGACAATCCTGACCATCGTAAAACCGCTGAATACCGCGTCTGATATGCTTGGAGAACTCGCTGAAAAAGACGCCGACCTTACCATGATAATGGACGTAAAAACCAACGATGATATTGGAAGACTGGCAGATAATTTCAACGCTTTTATCGAGAAACTCCGCCTTCTTATCAATGATATCCGGACCTCAGCCCGGAAGGCTGAAGAACATAAGGAAAGTATCGTTTCGTCTTCCGAAGAGACATCTTCAGCAACACATGAGATAAGCGCAAATATATCCTCCATGCTTAAACAGATGAATTCTCTCGATGAAAATATTGGAACAAATGCAACATCAATTGAAGAGATATCCTCAAATATTGAAAGCTTTGATATCCAGATTGCAAAACAGACAGGGATGGTGGAACAATCAACTTCAGCAATTACTGAAATGATGGCCTCAATTCAGTCAGTTGCAGCAATTACACAGAACAAACGGAAAACAACTGAAAATTTGAAAGAAATTGCAGCTGACGGTATAACAAAGATGGATGAGACGAGCACAGGTTTCAAGGAAGTGGTTTCGAGGGTACATGAGATAAAAGAAATGGCAGAGTTGATCAATGGTATTGCATCCCAGACCAATTTACTCTCCATGAATGCAGCTATTGAAGCAGCTCATGCAGGGGATGCCGGGAAAGGCTTTGCCGTTGTCGCGGATGAAATCAGAAAGCTCGCTGAATCTGCCGCCCAATCATCTGTTAATATTACCGAAGCAATAAATAAAATAGTTGAGAGTGTACAAACAACCGATATCAATGTTAAAAACTCCGCTGATTCATTTAACACGATTAACAGGGAAATCAGTGATACGGTAGGTGCATTTCAGGAGATTGAAGCAAGTGTTCTCGAACTGAACGCCGGAGGTCAGCAGATACTCGAAGCATCCCAGGCTATTGAGAATACTTCGTTGTCAATACGTGACGGTTCTGTAGAGATAAAAACCGGGATACAGGCAATGCTTACTACGTTTGAGCATATCAAGGAAATATCAGAAATAGTAGCAAGCGGGATGGCTGAAAATAATACCGGCATTCGGGAGATTGTTCAGGCCATGATGCTGATTGTAGAACAGTCCGATAAACTAAGTACCATACTCGAAGAATTGAAGGACTCGGTATTCAGATTTACCATCTGATACTCACCGCCCCTTTTCCGCGAACGGCAAGCACTGAAGTACTCCCCTTTCCGGTAATCTGCTCAATAACGCTGCGGTAGGCATCTTCATCGTCCCGGTGGATAAATGCGAGAATGGTGCCCCCGAAGCCTCCGCCGTGGACACGCACCGCTCCCCTTCCTCTGTCTTTGATAAAATATTCTGAAACAGCAAGGGCAACCCCCATCTC
Source organism: Spirochaetaceae bacterium (assembly GCA_015493635.1). Lineage (GTDB taxonomy): Bacteria > Spirochaetota > Spirochaetia > B11-G9 > B11-G9 > S145-15. The sequence continues at coordinate 9,489 of WGCU01000038.1, read as the reverse complement.
CTGATGAAGAGGGTCTCCGTCGACGCTTACATTCTGCAGGTTTTTCCAGGAGGAGGCTCCCGATTCATTCACCAGCCTGAAAAAGGTGTCTCTGTCATTTTTCCCCAACGCAGTTTTCTGTTGTTCAACCCGCTCGTTCTCCGCAATAAAATGAAGGGCCCTGAGAAAAGCACGGTCACCGCACTTTTTTCTTATCTCCGGTCCTTTGGATACAAGCAGGGGAAAGGTTACTCCTGCCAGAACTTCCTGACCGAAAAGGGAAGCAGAGCATTTCATCTCCGCCGGAATGGCCGCATACTGATCGGTTAACCCGGCATGATTACCGCCGGTTTTTACTATGGTAAGGACATAATCTTCAAGGTCTCCCCTGATTTCTTCAATAGACGGATCTTCAGGGTTTTTAAAATCGATTAAAATCATTCCCCCGACAGCACAGGCGGTCTGATCCATCAATCCGCAGGGCTTCCCGAAGTACTCATTTTCGGCATATTTCCCTATTTTTGCCAGCTCAATATTCTCTATTTTCCCCTTGTTGTACAGTGCATTGAACATTGCACCGACCGCTACCTCAAAGACAGCGGATGAGCTCAAACCGGAACCGGACATAACGTCATTCTGGATAACGCCGTTAAAACCGCCTATGATAAAACCTCTCTGTTTTAAACCGGCAGCAACACCGCGTATAAGTGCCTGGGGGCTGCCCTTCTCGGATTCTTTTTTATCCAGAGAAGAAAGATTTACCCGTATTTCCTCATTATACTGCAGATCATGGAGAACTACTTCCATATCCCCATTTCCGGAACACAGAGCCGCAGCATCAAGAGATACACTGCCGGCAATTACCTTGCCATGATTATGATCTGTATGATTTCCACCTATTTCAACTCTTCCCGGAACACTGACAAGAGAACAATCAACATCTCCGAATTCCCGGTTAAAAACAGAGGAAAGGGCAAGGTATCTTTCTTCCTGAACCCTTAATCTGTTTTCCTCTGTACCGTAGATCTCATAGAAAAAATGTTTACCCTCTGAGGACTGTATAAACTGCTTGATTCTGTTCATGGGAGCCCCTTATATTATTTCTTTGTATAGTGTATTTCCGACTGATCCCGGAGAATTCCCGCGCTTGTTTCAGCAGTAATATCCCGCTGAGGATTGGCAAGGAGCTCGTACCCAACCATAAACTTCTTCACCGTTGCCGAACGGAGCAGCGGTGGAAGATAATGTATGTGAAACTGCCAGTGCTGATAATCCTTACCATCAACCGGCCGTTGATGAATCCCCATGGAATAGGGAAAGCTTGTTTTAAAAATATTATCAAACCGCACGGTCATTCTTTTTAAGGCATCCGCAAGATCATCTTTCTCCTCTTCGACCAGTTCATCAATTCCTGTAACATGGCGTTTGGGAAGAATCATTGTCTCATAAGGCCATACAGCCCAGTAGGGAACCACCGCCGCAAAACTGGTATTTTCAAAGATAATCCGGTCTTTTTTTTCACGTTCTTCTTTTACGTAGTCTTCCAAAAGGGCCGTTCCGTGGTTATTAAAATAATCTTTCTGCATTCTGTCTTCTGTAGCTGGAATGTCGGGTATATGTTCATTGGCCCATATCTGTCCATGGGGATGGGGGTTCGAGGCCCCCATAACACTACCTCTGTTTTCAAAGATCTGTACATAACTGATAAAGTCTTTATTGCCGATTTCAAGATACTGCTCTATCCAGGTATCTACAACCTTACGGATTGCGTTTCTCTCCATCAGAGCAATGGTAAGATCATGCCGGGGTGAAAAACAGATAACTTTGCAGAGGCCCCGTTCACTTTCTGCCTTGAACAGTTCACTGCCGATCTTTTCCTCCTGTGCACTATCCGGAAGCAGGGCGGAGTAATCATTTACAAACACATACGTACTCTCATACCGGGGGGTCTTCTTACCGCCGGCACGCTGGTTACCCGGGCAGAGATAACAAGAAGCATCACATTCCGCAGAGTTCAAAGAGGTTTCCGGTTCAACCTGTCCCTGCCATGGCCGTTTTGTCCGGTGCGGAGAAACAAGAACCCACTCGCCGGTAAGAGGATTATAGCGTCGATGGGGGGTTTCAAAAAATTTCACGTTTTACTCCACTTGCAGTCAGGATAGGTAATTATATTTTTCTTTTTTTTACCTGTCAACGCATGCTTGCCATTGTTGCCTTATGATGGTTTTTGCAGTACCATTCTCAGCTGATGAGCGGGTATGTGATAAATATCTTGATAGGTTTAATCTGTCTGACGGGGATACTCATTATCCTTGGAAAGCTTCTGTTTTTCTTAGGGGTTTATCCGTGGAATGACGGCCCTTACCTGATCTGGCGCAAAGATCCGGCACGGTCCATTACCATCTGCTGGATTACGGCAAAAAGAAAAGCTTCCCGTCTCTCCTGGGGAGAAAGCAGAGACAGCCTGCCGCATACAATGGTAAGCTCCACATCCAGGTTTCATACTGTCACCCTGGAAAACCTCTCGCTGGACAGAAAATACTACTACGCTATTGAAGAAGATCTGTCCCGGTATAAGCGGGGAACCGTGTTCTCCTTTCATACTGCTTCCGGGAAAACCAGCAGCTGTCCCGCCATGTTTATTGCAGCAGGGGACCTTCAGCCGAGAGACTATCCGACATTCCGGTCAAATCTTCAGCTTTATACCCGGATAAACAGGGAAAACCCGGATTTTATTGTACAGATGGGTGATACTGTCCAGCTTGGGACCCGGGCAAAATACTGGCATTACTTTTTAAAGCTTCTTCCCATCATGGCATCAACCCGTCCGTTTTTGGCAGCAATTGGCAACCACGAACATTATATTATCCACAGTGCCAGAAACTTCCGGAAAGTTTTCCCCTACGCCTACCCTGCTAAAAATTGCGGCTGCCATTCAGTAGATACCGGAAATATACACATCACCTTTCTGGACCCCTACGACGGGGGATTTAACGGCATGAACGCGAAAATAACCGCCTGGCAGAAAGCCTGGCTGGAGTATGATCTTGAAAAAGCTGTTCTAGATAATGCAGAATGGATCTTTCTTGTACTCCACCAGCCCGTTTTTACCACAGGAGAGTATGCGAACGATGTACAGATGAGGAACTGGCTTCTTCCTGTTCTTTCCCGTTTTGACATTGACGCAGTATTTTTTGGACATTCGCATCTTTACGAACATTGGGTGTACCGGTACGGAGCAAACGGATATGTCCTGAACAGGAACGATATTCCCGGGAGAAATGATATCCATTTCTTCTGTGTAGGAAGTTCAGGAGCACGTCTGGAAAGCAGCTATAAAGTATTTACGCATAAACCCTACAGGCTTAAAAAAGAGAGATGGTACAATCTAAAAACCGAGAAATCAGAAATTATGCAGCATGTTCAGTACCCATGGAACAAACATGCTGTTTCCCGCTCTTCGCATCAGTACTGCCAGTACCCCTTTACAGAAGAAGGTGTATATGAATCAGATCCGCAGGTTTCCTATTCCACCATAAATAAGTGGTTCGGATACCGTTATGGAGAAATAACGCTGCATTACGCAAAAATACACATAAACAGCACGGCATGTACTGTTTCCATCCACTACCCCGACGGATCCCTTCTACAGGGGAAAGACGGAACATCACCGCAGATTTTCACTTTAAATAAAAAGAAAAGGACCTTGTAAAAAGCTCTATAGGCGATACTGGATTTGAACCAGTGACTTCTACCGTGTGAAGGTAGCACTCTCCCACTGAGTTAATCGCCCGAAACCCGTACTCTCTGTTCAAGTATATGAAAAAACATCAGTCTGTCAACTCATTTGCGGGGTTTAACCCATCACCCGCCGGGAGTACTTCCCGATTCACTCTCCGGTGTGATTGACCGGACACTGAACACCGGTTACTTATTGACTTATAGTCACAAAACAAATTTTAGGGAGGTACCATGGGCGTAAAACAATACTCAAAGCGGCAGATACCGATAAACCCGGGATTGAAAGCATGTTTAAAATGATTATTAAAATGCTTGAAGCAAGGGAGACTGCCGCATGAAAACCTTTTTTAAGCATCCGAAGATTCTGCTGGGTATTATTCTCCTTATTACCCTCTTTTTTGCTGCTGAACTTCCTAAAATCCGCTTAAGCAATGACGTTTTGACCTTTATACCAAAAAACCATAAAGAGGTCATTAACTACGACAAGGTTAAGAATCAGTTCGGGAGTGATCTTGTGATAGATGTTGCAGTGGAAGCTGCCCATGGAACAATATTTCAGAAGGATTTCTTAAATCTTGTAAAAACGCTAACAGACAGTTTCGAGACCATTCCCGGAGTGGTAAGTGTAGATTCCATCAGCAGTACTGATATTATTACCGGCACCCCGGAAGGAATGGAGGTGCACCCTCTTCTGGAAAACTTTACAGGGTCTGCCAGGGATATAACAAATCTCAAAACAAAACTGCTTTCCTGGAATATTTACAAGGGACTTCTCTATTCTAAAGACTTCAGTTCAACACAGATCGGAGTAAAGATAGACCCTGACATAGAGTCAGCAAAGATGGATTCGGTTTACTTTGCCATTGAAAAAGAACTTAAAAAAACAAGCAGCCCTGACGTAAAATATTATGTTGCGGGAATGCCTGCCATTACTGTCCTTATTACAAGCAAGATGAAAAAGGATATCGTATTTCTTATTCCCCTTGTTGTTCTCGTCGTTATAGGCACCCTCTATCTTTCTTTCAGACGCCTGGGAGGCGTTATTCTTCCTCTTGCAACAGTGGTCATAAGCGGAATATGGACCATTGGGCTTATGGCTATGCTGGGAGTACCTTTAAGCCTCCTTGATACGGTAATTCCTGTTATTCTCGTTGCTGTCGGCAGTGCTTATGGAATCCATATTGTAAGCCACTACTACGATGAAATAAAAAAAGCATCAGGATCCCTTACAGAAGAAAAACACAGGGAAATTGTATTCGGTACACTGAAACGTATCGGTATGCCGGTTTTTCTGGCAGGACTTACAACCCTGATCGGGTTTGGATCACTCATCTCCAGCACTGTTATACCCATGAAAACTTTCGGCATTTTTACCGCAGCCGGTGTTGTTACATCCCTTGCCGTTGCCCTTGTTTTTATCCCTTCGGTTCTTCTCCTTCGTCATAAAGCTCTGAAACCATCGGCAAAGAACAACAAAAATGCGGAGGCAACAGAGCGTTTTATGAACTATCTCTACGGGATATTTCACCGGAACAAAGGTAAAATCATATTTATAACACTTATCATTATTGCTGCTGGAATATTCGGAACAACAAAGGTTGTTAAAGACAACATTCTCATAAACTATTTCAAAAAGGATACTGAAATAAGCAGAGCAGACAGGTTTCTACGGAAGAAATTCAACGGAACAACAACCTTCGACATAATTGTTAAAGGGAATAAAAAAGGGTCACTCACTAATCCTGAAATACTTCTTGCCATGGATAATCTCAGTACGTATTTAAAAGAGAAATATCCGGAAGTAACGAACGTTCTTTCTTTTACTGATTTCGTAAAAAAAATGAACCAGGTGATGAACAGCACCCCGCAAAACACGGAAACAACCGCACCGGAACCAGAGAGCAGCGGAAGCTCCGGAGGGTTTACAAGTTTCTTTACCGATACCAGCAAACCAACGGTAAAATCAAAACAGATTTCTGAAAAAAAGTCCTCTGCATCACGTTACAAACCGCTGTGGGATACCATAGGGAAAAACTTTACATACGGTGAATTCCTCACTGTTCTTAATAAAGCATACGTACAGGCCCAGCAAAAAAACATGACCGCGGCGGAACTGGTACAGGCAATCAATAAGCAGCTCAACTACCAGGGTGCAGCATACTATGAGATCCCCTCTGATCCTGGAAAATACTCTGCCGCAGGCATGAAAGAACTGCAGAATCTTGTTTCCCAGTATCTTCTCCTGTTTTCCGGAGAACTCTCTGACTGGACAGATGACAATCTTGAACCGTCCATGGCAAAGATGTTTGTCCAGATAAATACTCCCGGAACAATCGTTCCCCACCGGATTGCCCTCGATGCGGAGAAGTACGCTACCGCCCATTTTCCCAAAGGATACACGGTAGAAACGGTGGGAACATCAAAAATAATGTATGCCCTTACCCAACTTATTACCGCTTCACAGACAAGAAGCATCCTTATATCACTGCTCCTCGTCTTTATTATTCTGACAATCAACTACCGGTCCCTTTTCGCCGGTATAATAGGTATAATACCCATCGGGCTTACCGTCCTTATCAATTTCGGAGTTATGGGACTCTTAAAAATAAGACTTGATATTTCTACGGCCATGGTTTCGGCAGTTTCCATCGGGATTGGTATTGATTATACCATCCACTACCTGAGCTACTACCGCTATGAACGGCTGAGATCGGACGACCTCGAACAGGTTGCCAGAAACACACTTCAGGGAGTCGGCAAAGCCATAATTTTTAACGCAGTAGCTGTTGCAGGGGGTTTTCTTGTTATGCTGCTTTCGAACTTTACCCCTTTGAACTACTTTGGGCTTCTTGTCGCGTTGACCATGATTACCTCAAGTACCGCATCTTTAACCCTGCTTCCCATTCTACTGGAAATAATAAAACCACGATTTATCTACAAGGAGAAAAAAGCATGATAAAAAAGACTTTTATTTTACTATTAAGCCTGCTTATGCTGTCATCAACTTCCCTCTTTGCCCTTACAGGCAGAGATATCATGGAGAAGGTATCAGACGTCAATACGGCGGAATCTACCCACTCCCTCGTTAATCTGAAACTCATTGATAAAAACAATGCGGTCAGCATGCGGATAATTGAAATGTTTGTCCAGAAAAACAGCAAGAACGAATCCCGTTCTCTCATCATCTTCCACTCCCCGGCTTCTGTCAAAAATACACGGTTTCTTTCCATCGAAAACAAGGGACGGGACAATGATCAATGGATCTATCTTCCCGCATTAAAACGGGTGAGGCGCATAGCGGCAAGTGAAGGGAACAAATCCTTCATGGGAACCGACCTTACCTACAATGATATGGGTGCCAGAAATGTTGATGCCGATACTCATACTCTGAAAGGAGAAAAGGTCCTGGACGAAAGGCCATGCTACCTGGTGCAATCGATTCCGAAAGACCTTGGTGCCGGCCAGTACTCCCGGCGGATCAGCTGGATAGACAAGGAGCGAATGATACCCCTTAAAATGGAGATGTACGACAAAGAGGGTAAGCTCATAAAAATAATGAGGATGGAAAACATAAAAAAGATACAGGGGATATGGACGCCCCTGGCAACATCCATGGAAAACGTTCAAACCAGGCACAAGACAGTTATAACCATAACAAAACTTGTATACAACGAAAAATTACCAAACGGCATATTTACTACACGGTTTCTGCAAACCGGAAGATTATAGAAACAGGAGAAACGAATGAACAAAAACAAAGAATTTTTTTTATTGATTGTTGTTGGACTGCTTATGACAGTATCCGCTGTTCTTTTTGCGGATGACACCGGGTTTACCACCTTTAATGATACTTCCGCAGTATCACCGCTGACCTGGTCAGGAACCGGAAGCGTCCACACACGGTACATGACGGACTATGATGATATTGCAGCCAGCACAGTAATCCTCTACCCGGAACTGCATATAGGTCTGCATTACAAGGGAGAATCATCCGGCTTTACCGGCAGTTTTACCCTGTCAGGAAATCATGATTTTACAAACAGCAGCGATATCGCAGAGTATTTGAGCAGCATGATTGATGAAGCATACTACCGTACGTTTTTCTCCGGTTTCAATCTGTCTGCCGGCTTTATGAAAATTGTCTGGGGGAAAGGTGACGAAATTTTCACTTTCGATAATATAAACGCTGTTGACTACAGTGATTTTATGAACAACAGCTACCTTGACCGGAAAAAGGCTGAAGCAATGATTAAACTCGATGTACCCTTTGGTCAGCAGGGGCTTATTGAAGCTCTCTACACCCCCGTTTTTACTCCCGATACCTTTCCGACAACCGGCCCCTGGGTCCAGAGCGACTACACAGCCATGACAGCAATGGGCATTACTACTAATAAAATGGATACGGAGGACATGAAGACCCTCTCCCATGGCCAGGGCGGAATCCACATAACCAACAGTCTGGGCGGAGTTGATTTCGGTGCTGCCTACGAATACACCTTCTTACGGGAACCTGTTGTGAATATGAGTGCTTTCATGACCGATCCAACTAAAAAAATCAAGGTTACATGGGACCGGCTGCATCTTTTTGGCATTGAAGCGGCAGCGGCTCTCGGCGGTTTCAACTTCCGGGGGGAAGGGGCATACTACCTGACCGGTGACACAGCAGGGACAGATCCACTGGTACACAACAACAAGATACAGTACCTTGCCGGATTTGACAAAAACATCCCTGTTCACAACATGAGCATAAATATACAGGACAGAGGAGAAATTATTCTCGGATCTGACGGCATAAAAGACAACGAAGCAGCTGACATAGAATATTCTGACAGCGGTTCCTACATCTCAAACATTATTGCGGCGGATCTGCGGGATACCTTCTTCAACGATACCCTTACCGTAAAGATGAGCGGAGCATATTCAGCCGGCTCAAAAAGCTACATGCTTGCACCCGGCATTGAATATACCATCAAGGACGATGCAGCGGTTAAAATCCGGTACACCCTCTACCGGGGAGACAGCGGTACTCTGTTTGGACAGTTTAAAAATAACGACATGCTGGAAGTTATCTTTCAGTATTCGTTCTAAGGTGTATCAGCCGGTATGGATACAGACACTGTTTTGTATCCATACCTTCTTTCATTTTTTTACAAGTTGATAATCATTACCCTTATCCACTCCCAGATCAATAAGGACGGTTTTCCCTTCGTATCCATGGAGTGTACATTTCGCTTTAACTTCAACAAACTGCTGCCCCTTCGGTATAACAATTCCTGATTGACTTCTCGTAAAAGGCTGTTCTGTTTCATGGGGGTGTGCAAGAATCCGTGTGGCAAACACCTTTCTGCTGTCCGGATCAACCACTTCCCACGCATCCGCGTAATGGTTCCATCCCTCATCGTTGTGCCTGACGGTAACATAAAAAGTCCAGCTGTCATTTGAATTCTGCACAGCTTTTACAAATACAACCTGCGCATAGTTAAGATCAAGATTAAATGGTGAGGTATCTTCAGCGGACAAACCAATACTTCCCAAAGAAACAAGCATACATACTGCAATAATAGTTTTCATACCGTAAGTATACGAATATTTATTATATTAGTAAAGTACTAATAATATTGAGCTTTTTGCGAAGTACCCCATTTTAGCGAAATAATACATGACAATATTTATAATAGAATGTCCGTTGTATCAAGATGACCTCTATTTTATTGAATTTCCTCTTCTCAAAGGTAAAATCAGTACTTTTTTTGTGATTTTAGGCTCCTG
>WGCU01000037.1 GCA_015493635.1 Spirochaetaceae bacterium | reverse complement strand
GTAAAATACCTGCACAGTAAAATAAATTGTCCGCTTAAAAACGTACAATTTACTTTACAGGGGACGACACTTCTCAAAGTAAGATGAACATTTGTATCTGCGAAAGCCAATTCTATGTTAAATCTCATCAGGATTAATAGTGTACATCCATCTCCCTCTGCTTAACAGGACAAAACCGGCTATGGAAACAATCAAATTTGACACAAACATTCCTGTCCAGATACTTACTGCTCCGAGGGTTGTAAACGCAACAAGCAGATAGACAATGGGTACCCGAAGCCCCCAAAGGCGTATAATGTTGAATATCATGATTGGTTTTGTATCACCTGCTCCCTGAAGCACCCCGGTAGATACGGTAAAAAGGGCAAAAAAGATGACAGAGGGAGATACAATTTTAAAAAGCATGACACCATGCTTAATGACCTCCGGATCGTTGACAAAAAACCGCACAACACTGCTGCCTTTAAAGAAGGTAATACTCATGCCAAACGTAATAAACACAAACACCGTTATAAAGGAATGTTTAACCACTTTCCATACCCCGGGATGATTCCTGGCCCCCAGCTGCTGGCCGACAAGCACCGCTGTAGCCTGTGAAATCCCCATGGCAGGCATATTGAATACCCCTATAATTCTGTTTCCCACACCGAAAGCCGCTATTACCGCGGTACCGAGACTGTTTACTACTCCCTGAAGAACCGTAAAACCCAAAGCGGAAAGTCCCTGTCCCAGAGAGGCAGGTATCCCTATCTTTAACAGAAGTTTCATAGCCTTCCTGTCCGGTTTCATGGCATGCAGCCTGAGGCGGATCCCTTTCCGCCCTCTTACCAGAATGATAACCGCAATGGCTGAAGCCACTATCCGCGCAAAAACAGTAGCATACGCAGCTCCCTTAACCGTCATGGCAGGGAAAGGGCCCAATCCGAAAATAAGAACAGGGTCAAGGAGAATATTAAGCCCTACCGTAATGGACTGAACAATAAGAGGGGTAATACTGTCACCTATTCCCTGAAGGGAACTCCTTAACACAAAGCTCATAAACATGAAAGGAATTCCGGAAAATATAATTCTCAGATAGTCGGAAGTATACTCAAAAGTGTCCGGAGGAACATGCATGAGCATAAGGATTCTATCAGTAAATATAATTCCGAGGAAACTTATCAACACAGCAATAAGGAGAATGAGCGAAGTCATCTGTCCAAGATAAAAATCCATCTTTCCTCTGTCATTTTTCCCTTTGGACTGGGAGATCAGCGTCGTCCCTGCATTCGAAAATCCAAAGGCAAAAACAATCATGAAAAAGATAAGATTCATTGAAATGGAAGGAGCAGAAAGAGCTTCTTTCCCTATCTTTCCCAGGAAGTAGGTGTCCGCAAGATTGTAGAGCATATGAAGGAAATTGCCCAGCATAATGGGCAGGGCAAGCGTTATAAGTTTTGAATAAGAATAGGGTGTTTCAGTAATGTCAGAGCTCCTTTTTTAGTGTTGTCTACCTTAAATTAAAAAAAATTAATAAGCAAGAGATGACATAATGTGAAATATTGTTTATAAAGAGTATATGATTACAATTAATTCACTTTCACAGACAGAAAAAAAGGGTAAATTTATCAGAGATTTTATCAATTTCCCGAAAAGTCTCTATGCGGAAGAGAAGAAATGGGTACCCTGGTTTGACATTGACATGAAACACATTCTGAAAAAGAAGCATCCGTTCTTTCTTCATTCTGACGGAGAATTCTTTCTTGCGGAAGAGGATGGTACAACTGTCGGGCGTATCTGTGTAGTATCAAACACCCGTTATCAGAAAGAGCATAACAGGAAATGCGCTCACTTTTTCTTTCTTGATGCCGGCGAATCCAGAGAGATCTTCAAGCTGCTCCTGGATACTGCGGCAGAATGGGCTGAAAAAAAAGGGAATGAATATCTTGACGGCCCCATGCTTTTTGGAGGTGCCTACGGGAGCGGTCTCCTCATAGAAGGGTACGGTATTCAGGCACCAATGACCATGATGCCGTATAATTATTCATATTACCGCAGCATAATCGAGGATCTGGGATTTACGAAACTTTTTGATACCTACGGTACAGACATAAGTCCTGACAAGTTCACCCTTCCGGACAGGATTGCAGTACTGGCTGAAAAGGTTCTCAAAAGGGGCCGTTTTAAGGTTATGGAATTTAAAACAAAAAGGCAGATCCTGAAAGAAGCGGACGAACTTCTCGTTATGTACAACGCGACGTTAGCTGATCATCCTGAAGACTATCCTCTGACCGAAGAAGAATTGGCTCAGCTTAAAAAAGATCTTGCAGCTGTTGCATCACCTGACCTTATAAAAATTCTCACCTATGATGATAAGATAGTCGGCTATCTGCTGGCTTTTGCCGATATCAGCCCCATCCTGCACCGTAATATGGGAAAAGTAACCATTCCAGGTATTATCCGTATGCTGAGAGGATTAAAAACAAGCGATAAGGTTCTCTTTAACGGAATGGGGATTCTTCCTGAATACCAGCGGATGGGCGGGAACGCACTCCTCTACTATGAACTGTCCAAAACCGTACGAAGCAGGAACTTCAAGGTTGCAAAAACAGTACAGATAAATGAATCCACCGTACTGATGCTTTCGGACATTCATAAGCTGGGTGCAGTTGATGAAACAATTCACCGGGTGTATCAGCGGAAACTATAACGGTACCCTTAAAACAGCTTACTCCCCTTGTCTTTGTGTCTTACCTCCCGCACTCAGTATATTTTTTGATATTTTACCATCAATACCGGTTATTTATCATATAAATCACCAACTTGCTTGTTAATTTTTTATATTATGCTATAATTGATACGATACTATCTCTCAAATCAGGATTTGGAGGTAATGAAAAATGCACTATATAGAAAGATCACTGGATCTGGCAAAAGTATTAGGGAAAAAGTCCTGCTTTCTTTTTGGGCCAAGACAAACAGGAAAAACGTGGTTAGTTCAGAATAGATTGAGTGAACATAAATATTTTAATCTTCTTGATAATAAAACGTATGCACAACTATCATTCTCTCCGGAAATACTGCAGGAATTAATTACAAGGAAAGATAAAGTAGTAATAATAGACGAAATTCAGCGTCTGCCAATTTTGTTAAACGAAGTACAACTATTAATTGATAATAGAGATATCCATTTTCTGCTGACAGGATCAAGTTCACGCAAATTAAAAAGGAAAGGGACTAATCTGCTGGGAGGCAGAGCAAGGATAAGAAACCTTCATCCGCTTACTTCTCTCGAATTAGATAAATATTTTGAATTAAACAGGGCATTAAATATCGGGCTTCTTCCCTCCATCTACTTTTCCGATGCTCCGGACGAAGATCTTGAAAGTTATATCGGTACCTATCTGCAGGAAGAGATAGCAGCTGAAGCTCTTGTAAGAAATATTACGGCCTTCAGCAGGTTTTTAACTATCTCTGCCTTGAGTAATGGGCAGATTATAAACTACACAAATATTGCAAATGATTCCCAGGTTCCATCTTCAACAATACAGGAATACTATCAAATTTTAAGAGATACTCTGGTTGGAAGTAATCTACCTGTATGGAAAAAATCAATAAAAAGAAAACCGATAAGCACTTCAAAATTCTATTTCTTTGATATTGGAGTAACAGGATATCTGCAAAAACGCAATAAAGTATCTCCCGGTACTGTTGAATTTGGAGAGGCCTTTGAGACGTATCTTCACCATGAATTAAAAAGTTACCTCGATTATACAAAAAATGGAGAGCTGTATTACTGGCGGAGCTCCACAGGCCGGGAAGTAGATTTTATTATAAACGATATTACTGCGATAGAAGTTAAATCAAAAACAACAATTGCCCCCAAGGACTTTAAAGGATTGCGGGCCCTTAAAGAGGAAGAATTACTTAAAAATTATATAATGGTCTACCCCGGTAAAGATGAACGAAAAACAGCAGACGGGATTTCCATACTTCCCTATGACATTTTCATAAAACATCTATGGGAAGGGGAATATATATCCTGAGAGAATGAAAGGTGTCAATACCCCAGGGTAAACCCTTCCCCTGAGCCGCTATCGCGGCCTATTCCACGGCAAGCCGCTGGAGTATTTAGCTTCAGCAGAATGCTGTTTTATTCCATACTTTTTACAAATTGTTCAGGAGTCAGAACGGTACACCCTAAAGTTAGTTTATCAGGGAAATGTCTCATATTTCCTGTTATCAATGAGGCTTTCGCAGTTAAGGCAGTCTCCAAAAAGGGAATATCACCTTTATCAGGAAGGTTAGTTACAATTACACTACTTACTGTATGGTAAGAACTATGCCAGATAAAATCCAGAATAATATCAGCATTGTATTTGGAGAAATATGACTTAAATCTATCTCTGGTTAGAACATCCATATAGTCTTCCATAATTCGACTATCAATAATTAACTGTACAATATTGTTACGAACAAGATCAACAATTCGGCCGGGAAAACCATTTGCATTGATCAATCCTGAACCAAGAACATTGGTGTCAAGAACGATTTTTATAGATGCCATAAAAGTCACTCATATCAATCCGCGTGATTTTCTGCTTTTGGCAGTGATTGATTCAATTTCCTCGTAGGTAATTGGTTTCAAACCGCCTTCTCTCCTTGCCCTAGATAAGGATATCGAAAAAAGAGCTTTACGTATCTCAACAAGAGATTCTTCAACAGTTTCTGGAGTTATACTAATAAGAATAGCAGAAGGTCTGCCATCACGGGTAATAATCAATTCCTTCTCTGTATCAAGATTACTCCACAGCTCCCTTGTTTTCTTTAAATCTTTTACTGCCAAATAGTTCATTTATATCTCCTAATTATTTTATAATATCATACTCATATAGGAGATACAATAGTGTTGTAGCTTTTTGCGCTGTTCACATTAAGGGTTACACTTTTCATAACCCGCTCCACTCACTCGTTTGAGAATAGACAACTGAAAGAGATCTTAAAGTCGATCCGGATACTCTACAAAAATTACTGATTATCTTGCAAGATCTCATCAATCAAAAAACGCACTCCAAGATTATCCATGGGATTCAGTCTTAAAATCTTTTCAAAAATATCCAGAGCCTTTTCATCATCTCCCTTTCTCATATAACCTAAAATCCCGAAAAAGTTAGTAACGATGAAATCGTTATATAAGTAAATATCTTATATATAAGGAAATAATCATTAAATTGTCCTTGACATATGTGCAAGGTATGGTATAATTATAACCATGTCG
>WGCU01000036.1 GCA_015493635.1 Spirochaetaceae bacterium | reverse complement strand
TTTATCAATACCAGAAGTATTATTTGAATTAAGAAAGATAAAGAAAATTCAATTTGGTAGAAAAAAAACAATCATCACCGAAACATCCAAACGCCAGAAGGAAATATTTAAGGCTTTCAAGATTAAGCCTGTTTCATAACAACCTAGTTACAACTTTTTCGGGATTTTAGGATATATAGAAAGAGATGTCCGGTTAATAAAAAATATATTAAGCTATGATACTTTTAGTCTTTTTTTACGTATTCTTGCAGGACGTACCGGACAAGTTCTAAATTTAAAATCCATTGCAGACGATTGCGGTATTTCCCCAAATACAATTAAAGATTGGATTAGTGTTTTAGAAACCAGTTTTATTGTTTACAGGTTAAAACCTTATTATAAAAATTATAAAAAGCAAATAATAAAAAATCCAAAAATATTTTTTTATGATACCGGTTTGGTATGCTTTCTTCTTGGTATTAGATCTGTAGATCAGTTGGAAACCCATTATCTCCGGGGATCCATTATAGAAACATTTTTTATTTCAGAATTTATTAAAGCTTCCTATAATAAAAACATTCCTGCAAATTTTTATTTCTGGAGAAATAACCATCAAAAAGAAATTGATCTTATTATTGATAATGGCGACCTTTATGCCTTTGAAATGAAAAGTAGTAAAACAATAAGACGGGAATATTTTAAGACACTTAAGTTTTGGAATGAGCTTACTCAGACTCCCCCTTCTAGATGTTCTCTTGTTTATGGTGGCGAAGAAGACGACCATTATTCTAATATGCATATTCTGCCATGGAACGGTATCGATAACTTTTTTGCCAAAACATTCGGTACCTAAAAAAAATAATTACTAAAACACTTAGATATATGTTTTAGTTTCAATAGAGACTTTAGATATTATCAGTATTGTATATCCCGCCTAAATAATCACGAACTTTTTCAATATCTTTATCCAGCTTAATCGTATATGGAAACGAGCTGTAAAGCAGGTAGTCAGCATACTTTCTTTCCAGATCGGTGCTGCCGAAGGTGGAGATATATTCTTTAAAAGATAGCGGAAGCATCTGTATCTAGACATATCGGCCGGAGAGTAATGTTGAAATTTCACCGGATAAGAGATATGCATTCGACCCTGTGATATAGAGATCGACGTTCTTTCTGAGGTACAGGCTGTTGACAGCTTTGGGGAAATCTTTGACTATCTGGATCTCATCAAGAAAAATATAATTCATAATTCCGGAACGCAGCCTGTCTGTTATGTTGCGATGCAGGGATTCCGCGGTGGCAAGGTGAGCATTATCCATATCTTCAAAATTGATTGAGATGATCTGGTCTTTTCTGATTCCGTTATTTAATAGTTTTGGCAGAGAAATAGAATTAGGAGTGGTTCATTATTACTTACAGATCCGGTTTCCTGCGCAACTCTTTCTTGCGGCTGTTTGCTTTCTTGGTATCAAGACGGTGCTGCCTCGATGCCCTTGTCGGCCGTGTCGGTCTGCGCTTTGCCGATGGCATGAGTGCCGCAGCAATAAGTTCTTCGGCCAGGGTTTCCGCTGCTTTTCTGTTTTGGAACTGACTTCTGGAAGCGGAGGCGTGAATCACCAGCTCACCATTCGAATTCAGTCTGTTTTTCAAGACAGAAAGGAGTGCTGTTCTTTCTTCATCCGTTACCGGAAGTAAATTAACCGGAAGCCGGAGAACAACCTTTGTATCAGAGGTATTTACGTACTGGCCCCCGGGACCACCTGACCGCGCAAAGCTCACTGCCGAATATGCCCGGATCCAGTTTTCAAGTTCTTCTTTCTTCATTTATCAGCTCACAACTCCGCAAGCTCTACTATAATACCCTCCGGACCTTTAACATAGATCATCTTTTTCCCGTAGGGGTTTGTCTGTAGAGGTCCGAAGAATTCCGCTCCTGAATCCTCCAGTTTCCTGATATCCTCCTCTATATCCTGTACCTGAAAGGCAAAATGCCGGATACCAATGGAATTGGCCTTTGAAAGAGCAGCCGAACGTTCTCCTTCCGGGTGCAGATACTGCAGGATTTCAACTACCGTGGAAACTGATTCGTGCCGCAGCCCTGCGTAGAGGGCACGAACTCCATGGAGCCCTGTTACCCTATCAATCCATTCTCCGGTCAGCTCCTTCTGTTCAAAGACGGAAAATCCAAGAAGCATAAAAAAATCAGCGGCCTTCCCCATATCCGTAACCACTATATTTATATGGTGTAATCCTGTTACCATTGCGTATGAGAACCTCCGCTTCAACTATAGTAAACTTCTCCTCCCTGCACAACCAGCCGCACCGGCCACGGCATTTCTTGTTTTATGGAGCAATCTCTGATAGGTTAGTACGGTACGTATAAGTGCAGGAGAAAATACATGCATAAAACCACTTTGATTAAAAATGCCGGTGCCATTGTAACGTGTGATAAAGATGATACCATCCACTACAACAGCGATATTCTGATTAAGGGTCCGGAAATTATCCGTATTGGAAAAAATATACAGGGAAAAACCGATGAAATAATCAATGCCCGCGGCATGTTTGTCTACCCCGGACTGGTTAACACGCATCATCATTTTTTCCAAACCTTTGTGCGCAACCTTGCTGCAGTTGATTATCCCGCCATGACCGTTATTGACTGGATCAATAAGATATATGAGATATTCAAACTGATGGATGAAGATGCCATCTACTACTCCTCTCTAACTGCCATGGCTGACCTGGTCAAACACGGATGTACGACTGCTTTTGATCATCAGTACTGCTATCCCCGGCATGCGGGAAAACATCTGGTAGACCGGCAGATGAAAGCTGCAGAGCTTCTGGGAATCCGCTACCATGCGGGACGGGGAGCCAATACCCTGCCGAAGAGTGAAGGAAGTACCGTTCCCGATGAAATGGTGGAAACCACTGATGAATTTCTTTCGGATTGCGAACGGCTTATCGATACTTACCACGATCCCGCACCGTTCAGCATGAAACAGATTGTTATTGCTCCCTGCCAGCCGATAAACTGTTACAAAGATACCTTTGTCGAATCGGCAAAACTTGCACGGGACAAGGGCGTCTTTCTCCATACCCATCTTGGAGAAGGTGAAAATGGCCCCATGACTGAACGGTGGGGGAAAAGAACCCTGAAGTGGTGTGAGGAGACGGGCTTTACCGGCCCGGATGTCTGGATAGCCCATGGCTGGGAACTGACACCGGAAGAATATTCCGTTATGGCAGATACCGGAACGGGGCTTTCCCACTGCCCTGCTCCCGCCACCCTTGGGGGGTTCCCGATTATTAATATTCCCGCCATGAAAAGTGCAGGCATGCGGCTGAGCCTCGGGTGCGACGGTTCTGCCACAAACGATTCCTCCAATCTTCTCGATTCGCTTCGTATGGCATATCTGATGCAGTCTTTTCACCATAAACAGCGGGGAAGAGCTCCTTCGGCATACGATCTTTTAAAAATGGCAACCGCCGGAGGTGCGGATATATTAGGCAGAAAAGATCTTGGGTCCCTGGAATCCGGAAAAGGGGCGGATCTCTTCATGATAGATACAGGGAAACTCGAGTTCGCAGGAGCCCTTCATGATCCGGCAAATTTTCTTGCAAAAACCGGGGTTACAGGGCCGGTTCATCTTACCATGATAAACGGAAGAGTAGTCTATAAAGACGGTACTCTCCCGGGAGTGGATGAGACCCGACTGGCAGCAGAAGCAGAAGAAACCTGTACCCGGGTAATCAGAAACACAAATCAAAACACGTTCCATTGAATCAACCTGGAAGCATGATAGATAAAACAGTTAAAAGAGTAGCCTATCTGCTGATCCTTGGAATAAGCGCAAAGCTGCTTATTGATTCGACAATTCAGTTGTTTAATCCTTTTCTCACCATGATAGCTGCCGGCGTTGGAGTAAGTGCTGTTACTATGGGTGCAATTGTTTCGTTAAGAGGGATCATGGGATTAAGTTCCCCGCTGATGGGGGTAATGGCTGATAGAATAGGTTATAAGAAAATCATGCAGGGGGGACTCTTTCTCACCGGTATCGGCATGATCGTAGCGGGATTATCACACAACGTCCTTCTTTTTTCAGCTGCTGTTGTCATTACCGGAATTGGACAGGCAGGCTACACACCGAATCTTCATGCCTACCTCAGTACAAAACTCTCCTACAATAAACGGGCTATGGGAATTGGCATTATTGAATACTCATGGGCACTTGCCGGTATACTAGGGCTTTTTTTGGCAGGATATCTTATTGAAGAATTTTCATGGCGCGCTCCGTTTCTCTTCTTTGGTACACTGCTGGTTATCATGGCTGTTTTATATCAGACGCTCCCCGTCAGCAAGAAAGGAATACAAAAAACCACATCCGTTCAGAAAGAAACGGTGACCTTTGAATCACTAAAAAAACAAGCAGATACCTTCTTCCATCTCGGACCGCATGCAGGATCAGCCTGGGGTACAATAATTATTCAGGGACTTAACATGTTTGCGATAATGCATGTTATGATCATCCATGGTGGATGGTTGTCCAGTGAGTACGGGCTGGATTCCATAAAGCTGGGAAAAATTGCTTTTTTATTTGGTCTGGGAGATCTCTTTTCCTCCGTTCTTGTCAGCATAATTACCGATAGAATCGGGAAACGGAAAAGTGTCCTGATTGGTGTTGTAGGAATGTCCCTTGGTTTTGTAATTATGCCGTTCCTTAATGTCAGTCTGTATCCTGCCATTATAAGCATTCTCATACCCCGGCTGTTTTTTGAGTTTGCCACGGTAAGCAATCTGGCATTACTGACAGGACAGGCTCCTTCTCAAAGAGGTAAAGTCATGAGTCTCAGCACAGCAGTAGGGCTTGTTGGTATAACAACTGCAACAGCTCTCGGTCCCATAAATTATTATCAATGGGGGGTTACCGGTTTGGCAGTTATCAGCTTTATTCCGGCGGTGGTAAGTTTTTTTATTACGCTTTCTGTGGTTCAGGAAAGGAAATAGGTGTATGGTTATAAAATCCTTTTTAATCCTTTTGCCGCTATTCATACTGATATTCAGCGGTCTTATCATGGGACATCTGGTCTCACTGTCTGAAGAAACCCTGCTGAGACTCCTGGCAGATTTCTTCATGCCATGTCTCGTATTTGCTTCCCTGTATCTTTCACCAATTTCACCTCTCGAAATGCTCACTCTCACCGGTTCTGTCGTCTGTGTACTCATACTGACACTTGCCAGCGCAATACTGTATTCACGCATCCATACAGTGGATGGCCGAACTTTTATTCTTCCTGTCATTTTTATGAATTCAGGTTTTCTCGGGATTCCCCTCATGCAGTTATGGGGAGGAGCGGAAGCAATGAACATAATAATTATCTATGATCAAATACAGACATTTTTTATCTTTACCCTCGGATATTTTATTCTCGAGGGAGGTTTATCTTCATCAGGGTTTAAAGCAGCTGTTAAGTCCCCTATCCTCTGGGCGGTAATCAGTGGTTTTCTGTTTAATATAGCAGGGATTCCAGTACCCGAATCACTCATCAAAACGTTTTCTTTTGCCGGAAAAGCCGCTCCGCCTCTGGCAGCTTTTACCCTTGGGCTCAGCCTTTCGAACCGCAGAAGAACAAAGGTAAGTGTCCATGTATTTTCAGGTATTATTCTCCGTGTCGCTGCCGGATTCCTTTTCGGTTTTCTGACAGTAAAACTCTTTTCCGTAACCGGTATTATGAAAACGGTGATTCTTGTTACCAGTGCACTGCCGGCAGCTGTTTTTTCTTATGTTCTTCCGGCCCGTCTTGGTCATGAAAGCAGCACCCCCCGGGAGATCGTTATCCTCTCAACTGTTCTTGGAGTATTCACAATTCCCCTTTCCTTTTATCTGGCCCAGATGATTTAAACACAGTAAATACCTTACCGCTCCCCCCCCCTGGACTCAGATAAATTTCTTTCTCAACCGTGCAAGGTTCCTCCCGTATTTTTCTTCAACCCGGCCCTGGCAGAATTTTGAGACTTCCGCCAGATAGAAGTCATGGGTAATATAATTTTTCACGGTGTATACCAGACCGGTATTTCTAGTCCAGATAATCTGAGGGCTTCGCTTTCCTCCCAAAGTCCCCGTTATGCACCAGCTTGTATCAACAGCGCAGTCCAGGGTCCTTCCAAGCTCATCGGGATTCGTCAAACCTTCGGTATCATGATTGTAGGTTTCCCCGAAATCTACCGCAGTCTCGCCGTAGACAAGATTAAAAACAAGAACACCCCGTTTAAATGCTTCCCGCAGCTCCTTAATAACAAGAGGCAGCTCCTCCTGCCATATACCGATATAAACAGAATACACTGCCTGCTTTATCTGGCTTCTCGTTATTTCAAAAGCCTCATCTTTATTCTGAATATTCCAGACCGGATCAAAATCGGACTTGAAATCTATCTTGCTCAGCAGACTTTTCAGCTCGGAAGCTGTCTGCTCATATCCCCGCTGCAGTTTGGAAATCAGTTCGTTTGGTGAAAGGGGGCTGAACAGTTCCGGGTTAACTCCGGTTGAAGCGGCAACACCTTTTTCAATAAGCCGGCGGGTTATATCATAGTCCCGGGAATGGGGAACCCCGGAATCCTGGGAGATGGTATACGCGCTTGCAGGATGCTTGTTAAGAAGAGAAAGATACACTTTCCCCTCGTATTCAGTAAATCCAAGTTTCTTGAAGTGCGTTAATATTTTCTCAACCGTTTCTTTCATACTGCAAGTATGACATTATGAGAATGATATTTGCAAGTATTATTATTAATATTCGTTCTTCCTACTTTTCTCTTGTTTGTTTCCTCTGTATACTCATTCTCATGAAACTCACTATTGTAAACAAAGGTCTCGTTCCATACGGTGAGGCGCTTGCGTACCAGAAAGAACTGCTCACAAAGAGACAGAACGAGGAGATCAATGACACTCTCATTCTCCTGGAACACCCTCCGGTAATCACCAAAGGGAAACGAACAGCAGAGGGGGATATCCTCCTGCCGGAAAAAACCTTAAAAAAGCAGGGAATCGGTATTTTTGAGATAGACCGCGGCGGGGAAGCAACATACCATGGGCCGGGGCAGATTGTCGGTTACCTTATTTTTAACCTCTATGAAAAACAGCGTCAGTTGAAACAGTTTGTCGCAAATGTGGAAGAAGTATTCATCCGCCTTTTAAAAGATGAATATGCAATTACCGCCGACAGGGATTTAAAACACAGAGGGGTATGGGTTGGGGACAACAAGATAACTGCCATCGGTATTTCCATTCACCACGCGGTTACCATGCACGGGTTTGCTTTTAACGTGAACACAAACCTAGACCACTTTAAGTGGATCATTCCCTGCGGTATTACCGACCGGGGGGTAACATCCATTAAAAAACTTACCGGGAAGACCCAGGATATGGAAAAATTAAAAGAACTTACCGGAAAATACCTTGTCCAGGTATTCGGTTATGATGAAGTTGAGGTACTGCATGAAAAATAGCACTGTTTTACGGAAGCCGGAATGGCTGCGCATGAAAATACGCGGCGGCGACAACCTGAACTATGTTCAGGAAATATTACAGAAAAACCATCTCAATACCGTTTGTGAAGAAGCAAACTGCCCGAACAGAATGGAGTGTTTCAGCAACCGGACTGCCACATTCATTATTCTCGGGAGTAGATGCACAAGGAATTGTACATTCTGTGATATTGCCACCGGACATCCCGATGCTGTTGATCCGGAAGAACCCCTGCACGTCGCAGAGGCGGTAAAATCCCTGGGACTGACGTACGTTGTTATTACCTCTGTTACCCGGGATGATCTTCCCGACGGCGGTTCGGAGCATTTTGCCCGTGTTCTCAGGTCAATCCATAAATCATCTCCCGGGGCGGATATTGAAGTTCTTATTCCCGATTTCAAAGGGGACACCAAGGCTCTCCAGACGGTGATAGACGCCGGTCCGGTTATCATTAACCATAACATAGAAACAGTACCGCGGCTTTACCGGGAGGTCAGACCCCAGGCAGTGTACCGGCGGTCCCTTGAACTGCTGGAAAAGGTAAAAAAGCTTTCCGGCCTCTATTCAAAATCAGGAATGATGGTAGGACTCGGAGAAACCTACGATGAAGTTATCGCATCCCTCCATGATCTCCGCAGCGTTGACTGCGATTTTCTTACCATAGGGCAGTATCTTGCTCCCTCAAAAAAGCACCATCCTGTTATAGAATATATACATCCTGATATTTTTGCCAAATATAAAGAAGAAGCATTAAAAATGGGATTTAAAGGCGTTGCATCAGGTCCCCTCGTACGAAGCTCATACAAAGCACACGAAATGTTAAGAGGATAAAACAATGGAAGCCAACAAAAAAGAGATTATCTACTACAAGTCACTTGTCTGCCCCCGTTGCATACCCACATCCCGCTTTTTGAAAGAACTGAAAAAGGATTATCCGGAGATTACTGTTAAGGAAGTTGAGATCATTGCGCATTTAAAAACAGCCAGAGAAGCACACATCCACTCAATCCCTGTTCTTGATATTGCGGGGAAACGGTTCTACAAAGCTCCTTCACGGAACGATGTGCTGCCGCTTCTGGGGATCAGATAAATTTAACAACCTCCGCAAAGGGTTTCCTGTTTTTCTGATTCTTTTTATTGAAACCAACAGGGGTATATCCGAAAGGTGTTATGGCAAAAACCCTCTCTCCATCGGTTAATCCCAGAACTGTTTTAAGAATATCCAGGGAGAAATCAGCTATCCAGCAAGTCCCGATTCCTTCATATTCCGCTGCAAGAATCATGTGATCCATAGCAATGGTAAGATCTGTTTCCAGTGCGTTGTATCCGTCTTTTGATCTGATCCACGCTTTTTCTTTGTATCCCTTAACGACAAGAATATGGGGAGCATCCTGAAACCACGCTGCAGGGTAGCAGGACCGTACTTTCTCCAGCATCTCCGGAGAAGAAACAAGCAAAAACTGCCAGGGCTGCCTGTTTCCTGCTGAAGGGGCAAGCCGTCCCGCGTTTAAAATTCTCGAAAGAACATCCTCCGGTATTTTCCGGTCAGGATCATAAGAGCG
The DNA here is from genome assembly GCA_015493635.1 of Spirochaetaceae bacterium. Lineage (GTDB taxonomy): Bacteria > Spirochaetota > Spirochaetia > B11-G9 > B11-G9 > S145-15. The sequence goes on along the minus strand of WGCU01000036.1, from coordinate 20,654 downwards.
GATACTTTCTCTTTGGGAAATCAATTCATAATAATTCATATTCAACACTCACTGTGTCCGCAGGAATGACATTTCTTGCATCCTTCAATAAGCATGAAGGTAGCATTACCGCAGACAGGACAGATATCAGCATGGGGTCCTGAAAAGGTAAAGGAAAACTGTTTATTCTTCTCCTCATCCTCTTCATCGGGCAGTCCCGGAAGATTATCATCCTGGGATTTTCCGATATGTTCTTCAAGAACCTGGGCAACCGCGTCAGGCAGACTCATAACACGGTTCTTGCCGAACCCTCTCTGCCGTCCGGAACCAATACTTTTCAACTGGGAAATAACATTTTTAACCCGCTCTTCCGGAGAAAGCGGACTTGCCATCCGAAGGACCAGACTTATCAGTCTGCCGAGACCTTCAGCATCAGCTGCCACATCCGAGCCAACTTTTGCCACGTTGATAAATACTTCAAAGGGCTCATCCTCATGGGCCTTGTCCGCATTTACAGTAATATACGCGGTCCCGATAGGCGTATGCTTCCGATATGTTGTCCCGTTCAGCACCGTCGGTCTAACCCGTGATTTAATGGTAACAGGAGCGGGAATTTCCGCACTTTTATCGGTATCTTTCTTTATATTTAAAACCTGCTCATCTCTCGAACCGTCGCGGTAGATCGTTCCGCCCTTACAGCCGGTATCATACATCAGCTGATAAAGGGCCCGGGTCTGGTCAACGGTATAGTGGTTGGGGGTATTACTCGTTTTTGAGATACTGGAATCAACCCACCGCTGTATGGCAGCCTGCACTTTTATATGGTCATCCGGAGTTAGATCCATGGCAGTAACAAAATAGTCAGGCAGTTTTGTTTCCCTTCCTTCGTTTTCTTTCAGCCAGTCCGCATACACAGAAACCCTCTCGGTATGGGATCCCATTCGGCCCGTTCTCTCCCATTCCCAGAAATAATACGGTTCGATCCCCGTTGATGTTCCAACCATCGTTCCGGTTGTTCCGGTAGGAGCCTGGGTCAGAAGTGTTACATTGCGGATCCCTTTTTCCTTCACTGCTTTATGGATTTCTTCCGGCATACCTTTCATAAATCCGCTTTTCAGGTACTTCTCTTTGTCGAACTTCGGGAAAACACCCTTTTCTTCCGCATAATTACAACTGGCACGGTACGATTCAACTGCAATAAACCTGAACAGCTTGTCAAGAAACGCATCAGAATCTTTCCCTCCATACCGTATTTTCAAACGGATCATCATTTCCGCAAGACCCATGGTTCCAAGCCCGATACGCCGTTCAGAAAGCTGCTGGGCTTTATTTTCTTCAAAGAAGTAAGGAGTTCCGTCTATGACGTTATCCAGAAACCGGACAGCGTAATGTACAGCTTTGCCAAGATTCTCCCAGTCCACTTCAGCGTCTTTTACAAACCGTGAAAGGTTTAAAGCACCGAGGTTACACACTCCCCAGGGAGGTAGCCCCTGTTCACCGCATGGATTTGTACAGGTAATGGTAGAGTAATAGTAAGAGTTGCTCATGGCGTTGTACCGGTCTATAAAAAATACTCCGGGTTCAGCACTTGCCCAGGCACTCTCAATAATGGTATCCCAAATTTCCCTGGCTTTTATGGTCCGGTATTTTACAACAGGTCTTCCCTCTTTTTTCCATCCGTTCAGGTTTCCTGTCCAGTTTTCATCATAGTCAGGAACGGAGGTATCCGGGAAAACAAGATCCCAGTCACCATCGGCTTTCACTGCATCCATAAACGCATCGGAAACGGCAACACTGATATTAGCGTTGGTTATCTTCCCCATCTCCCGTTTGCTTGTTATAAAATCAAAAATATCAGGATGCCAGTCGTTCAGAATAAGCATAAGGGCTCCGCGCCGGCTTCCTCCCTGCTCAATAAGACCGGTTACATAACTGTACAGTGCTCCCCAGGAAACCGAGCCGCTGGAGCGCCCGTTTACCCCCTGAACATAGGCATGATGCGGCCGTAAAGAGGAAAGGTTTATTCCGACCCCTCCCCCTCTGGACATTATTTCAGTCATGTGGGTCAGTGTCTGCATTATTCCGCCCCTGCTGTCAGCAGGTGAGGGAATAACATAGCAATTATAGTAGGTAAGGTTCTGATCTGTTCCGGCTCCAGTAAGAATACGCCCGCCGGGAACAAATTTCCAATCTTCCAGAAGCCACTTAAAGTTATGAAACCACTTTTCAGTGTCTTTTTCCGATTCACTTATAGCCCGGGCAACACGTTCCATCATCATTCCCGGATCCGTTTCCAGAGGTTTATCTATATTATCAACAGCCCTTTCAAGGGTCGAACCGTCTTCCAGTTTTACGGTAACAATTCCATCATGAACAGAAAGAACACTTCCAATCTCCCGCTGCCCCGTTTCTTTGTTAACAACAACAATAACCGTATCATCCACGGCAAGCGAATCTTTTTTACCGTCTTTCAGCGCGTATCTGTCAAGAAAAATTTTTCTACCAAGCGGATTCAATAAATTTTTAGCCTGTACCATATCCCTCCCCTCTTCCGGCACCTTACTTTTTGTGCGCTATTTTAACAGAATCTCCGGGAATAAGAAAGGCTTTCTCCTTATTTTTATACTACGAATAAGAATCACGGAAGTGGGCTTGCTGAATTACCCCTAATTTTGGTAGTCTTGAACGTAATGGATAAAAGAGCATTATTTACCATACCTGAATTCATATTGAGTGGAGTTCTCCTGTTCTTTATTCAATTCGGGAATATTCTTCACCCGATAGCAGTATCTGGATGGGTTGATTTTGTTATCCTTCTGCTCGTTATCGCGGAATTCTGTTTTTTATTTATACCATCCCGCTACAAACTGCTCGTACTAAAAAGAAACAACTATTCGCTTGTTTTCTCACTTCTCTTTGTCATTTTTTTCATCCTTAACCGTTTTTTTATTCTCAGCAGGGGAAACACCGGTTTCATTGCCATTCCTCCGGCACTTATTCTTGCTCGGAATTTTTTTATCTGGACGGGAATTTTCAGCAGATTTAAAAAGATCTCCCTCTTTTTTGAAGGGATTACCATGTACCCGGCAAAAACCATCCTCTTCAGCTTTTTGGCTGTTATTGTTGTAGGGACCATTCTGCTCATGCTCCCCTTTGCCACCAGCACGGGGAAAGGACTTTCCATCATTGATGCTCTCTTTACTTCGACCTCAGCAGTCTGTGTTACAGGCCTCATTGTGGTTGATACAGCAACAGCATTCAGCTTCTGGGGGAAACTTATCATTCTTACCCTTATACAGATCGGTGGAATAAGTATTATGATACTTTCCTATTTTACTATTTTTTCTCTTAAAAAGAATATTTCCATAAAAGAAAAGCTGATGCTCAGCTACATGCTTAATGAAAAAGACATGTCGCATATCTCAAAGGCTATACGGAACATCATCTACACCAGCTTTATTATAGAAGGAATAGGAACCGTCCTGCTGCTTGTTCCTTTCAGAGCAAAATCAAGCTCATGGGGAGGAACTTTTTTCCTTTCCATTTTTCATGCAATATCCGCATTCTGTAACGCGGGATTTTCACTTTTTTCCAACAGCCTTGCATCTTTTACCGGCAGTTTCTATGTAAATACGGTTATCGCTTCCCTTATTATTCTCGGCGGATTGAGTTTTATCGTTCTCAACAATATTACCGGAACATTTACCTGGTGGATAGGACATATCCGCGGGAAGAGTAAACAGCGCTATGAAAAACTGCAGGTTAATACGATTGTGATACTCATTGCAACAGCAATTCTTATTCTTACCGGGATGCTGCTTATATATGGTCTGGAGCATTCCCGGAGCCTTGCGGGTTATTCTCTGGGAAAGCAGTACCTGGCAGCCTTCTTCCAGTCGGTAACCTTACGAACGGCAGGCTTTAACACTATCTCCTTCAGTAATCTCTCAACAACAACCCTTATGATAATGGGAGTTTTCATGTTTGTAGGTGCAGCGGCAGGAAGTACAGCAGGGGGCATAAAGATAAACAATGTTGCTGTGATTTTTGCCTACATCAAATCTTTTCTCACCAACAGCAATTCAGTTGTTCTTTTAAAGCACTCAATACCGAAAGAAAAGGTATTGAAATCGATGCTTATTCTTCTGTTTGGTCTGTGTGCGGTTGTTCTAGGCATTGTATTTCTAAGTTACTTTGAACATGCCCCCATTCAAAATATTATTTTTGAAACAATTTCCGCTTTTGGAACGGTAGGTCTTTCCACAGGGTTAACATCCCACCTTACCAGTCAAGGAAAGATAGTTATAAGTATCCTCATGTTTATGGGCAGGCTCGGTCCGCTTACTATTCTGGCAGCGGCATCCCGGCACAGACCGAATATACATATGGAATTCCCGGTAGGGGAAATATCTATTGGATAGGAGAAGGTAAAAAATGGCCAAAGAAACCTTATTTGCAGTTATCGGACTCGGAACATTCGGAGAACAGGTTTGTGAAGTTCTTATGGAAAAAGGGGGAAGGGTCCTTGCAATCGATAACCGGTCCGAAATTATAGAGAAAATAAAAGATAATGTAACACAGGCCATTCTTCTTAATGCGACAGATGAGGACGCCCTTTCCACCATACCTTTTGAGGATGTCGATATCGCCATTGTTGCCATTGGTGAAAACAAGGAGGCAAGTATCCTTGTTACCGCAATATTAAAGAGGATGGGAGTTTCATACATCCTTGCAAGGGCCACATCTGAACTGCATTCCCGTGTTCTCAAACAGGTTGGTGCCGATGAAGTAGTTAATATTGAGATATCTGAAGGGAAACGGGTTGCTCAAAAACTTCTTGCTCCCGAAATTCTCGACAGAATTCCCATAAGCGAAACCATAACAGTGGCAGAATTGTATGTTTCAAGAAGTTTCATAGGGAAAAATCTCTCAAAACTCAATTTACGAAAGAAATTTAAAATAAATATTATAGCTATCAAAAGATCATTCATTTCCATTGATGAACTGGGTAATCCGGTTAAATCCGAAGAGGTTATTTTTCCTGATTCTGATACAAAACTGAAAGAACATGATATAATTCTCGTTGTCGGACGAAATGAGGATATAGATATTTTCAAGGAATATTAATATGATAATTGTCCCAAGAAGCAGATACATACTTCTTATCATTACCGTACTGGCAGGAACCGTTTCCCTCGGAATTATTGGTTACGTATACCTGATACCTACCCAAAAAGCAACAGCAGAAACGTTCCTGTACATAGATTTTCTTATTACTCTTGTTCTGGCCGTACTTCTCATATATATCCTGTTAAAAAGTAAAAACGTTACAAAAGAGATGGATAGACTCATCCATCTGAGCAGTATCGGCGGATTCACTCAAGGGACTTCATTGAAAAAATTCGGCAAACTCGGAACACAAATTTCTGAGTTGTACTATCATCTCAGCCTTATGAATAAAAAACGCGCGTTAAAAATTAACAGCCAAAAGCTTCTCCTGGAATTTATAACAGCCAACTTCTCCCTGCCCCTTCTTGTTACCGATCCCACGGGGGGAATTCTCTATACCAGTAAAATATTTACCGATAAAGGGGACGTCAGCAGATCCAGTCTTCTTGATACAAATATCAGTACCATTCTCCCCGGAATCGACCTGCAGGTTTTAATGAGTAAGCTGGAAACGTTACACACCTATATAGAATATGAAAAAGCAAAAGATCCTGTCAAAATCTATCCAATTTCCAATAACAATAATGAAATTGCGTACCTTGTCTTTATTTTTGGGAAACAGGTTCTTTTCTTTTCCGAAAAAAAAGTAGAAAAAGACCGAATTATTCATACCTTCTTAAAAAAACTTATTTCCAGACATACTATGTAGGAGTTATCATGGCACCGAAAATTATTTATGTTACCGGATTCAGACAGCACGCGGGAAAAACAATTACAAGTATCGGCCTTATTTCTCTACTTAAACAGTACATCCCCATTGATAAAATCGGCTATATCAAGCCGGTAGGGCAGCAACTTGTCGATCTTCCTTCCGGAGTCAAAGTGGACAAGGATGTACGGGTTATGGAACACTTTTCAGGTATTCCTGACATGGAACTTGAAAAACTTTCTCCGGTACAGCTCGGCTCAGGATTTACCAAAGCGTACCTGTTAAATCCCGATAAATATGAAATTTCAAAAGAACTTGCAGCAAATATTGAAGATTCATTTGCCAGTTTAAACGATAAGGATGTCATTGTCGCCGAAGGAACAGGACACCCGGGTGTTGGCGGTATAATAGGTCTTTCAAATGCCGAGGTAGGAAACCTTATCGGAGCAGACATCCTCTATCTTTCCGGCGGGGGTATTGGAAAAGCGCTTGATATGCTCGAAGTTGACCTATCCTACTTTCTCTACAAGAAGAGCCAGGTAAAAGGAATCCTTTTTAACAAAGTTATTCCCGATAAAATTGATACTGTAAAGAAATTTATTACCGAGAGTCTCCTCCGGGAGATGTACCCGGGGTTCAAGGATCCGTTAAGTATTTACGGATTTCTGCCGGAAATAGAGGATCTTCCCAACCCTTCAATGACAGAAATAAAAAAACACCTTAAAAAGTCCAGATCAATTGGAAGCGAGACAGAACCTCAGTGGTTCACACCATGCCGGTCTATCGGGATTATCAGTCTACGTGCCGAATATCTTGATCTTGACCGTTTTGTTAAAAGCGGAGATGTTATTATTATCGGTTCAGGTTCAAAAGACAGAATAAAGAAAATTGTTGAACATAGTAATAAACTTTCATCCCCCATCGGGGGGCTTATCATTTCCTGCTCGAGGGAAGGCGTCCATGTCAAGGATGAGAATATTAAACGGATAGAAGATTCTGGCATACCGTCAATTATTGTTGAAGACGATACCGAAACAGTGGAGAGAAAACTTCTGTATTGTTTTGAAAACACTAAAATTCAGCTGTACGATGACTCAAAAATAAAAGAGATTGAAGAGATGTTCAGTCAGTATTTTGAAATGGATAAATTCATGGATCATTTTATCAACGGGAGCATTAGATAATAAATGAATCGGTTTGTACAAAAAGGTAAAGATTTTTTATACCGCTATGAAATGGATCCTGATCAGTATGACATTGAAGAAGGGAGCTTGTTGTTTCTTGACGAAATGGAACGGGGGCTAAGGGGAGAACCTTCATCCCTTATGATGCTTCCGACTTTTCTTGCAGGAGAAGGAGATATTCCTTTTAATGAACCGGTTATTGTCCTGGATGCAGGAGGAACGAATTTCAGAGTCGCTTCAGTATCAATAACAGAGAAAGGGGAACCCCTTATTAATAATTTCAAAAAATTTCCCATGCCGGGAACCAGCGGACATCCAGTTCATAGGGAAGATTTTTTCGATGCTATTGCAGAATACATAAAGGATGTCATAGATACTTCATCAAAAATAGGATTCTGCTTCTCATACCCTACCGAGATGCTTGAAAATGGAGACGGAAAACTTATAACCTTTACCAAAGAAGTAAAAGCCCCGGAAGTGGAGGGATCGGTTATCGGTCAAAATTTATTAGCAGCATTCAAGAGAGCGGGATACAGAGGAAAGAAAAAAATAGTTATCCTCAATGATACGACAGCAGCACTCCTCGCGGGGCAGATAGGACATGAAGGGAAGGAGTTTGATACCTATATGGGCTTCATTCTCGGTACAGGATTAAACTGCAGCTATGTGGAAAAAACAAACGCCATAGATAAAATTAAAGATTCTTCCTTCCGTGAAGCACATCAGATTATAAATATTGAAAGTGGAAAGTTTGCACGGTTTAAAGACGGTATTATAGACCGGGAATTCACAGCTTCCACCGATAAGCCGGAAGAATCCAAATTTGAAAAGAAAATATCCGGAGCATACCAGGGTCCCCTTGCTCTGGCGGTTTTAAAAAGAGCTGCCACAGATAATCTGCTCTCAAAAAGTACAGCATTATATATACAATCACTGAATTCTCTAGAAACGAAAACAATGGACGGATTTCTTCATGCTCCCTATAATCCGTTAAATTCTCTTGCTAAAATATGCAGTGCTGATGACCGGGTTGTTATGTACACTCTTCTTGACCGTTTAATAGAACGGGCAGCTAAATTAACAGCGGCATCTCTGGCAGCTGCTGTCCTGAAAACAGAAAGAGGAACCAATCCGGCCAGGCCGGTATGCATTGCTGCGGACGGTACTACCTTTTTCAGAACAAAAGGATTGAAATTCAGAACAGAGTACTATCTGAAACATTTTCTGGAAGAGAAGTACAACGTCTATACTGAATTTACAACGCGGGAAGATGCGCCATTAATCGGTGCGGCTGTTGCAGCGTTGGAGCAATCATAGATAATGAAGGATGATGTAAAAAGAACACTATTTTCCATAAAGGCTTTTCCGGCCCGGGGATGGTTGAAACTTCTTTTTATTCTCACAGGACCGTTTATAGACAGGATCCTGGGACTGCACAAGATGGACTCCCTCTACAGGGAAAATCAGTTGGCAGAACTGAAAAAGGAAGCGTTTGTCAAAGAAGTTTTAAAGCTGTTACGTGTTACCTATACGGTTAATAAAGATTTAAGTTCATTCCTACCTAAGAAGGGCCCGCTCATCATTGTGTCAAACCATCCTTTCGGCGGTATTGAAGGAATTATTCTTGCCGATCTTATTTCCCGAATACGCAGTGATCTAAAGTTCATGTCTAATTCAGGACTTCGTTTTATCCGGGAAATGAAAGAATTCTTCATCTTTACCAATCCTCTGGTAACCCATAATCATAAAAATATTCCCTCCATCAGAGAGTGCGAGAATCATCTCAAACACGGGGGGCTGTTAATTCTTTTTCCTGCAGGAAGGACATCTTTTTACAGAAAAAACAGGAAAAGAATAACAGACGGAGACTGGAACCGGATTGCAGCCAGACTTGGACAAAAGACCAACACCCCCATATTGCCTCTTTTCTTCTCAGGTCATAACAGTAAGATGTTCATCAATCTCGGGCGCATATATTACCGGTTCAGGCTGCTCATGCTCCCCAGAGAATTTATTAAAATGCAGGAAAAAACAATAAAAGTCTCGGCAGGCACTATTCTGAAACCAGATCAGTATGTCAGAGAAAACAGCAGGGAAACAACTGCTTTTCTGCGGATGGAGACCTACCTGCAGGATCCCGCTTACATCTATCAGAGAAAGGAAGTTGTTCAGGCTAAAAAACTCCCTGAAATTATTAACCCGGTCCCTTTCTCCTCCATAGTCAGAGAGCTCAAAGCCTTACCGGACAAGCAGCATCTTCATGATTTGAATAATTTTTCTGTATACTATGGGTACTATCCTCAGCTGCCTGAGACAATCCGGGAAATTACCCGCTTAAGAGAGTATACCTTCAGAGAGATGAAAGAAGGAAGCGGAAGAGAAAGAGATACAGACCGCTTTGATGAAACATACACCCATCTGTTCATTGTAGATAATGAAAAAGAGAAAATTATCGGTGCTTATCGAATGGGTGAGATCAATCACCTGCTTCAAAACGGTACGGTGAAGGATATCTATCTTACAAAGATGTTCCATTTTGATGATTCGTTTTTAAACACTATCAAAACAGGGGTGGAAATGGGCAGATCATTCCTTGTCCCGGAATATCAGAAAAGCATCTACGGATTTTTTCTTCTCTGGAGAGGGATAGGAGAATTCCTTGTCCGCAATCCATTTTACAGGACACTGTACGGCACGGTATCTCTCAGTAATATCTACGATCCCCGGTCAATTTCCCTTATCCATCATGTTCTTGTAAAGAAAGATAAAATTCTGCCGACTCCTCCCCTGAATTTCATGCTTAACCCGGATGTTACAGAATATCTGAACACACGGAATATCACTCTAAAAGATCTTGACCGGCTGATACAGACTATTGAAAAGGACGGAAAGGGTATACCAATCCTTGTCCGGCAGTATCATAAATTAGGTGCAGAATTCCTCGCAGTGGGCAGGGATGTTGAGTTCAGAAATACTCCCGGAATGCTTCTGAGGGTAGATATGGACAAGGTTCCGGATAATGCCCTTGTGCGTTACATGGGAGAAGGGTTGAAAAAGTATCGTACTTTTACAATAAATAACTAAATAGTACAATAAACCTATCGTATTTTTTGGAAATATCAAATTATCGACTAAATTTTTACTTATTACATCATTATTCTTGTTTTTTTTAAAAAAGCAATATATAGTGATAACTATACTATATAAAGGAGAAATCATGGAACAAGCACGAAAACTCGATCCCACAAAGATGAAGGATTGGGAAGTAGCTGCGGAAGCGGAAAAAACAATGAAAACTGTTTACCAGCTGGCCGAGGAGCTTGGTCTGGAAAAGGAAGAACTTCTTCCATACGGCCACTATCTTGGTAAACTGGACTATCAGAAAATAATGAAACGCCTTGGATCGAAGCCGGATGGTAAATATATCGAAGTAACAGCAATTACACCTACCCCCCTCGGGGAAGGAAAAACAACCACAACCATGGGTCTCGTTGAAGGTCTTGGGGCTCTGGGGAAAAAGGTATCCGGTGCCATACGGCAGCCTTCCGGTGGTCCGACGTTCAATATCAAGGGATCGGCTGCAGGAGGCGGTATTTCACAGTGTGTACCACTCACAGATTTCAGCCTTGGTTTAACCGGAGATATTGATGCCATTACGAATGCCCACAACCTTGCAATGGTTGCAATGACTGCACGTATACAGCATGAGTTTAACTATGGAGATAAAACTCTTGAAAAGAAACATCTTAAACGTCTGAATATAGATCCCCGGAATCCGGCTATCGGCTGGGCTATTGACTTTTCAGCTCAGGCACTTCGAGAAATAATCATGGGCCTCGGCGGCAAGATGGACGGCTTCATGATGAAGAGCGGTTTTCAGATAACTGTTTCTTCAGAGCTGATGGCAATCCTCTCAGTAGCGAGCGATCTCAAGGACATGAGAGAACGTATTTCAAAAATGGTCGTAGCCTACAACAAGAAAAAGGAACCCGTTACCTGCGGTGACCTTGAGGTAGATGGAGCCATGACCGCTATTATGGTAAAAACCCTCAACCCGACTCTTATGCAGACGGTAGAAGGACAGCCTGTTTTTGTTCATGCCGGTCCTTTTGCCAATATAGCTATTGGACAGTCTTCAATTCTTGCAGATAAACTTGGGCTTAAGGTTTCCGATTATCATGTAACTGAAAGCGGATTCGGTGCCGATATCGGGTTCGAAAAGTTCTGGAACCTCAAGTGCCGGTATTCAGGGTTGACACCCAACGCGTCAGTTATTGTTGCAACAATCCGCGCTCTTAAAATGCACGGAGGAGGACCGAAGGTTGTCCCCGGGAAACCCCTTGACCGGGCGTATACAGAAGAAAACACTGAGCTGGTTAAGAAAGGACTTGAAAATCTTCTTAAACACATTGAGACAGTAAAAAAGAGCGGTATCCCTGCTGTTGTCTGTATAAATCATTTTTATACTGACACGGATAAGGAAATCGAGGTTGTAAGAGAAGCGGTTAAAAAAGCGGGAGCCAGGGTTGCCGTCTCAAAGCACTGGCAGTTTGGCGGTGAAGGAGCAAAAGAACTTGCAGAACAGGTTATTGCCGCATGCGAAGAAAAACCGGATTTCAAGTTTCTCTACACAGCAGATACACCTCACAAAGACAGAATTGCACGGATAGCAACAGAAGTCTACGGAGCGGACGGCGTTACCTACAGTCCCCTTGCCGAAGCAAAGCTTAAAAAGGTCCAGGAAGATCCGAATCTTGCTCCAATGGGAACATGTATGGTTAAAACCCAGCTTAGTCTTTCCCATGATCCTGAATTAAAAGGTGCTCCAAAAGGATGGATACTTCCCATCCAGGACGTCCTTATCTATCAGGGAGCGGAGTTCATAGTTCCTGTTGCAGGCGGTATCAAGCTCATGCCGGGAACAGCTTCTGATCCTGCATTCAGGAGAATTGACGTTGATGTGGAAACCGGAAAAGTAACAGGATTGTTTTAAAGTTTTAAACCTGAAAAAAGGCAGCTTCTTACGAAGCTGCTTTTTTTTAGTATCACTTATATATCTATAGAGGAAATATAATCTCTCAATGCTTTCTCCGCTGTTTTTAATTCTTTCTGTTTACTTTCAATTTGTCCATCAATCTTTTCAAACTCTCCTTCCTGTAAGGAAAGCTGCTTTGCATACCTTTTAAAAAGATCAGAATCTTTATCCAGAACCTTCATATTCTCTCTTATTCTACTCTGATCTCTGCTTATAGTAGTAACTCTGTTTCTGAGGGAATTGATGACTCCGCTTATTGTTTCAACTTTACGTTTAAGCGCTGCAATCTTCCCCAAAGCTTTTTTAAGATCAGATGAAATATTCTTCCATTCCAGATATACTGCCAAGTCTGAATAACGGAATCCGTTCAGACTGAACTGATTGGAAATAATATACTCTTCATTTACCAGTACAGGCTTTTTCCAGCTGTGCAGTACAAAACGGTACTCAGAGGGAGTTTCTTCCGATATTTCAGGACTTTTAATCAGTTTCCATCCTGCTTCCCGAGGATGTATCAGAATGAGTTCATTCTCTTCACCGGTTATACGATATCTGGTTTCTCTTACTACTTTATCTGTCCTATACAGGATACCATCCGTAATCTTTATAGCGGTTATCCTCTGAGGCTGAACGGTGCTTGTTTTCTCCACCTCCAGAGTTCCATGAACTGCATAGGTCAGTATTCTACTGCTGCCAGGAATCATCTCCGGAATCAGCGCATCTCCTCCATAGTATCGTCCTTCAATAACGGTAACCGGACCGGCAGCCCAATGGGCATCACTATTGTTGATAAGACGTATCCCCTTGAATACCTTGTCATAGGATGGATCATACACACCGATAGACTTCCCGGCATTCTCCTGCATGATGATCGGTATCATACCGGACGACCGTGCACCGACAGTAACGGGCTGCTTCACATCGTAACGGTAGAAATTTCCTTCCCTCATTCCTGATGCCTGTGAGACCACAGGTGCCGGATTATACGATGCTTCCGCCTTCAGCCCATAATCAGCCCTGGATGAAGCTCCCGAAGAGGCCAGCCTTTTTGCACTTAAAGATTCCGACGGGGAAGCTTTCGCGTAGGAAACCGGCCCCAGGGGTGCAGTCGAAGCAATTTCAATCTGCTTCCGGGTAATATACCGGGGTGTAGCCAGATCCATGGTAAAGGCGTTAGGCTGTCCGGCAACGAACCCTAACCGGATATTATCCCAGTTTTGACTTCCGGTATTCTGAACAATTGCCCATCCCTCCAGACGGGAAACACCCTTGTCATCAATAACAAGGCGGTAACTTGTCTTCCAAAGGGGAACTGCTCGTATATAACTCAGCCTGATTCTCCTCTTACCCCTGCCCTTACAGGAAATTTTAAGTGTTCTGACAGTTTTAACCCTGGACTGGGAAATCATTCCAAGTACAGAAACTATCTCCTGCTGCAGTTGAGGGTCTTCAAATTTTAGATTCTCCAGTTTTGTAATATTAACCGCTTGGAGTCCGCTGCTATCCACAAGATTTAGTATGGTAATGAGACGGTTATCCTGCCTGGATGTTTCAACACTGAAAATTCTCCCTCTGAACAAACCTTCTGCAGTAGTTACAACGACAGATTCTCCCTGAGTACGCTTAAGGAAATCGGTTAGAGAAGGAGAACCGGATGGATCCACCCGCAGATTGCCAAGAACAACAGGAAGAGGATCACTGCTGCTAAAAGTAACAACATCAACCGTACCGCCATCCAGATCCTCTACAATCAGACTTTTAAGAATATCATTGATATCTTTAGGCTCTACCGGGAAAGAGATAACTTCATTACCGGTAACGGTTGTTTCATGAACCATCTGGGCAAGCCCTGCTGTATACAGAGTAACCCTCGTAAGAGGAATGTTCTCATTTTTTGTTTCTGTAAGTTCTGAGACTCCCTCTCCGTTACTAAAAGCGGGAATTGCAAAGATAAACAAAAGAATGATAAGAGCGGTATATTTGTTCATGCTGTTATTTTAGCACAGCATACCATCAAATACCACTTAAACTTATTGCGCATTGACCTTTCTTGTAATCAATAAAACCTCACGTTTCAAAGACTCAAGATATTTTTTCATCCGAACCCTTTTTTTCTCAAAATATTTGTCAATCAGATCCCCGTAATAGTTGATACCTTCAAGAAGATTATTCCCAAATTCCAAAAGCTGCTTATTGCTTTCCTCGACAACAACTTCCGGAGATATATCATTATACCTGTTTTTAAACTGTTCTATATACAGTTCCAGCTCCCGGATAAACATATGCGGACGCTTCCGGGAAGTAATTAAATTCAACCGTCCGTATATGTGGTCAACCATCTCCCTGAGACTGCTTACTCTGGAAAAATTTACTATATTCGGACCGGGAGTCAAAGCAGTTTGTGCCCCCCTGTCAATTCCCAGAGCTTTTGTCGCAGCACCGGCCAGATCATGACAGATACACGACTTTGCAAGAATCCGCCGTTTCTTTTTATCATATAATTCCGGAGAGATCTTTTCCAATTTTAAAGCCGCAAGTTTCATTTTCTGATAAACCCTGCTTGCCATACACAGAGGAATCCCGGGGAATTCAGTATTAAACGCAGCATGCCTGCTAACACACGGAGCCCCGGGACGTCCCATGGAAATTCTATACTTTCTTTTCAGTTCGCTTGCGGAATCCCTGAGATTCCAGAAAAGAACTCCCAGCGGGGAAGCATGACTTAAGTATACATCCGTATCTCCGGCCTTCTTTAGTTTTTCAAGATGCCTTCCATCTATATTTATCACTTCAGGAACCAGCAGAAAAGGGGTACCCCATCCCGTTTTGTCCATGCCGTAATGTTCCCTGAGAAAAGTATCCTCTTCAGCTGTACCAATACCACCCTGAACCGTAATCTCAATCCCTTTGGAAACAACATCTTCACTGCCCCCGGATTTCAGAAATGCTCCGGCTATACCTTCTATAAGCTTATCTTTGCCCTTTCTGAATTCCTCCAGTACAGGACCAAGAAGCTGCCCCTTGGAAACAAAGGCATGTCCCCCGCAATTAAGCCCCGATTCTATCCTGTACTCGGAGACCCATATCCCCTTCCGTGCAAATATTCTTCCCTGAATAAGAGCAGATCGGAAATCACTTACCTTTATTACTATCTTTTTCTTTATTCTGCCAAGCTGATCAGGAAAAAAGTCCCGGTACTGTTCAACGGCACTGAACAGGCGGGGATTCATTCCCGCAGAGAGAATCATGGACGAATGAAGATTACTGTCCGCGTAACCTTTAAGCGCTGCAACAGCCTCAGAATATTCCGAATCAAACAGCTTCCCTCTTATGGCAGGGGAAATATCAAGTTTAGTCATAATATTTACATCAATGGAACCGACTGAAACCTTTTTCCTCAGTTCATCCTGAAACTCACGTTTTTTTCTCCCCTCAGGCATCTTCTTCATCCGTAAATATTCAGAACGCAATTCACTATCCGGTAAAAGCTGGAAATAGGTAGATATTCCACTTTCTCCGCTGAACGGACTTTTTTTCAGTTCTTTCGATTCTTTTTTTACAAGTTCATCAACAAGGTTCAGATAAGCTGTTATTCTTCTTTCCCGCCAGCCCCTGGATCCTTTCTTTATGGATTCGTATGTTATATTATTTTTTATGGAGTGATATTTCCTCATTTGTTCGATAAGCGTATCATCAACAAGCGATATGACAGATGAAATTCCGTACTTTGCAACCTTCAACGGGGTATCAATGGAAAATCCGGTTCCCATAACCGGAATTTGAAACGTATGTGATGTATTCTTTTTACTCAATAGATCCTCTCTTTCTTAAAGAGAGTATAGACTGTCAGGTATAAAATAACAAGGAGGGACAGACTACTCTTCTTTTGGTGCCTCATCACGTTTTCTCCCGTTGATTTCACTTTTCTATAGAGCTATACTTGATGTATCAGATCATAGAGAAGGTACCGTATGAAAAATTTTGAGTTTTATTCCCCTACGAGGGTAATTTTCGGCAGTAATATTCTTGATAATCTTGGCGAAACTGCTAAAAGATTCGGCACAAAAGCTATGTTTGTATACGGCCGAAGCAGTATTAAAAAAAGCGGTCTCCATGAAAAGGTACTTACCCTGTTAAAGAGTTCCGGCATATCCGTAACTGAATATTCCGGGGTAAAACCAAATCCTGAAGTAGCACATGCAAAAAGGGGAGTATTAAAAGCAATTAAATCAAACATCGAAGTTGTCATTGCTGTTGGAGGAGGAAGTGTCATTGATGAATCCAAAGCCATTGCTGCCGGTGCCTGCTATACAGGCGATCTGTGGGATTTATACACACAAAAAGCACCGGTTAAAAAAGCTCTTCCAGTAATTGCAGTGCAGACACTTCCCGCTACATCATCTGAAACAAATCTGGTAAGTGTACTGACAAATACTGAAACAAATGAAAAATTCGGTTTAAGATCACCACTCATTGCTCCAAAAGTTTCATTTTTGGATCCTACCCTCACCTATACCATTCCTCTCAAGTACACCGCCTATGCCAGCTTTGATATCATGAGTCATCTTCTCGAAGGATACTTTACCTCAACTGATTCTTTTGCACCGGTCCAGGAGGGATTTGTAGAGGGAACAGTCAGGGCAGTAATGGCCGGTTTTGAGAGAATTCAAAAAGATCCTCACGATTGGGACGGCAGGTCTGCCATAATGTGGGCGGGTGCTCTTGCCTGGAACGGACTGTGCAACGCAGGGGTAGAAGGCGCAGTTATACCGAATCATATGCTCGAACATCCCTTAAGCGCGGTGTATGATATCGCTCATGGAGCGGGGCTGGCGGTTATTTTCCCTGCCTGGCTGAAATACAGGAAAGAATCCCTTACTAAACGGATCCTTCTTTTTGGGAAAAGGATCCTCCAGATTAATGAGGAGATAACGGGAATACCGGAAAATAAAGCCTGTGATAAAATCATCGACCGCTTCAGCTCGTGGATTCACGCTTCCGGAGCCCCTTTAAGCCTTCATGAGGCAGGCATCGATAACCCGAATATCCCGGAATTAGTAAAACAGGCGAGAACGCTCTCTAAATTGTGGAATATCCCCGGTTATACTGATACTGATCTGGAAGCTATCTACCGGTCTGCTCTTTAGCATTCTGTTCCAGTTTCAGCAGCCGCTTTTTTACAGCCAGCCCGCCGCCGTAACCGACCAGGTCCCCATTACTGCCTATGATACGGTGGCAGGGAATTATCAATGCCAAGGCATTGGCTCCGTTAGCGTTTGCCACCGCCCTTACTGCTTTTTCGTTATTGATATCTTTTGCCAGCTGCAGATATGTGGATGTTGAGCCATAGGGTACTTTCATAAGCGCATGCCAGACACTCTTTTGGAATTCCGTTCCAACCATCAGAATGGGAATATCAAATTCTGATCTTTCTCCTGCAAGATATTCAGTAATCTGTTCTCTTGTCGTTTCAAGAAGTGAATCATCCTGCTCTACAAACACTGAATCCAGTCCCCTTTTTATTCTGGCATCAACGGTGGATCTCATCTTCCGGTATCTAAAATCGAGAAGGCAGAGCTTTTTATCAAAGGAACCCAGAATAAACTCTCCAATTTTAGTTTTAAAATAGTGAATATTTATTTTGTCCATAACCTCTTTCATTATATCACACTATGAAAAGAATTTTCATCAAAGGGAACGTCTCTTTCATTACGGGCAAAATTGCAAATAATTATTAGAAATAATAGCAATACTATGCAATTAACTCTTTTAATAACCAATGATATGAGTTATCATTACTAAAAGGGGATTTTTATGACATATTTTACAAAAATAATACTACACATGAGTATTATGCTGGTATTTTTACTTCTGACAACAGCCGGTATTATTACTGCGAAGTTTTTCAAAAAAAGAAATACAAACTGGATAAAAATTCACAAAACACTGATGCTGTCCGGAGTACTTTCAGCTTTTTTAGGGATTGGCTGGATTATATACGTTGTACAGTCTGAACAAGGTCTTCACTTTTATGCATCTCATACATTTCTAGGCCTTGGAACCTTTATTCTGGCACTGACAGCTCCCATTCTCGGTATTCTCTTTACAAGCAAAAAAACTAACAAAGATTTAAAGTCAGTCCTTCGAAGATTCCACAGAATAATTGGATGGGTCAGCCTGATTCTTATTGTGATCACGGTTTTTACTGGATTTCTTCTATCCGGAATACTGAGCCTGCCTTTCTAATAGGAATTATTTTTTAGACAACTGAAATTTTATAGATTAGTATATTACTATTATTTAGAGGAGTGTGAAATGAAAAAATTACTTATTACATTGTCCATCTTGAGTATCGTAAGTTTTAGCCTCTATGCAGGCGGTGCCGGTGAAGACGCAACACCTACTCAATCTTCAGCCTTTGCAGGATATACTTCATGGGCAAAGGTGAACAGTAAAACAATTACCGGAGATGTAACAGGCGTACTGGGGGCCGCCCATGAACGGTCCAAGGGATTCAGAGAGATATATGTAAACAAAATTGGCCAGCCCGTCGAGGAAGGCACTTCAGACTATCCCTTTCCCGAAGGTTCCATTATTGTAAAAGAATCCTATAAAAACAAAAACGGCAGCAAAGGCGACCTCAGTAATCTCACTATTATGGTAAAACGTGAAAGCGGTTATTCAAGCGATTACGGGGACTGGGAATTTATAATGGCTAAGCCAGACGGCACCATAACAAGTCAGGGCCGGTTAAAATCCTGCATCAGCTGTCACAGAAAAGGTGCTGACAAGGACTATACCTTTATCAACTCGAATATGTAACGGTATCCGCATGATCTGAACACCATGAAAATCGATGTTCAGATCATGTGATTAAAAGGGCAGAATAATAAAATACATAAAAAGATAATGCAGCAGCGCCCCCATAAGGACAAACAGATGCCAGATTTCATGAAATCCGAATTTCCCCGGCAGGGGATTAGGTTTTTCAAAGTAGTAGACGGCCGCTCCTACGGTATAAAAAAGTCCGCCGCCGAGAAGCAGCAGAAAGCCGGCTGCACCAAAAACAGGAACAAGTTTCACCATAAAAAGTATTCCGACCCAGCTCATTGAAAGGTACAGAGTGTGCGATACCCACCGGGGTAATGACGGAAACACAGATTTTATGGTAATCCCTGCAGCAGCTATGGCCCATACAACGCCAAAAATACTCCAACCCCAGGCATCCCTTCCTAATACGAGACAAATGGGAGTATAGCTTCCCGCAATAAGGACATATATGGCTAGATAGTCGAACAGACGGAACAGACGGTTTGTCCTGCTGGACAAATCCAGTCCGTGATGAAAGGTACTTGCCGTAAAAAGCAGAATAAGACTAAATCCGTAAATCGAGGATGATGCTATTTTCCACGGATCCCCTTTCAGTGAAGAAAGCACCACGAGGAGAACTGCACCGAGAAGGGAAAAAATAATTCCCACCATATGGGTAACGGTGTTGATTATCTCATCTGTAACATGCACACTTCCGTCTTTACTCAAAGAAGGAAGATGTTTTTCTTTTTCTGTCATGCTGGGAAACTACACAAATATTCAACTTTCTTCAAGTCCAGAGTATGAGAATCTTCCAAAGGACCAGGCAGTTTCCTAATAAAAATGTTCCTCTATCATGGCACAGAGTGCATGGTATACAGGTAGATGTAGCTCCTGTACAAGATATACTGTTTCCGACGGAACAGTAATCAAAATATCACAGAATTCTCTGAGTTTTCCGCCTGTAGTTCCGGTCAACCCGATCACTTTCATTCTTTTTGCCTTGGCTGTGACAGCAGCATTAATAACATTCTCTGCGTTTCCTGAAGTACTTATTCCTAAAAGGACATCCCTTTCCTGGCCATACCCTATAACCTGTTGAGCAAAAACAAGAGATCCTCCCATATCATTCAAAACAGCACTGCTCAATGAAGCTTGTGAACTAAGCGAAATAGCAGGGAATGCCCCCTGAAGATTCATACCAAGGTACTTTCCCCGGACAGCATCAATGGAAACAAGATGATCTTTAAATTCATAAGAGAGGTCTCTTTTCCGTAAAAACCCCTTCATAAGTTCTCCAACAATATGGGAAGAATCTGAAGCACTTCCCCCGTTTCCGCAGACGAGAAGCTTTCCATTATTCTCGTAGCATTCTATCATCACGTCAGATGCTTGATCTATTACATCACGGCATATATTGAGTACCGGATAACGGTGTATCAGACTATCCAGAATTTCTTTTTTACTCATAGTACCTCACCTTCCTGGCTGCTCCATGAGGTATTGTAAATCATAAATGCCTTTTACAAAACGTACACTCCGGGTAATTTTTAATATATTATTATAAATTTTTACTGCATGTAAATTTGAATGAATCCTTTCTCATAATACCCGCATTCGGGTGTACGACAATTTTGTTTTTCACCATCGTTAACCGGCTTTTCGTTCATCCATAAAGTTTTCATATCTTCCGCTGAGTCTTGAACATCGAAGGGCAATAATGCTGTTGGCTCCCCGGACCGTCCAATGCATCCCCGATCGTTTAACC
>WGCU01000035.1 GCA_015493635.1 Spirochaetaceae bacterium | reverse complement strand
GGTTAAACGATCGGGGATGCATTGGACGGTCCGGGGAGCCAACAGCATTATTGCCCTTCGATGTTCAAGACTCAGCGGAAGATATGAAAACTTTATGGATGAACGAAAAGCCGGTTAACGATGGTGAAAAACAAAATTGTCGTACACCCGTATTAATTCAGTATCCAAGCCCGGAAGGCGAGATACTGTCAAATGTTGTGCAACCCTAAATGCCATATCCTTCCTTTTACCGCTTTATTATTACACCTAAAATAATTCAGAAATATTTATTCACAAATGGCATACATCCTCCTCCTTACAAATCCACGAGGATATTATATGAATGATTTAAACAGTGTACTGATTGAAGGCCTCGAAAGCATGTTCAAGCCACTTGACTAAAGGCAGTGATGTTCGAGTTGTCGGACGCATTAAACAGGAACGGTGGATGCTGAAAAACCGTAATCGATCCAGGATTATCATTATCGGTAAACACATAAAACTCCTGCCTGGTAAAACAACTGAGATCCTCTGTACAAACATGGATATTTCTGATAAAATAACTTCTATTTTCTCTATTATATTCAAGACATAAGGAGTTCCCATGAAACTTAAAACAAAGAATTCCATGGTTATCGTTACCGCAATTCTTCTCGTCTCACTCCTGGCGGTATTTATTACCATTACAAACGCCCGCAAATACTATCGGGAATCTTTATCCAAAGATCTTGTTACCATCGCCAAAGCTAGCAGGGCGAATATCGAACTAGGTATAAACAAGGCATATGAGGCGTCCCTGTTTCTTACTGCCAGCCCTGCTATGCACCGGTGGTTCAGTTCCAAAAATTCAGACAACACTGGATACAAAACGATGGCGCTCCAGATGCTGAAATCACTTATGACTGACCGGGGCTATGCCTCCGCTTTTACGGTTAACAGAAAAACAGGGGAGTTTTATGTCGGGGACAAGTATATTAGTACCCTGTCAAAAACCAACCCCGATGATTCATGGTTTTTTGACGCAGTTGCTTCCGATAAACCGATTATGCTCAACCTTGACCATAACGAAAAACTCAATAAAACGATGCTCTGGGTAAATGCCCAGGTTTCCGACTCCTCGGGAGTTATTGGAATTGCCGGTGTGGGCATGGATATACAAACCATCACAAAGGAGTTTCAGGACAACATCCCGAGCAAAAACAGCAGACTATGGCTTGTAGACCAGAAGGGAAAAGTATTAATCGCTTCGGATAAAAAAGCTATCGGGAAACAGGCTGACGATCTTTTGAAAACAATTGATCCGGTGCTTACTTCTGATATTTCAAAAGAGGTTGCCGGCGGAACTACCGTACCCGTAGGACCTTATCTGCTAACGAGTCAGAATGTCACCGGTACCAGCTATTCTGTGTATCTTCTTGCGTATGTCAATGATTTTCTTCCGGGAATGCTGGAACTGGGAGGATCATCCCTCCTTTTCGTACTTATTCTTACACTGCTCATGATGGGGATTGCCTTTCTCATTATGAAACATAACATGAAACCGCTGTACAATCTGGAAAAAGCAGTAGCAGATATTGCCGCCGGTGAAGGAAATCTGAAACAGACATTAGAAATTACAAAAGACGAGATCGGCGGTGTTTCAAAAGAAGTAAACAACTTTATCAGCAAGCTCAGGGCCATAATAAACGAAATCAAAGCTTCCGTTACCGATGGTGATAAACTGAACGAAAAACTTATTACTACAACAACAGAAACAACCACTTCCGTTTCAGAAATTACCGCAAACATCGACTCCATTAACAACCGGATCCATCATCTGGATGAACAGGTTTCGGATCTTCTGGCTGCCATGGAAGAAATTACTTCGAATGTAAAAAGTTTCGGCAACCGTATAAGCGATCAATCCGCAATGACCGAAGAAAGTACTGCGTCTGTAACAGAAATGAGTTCCTCACTGGTCAACATGGCAAAGGTATCCGAGAAAAAGAAAGATGCTGTCAATAAACTTCTTGCTGTTTCACAGAAAGGAGCTTCGGACCTGCAGCAGACGATGAAGATCTTTTCAGAGGATGTTATTGAAAAGATGTCTGAAATAACCGAGATGAACAGTGTTATCAATTCAGTCGCCGCCCAAACCAATCTGCTGGCAATGAACGCGGCTATTGAAGCAGCCCACGCAGGGGACGCGGGCCGTGGATTTTCTGTTGTGGCGGATGAAATAAGGAAGCTGGCTGAAACAACCGCCGGAAGTACGGGAGATATATCCAGAGTTTTGAAAGACATTCAGGAAGGTGTTTCCAAAACTGATAAAAACACACGTCAGACAGCTCAGGCATTTATCGAAATAGAACAGGAAACCCAGGGGGTGTATCAAGCATTTTCAGAGATTATATCCAGTATCGATGAGTTATCTACCGGTGCAAATGAAATATTAACTGCAATGAATTCCCTTAATAACCTTGCCGCCGGGGTTCAGACTGATTCAGGTGAACTGACTGAGGGTGTTAACCATGTTTTTAAGGGAATCAACACCATAGAGAATATCTTTACCGAAATAACAGGAAGTATGAAAGAACTTAAAAACGGAGCGGATGAAATAGACAAGGCCATGCAGAATTCATCCCTCATTACCCATGATTTTTCCAAAGGGTTCAAAAGAATTAAAACCGAGATTGAACGCTTTACCACATAAAAATTACCGGCGGCTTATTCCGAGCGGATAGCCGCCAGCCATGTATCTATTTCTGATGTATCAATGCCCTCTTTCAGTACATACTCGTTAATCTGTTCTTCCGGAATTCTACCGACGGTAAAATAACGGGACTCCGGATGTGAAAAGATAAAACCGGAAACCGAAGCAGTGGGTACCATCATGGCACTCCCGGTAAGGGTTATCCCGGTCCTTTCTTCCACATCCATCAGTTCCCACATCTTCAGCTTATCCCGGTGAGACGGACAGGCAGGATATCCCGGAGCAGGCCGTATCCCCTGATACCGTTCTTTAAGCAGCTCGTCACTGGTCAGTGCTTCCCGGGGACTGTAGCCCCAGTACTCTTTCCGTATTTTCAGATGCAGATATTCCGCGAAAGCCTCTGCAAGACGATCCGCAAGAAGCTTAACCATTATAGCGGAATAATCATCATGTTCTTTTTCAAACGCTGCCGCGAGTTCCTCTACTCCGAGACCAGCCGTAACCGCAAAGAACCCGAGGTAATCCCTGACCCCTTCAGGCCCGATAAAATCCGCAAGGGAGAGAAAAATGTCTGTTGTAACCTGCTTCCGCTGCTGACGGAGCATAGTAAAATCCATAAGCGGTGTTTTTCTGTCCTCATCAGTGTATATGCGGATGATATCATCATGTACCGTGTTGGCAGGAAGAATACCGTACACTCCTGCAGTTATCGGCTTTCCCTCTTTTAGGACGGCAAGCATTTTCTCTGCGTCTGCCATAAGTTTCCGCGCCTCGGACCCTTTATCAGGATCCTTCAGAACATCGGGATAGGGACCAGTTATTTCCCATGCACGGAGAAACATCTGCCAGTTTATGTACTCTTCAAGGTCAGAAACCGATACCCCCCGGACATCATGTACACCGGGCATAACAGGAACAGGGGGAGTGTACGTTTCCCAGTTGAGCCGGAGTTTCTTGCTCCGTGCTTCTTGCAGTGGAACGTACTCTATCTTTACACTGTTTCTCCGTTTTCTTATTTCCTCATACTTTCCGGTTATTTCCTTTTTGAAAGCTTCCCGTTTCCCGGAATCCATAAGCCCGGCAGCTATTCCCGCTGCCACAGAAGCATCTTTTACCCGCGCGGCAATACCGCTGTACACGGGAGCTATTTTTACCGCTGCATGAATATCCGATGTTGTCGCCCCTCCTACCAGTAGCGGCAGGTGCATGCCCCTCCGTTCCATCTCTTTTCCCAATCCTACCATCTCTTCCAGAGAGGGAGTAATGAGCCCGCTTACCCCGATGATATCAGCCTTTTCCTTTACTGCCGTATCAAGGATCTGTGCGGTTGGCACCATGACACCGAGATCAATAACTTCAAAATTATTACACTGGAGAACAACCTTTACGATATTCTTCCCAATATCATGAACGTCGCCTTTAACTGTTGCCATAACTATTTTACCGCTTGTACTTGCCGCGGTATCCGAGCCTGACTTTTCCTCCTCAATATAGGGAAGAAGAATGGAAACGGCCTTCTTCATAACCCGGGCGCTTTTTACCACCTGGGGAAGAAACATCTTCCCGTCGCCAAAGAGCGTCCCGACCCTGTTCATTCCCGCCATCAGCGGGCCTTCGATAACTTCCAGGGCCTGAGATTTCTCCTGTCTACTCTCTTCAACATCCTCGTCAATATAAGAGGTAATCCCCTTTACCAGAGAGTACGTCAGCCGCTCATCAACAGACATATTCCTCCATTCGGGGTTCTCATCCTTTTTCTTGTTTTTCCCGGAGTACTTATCCGCTACATCCAGAAGCCTTTCGGTAGCATCAGACCTTCGATTCAGAACAAGATCCTCAACCCTTTCCAGAAGGTCAGGTTCAATATCGTCGTAGACAGTCAACTGTCCCGGATTGACAATTCCCATGTCCATTCCTGCTTCGATGGCATGGTACAGGAACACGGAATGTATCGCTTCCCTGATACGGTTGTTTCCTCTGAAAGAAAACGAAACGTTGCTTACCCCGCCGCTGACAAGAGCATGGGGGAGATTATCCTTTATCCATCGTACGGTACGGATAAAGTCCACCGAATAGTTCCGGTGTTCATCTATTCCTGTTCCGATTGCGAATATTGCCGGATCAAATATGATATCTTCCGGCGGAAACGAGAGCTCTTCAGTCAGTATACGGTACGCCCGGGAGCAAACCTCGATTTTTCTCTCGAAGGTGTCAGCCTGTCCCGACTCATCGGCAGCCATAACGATAACAGCAGCTCCGTAAAACCGTATCCGTTCCGCCCGGGAGCGGAAAACATCCGGTCCCTCTTTTAAATTTATGGAGTTCACCACCCCTTTCCCCTGAAGGCATTTTAAACCGGCCTCCAGAACCTCCCACTTTGATGAGTCAATCATAACCGGAACCTTTGATATATCAGGTTCCGACGCAAGAAGGTTCAGAAATGTTTTAATTTCAGCAACAGAGTCCAGCATGGCTTCATCAACATTGACATCAATCATCTGGGCCCCGTTTTCAACCTGATGAAGCGCGACTTCCAGGGCCTCTTCGTAGTTTTTAGAGGTAATGAGCCGTTTAAACTTCGCGGAACCGGTAACGTTCGTCCGTTCTCCCACATTGACAAACAGGGAATCAGGTCTGATAACAAGGGGCTGGAGTCCGCTTAAAAAGGTATACTGTTTTCTTCCGGTCAAAGCCCGCGGTTTATGGGGCGCCACTGCCTCCGCAATAGCCTTCAGATGTTCCGGCGTCGTACCGCAGCATCCGCCGACGATATTAATAAGTCCGTCCCGGGCGAACCCCTCCAAAATTCCCGCCATGTGGGACGGTGAATCATCGTACTCTCCCAGTTCGTTGGGGAGTCCCGCGTTCGGATGGACGCTTACCGGATAGTCCGGTGCAGCTTTCGCAAGGACCTCAATATACTGCCGCATGATATCTGCTCCAAAAGCGCAGTTCATCCCTATGGAAAAGGGATCCGCGTGGCTTAATGAATACCAGAACGCTTCCACCGTCTGTCCAGAGAGCGTTCTTCCCGCCATGTCAGCTATGGTTCCTGATATCATTACCGGAAGAGCAGTTCCCTGCTGTTTGTTATACTCCTTAACAGCGTACACTGCTGCTTTTGCATTCAAGGTGTCAAAGATGGTTTCAATAAGAAGGAGATCAACTCCGCCGTCAACCAGTCCCTCTATGGAAGTGGTATAGGAAGTTACGACTTCATCAAAGGTAACATCACGGTACCCGGGATTATTGACATCCGGTGAGATTGAAAGGGTCTTGCTCAAAGGACCAAGCACCCCTGTTACATAGCGCGGTTTATCCGGTGTCCGCTCAGTAAAACGGTCCACTGCTTCCCGGGCAATTGCCGCCCCCGCCCTGCTCAGTTCGTAGGAAAGATCTTCAAACCCGTAATCCTTCTGTGAAAGTGATGTCGCGTTGAAGGTGTTTGTCTCTATAATATCCGCTCCGGCTTCCATGAACCCGTTATGAATCTCTTTAATAACATCCGGACGTGTTAAATTCAGGATTTCGTTATTCCCCCGTATTGTTCTTTCTGCTCCAAGATCCCTGAAGCGTTCTCCTCTGAAATCACTCTCGGAAAGTCCGAACCGCTGAATCATGGTACCCATGGCACCGTCAAGAATAAGGATCCTTTCTTTCATTTGATCTTTCAGGTTTTGAATCATAAAACACCGCCTTTGTCTGTTAATAACAGGTACAGTTCATCAAACGAAGCTACCGTATACGTGGGATCAAGACTGCCGGAAGGCTTATGGCCGGGGTTAAACCAGCAGGTATCCAGCCCCGCATTGATACCACCGGTAATATCCGAAGAGAGGGAATCCCCTATCATAAGAACTCCCCGGGGAGAGGTAATTCCCATTTTTTCCATGGTATACTCAAATATTCTCCTGTCAGGTTTAGCACATCCCGCAATGTCTGAAATAACAACAACTTCAAAGAAATCCTCCAGGCCGGATCGGGATATCCTCGATTTCTGTACATCCCCGATGCCGTTGGTAAGGGCAGCCATCCGGAAATTGCCCTGTAATTTTTCAAGGAGTTCTCCTGCACCGGGGAGCGTCCATCCTCCAAGACTCAAGTTTTCGAGATACCTTGTACTGAACGCTTCCGGGTCCCCTTCAAGATGGTAATGTTCAAACAGTTCGGCAAACCGCCGCCTACGCAGGGTCCTGTTGTCAATAATTCCCTTTTCATAGTCCTCCCAGCAGGCCGCGTTTATCATGTGGTATACGGAAAAGATATCTTCCGGTTGAGGAAAGGTAAAAAAACTCTTGAACGTATCCTGAAGTGCAATTTTTTCTGCTTTTTTATAATCAAAAAGCGTTCCGTCCAAGTCAAAAAAAAGTGTGTGATATTTCATAGGTTACTTTACATGGATTTTTACAAATATTCTACATTTCATTCATATTTCCTTCACATTTAACCCCTATATTCCAGTCATAGACTTTTTACAAGGAGTAAAAACATGAAAAAAACATTAGCTACAGCAGCAACATTACTTATTTTGGTTTCCGCTTTATCCTTCGCGAATGGAACGAAAGAGGATTCTACCCAGGGAACATGGGGACGAGGCAATGGAACGACAAATACCGCCCGCCCCTTTGAACAGGGAGATCTTGTTACAAAAACAGGAACACTGAAACTTGTTCCCAATGACCACCCCGAACTTGTAACAAAAGACGGGACGTATGAACTTATGTATCCCTACATGTATGCTGACGACATTAAACTTACCGACGGTCAGGAAATTACCGTAAAGGGTTACGATGTTCCCGCATACCGGGATAACAACAGCGGAGACGAAAAGCATCTTAGGGTTACGGAAGCAACCATCAACGGTAAGGAATACAAGCTTGATACCGATAATTTCGGACCCATGGGCAGAATGGGCAGACGGATGGGCGGCAGAGCGGGAAACCGCGGCCCCAGAGGCGGATCGAATCAAAGGAGAGGCGGACGCTGGTAGTTTTTGCCGGAAGGCAGTGAAAGCCGCCCTGTTCAGGGCGGCTTTTTTCATATCCCGCCAGCCAGTTTACGTTCAATTCCCTGTTTCAATTCACACAGCACATATAATGTGATATACTTTCGGAAGCATACATTATCATAAATTCGAAACGGTGGCTTATGAAATTATCTGAAATTGTAAAACTTATTGACGGTGTAATTCTTGCCGGAGAGGAAAAAAGTAACGAGGACTTTACCTCAGCCTACAGTGCGGATCTTCTCAGTGATGTGCTGGCTCTTACAAAGGGGCACACACTCCTTATAACAGGAACAGTTTCTCCGCAGGTTATCAAGGTATCGGAAATCCTCGGTATTACAGCAGTTATCTTTATCAGGGGGAAAATGCCTTCAGGAGAAGTGCTGGAAGCGGCAAAAAAGAAGCTGGATATCCCCCTTATTTTTACAAAAAAAACAATGTTTGAAACAAGCGGTATACTCTACCAAAACAATGTAAAACCCTGTGAAAACATGCCCGCGGATGAGGTGTAATATGGAATTAAGCAAAATATCTGCAAAACTTGCTCTTAAAGCGGTTACCGCTGTTGATATAACTGGATTGTCCGTTGATACTGGATACGCCGGAGATCTTTTAAGTGATGTTCTGGCCCACGCAGAGCCGGAATCTCTCTGGATTACCATACAAAAGCATAAAAACATACTTGGAGTTGCCGCGGCAAAAGATCTTTCAGCAATAGTCATTTCGGGAGGCATTGTCCCCGAAAAAGATATGCTTGATGCAGCGCAGGAGAGGCACATTCCTGTTTTTACGTCAAAGGAGAGTACCTTTATCCTGTCAGGGAAACTCTTTCTGCTGCTGAACGAACATGATCTATAAAACTGATCTGCATATTCATTCCACCCTTTCTCCCTGCGGAAGCCTCTCTTCAAGTCCGGGAGAAATTGTTGCCGAAGCAGTACGGAAGCAGCTGGATATCATTGCAATATCCGACCATAACAGCACACTGAATCTTCCGACTTTTAAAAAGGTTTCTGAAGGGAAAATTATCCCTTTTTATGGAATAGAGGTGCAGGCAGTTTCGGAAACCCACCTCCTTGTCATCTTCGATGATCTTGATGCCGCCATGGATTTTGGGAGAATGGTACGGAGTACCCTGCCTGATACAAAAAATGAACCGGATTTCTTCGGTGATCAGGTAGTCGTTGATGAAAACGAAAATATTATTACCTTTGAGGACCGTCTGCTTCTTCAGTCAACAACCATGACTGTTGAAGAAGTTACAATCCGGGCTCATGCTTCCGGAGGGCTTGTTTTCCCTTCCCACATAGACCGGGACAGCTTTAGCATTATCTCCCAGCTGGGATTCATACCGGAAGATCTCCCTATTGACGGGATTGAGATTTCAAGGGATATTTCACTTTCTAAGGCGGAATCCATGTTTCCGGAGTACTGCAGAAAGTATCCTGTGATCAGAAATTCAGATGCCCACTACCTGAATGAAATTGGAGAATCTTTTACCCTTTTTGAAATAGAAAAGCCCTCCCTCATTGAGATAAAGAAAGCCCTCGATGGAAAAGAAGGAAGGAGATACACTTTTGATGCCTGAACTTTCCCTCAACATTCTTGATATGGCGGAAAACAGTTTTTCCGCAGGAGCAGTCTCAATAGAAATTATTATCGATGAAAACCTGTCGCAGGACCTTCTGTCTATTACCGTTAAAGATGATGGAAAAGGGATGGACAGATCCACGATACAGAAGGTAACCGCCCCCTTCTACTCCGGGAAAAAAGGAAAAAGCTGGGGGCTCGGAATTCCTTTTTTAAAACAGACAGCAGATCTATGCAACGGAAATCTCACCATTTCTTCAACTCCTGGTTCCGGAACGGTTATCACCATGTCGGCCCAGCTGTCCCATATTGACCGTCCTCCCCTGGGAGCTCTCAGTGATACCATCGTTACCCTTGCTGCAGGTCATAGTGACAAAGATATTTCACTGATCATACGGAGGGATGAAAAATTTTATGAGTTTAAAACACAGGTAATCCGTAAGGAACTGGAAGGAGTGAGACTCTCGGACCCTGACATCCTGAAATTCATTGAAACTGATATTAAACAGGGTATCAAAAATATGGAGCTTGTACCATGATGGAATTTGATATACAAGGAGGAGATTTCTTAAACGCGGGAGAATCCTCCGGAGTAATTAAGGAATATATGAAAAGAATAGGACTTCCCCACCCCTTTATCCGCAGGGTTCTTATAGCCGCTTATGAAGCAGAACTCAATGTTGTAGCCCACGCACAGAAAGGCACGCTTCATTTTACAATGGAAGAGCAGCGGGTTATAATAACAGTAAAAGATACCGGACCGGGTATTCCCGATGTAGAACGGGCAATGCAGAAAGGGTTTTCCACTGCATCTTCAGAGGTCAGGGAAATGGGATTTGGTGCGGGAATGGGTTTACCGAACATGAAACAGAACAGTGATACCCTTACCATCAACACAGAAGTAGGTAAAGGAACAGAAGTTATTATGGAGTTTATGCTATGACAGAACATTCACTTGTTATCGATGAGGATACATGTAACGGATGTACCGTATGTCTCAGGGCATGCCCGACACAGGCTCTCATCATCCGGAACGGAAAAGCAAAACTTATTAATGACCGTTGCATAGACTGCGGTGAATGCGTACGAGCCTGCCCTGAAAAGACAATACAGTCAAAACGGGATCAGTTTGAAATAATACATAATTTTAAGTATAAGCTGCTTGTGTACTCACCGGTTATATTTGCCCAGTTCAAAGATTACCATGATTACGAGAAAGTTCTGTATCTGTTCAGACATATGGGATTTGATGATGTTGCGGGAGTAGATACCGGAGGCTATATTGCAGCTGATATTATCAGAGGTTTTCTCAAAGATAAAAAAAACAAAAAACGGCCCTACATAGCCACAAACTGTTCGGCAGTCTGCAGACTTATTCAGAGCAAATATGCCGGACTAATAGAACATGTCCTGCCGATCCGCAGCATAGCTGATATTGCAGGAGAGTATCTGAAACTCTCATTTATCAATACCCATAATGTAAACCCCGGAGAAGTGGGACTCTTCTACATTTCTCCCTGTCCGGCAAAACTTATACCCGCCCGGCAGGGGGAAGGATGCCACAACGTTTTTGACGGTATCTTCAGCATGGGAGACATCTACAACAAGCTAATGCTGTTGATGGATGACAATTCCATTCAGTACACAAGACAGGAAATGACAACAACCAAATTTGCCCTTCGGTGGAGTTCTTTCGGAGATGTTGAACACAAATTCAAAGACTTTACAACACTGAGAATAGACGGCATTAAAAATGTTATCCGTTTTCTGAACAGAATGGAAAACGGTATTGTCGAAGACGTTGATTTTGTTGATATGTATTCCTGTGACAACGGCTGCGTCGGAGGAGTATTTGCCAAAGAAGACCCTCACATTGCTGAGTATAGAATTAAGCGGATAGCAGACAAGTTTCCGGAAAAGATAGATAAAACACCCTTTTCATGTAATGAAGACACCTGCAATATACGGATGAAATTCAAATATGATCCCAGGATTCCTCAGAAACACGATTTAAAACGAGCCATCCAAACCCAGGCGGAAATAGAAGCACTCTATAAAAAACTTCCGAAACTGGACTGTGCTATATGCGGCAGCGCTACCTGCTACAATTTTGCCGAGGATATCGTGCTGCGGAAAGATGTAACCATAGACGACTGCCCTCTTATTAAAAACAAAAAACTTGAAGATCTCCTGAAGAACGTTTCTTCCTAAATTTCATCATGAAAGTATCTGTTGATACTCTGGACGGGGAACTTCAGAGACTGCCCAAGAGGACAGAAAGATGTTTTAAACATGGTTTCGGAAAGCTTGTCCATGGCCGAGAGAATGGTGTCTTTATCTTTTGAGGCTATCAGTTCCTTCGACATATCAAGTAGCCGGGCAGTACCCACCCGGCAGGGAACACATTTCCCGCATGATTCATGCTTAAAAAAAAGCAGTACATTTTCCAGGTAATCTCTCATATTTACCGTATTGCTCAAAACTAGTACGGCACCGCTTCCGAGCATACCTCCGTGTTCTTTTACCGTATCATAATCCAGCGGGACATCCAGAATTGATTCATCAAAAACAGCACCGGCACTTCCGCCGAGATGTACCGCCTTAAAGCTCCGATTCTCTTTAATGCCGCCTCCGAATCCGTAGATAATCTCACGCAGGGTAATCCCCATAGGCAGCTCAACAACACCGGTATACCGTACATCACCGAGAATGGTAAACACCTTTGTCCCGGGACACTTCTCTGTCCCGAATGACCGGAACCAGGCTGCACCATGCAGGATAATGGGAGCAATATTGGCAAGGGTCTCAACATTATTGATGATGGTAGGGTATCCCCACAAACCATGAGTACCGGGAAAGGGCGGTTTCAACCGCGGGTTCCCCCTTTTTCCCTCCATAGATTCAATTAATGCTGTTTCTTCACCGCAGACGTAGGCTCCGGCACCTTTTTTTATTTTAATATCAAAGGAAAAACCGCTGCCAAACAAATTTTTCCCTAAAAGATTATACTCATAAGCTTGGGCAAGTGCCTTCTCCATTCTCCTGATGGAAAGATCATACTCTCCCCGGATGTAGATGTATCCTTCTGATGCGCCTACCGCATAACCGGCAATAAGCATACCTTCGATAACGAGGTGCGGATTCCCTTCCAGTATCAGTCTGTCCTTAAACGTACCCGGTTCACCTTCATCAGCATTACATATAATAAATTTCTTTTCAGCGGCGGCCTTCCGGGTAAAATCCCATTTTATACCAGTAGGGAAACCGGCACCGCCCCTTCCTTTTAATCCTGAGTTCTTTATAATCTCAATAACATCAATATCCGGGAGCTTGTTCTCAAGAATACTGCCGATCGCTTCATATCCCTGTACGGCAAAATATTCAGTAATATTTTCAGGATCTATAACTCCGCTTTCAGAGAGGACGATCCTGTCCTGAAGTTTTATATCCTGGGGATTCAGTCCGGAAGATTCAAGCCTTTCAGCAACAGGTTCTATAGTCAGCCTCGAAACAACGCGCCCTTTGACAAGATGCTCCTCTATGATCTCATCGATATCAGAAACTGATAGATGAGCGTAATGAACATTCCCGGGATACACAATCATACTGATACCAGCACCCTTTATTCCGGGGGTTCCGGTTTCAAGAACCTTTACCTTTCCTTTCGCTTCTGAGTCTGCAAGCTTCTTCTTGAATATCTCTTCAAACTCTTTTACACCCTCTGCCAGGGTTACATCATCAATATTCAGTAGTATGTAATAGGTATAGATGTTCATCATTTTACGCTTTCTCAACCGAGCACGCGGCTACTTTCAATTCAGGAATTTTCGCTATCGGATCAAGGGCATCATTTGTCAGCCTGTTAGCCGCAGCTTCCGCAAAATGAAAAGGAACAAACACTGAAAGAGGCGCTACCTTATCCGTTATTCTTGCGGCTGTTACAATACTTCCCCGTCTTGAGGTAATCCTTATGTCATCGTTCTCACTAATATTGAGAGTTTCGGCCAGTTCAGGGCTTATCTCCGCGTAAGGGCCTGATTCAAAGGAATTCAGCGCTGATACCTTCCGGGTCATGGTTCCGGTGTGGTAGTGAAAAAGTATCCTGCCGGTACTTAACATATACGGATACTCTTTATCCGGAAGTTCTGCCGGCGGAATAAAATCAACCGGAGAAAAATGTCCAAGCCCCCGTGAAAAGGTATCCTTGTGAAGATAGAGAACACCTCTGTCATTTTCATCATCTGTTTTACACGGCCACTGTACCCCTTCTACTCCAAGCTTTTTAAAGTGGACCCCGCCGTAGATGGGCGATACATCGGCTACCTCTTCCATGATCTCTTCAGCACTGGTAAAGTTCATTTTGTACCCCATCCTGTTTGAAATATCCTGCAGTATCTGCCAGTCATCCCTTGTCCCCGCCGGAGGATCAAGAACAGGATTAAGAAGCTGAATTCTCCGTTCGGTATTGGTAAAGGTCCCTGATTTCTCGTAACTGCTGAAGGAAGGAAGGACTACATCCGCAAACTGGGTAGTTTCAGTCATGAAAATATCCTGAACAACGAGAAAGTCAAGTTTTTTCAGTGATGCTTCAACATGATTCAGGTTCGGATCACTTACCATGGGATTTTCTCCCATTATATACAGAGCCTTAACGGTTCCCTCTCCCGCTCCGTCCATCATTTCTGTTACGGAAAGACCAACTTTATCATCAAGTTTTGCATTCCACTTTGCTTCAAACTTGGCCTTAACGTCAGGATCAACAACCTTCTGGTATCCCGGATAGACATTCGGAAGACCGCCGAGATCACACGCGCCCTGAACGTTGTTCTGTCCTCTTAAGGGGTTAACACCTGAATACAATTTACCGACGTTCCCGGTCAGCATGGCCAGGTTCGCCACGGAAAGCACATTGTCAGTTCCGGTAATATGCTGTGTTATTCCCATGGAGAACACGATGGAACCATTTTCAGCTTGTGCGTAAACCCTGGCAGCCTCAATAATCTGCTCTTTCGGAATACCGGAAATCTCTTCTACCCTTTCAGGGGTGTACTCTTTTACTACCGCTGCAAAATCTTCATACCCTTCAGTCCGGGATCTGATAAACTCCTCATCAGCAAGACCTTCATTTATAATAACGTTCATCATTCCGTTAAGCCACGCCACATCTGTTCCGTTCTGCTGTCTGAGCCAGAGGGTTGCATACTTGACAAGATCTATCCTCCGGGGATCGACAACGATAAGTTTTGCACCGTGTTTCTGTACCGCATTCTTTATGTACGTTGCTATAACCGGATGTGTTTCCGTTGTATTGGAGCCGGTAACAAGAATACAGTCGGCATGTTCAAACTCTTTTATTGAATTGGTCATTGCGCCGCTTCCAAAGGCCCGTGCCAATCCGGCTACGGTACTGGCATGACAGAGCCGTGCACAGTGATCAACATTGTTTGTACCGAGAGCCGCCCGCATAAACTTCTGGAAAACATAGTTGTCCTCGTTAGTACACCGCGCGGAAGCAAGCCCGGCAAAAGCGCCGCTTCCGTACTTGTTTTTTATCCCGGTGAACTTGTCAGCAATAAGATCAAGAGCTTCATCCCAAGAAGCCTCCCTGAAAGCTCCGTTCTCTTTAATAAGGGGAGTTGTCAGACGGCTGTCATTCATCTGGTACTCATAGCCGAAGCGGCCCTTTACACAGAGCCGGCCGTCATTCGCCGGACCGTCGGCACCGTTTATTCTGATTATCTCGTTGCCCTTCTTTTCCACTTCTATTCTGCACCCGACACCGCAGTAGGGACAAATCGTTTCCTCTTTCGTTATCTCCCACTTCCGTGCTTTTCCTATCGAAGGCTTTTCAACAAGTGCCCCTACAGGGCATGCCTGAATACATTCACCGCAGCCGTCACAATTTGAATCTACCCAGAGACCGCCTAAATCCGTGGCTACGTACGTATCAATTCCTCTCTCGGCAAAGGAAAGTATCCCTTTCCCCTGTATTTCGTAGCATGCTTTAACGCAGCGCTCACAGAGAATACATTTATTCGGATCATACAGAATAACAGGAGAAGTCGCCTCAACGGGCAGGTGTTCACTACGTGCGGGAAAAGGAAGATTATCTACCGTAACATCATAGCGGTAGGCAAGGTCTTCAAGACCGCAGCCGGAATCCACTTCACAGGTCATACAGCCGAGTTTGTGTTCTGAAATGAGAAGTTCCACAATAGCCTTTCTATGGCCTTCCAGTTCTTCATCAAAAGCGGTAATATTCATTCCTTCGTTGACCTTTACCGTACAGGAAGCTGTTAATCCCCGCATACCGTCAATTTTAACAAGACAGAGACGGCAGGCTCCGGAAGGAGAAACCTTATCGTAATAACACAATCCCGGAATATCAAATCCGGCATCCCGTGCGGTCTGAAGCAGGTTAGATCCTTCTTCAGCCTTTATTTCTTTTCCATCTATTTTTATGGTTACCAACTTCCCCATTTAATCCTCCAGATTTCGATAGTTATTTAAAATTTCTACAACACGTTCTTCCGTAAGGTTTCCGTATACATCATCATTAATCATCATTGCCGGTGCCAATCCGCAGACACCGAGACAGCTGGAAAACTCCAGGGTAAACAGACCGTCATCCGTCGTTTCATCCTCTGAAATCTTCAACTGCTGTTTTATCTTTTCGTATACATTCACCGACCCTTTAATAAAACACGGCGGCGATTGACACAATCTGATTATATATTTTCCTCTCGGTCTGGAAGAAAACATGGAATAAAAACTAACCACACCGTTCACACGGGAGAGAGGAACCCCCACATAAGCCGCGACCTCTTCCAGATCTTTTTTATTCAGGCTGTTATTATCTGATCCATCCTGTATTTCATGGAGAATGTACAGGAGGTTCTCCTCTTTAGCCTCATATTTCTTTAAAACAGTATCTATCCGCATTACTCGTTCCTCTACGTCTATGATTCGGTTGTAATAGCGTCAAAGGGGCATACATCGTAACAGGTTCCGCAACTGA
Source organism: Spirochaetaceae bacterium (assembly GCA_015493635.1). Lineage (GTDB taxonomy): Bacteria > Spirochaetota > Spirochaetia > B11-G9 > B11-G9 > S145-15. The sequence goes on along the minus strand of WGCU01000035.1, from coordinate 11,828 downwards.
TACAGATATCCTGATTGATAACGTACGGCACCCCTTTCTCTCCTGAAATACAATCCACAGGACAGTTCTTTGCACAGATGCCGCAGCTTCTGCACGCGTCTTCCACAATGGTATACGTAACAAGATTCGTACAGACCTTTGCTCTGCACCTATGATCCTGAATATGTTCCAGATACTCATCCTTGAAATAACGGAGTGTCGACAACACAGGATTCGGTGCTGTCTGTCCAAGACCGCAGAGGGATGTCTTTTTAACGGAATAACATAGTTTTTCCAGCTTATCCAGATCTTCAAGTTCTCCGTTCCCTTTCACAATTTTGTCGAGGAGAGCATGCAGCTGGACAAGCCCCACACGGCAGGGTACACATTTTCCGCAAGATTCACTTTTGGTAAAATCCAGAAAAAACCGCGCGGTATTTACCATACAGGTATCTTCATCCATAACAATGACACCGCCGGACCCCATCATGGCACCCAGTTCAATTAATGTTTCGTAATCAATGGGAGTATCCAGGTATTCCTCAGGCACACAACCTCCGGAAGGTCCGCCAAGCTGAACAGCTTTGAACTTTTTACCATCGGGAACACCGCCGCCGATATCAAAAATAAGCTCCCGCAGGGTTGTACCCATGGGGACCTCGATTAGTCCGGTATTTTTAATCTTTCCGGACAGAGCAAATACTTTTGTTCCTTTACTCGTTTCAGTACCGATGGAAGCATACCATTCCCATCCCTTCAGGATGATATGCCGGATATTCGCGTAGGTTTCAACATTGTTTAAAAGTGTCGGTTTTCCCCAGAGTCCTGAGATAGCAGGAAAAGGAGGTCTCGGCCGGGGGTTCCCCCGTTCTCCCTCAATGGAAGCTATAAGAGCGGTTTCTTCTCCGCAGACAAACGCGCCTGCACCTATCCTAATCTCCAGATCAAAGGAAAAATCCGTTTCAAAGATATTTTCACCAAGAAACCCGTATTCTCTCGCTTCTTCAATGGCATGTTCCAGCCTCTTTATTGCCAGAGGATACTCAGCCCTGATATACACGTATCCCTTGTTGGCACCAACGGTGTACGCGGCAATACTCATTCCTTCAATAATACAGTGTGGATCACCTTCTAGAACTGACCGGTCCATAAACGCACCCGGATCACCTTCGTCAGCATTACACACAACATACTTCTGATCGTTAGTTGTATTTTTTACAAATTCCCATTTTCTCCCGGTGGGAAATCCGCCGCCGCCCCGGCCCCGCAAACCCGATTTTTTTATTGTTTCCACTACTTCATCAGGGGTTGAGGATGTCAGAACACTGCCGAGAGCAGCATATCCGTTCTCAGAAATATATTCTTCTATATTTTCCGGATCTATCCGCCCGCAGTTTGAAAGAACAACTTTCGTCTGCTTTTTAAAAAAATCGGTATCCTGCTGCCCTTTTTCTATAATGGCTCTCGTTGTTTCAGAAACAAGAACCTTTTCCTCAACAGGCCGGCCTTTTACAAAATGATCGGATACGATGGTTTCTATATCCGACGGCTTCAACCGCTGATAGAACACTTTATCAGGATATACAAGCATTACCGGACCCAATTCGCAGGGGCCCATACATCCCGTTTCAATAACCCGGACCTCATCTTCAATACCGTTCTTTTTAAGCTCTTCAAAAATTTTATCTTTGATATCATGCGAATGGTTCGATATGCAGGAAGCACCGCCGCATATAAGCACATCCAGTTTTGGAACAGTTGCCATAGTACCCCCTATTTACCGACTATAATCTGGTAATCTTTGATGATATTTCCCTTGCCGATATGCTCTTCTACAATCCGTTTTGCCTTTTCCGGATCTATATTCCCGTACAGTACCGGCTCTGAACCCTCTTCAAAAACCTCTACAACCGGTTCTCTGGAGCTGAATCCCTTTTCCCCTGTCTGCATAACAATGACATCTTTAATACCCCGTGTATTAATTTCATCAATAAAGGCTTTCAATACTTCTCTTGCTCCTGCCGCAATTCCGGATGTACCCATACCGACGACAATTCTATATTTAGACGTATCAGAACGCTGCATCATTTCACGCTGGCCTTTCTCTCTCAGTTTTCTCAATTCTTCCAAATTCATAGTAATCTCCCTACTCCTCTTTTGTCCTGTACTCGGAAAGCATTTTTTTTATTTTCTTTCTGTCTACATGCCCGTACACCTCTTCGTTTATCATAACCGCCGGAGCAAGACCGCAGGCTCCGAAACATCTGGCAGTATTGAGAGAAAAAATATTATCTTTTGTTGTTTCTCCATTACTGATTTCAAGTTCATCTTCCAGCATTGAAAGAACCTTATCTGCTCCACGTACATAACAGGCGGTTCCGAGGCAGACATTTATTTCATTTTCTCCTTTCGGTTTCGTGGAAAAAAAGTTGTAAAAGGTTACTACTCCATAGACACTGCTCTCTGTAATATTCAATTCCCGTGCTACAAAATACTGGACCTCTCTGGGTAAATACCCGAAAATACTCTGTGCTTTGTGAAGAACCTTTATAAGAGGGCCCTTCTGATGTTTTACATCTTGTATATATGCTCCCAGTTCTCTGTACTGCGGATTATCCGGAATATGTATCTGCATTACGCCTCCTGTACACAATGAAATTAAAGCAGTTTTCCCGGCGATTATAACATAACCGAAGGATATTAGCCAAGAATTATATAATCAAATATTTTGAACCTTTTAAGAACTATATTATTCAATTATCTATAGTTTTAATATATTTATTATAATATTAAATTCATGTCAATTATAATACAACCACATATCAATTATAAATATCTTTATCCCTTTATTTTTGTGAATCATACAATTATATACTACATATAAATACAATTTATAAATAATATTATTTACATTTTACAACAAACAGGATAGAATAAGCTATAAACTCCGAAGGAGAGAGAGAGTAATAATATGAACAAAGATTTTATACTAAGATTAACAAAATATAAACGTCTCATTCACAAGTTAAAAGCTTTGGGGTTTGAAAAAGTCTTTTCCAACAATCTTGGTGATGCCATCGGGGTGACGCCTGCCCTTGTCCGGAAGGATTTTTCAATTCTTCACCTTTCAGGGAATAAAAGAGGCGGATACAATATAGACATGCTCGTTGAGGAATTTGACCGGATTCTTGGAGGCAATACACCCCAGAACGTTATTATTGTCGGCTGCGGAAGAATCGGGACAGCACTTATGCAGTACAGCGGTTTCACTTCTGATGATTTAACGATTGTTGCCGGGTTTGACCAAAATCCTAAAAATGTAAGCAATCCCTCCCATGTTCCTATCTACGGAATGGATAAACTTCAGGATTTCATACGTGAAAATTCCGTAAAAGTCGGTGTTATTGCCGTACCGGACTCTGAAGCATCGAAAGTACTAGATATTATGGTTGAAGCCGGAATCCGGGGAGTACTGAACTTTGCTCCCGTTGAACTTAAATGCAGTAAGTACCAATGTGACTCAAACTGTGTTATTCAGAACGTCAATATTGCTCTTGAGCTTGAACACCTTTTTTACCAGATCAATACCCAGGAGATAAATCTCGAACGTGATTAGTCTCCATATTTCAGCGTAACAAGAACGGGCAGGTGGTCAGAATAACCTGATTCCCGCCGGGTATTCCAGCTGAAGGGGACACTGTCAGCAGTAAGGATAAAGGGTATATCCGGCACCGAGAAAGAATCATACAGGTATCCGTCTTTACACAAAAGTCCGTAACTCATGAGTGTATGATCTATCTTTTCCCACTTTCCCTTGTAAAAATAAGAGCCTGAACCGCCGCTGAATTTCACCCAGGGAGTATACACAAGCGAGGAAGCATTATTTTCAGAAAGTATTTCAGCGTTTCCGGTCACCATCAGGGAATCAGAAATGCTGCCCGGCGGCATTAAAGCTGTTTGATACTGTTTACCTGTACGCTCGTATTCATCATAGTTTTCGTTAAGATCCCCCAGTATTAAAAAATCCGCGGATGGGTTCCGGGCAGTAATTTCCCGCATCCGATTCCGCAGAAGCATGGAATCAAGGATCCTGAGCTCTTCTGTCTCCCTGCTTCCGCCGATTCGTGATTTCCAGTGATTGTTGAAAAGATAGAGAATCCCCGCTTCTGTCTTTACAGATATCTCAAGTACCGGACGGGTACGCGCTCCGGCAGCGGTGTACACATCATGCACAGTAACGGAGGCAAAAGGAATTCTGCTGATAAAGCCGATTTGAACCGCAGAACCTTCCTTACGTGTTACTGCAGCTGCGGTATATCCCATCCCCTTCAAATAGCGGGAAACAAGATCAGCGGAAACCTTTCCGTTTTCTATCTCCTGCAGCGCAATAATGTCGGGGCCGCCCCTGCAGGACGCCTTAATTACTTCTGCAAGATTAACAAGACGAATGTTATAGAGTGATTCATTCCACTCTCCGGATCCCGGATCAAATTCCGTATACTCACTGCCGTTATCCACGTCATCAAAGATATTTTCAGCATTGTACGACATAATCCGGAGAGTTTTTTGTCCTGTATCCTCCAGAGGCAGGGTGCACCTCCCCGCCGAGAAAACGATAACGATAAACACGATAAAAAAAACCTTTCCAGCTTGTATCATACCTGTATAATACAAACGGAAAGGCCTGCTGCTTTAAAATTCTTACTTTTATACCACTAATTCATCCCTTCTACTGATAACACGGGAAATGAGACCATAGGAAGCTGCTTCTTCTGCGTTCATCCAGTAATCCCGATCTGTGTCTTTTTCAACTTTTGACAGCTCCTGTCCGGTTTCTCTACTGATAAGTTCATTCAGTTTCTTCCGCAGTTTTTCAAGCTCTTTCGCGTGAATTTCTATTTCAGTCGCAACACCGCGGATTCCGCTTAAGGGCTGATGAATAAGGTAATGAGAATTGGGAAGTCCAATCCGGTGATCCCGGGGAGAAGCCAGGAGAATCAATGCTCCGGCGCTGGCAACAAGGCCCATACCAACGGTATAAACATCAGGTTTGACAAATCTCATCATGTCAAAAATAGCAAAACCTGCGTCAACATCTCCTCCGGGAGAATCGATAAATACTTTTATGGGATCATCACCCTCCGCCTCCAGAAGAAGCAGCTGCCGTACAACTTTTTCCGCAAGTTCTTTATTTACTTCACCGGACAGAAGGATGGTTCGTGTTTCCATCATCTTTTCCGAAAAATCCATCGGACCGTCCCCGTTTTTATCTTTCTTTTTTTCTTTTTCGTCTAAACGCATACGTACACAATCTCCTCTGTAGAAGAGTATACATATTTAAGAAGAGAAAGAAAAGCAGTAATATCGTTATTTTATTCTTGATATCTTATATGATTCCATTACAATATAAAATATGAAGTCAGCTTTTATTTCAATACTGGGAAGACCTTCTGCAGGGAAAAGTACACTCCTTAACAAGCTATGCGGTAAGAAGGTTTCAATTGTAGCTCCGACTCCCCAGACAACGAGAAACAAGATCCGCGGAATACTCTCCACAGAAGAGGGGCAGCTTGTTTTTATTGATACTCCAGGGTTCCATGTATCGGAAAAAAAGCTCAATCTCCAGCTGAAAGAACTTTCTGTTTCCTCTCTTGAAGAAAGTGATCTCTATATCTATGTTATTGATACAGCACGAAAAATCGGAGAAGAGGAAACCCTTCTTGTTACCCTTTTTACCCCCCTCCAAAAAAAAACCATCGTTGTTTTAAACAAGGATGACCTTCCTGAAGCACATACTGATTCCATGAACCGTAAAATAAAACAGCTGCTTCCCTCTAGCACCGTTATTTCCACTTCCGCATATACCGGTTCCGGAATAGAAACATTGAAAAAGGCACTTTTCGATGCCGCACCTGAGGGGGAAATGATGTATCCGGAGGAATTCTATACCGACCAGCCTCCGGAATTCCGGATGGCTGAAATAATTCGTGAAAAAGCCATCAACCGGGTAAAGGAAGAGATACCGCACTCGATTTTTGTTGAGATAGCTGATGTGGAAATATCGGATGACGGGACAAAGGGATGGATCCGTGCGTTTCTCATGGTGGAAAAAGAGAGCCAGAAAGGGATCGTCGTCGGTAAGGGGGGAGAAGGAATCAGAGCAATACGGAAAGCGGCTCAGAAGGAACTGAAACGGGTGTTCCCGTACCAGGTATACCTCGACCTACGGGTAAAAGTAAGTTCCAAATGGCGGAAAAAAGATCACATACTACAAAAGCTGATCTTTTAATGGGTACAAGATGGATACAAAATGGACAATATAAGTAAAGAAGATCACCTGCCTGCAACGTATAAAGAACTGGCAGAGCTTTACCGCAAAAACCAGCAGTTCAACCGTACCATAGAGGAAATAACACTTTCCATTATTTCGGAATCAGACATCAATACCATACTTGATAGGCTTCTGGACCGGATTGGTGAACTGATCCCCTACTCCAGCGCAAATATCATGCTGCTGGAAGAAGGGACGATAAAAACACTCCGGTGGAAGGGATACGAAAAGTACGGTGCTGAAGAATTTATAAGCACCTTTTCCGTTGTTACAACCAAGAGCGGGAAGGTTCCTTACCTCCTTAAACGGAAAAAGATAGAACTTGTTACCGACGCCTATGCAGATCCCGAATGGAAAACATTTAAAGAAACGGCCTACATTAGATCCGCCCTCATTGCACCGCTCATGTGGGAAGATACTGTTATCGGTATTCTTTTCCTTGACAGCGACAAAGCGTTCTCATTTACCGAAGAAGATAAAAACACCTTACAGCTTCTTCTTCCTTTCGCCACCACCGCTATCTCAAAATCGATTCTCTTCCACAAAGCGGAAAAAGAGATTGAAAGAAGAAAAGAAGCGGAGAAAAAACTGCATCAGTCCCTGAAGATACAGGGTATTCTTATCCGTGAGATCAATCACCGGGTTAAAAACAATCTTTCCATTATATTAGCGTTGATTCACATGCAGGGAGATAAACTCTCCGACCGGTATCATGAATCCCTGCTGGAAGATCTTGAACGGAGGGTATACGCCATTTCTCTTGTACATGAAACCCTTATGGAAACCCCGGATCCCTCGAATATCAATCTTGAGTCCTACATTATGCATATTATCGACTTTGTCCGGGGTTCAGGCATCTACCGGGGGGATGTCCGCTTTTCCATAAAGTTTCAAAGCGGGCTTCTTTTTAAAATGGATACCCTGCTCTCCCTCGGCCTCATTATCAGTGAGATCATTTCAAACTCCATAGCACACGCTTTTCCGGAATCAGGCGGAGAAATCTCACTTGCCGGGTTCAGTGACAAGGGAACGGCCCATATCCGTATTTCCGATACAGGAACAGGCTTTCCCCCGGAAATTATTACTGCTGATGCAGATGACAGCACTGCAGCAGGAGGTGGAATACACCTTATTCTGACACTTATTGACCAGATAAAAGGAACCATATCATTCTCAAATAACGGCGGTGCGGTAACTGATCTGACTTTTCCCGTTTAGCCCCGTTCAGTATCTGTTAAAAATGGACAGCAGCTTTTCCTTTCCCACAATCATCATAAATCCGGCCAGACGCGGGCCTTTCTCTTTACCGATAAGAACACGGTACACTGCCGTAAAAAGATCTTTCGGTTCCAGCCCTGCTTCCTCCGCAATACGGTAGACCGCTTCTCCGAGAGTCCGTTCTGTATGGGTATCCAGTTTTTCAGTTTCATCTTTCATCAGCTCAACAGCTTTTTTCTCTTCTGCTGACAACTTTTCTACCGGATCATCAGCATTTTTCAGGGAAAACCTGAAATCTTCAGGACTGAACTGGGTTATCCAGTTCCATGCACACTGTAAACGGACAGTTAGCCGCCCGACCTGGGAAGGTTTTACATCGGGGAGCAGAGCAATGACCCCTTTTATATCTCCGCTGTGTATCTGAAGCAGATTACAAAGATGCCGGAGAGGTACCTGGTAGGGCATTTCTTCAGGGATTTCATCAACCTGTGAAAGCTCGTACGTCCGCACTTCTTTTGCCTTTTTCTTCTCGTTTATCTGCTGCACACCGAAATAGATCCGCTCACATTTATCATAATCCTCATATATCTTTAACACATCCAGATCAAAGGAGATGGCAAATTCAGTGTTCGGCCTTGTCCCCGCAAAAAGGTACCGCACAATTTCCGGCGGATAAATATCAAGAACATCCTTCAGGCTTATAACCTCACCGCTGGAAGACGATATTTTCCCGCCTCTCCCTTTTATCCGTATAAAATCATACTGGAACGAAACAGGGGCTTCTCCATCAAAAACTTCATGGACTATTCTCTTTGCCGTATCAAAGGAGCCGCCTTCGGAATGATGATCTTTTCCGGCAGGTTCAAAATCGACCCCCTCTTCTTTCCACCGCATAGGCCAGTCTATCCGCCAGGGCAGCTTGACAGCCGATGTATTCCGGAGGTCCACCGTTTCCTCTTTCCCCGTATCGAGACAGCGGTAGGTAACGCCCCACTCACCGTCCCAGCCTAAAACTTTTGTATTGTCACGGTTGGTAAAGTTGCTGAACACGGAAACAGGCCACCAGTCATCAGCGAGGGGAGTTGTCCGGTGCTCATTCAGAAGTTTTCGTATGGTATCTCGCTTTTCAAGAGCCGTTCGTATACCTTCCGCATAACGGGAAGTACGGTACCGCTCCGCCTGATAGATGTACTCGGGCTTAACACCGACAACAGGAAGCAGCTCTTCAAGCTCTTTTTCATTCGCTTCTGCATAACTGCCGCAATTCCCCCTTGTATCAGGAACAAGGGTTATCGGTTTTCTCAGGTATTCCTTTAACAGGTCCTGCTCAGGCATATTTACAGGGACCTTCCTAAAGACATCGTAGTCATCCCAGGAGTAAATGAATCGTACATTCTTTCCCTTATCCCTCAGTGCCCGTACAACGAGATCTACAGAGATAATTTCCCTGAAATTGCCAATGTGAATGGTTCCTGAGGGGGTTATACCGGAAGCACAAACGTAAACGTCCTTTTCTCCCTTCTTCCGTATTATTTTATCAGCGTTAATATCCGCCCAGTGTATGGATTTTTTATTCATAGAGGGATTATACTGGTCGTTAAGGATAAAGGGAAGAGGTTCCGATAAAGGTATATGAGCAAAAGAGTACTTTTTTTGATTTTACTATCCGTTCTCTCCACTTTTGTTACAGCTGTTACCACTATGGAAACAGGAGGAGCATCCTGGTACGGAGGGAAGTTTCAGGGACGCCGTACAGCAAACGGCGAAATCTTTGATACAAACAAATTCACAGCCGCACATAAAACACTCCCCTTTAATACAATAGTAGAAGTTACCAACCTTAATAATAACAAAACTGTTCTTGTTAGAATAAATGACCGGGGGCCTTTCGTGGAAGGAAGAATTATAGATCTTTCAAGGGCTGCCGCGGAAAAAATAGGCCTTGTCGGGAGGGGTGTCGTACAGGTTCAGCTGAAAGTTATAACCGACACAACGGAGTTATTTACCAATGGAACCGATCCCGTTCCACCGGGTCTGCAGCCCCCCGGGAAGCCTCCCGCAGGGCCGGTAACAATTCAAATTGCTTCATTTTCCAGCCGCAGCAATGCTGACAAAGCAAGCAGGACACTTAAAAACAACAATTTTCACCCGAAAATGGAGTTCACAAAGAGCGGATATATCCGTATACTTCTTACTGATATATCCAGCGACAGCATAGAAGGGGTTAAAAACAGATTAGCAGGCATGGGCTTCCATTCTGTTTTGCTGCGAAAACAACAATAACAAGAAAACAAGGACTGAAGAAGTGAAAAACAGGATAATACACCGCAGCGTTGGCCGTGCTATACTTCTGTTTCTTGCCAAAAAGGAAACAAGAAAGATAAGTCTTAAGCTGGCAAAGACAATACTGGATAAATTTTTCCTTCCGCAGTTTCAGAGTAAATTCAAAATAAAAAAGAATAAAATAATTACCATCGACCATACACTCGACAAGCTTATTCCCTTTTCAAGTGACTACTTAAAAACATACATGGGGTTTACCAGCCTCTGGATAAAGTCTGTCTCTTTTTTGTACAAAGAGTTTGGGGAAAAAGCACTTCCTTACATTTATCAGTTTATCGATGGCCTTGAGCAGCTTTACCAAACAGCATATTCTGTTTATAAAGTCTATCAATCTACTACTGCCCGCCCAAAATCAGGAAAAAATATTCCGCTTAAACTGGTTCACATGGCGGATCCTCACCTGAACTGCCTTCCCAGTCTCCATGTCATGATTGTAAGCTATACTTTAATCAGAATAAACTCTTTTCTTGACATCCTTGCCCCTGGTTCTGATACATACAGCAAAGAAAGAAAATATCTCTTTTTTACGGCAGTACGTATCATTGACAGCGTCCTTTTTCTGAAGCAGCACAGTGTTAACTGCATTCCGGCAGGATTATTTGCCCTTAGATCGACTGTAGAAGATTTTCCAGAAGAGCTGCCCTATCAAATAGCTGAAAAAATGCTTAATACGTCCAGAATCTCCCGAATTTCAAAGAAAACAATCGAGCACTACATGGTGGAACTGTACAAGGATTTTCTTGAGAAGAGCAAACATGTAAACGATACTGAAGTTCTTATTGATTTCCTCCAGAATTACAAGCAGATCGGTTGATAATATTGACACAATACCCTTTTTTTGGTACAAGTATCGGCACGTGCACATCATTTGTTCTGCTTATTGCCTGCACGTACCGGGCCTATAGCTCAGTTGGTTAGAGTCCCTGACTCATAATCAGGTTGTCCTAGGTTCAAGTCCTAGTGGGCCCAAAAAAAGACCGTTCACCGCAAGGTGGGCGGTTTTTTTTTGCGGCAGGGCCCCGCTGGGACTTGAATCCGAGGCTCGGCGCGAATACCTGCAGCGCAAAACGGCAGGACGCCGTTTTAGAGCCGAAGGCGGGTCGAAGGGAGAAAACACGATGTTTTCGACCGGAGACCAAGTCCTAGTGGGCCCAAAAAAGCCCGGAATATTCTCCCGGGTGAGCAAACTTTGAAAATAATTTGAATCAGCTGCGGGTGACCATCCGAACATGTTCTTTCTCTATCTGTTTTGCCTGTAACTGAAAAGTTTTTATCATGGATTGCCAGGCAGCATTACCACAGGTACGTAAAATACCGCCTGTTCTTTTTGTATATTATTTACTCAGCATTCATATTCTTCAGTATTTTCGAGGTATAGCCTCGATCACTCCATTCTTAGGATTGACCCAAAGAGAATGAGAGCCGCCTTCTCTTTTCAAATAGCATCCGGCTATCCGGAGTTTACGCTCCAGATCTCGGAGCTTCATAATACCTCAACCTTCTCACGAATTGCATCTTCCGGTAACCCCCGAAGAATATCCTCCCTGCGATCCTCCAAGATCAGTTCGATGGCATCTCTTAAACTATCCTTTGCTTCTTCTACCGTTTCTCCCTGCCCGTTCGCACCAGGTATTTCAGGGCACATAGCCCAATACCCGCCTTCAGGCGCAGGTTCAATAATTGCCATAAATTCAGCTTTCATATCTTCCCCCTATTTGCTATGTCATAACTTCTTACCAAACTGCTATTCATACTATATACCTTATGATACCAAGTCAAGGAAAGCTCATATCGAGCTTTTTGCACCTGTTGATTCCCGCGCCCAAATTAAATAAAGAGAGATAATTTCCCGAAAAGAATTCTTGTAGAAGAATTTGAAAAGGGAGGATAAACCGGGAAAAAGGTACGAGTTAGAGCTCTGCTTATTCCCGGCTTACCCAAAATAATACTACTCAAT
>WGCU01000034.1 GCA_015493635.1 Spirochaetaceae bacterium | reverse complement strand
TCTTTAGAACAGTAAGGCAGTCATTTCTCAATCTATTGGATCAGGAAGAAATCAAGAGTCTTGATCAGCTCAATATCCTGTTCTCCAGCTGGCTCGAAACTGAATATCATAGAGAAATACACTCATCCCTCGGAATAACACCCTTAGATGTACAGAAGAATTATGCAGAAATAAATGATACTTTTAAAATATTATGCACTGTGGTCTAAACAGGACATACGTTTTGTATGTGTCTTTACAGTTTTTTTTATCAGTGTTAGTATTATCAGCTATGAAATTACCATTACCATTAAAAAATACAGCTCAAAAATTAACATCAACTTCTCTTGTCTCTGATTTTTTTGGAGGATTTACTGGAGCAGTTGCTGTTCTTCCCCAGACAATCGGTCTTAGTGTACTCCTTTTTACAGCTATGGGAATGAAAGCTTCTGATGGAGCAATGGCTGGTCTGATTGGAGCAGTTGTCCTTCTGTTATCTTCAGGAATTATGGGCGCAACAATCGGTATGATCAGTGCCCCGAACGGTCCTGTTACAATACTGCTTTCAGGGCTTATTGTAAAACTTGCACCTACACATTCTACAGCAGAGATACTTGTTGTTTTTAGCGCAGTATTGTTTTTTACTGGTATTTTCCAGATCATATTTGGACTCTTAAAAGGCGGGGAGCTCATTAAACTTATTCCCTATCCTGTTGTGGCAAGTATGATTTCTGCCATAGGTATTTTAATGATAAAGTCTCAGGTTAAACAGATTATTCCTCAATCCTCCATTGTTGGATGGTATCGTTTCATCCCTCTTATTGTAGCGCTTGCGACCATAATAGCCATTCCTCTTTTTAAAAAATTCTTTCCGAAACTACCTTCGGTTCTTATGGGCCTGCTTGTTGGAATAATTCTCTATCCCTTTCTTGTCATTTCGGATAAGAGTCCTGATCCACATTGGGTTATTGGAGCCCTGCCAAAAATTGAGATATCCAAAATTGTTCACCGTTTTGATGGTGTTGATTTTACTTCTCTTCCCTGGGAGCTTATCGTTACATCCGCTCTTGCGTTAACAGTTCTTGTCATGATTGATTGTCTTTTAACTGCTTTGGTTGCAGATACTCAGACAGCCATGCGTCATAATGCAAAGAAGGAACTGGTAGCCCAAGGTGTTGCGCAGATGATCATAGGGTTTATAGGTGGCGTCGGTGGAGGCGGAACAAAAGGATCTACTCTGGCGAACACAATGGCCGGCGGTAGGAGGTGGAGCCCTGTTTTTGCTGCAGCTATTATTCTTTCGATGACTCTTTTTGGTCGGAGTATTGGTTCATACCTTCCTCTTTCAGCCCTTTCTGGTGTTATTATTTATATTGGTTTAAAAATGATCAATGTAAATATCCTTTTCTGGCTGAAGGATAAACGCACGCGGGCAGATGCCATTAACGCGCTTCTTGTTATAACAGCAACAATTCTTCTGGATGTAACAAAAGCTGTTGGACTGGGTATGATATTTGCTATAATTACGTTCTTGAGGAGAGAGGTCACCCGGTCATTAATTAGACGGCAATCAACAATGTATGAATATCCTTCTCCACGCAAGAGAAGCGCAAAACACAGGACAATTCTTGCGGAGCATAGTGATAAAGGACTTCTTATAGAGCTTCAGGGGGACCTTTTTTTTGCAACTACAGACCAGCTTTATAGAAGAATCATGAAACGGCTTAATGGGCGATTGATTATAATACTGCATTTTAGAAGAGTTCTATCTCTCGATATGAGTGGGATGGTTATCCTTATGCAGCTTACGCAGATTGCTAAAAAACGAGGAACAGAAATTGTTTTCTGTCACATGCATAAACGCCTGGGGTTTGGAAAGAAAATGAAAAGAGCCTTTTCGCTTATCGAAAACAAGAAAAAAATAGACATGAAGATATTCCATTCTACTGCCCGGGCACTGGAATACGCGGAAGATGAAATATTAAGGAATGTTTATAAGGATAAGGATTACAGCATGACTGATCCTGTACCTTTTGAGGAAAATGACTTATGCAGAGGACTGGGAGAAGAGGGAACACATTTGTTAAGACAGCTTTCGGTACAAAAACAATATGAGGATAAAGATATTATTGTTAATCGGGGAGAAGAGAGCAGTTCTCTCTATCTGATAACAGAAGGTTTTGTTGAGCAACGGCTCTATTATGGTAAAGTTTCCTACAAAATACTTGCAAAATATTCTCCTGGAACCTTTTTTGGAAAGTTGACATTTTTTAATCCCGGACCGATTTCAGCGACTTTTGTTGCTCTAGGGAAAACAACAGTACATAAAATAAGAAGATCTGAAGTAGAACAAATAACCGATGAGGAGAAAAGAGATTTTTGTTTTGATTTTCTTTTTTCCATTGGACAAAAACTATCCAAGGAATCAGTCCGTCTTATTTCAGAAATACAACGGTTGGAAGCATTATAAAAAATTATTTTGGCAGATGTAATGGTGTCTTCTGTAATATTTTTACTTTGCTGTCAGTTGCTTGTTATAAATGATTTTTAGAGGACGTGATGAATATTTTTAAGGCAAATGATATACGCGCACGATACCCTGAAGAATGGAATAAAGAGACAGCGTATAAAATTGGTTTTTCACTTGCAGACATTTTCACAGGTAACAGGATCGTAATGGGAAGGGATGGAAGAACTTCTTCCAGAGAAATTGTTGAGTTTTTAGTTCAGGGACTTATTAAAAGAGGTATCAATGTATTTGATATTGGTATGGTTGATACTCCTGCAGTTTATTTTACTGTGGGGAAAGACGGATATGATGGGGGAATAATGGTCACCGCATCCCACAATCCTGTAGGTTATAACGGTGTGAAATTAGTTGGGAAGAATGCTGCACCCTTTGATTATGAAAATGGTATAAAAAGACTTGAATCGCTTGTTCATTACGCTAGTGGAACTGACATAATTACGTCTGAAATTAAAGAAGGCTCTCTGTATAAATTGGATATTCGTGATGACTATGTGAATTTTATTTTAAAATATAAAAAAGATTATTCAGAAATAAAAACGATAATAGATTGTTCGAATGGTATGGCAGGTATTTTTATTCATGATATTGTGAAAAATTTTCAAGGAGAAACAATCGTCCTAAATGAGGAAATAGACGGTACTTTCCCGGCACATGGGCCAAACCCTTCTCTTGACGGCAGTTTGAAAGAGCTGAAAAAAAGTGTAGTACAAAATCACGCTGCCATTGGATTTTGCTTTGATGGAGATGCAGATAGAGTTGTAGTTGTGGACGAGAAAGGGAATCATGTTTCACCAGATTTGATAACAGCAGTGCTAGGGAATTATTTTTTAAGAGCAACTGAAAAACAAGATAAAGAGAAAAATAAAATACTTGTTGACATGCGATCTTCTAATAGTGTCTCAGAATATCTCAAGAATAGGGGAGGTATATCAGTAAGATGTCCTGTAGGGCATGCAAAAATTAAAAAAATGCTTAGGGATGAAGATGCTGTATTTGCCGGTGAATTGACTGGGCATTACTATTATAGGGACAACTATTATTGTGATTCAGCTTGGATTACGGTACTTTTATTGTTGAATGTTATTTTAGAAAGTGGAGAAAAAATTTCTTCTCTCAGTAGCAGAATTCTAAACTATGCTTTTTCCGGTGAACGAAGCTTTCCTTTAGAAAGTGTCGAAGAGCAAGATGCAGTAATAAATGCTTTCCTGATAAAATATTCCAATGCGTTAATTGATAAACGGGACGGGGTGCGGTTTGATTATCATGATTGGTGGTTTATGATTAGAAAATCAGGAACAGAACCGCTTCTAAGGTTGGTTCTTGAAGCACGGGACAAAAATACCTTGAATGAAAAATTAAAAACGATATCAACAGAGATTCTCTCTTTTTCAAAATTATAAAAAGAAGATATTTTATAATGTCTTGATTTAAAAATTTGACATATTCGGAGTAAGTAAGGAAAGAATTAAGGAGAGGAGGCTGTTTTGTAATAGATGTGTTAGAAATATTACATCTGCCAACAGAAACGTTTCAAGCATTTATGGATACCGGTACTTTTCAGGGATGGATTGTAAGATTTGTCTAAATATTTTAGTATTGACGAGAAGGAGGAACTGATGAAATACAGAACATTAGGTCGTACCGGACTTTCAGTTTCAGTAGTAGGACTGGGTACCTATCAATTTGGAGGGAGGTGGGGCAAAGATTTTACACAAAATGATGTTGATGCCATTATCGATGCAGCAAGAGAAGAAAGGATCAATTTGATTGATACTGCAGCCTGCTATGGACCCCATTTATCTGAAAAACTCATCGGCTCTTCCATAAAGAAGGATCGTGATAAATGGATAATTGCAACTAAATTCGGACACCACAGAATAGACAAAAATACAAATGAACAGCGGTGGAGTGCAGATGATGTCAGACATCAACTGGAAGAATCCCTTACATTTCTACAAACCGAGTATATAGATATATATCAGTTCCATTCCGGAACAAATGAAGCTTTTGATAACGATGAACTCTGGACTATGCTCTCTAAGCAGGTCGAAGCTGGGAAGATCCGTTTTCTGGGAATATCTCTTTCACGGTTGGATAGTAAATTTCGTGTTTACCAAGCTCAAAAAGCAAGGTCTGTTGGTGTTGATGTTATACAGGTCCTCTATAACAAGCTTGTACCGGAAGCTGAAGTTGAAGTTCTGGATATCTGCACCAGAGATAATCTTGGTGTTCTAGCACGGGTACCTTTTGCCAGCGGGCTTCTTACAGGGAAATATAAACCTGGGTACAGATTCCCTGAAGATGATGCACGTTATGAGAAATTTACACCGAAAGAGCTCGACCGACTGTTGAGAGAAGTCGAGCGGATCAGAGACAAAGAGATCCCTGAAGGAATGCCCATGCAGCACTGGAGTCTTGTCTGGCCGTTAAAACATACTGCTGTCTCTGCGGTTCTTGCCGGAGTAAAAAGTACCGGGCATTTACATGATAACTGTAAAGCTCTTGACCTTTTTTGAAAGCTTACCAGTTCAGCAGCTTTTTTTCTCCTTCCAGTTTGCGTATTTTTGAAATGTCCTGGCTGACCTCTACAACCCCCCTGTATATGTTGTTCTCATCGTATACGGGGAAATATCTGATATGGACAAACGTATCTTTCATCTGAAAGTAGAATTCTGCCTCTGTTTTTTCGTGATTCCTGAAGCTGTCTACAATTGCCTGTACAATATGAGCACTTTTGGGAGGATGACAGTTCTGCACTTTTCTTCCTATGATTCCGGGACTACGGGGAAACAAACGTTCTTCTCCTCGTGAATAGTAAAGCACGGTATCATTTTCATCTACAAAACTTACATCAAAAGGAAGACTGCTTAGCATCAGATTTATTTGTTTCAATGACATTTCTCCTACCTGGAGAGGAAGTTTTTGTTCTTCCCCTTTGTCATTGCCTGCAGTCTCGGCCGCTTCACTGGCTTCTCGTTCCTCTCTGATCTTTTCAGACTCAGCAAGCAGTTTGTCGAATGCGGATCCTCCTGCCGGTTTTATAATATCAGGGTCCCAAAGATTACCCGGTTTTATCCACGCGTATCCAATTTCGTTTTCTCCCTTTCGTATATCAATCCATGCTCTCTCTGGGAGTTTTCGTAATGAAGTGGGAAAAAGAATCTTTTCTTCCATAAAGATCATGCCTGTCAGAGCTCTTGTCAGTTTACGGACCTGCTGTTTAAGATGAGAAAGATCTTTTGATGTGATAGAAGTATCTAACTCTTTAAGCATATCTCTGATTTCATCCTGTTTCCCCCACATTACTCTGGAGGGGCCAGTAAAGTTTACTGTTTCAAGAAAGGGAAATAACTGGTTTTCTTTCCGTTGGAAATGGATCTCTATTTTTTTAAGTTCGTTAAAGACTTTTAAGAAAGAATCTGTATTCTGCCTCTTAACTGCTTTTCTTGCTTCTTTTTTAATACTTCGTATAAGTTTACGCAGTGTTTTATTTTCTTCCCTGTATGTATGAACTGGATGCCCCGGGAGAGGTTTTCTTGTTTTTTGTTTCGATAGAGTGTCTTCAAAAACTTTTACATGTACATCGCACAGTGACTGGACATGTTCAACAGGAACTCCGCCATCTATCATGGACTGCTCCATGGTTGCGATTTCTTCCGGGCTGACATTCTCAATAATTTTTTTAAACTGTTTCTGAACAGACTTTACATCTGAACCTTCTGAAAGATCTTTTACTATATTTTTTAAAGCTTCCTGCTTTTCTTCATTATTATGTAACAATTCACTCATTTCTGCCTCCTGCCTGATGGCGGTTTTAAGTATCAATGTCAATATATACTGATAAGTACAGTAACTCTGTAACAAAGGTTACAAAAATAGTAATAAAACTGTATGCATAATATAATAATTCGGATAGTGAGATGTTTTCTACTAATCCACTGTATCTAGTTTACAATCTTCTCACGTATCCTCTTTGATCAGATGAATGCGCATGAGTATACCGAACATCCAGCAGCCGGCACAAAATTTGAGAAAAGCTTCCAGAAAGGAGAAAAGCAGGAGCACTAAAATCACTCCAGTCATCACTGTGTTATTGCCGGATAAACCAACTATACCGGCACTTGTGGAAATAATCATTCCAATAATTGCCGCAAACTTCTTGGGCTTCATAAGGATAACTTTATTCCTGAAAGGAAGAACTGCTGCAAGAAAATTTCTGGAAATGTATGAGAGGAGACTGTACCTGCTGTTGATAAAAGCTCTTATTAAAAAATCAATACTCAACAAGAGCATAATTACAGGCAGCTTTAACACTGCTGCTGTAAGTGAAATAAGTACTACCTGAACAGCAACCGCTCTTACGTTTTGTTCTTTAACTCTTTGAGGAGCATTGTTCTGATCCATGTTTCCAAAATACAAAACATTACAAAAACTATCAAGAAAGAAAGGTGTCAATACCCCAGGGTAAACCCTGGACCCAGTCCGCTATCGCGGCCTATTCCGCGGCAAGCCGCGGGGTATTTTAACCTTTCGTTCTCTGCACTCCCTCGGAAATGAGACCAACAAGTTGTCCCGCTCCACTCACTCGTTTGAGAATAAAAAACTTGTAAAAATACTGCAAGGGAGTATACTTTTCAGTGGATGGCAGATAAATACAAGTATATTTTTAATACATCACAGGATTTTATCACTCTCATTAATAAGAATTATGTTTATGAGCTGGTAAATAAATCCTATGAAAAAATGATTGGTCTCCCGCATGATGAAATTCTTAATAACACGGTAGCTCATGTATGGGGGCAGGAGATTTTTAAGACAAAATTAAAAAATTATCTTGATAAATGCTTTCTGGGAGAAGAAATACATTATATTGATAAATTTAAGTTTGGTCTTGAAATACGATACGTACATGTTTCATACTATCCATACAGGGAAGATGATACTGAAATTACGCATGTTCTTGTTTTTACTCACGATATTACCCATCTCGGCAAGATAGAATCAAAGTTGATAAATTATGAATACAGAGATCCGCTGACAGGACTCTTTAACAGAAAATCTCTTGATATTATTCTTGATATGGAACTGGAGAAGGCAAAAAGATCAAAAACAGATAATTTACGCGCCCTCCTTTTTATTGATATCTATAATCTCGGGGATATCACTAAAAAATTTGGTTTTGAAATTTCCAATGTGCTGCTGGAAAATACAGGACTGAGAATGAGAGAGTTCCTGAGGGAAAGTGATTTTATCTTCTGTTTTATGGGGAATGAGCTTGCTGTTATTCTTACCAGTCTGACACATAAAACAGATGCGGTAAAAGTTGCTGAAAAAATTATTTATCGTGTTGAAGATCCTTATCAGTATAAAAAATACAGCATTAAAATAAAACCGAGAATAGGCATTTCCATTTTCCCTGAGGATGGAGATAATAAAACGAAACTTATGGAAAAAGCTTTGTCAGCTGTCAGGGAAGCGGAAACCAAGCAGCTTTCATACATGCTTTTTGATAAAAAACTCTATGCAGAATCGATACATAAACTTAACATGGAAGCCCGGATGTCAGCTGCATTTAAAAACAATGAGTTTATTCTGTACTATCAGCCAATTGTTGATCACGAAGGATATATCAAGGGGGCTGAAGCTCTTATACGATGGAACCAGCCTGGGGAAGGGATGATTTCTCCTGTTGATTTTATTCCTCTGGCTGAAGATACCGGCCTCATAAAAGAAATTGGGAAATGGGTTATTTTTACCGTGACAAAACAACTAAGCAAATGGACACAGGAACATGATATATATGTTTCTCTTAATCTCTGTGCCCGGGAGTTTACCGATAAAGATCTTGTTCCTGTCATAAAAAAAGCTCTAGAGAGAGCTGATAATCTGCATCCGAAGCATTTTAAACTGGAAATAACAGAGTCGGAAGGTATAAAAAATCCTGAAGAATTTATTGACAGAATAAAAATGCTTCAAAAAACCGGTATTGAGATTTTTATTGATGATTTCGGTACAGGCCAATCTTCCCTGGAGTATTTAAAAGATATCCCTGCGGATATATTGAAAATTGACCGTTCATTTATCAGGAATATTGAAAAGAGTGATGAAGACCTTGCTTTCCTGAAATCTATAATTCTTATGATTAAATCAAGAAACAAGAAAATAATTGCGGAGGGAATAAGTACTTCCGGTCAGGCCCAGTCCTTGAAAGCATTAGGATGCCGGTGCTTTCAGGGATTTTATTTTTCTAAACCATTACCGGCGGATGAGTTTGAAAAGCGGCTGAAAGCTGGGAAAGCGCTTCCTTAAAGGATAATTTCATTAAATGCTTTTTGGAAATCATACCGTCTACGAACGAATATCTATCATCAAGCCAGCTCCTTCTCTGCCGGACATGGGCAATAGGCTGATCGACGCAAAGAACGATTTATCAGCTTTCGCATCCGGTTCCATTCCAGAGGTTGCGTATCCTCCTATAATTTTCCCTGCCAGACTGCATCCAAGAACAAGTGATGCCTTAAACGCATCGGATACATTAATGCTGAATAATTCAGAAAGTATCATGTTGGTAAATATACCTGTAAGCATGCCTCCCAATCCGCTGACAGAGATAATTCCTGTCCTCTGAAAAGACCATCCGGCTTTATCCCATAGATGATAGCTTCCCAGCGCGGCCAGATCAGGAATCAAAATACCCAGGCTATAGTTTAGATCCGTATTTTCCGAGTTAAAAATTTGAGAAAGAGCTATCCATAGATAATACTGTGTCCAGGCATATGTGTTTATAACAGTAAATGCTCTCCCCGACGACGGATCTTTACCCTTGATATAGGCATAAGTGAGACCCCTTGAAATTAATGACATAGCTGCCAGACCGGCAATATTACCCTTTTCCCGTATGTCAGTATCCGGAATATATGCTCCTGCTATAAAATATGCATACTGAAAGTTTGTAATCGCCGAAGTTTCAATAAACTCAATCCAAAGATCACTTCCCAGACTCATGTCAATGTTCCTTGATAGTAACCACGATGCATATATACCGGAACCCACTCCCACTATTCCTGTAGTACCGAGAACAACACCGTTTTCCATATCAAAAATGAGGGGAATGCTGTAAGCTGCCCAGGTTGTTGTAATCATAGTACCGAGGTAAAAACCGATAATGCCCGACCGGTCCAGTCTTTTAGCGTATTCATCAATATATTCTTGTGCTTTTTTTGCCGCAGCGGTATCGGGATATTTTGCCACTACCTCTTTCATTACTTGTAGTGCTTCATTGTTTTTATTATCAACAAGGAGTTCAAGGCCGTGAGCATACATCGTACAGGCTTCCCTTTCTCTATTGGAATTTCCAAAAACCGGAATAGTAACAAAAATTAATAACACTGATATAGGTAGAATAGATTTTAATAGTAAAGAATGAAAGTGCATAGGGTTCATACTTTCCTCCTTCCTATCTTCAAAGTATAGCACATTTTTTTAAAAGAGGAGAAAAATATGATTGACTTAATTTCGATAATTAGTTAGATTTCTAATAGTAATATTTCTAATAAGGTGGTGCATGAATAATGGATAATGAGTTGACGATACGAATGCTCAAAACTCTTCCACATCTTATGTATAAAATGTTTCATGATATAAAAGAGTTGGAAATACCGGATCAATCTGTAAAAAGTCATTTAAACAAGACACAGCGTAAAACATTACTTATTCTCTATTCTGAAGAGAAAATAAGCATGTCGAAGTTCTGCAGGATTTTAAATATGGAAAAGGGTTCCTTTACTTCAGTTATTGATAGTTTGCTTCAGTTAGGACTTGTAGAGCGGTTGAGGGATAATCAGGATCGAAGGAAAGTACGTATTTATCTAACGTTACAGGGACGAAAACTTGTTAAAAAGGGTATAGAAACGATGAGTACACAGATTGATAACAAACTTTCTTCTCTTTCAAATGGGGATTATAACCGGTTCGTTACGGCAATAAATGATTTGTCTGAAATTACAAAAAAATTGTAGGAGTAAATAGTGGCTAAAAGATATACAGACGAATTTCTTGGAACAATGGGTATGAGGAAACTTTTAGTTAAACTTTCATTACCAGCAATGATAGGTATGATGGTAAACGCCCTTTACAATGTAGTCGATACAATTTATCTTGGCCGGGGTGTCGGACCTCTTGCTATTGGCGGTCTGACTATCGTATTTCCCTTTCAGATGATTGTTATGGCAATAGGCATGACTATCGGGGTAGGAGCTGCATCTGTTATTTCAAGGAACCTTGGATCAGGCAGACGTGAACGAGCCTACCATGCCGCAGGAACAGCCTTGACCGTTTCTGTACTGCTGGGGCTGCTCATGACCATCGGCGGCGTACTTTTCCTTGATCAGATCCTTCGCCTGTTTGGAGCATCAGATACTCTTCTCAGCTATGCGCGTTCGTATCTGTCTGTAATTCTCATCGGGATACCGCTGATCAGTTTTTCCATGACTTCAAATAATATTGTCCGAGCTGAAGGAAAAGCGACGGTCGCTATGATCAGTATGCTGATTGGTACCGGCATGAATAGTATCCTTGATCCGATTTTTATATTTCTTTTTCATCTGGGTATCAAAGGCGCTGCAATAGCAACGGTTATTTCTCAGGGGCTCTCATTCCTTTTTCTTCTCTTGTTTTTTATGACAGGTAAAAGTTCTCTTGATCTAAAAATAAGACACCTTGTCCCTAAAACAGGGCTATTCAAAGAGATTGTACTTATCGGATTGCCGGTATTTGTGCGTCAGGCGGGAGGAAGTGTTCTTGCCGTCATTATGAATAATGTTCTTTTTATTTACGGCGGGGATCTGGCTATATCAGCATATGGTGTACTTAATAAGCTTCTTATGTTTACTTTGATGCCTCTTTTTGGCATTGTTCAGGGATTTCAGCCTATAGCAGGTTATAATTATGGTGCCCGAAAGTTTAACAGGGTGCAGCAGTCAATTAAATCTTCAATTTTTGTAACGACACTAATGTCTTCATTTTCTTTTTTGATTATGATGATATTCCCGGAGTTTCTTATCGGGCTGTTCACTACCGACAAAACACTTATTTCTATTTCGGTAAATGCAATGCGAAAGGTGATTATATTTGTCCCTTTGCTTGGTATTCAAATAGTCGGAGCAGCTTTTTTCCAGGCAGTAGGAAAAGCCCTTCCTTCACTTATTTTGGGAATGACACGGCAGATTATTTTTCTTATACCTCTTGTCCTCATCCTTCCACATTTTTTAGGATTGAATGGTGTTTGGTTTTCATTCCCTGGTGCTGATATTGGTGCTGTTACCGTTACCCTGATTTGGTTGTTGAAAGAGCTTAAATCACTGGGTATCCTTCATCTGGAACACAAGGCTTTACTCGACAGTGCAGCACCGAACCTGGTGAAAGAAGAAATATAACGAAGTGTGCAGAGGTATAGAACTGGTAAAATATTTACTGGAAAATTGAGGTTTACCCAATTGTTTAAATTATTTGAAATGTAGACCTTCAAAGAAAAATAATGGTCTTACACCGGGGGGGTTACCAACGGTTAAATACTTTTTCAGCAAAACCAGTGAGATCTTGTATTTCTAGAATAGTTCCGTCATCGAGAATAGCTTTCCCATAAAATTTTCCGAAAATCTGATGCTGATCCGATTTTATGAGTAACAGATTAGTTTTTGAAGAGCGGTCAAGAATGGGTATAAACTTCATCTCAAATCTACCTTCGTTATCAAACAGATGCCAGGGGGTCAGGTAACCGGTATCAGGAATTTCAAAGGTAAGTTTATCCAGTTTATGGAGTACTCCATTGTAAAAAAGAGCATTCTCACTGTGGGTTGAAAGGTCGCCGAACCCGTATCCCAGATTAAAACCAAAGGGTATCCCTTTTACCATTCCTGAGGCCGAACTCCAGTACCAGGTATTTTCATATGTCCAGATACCGCGGCCCCAGTCCAAAACACCAAAGGTACTGTCAGGATTAAAGGTCGTTTTGTCGGTTCCCAGCTGGTAGTATCCTGTTGATGAGAGACAATTTATTTTCTGATTGTAATAAAAAGCTTTCCTGTTCTTCTTGAAAGGTGTTGCAACAACAATGGTATCACTTTCCGGATTCCTGTAAAGGTCCAGCTCTCCTGAAAGGTCTTTTCCCTTCAGGAAGTTTTTCCATAAAAACGTCAGTTTCCTTTTTCCGGCTTCAGCAGAGAACATTATATTCGCTGTTTTATTATGAAACGTTGTTATTCCGTTAATGGATGTGCGCGGAAGGTTCCATTTTCCCAAAGGGAAGGGGAGTATAAGGGATCGGCTTATCTCGGTTTTAGTAGTAAAATCAAGAATGGTAATACCCACAAAACCAAGATACCCCATATCAGAAATCGTTAAAGATAAACCAGAAGTTCCTGAAAGGATGCAGTAGTAATCCCATTCTTTAAGGCGGAGTTTTGATGAAACAGTCTCCCGATTATAGTTCCAAAGAGGCTTTCGTGCCCATCCGGGGACAGTCATCTGCCCTTCTGCATCAAGAAGCTCTGTTTCTTGTGTTACTTCCTTGTTCATGTTGTACCGCCTTGCCTGTCAGCTCCCATGAGGTAAAAACCCTGCTGGATATCGTTATTTTATCATAATATATGAAAAATAATACTAGATTTTATAGCAAAATTTAAAATAATCATACAAAAGAAATTTACATATGATGGGGTATTGCTTGTTTGTAAGAGCCACGTGTGGTTGTAGTAATGGACAATATGGATAAATAGTCGGTCTATAATGGTTATTTTATTAAATACAATAATGCATGACGTAATAAACGTTTATTATGAATAATGAAATGTAATAATTTATTTTATGTGTATTAATTAAACTAAAAATTAGAGTTAAAATAGATATTCCTCTATTGACAATACTAGAATAATCATAATTATTGGTAAGTAAGATGTTTCTAGGAAGAATTATAGGTAAATTAAACATGGAATTAACATATTTTATCATTGATGTTGATAAAGGAGTCTGTAAATGACAAAAAATCTTCGAACTGGAGCTGAAATTATTGTTGATATAATACAGCAGCAAGGTGTGGAATATATTTTTGGTTTACCGGGTGGATCAGTAATCCCTATCTTTGATGCGCTTGTTGATTCGTCTATTAAACTGGTACTTACCCGGCATGAACAGGGAGCGGTGCACATGGCTGATGGATATGCAAGAGCAAGCGGAAAAACGGGGGTTGCTCTGGTTACTTCCGGGCCGGGAGCAACAAATACGATTACGGGAATTCTTACCGCCCATATGGATTCCATCCCTCTTGTTGTATTAACAGGACAGGCACCATCCGGAACAATTGGGCTGGATGCATTTCAGGAAGCTGACGTGTATGGAATATCATACCCGGTAGTCAAGCATTCTTACCTGGTAAAAAATGCTCAAGATATCCCAAGGGTCTTTAAAGAGGCTTTTTATTTAGCATGTTCCGGACGTCCAGGACCAGTTCTGATTGATCTCCCCAAGGACATAACCAGTGAAAGAATTGACCCGGACTACAATGTACCATTCCACCTACCAGGATATACCGTTCCTGACGAAGTAAGTGATGAAGATCTTATTGAGGTAGCTGATTTACTTCATAAGGCAAAAAAACCTGTTATTCTTGCAGGCCATGGTGCTGTTATATCCGGTGCGGAAAAGAATGTTAGGTTTCTGGCTGAAAAATTGCAGATACCGGTCACTAATACGCTTCTGGCAAAAGGTTGTTTCCCGGAAACACACGAACTCAGTCTTGGTATGCTGGGAATGCATGGAACGGCCTACGCAAATAAAGCTGTGTATGAATGTGATCTTATTATTTCGGTGGGCAGTAGATGGGATGATAGAATTACCGGTAAAATTGATGAGTTCTGTAAGGATGCTGTTAAGATACATATTGATATTGATCAGTCGGAAATAAACAAGGTTATCAAGGTTGATAAAAGTATCGTCGGAGATGCGAAGAAAATTCTGGAAAGTATGGTTCCCTATCTTGAAAAGGGAGATACGGTTGATTGGGTTCAATCCGTTAAAAAATGGAAAAAGGCGTTTCCTTTACAGTATAAAAAAGGCGGTCAGTTAAGGGCCCAGCATGTCATCCAGGAAATGTACAATCTTACAGAAGGTAAAGCAGTTGTTGCTACAGATGTTGGACAGCATCAGATGTGGGCTGCACAATTCTATCAGATAACATCCAGTCATAACTGGCTTTCATCAGGAGGTGCGGGCACAATGGGATATGGTTTCCCTGCGGCAATTGGAGCTTCCCTGGCAAGACCGGATGATATTACTATTGCTGTTGTCGGTGATGGAGGTTTTCAGATGACTCTTTCTGAGCTTTCCACCGCGGTAAATAATAAATTACCGATCAAAATTCTTATCATAAACAATCATTATCTGGGAATGGTGAGACAGTGGCAGGATATGTTTTATGATAATCGTTTGTCAGGGGTTGATTTAAAGGGGAATCCTGATTTTGTAAAACTTGCTCAGGCGTACGGTGCCAAGGGGTTCAGGATCAGAAGGAGTTCAGATGTCCGTAGAGTGCTGAAGGAAGCGCTTGCATACAATGAGGGGCCGTGTATTATAGATGCAGAAGTGGAAAAACTTGATAATGTATTTCCCATGATCCCAGCGGGAGCAGGATTGCAGGAGATATTACTGGAAGCACCGAAAACAAAACTTAAAAAACCAAAGGGGAGTACATAAAATGGCAGATACTTATACAACGCATGCTATAGGATTGTATGTAGCAAATAAACCCGGTGTGTTAAACAGAATTGCCCTTGTTTTTTCCAGACGGGGGTATAATATTGACAGCCTTGTAACCTCACCTGCCAGAGATGCTGATTTTTCTCACATGAATATTATAGCATCAGGAGAAAAAGAAACTCTTGATCAGATTTTGAAGCAGCTTAATAAGTTGGTTGATGTTGTTCATGCAAGGGATTATGCGGATCTGGATATTGTAGAAAAAGAACTGGCTCTTATAAAGTTGAAATGCGGTGCGGAAAATAGAACAGATATTATGCAGATAGGGCATGCTTTCCGGGGAGAAGTTGTTGATATTTCTGATACAACCATTACATTTCAGGTTACCGGCCCTTCCCGGAAAATAGACGGACTGGTAAAGATGTTTGAAATATATGGTATCATTGAGATAATAAGAACAGGAAAGGTTTTAATGGCCATAGGGGATGAGCTGACTGCTTTTGCAGGGTACAGCAGAAAGAATCCACCTCTCCTTGAAAGTAAAAAATAGATACCGGTATATACTCACATCATTTTTTTGTTGAGTTATAAAATCTCTTTCACCCGGCCGACTTCACCTGATTCAAGCCTGACCTTGATGCCGTGAGGATGGGTGGAAGAATTTGTCAGTATATCTTGGACAATCCCTCTGGTAAGTTTCCCTGAACGCTGATCCTTCTTAAGGACAATTGCAACTTTTAATCCTTGTTTAATATCTGCTCTCTCCGTTCCATTCATACTATTCTCCTAAAAATCAAGGGTGGCAAAATAATCGTCCATTGTTTCCGCTCTACGTATCAGCTGTACTGTTCCGTCTTTTTTAAGAAGAAGCTCGGCAGATTTCAATTTTCCATTATAATTGAATCCCATGGCATATCCATGTGCTCCGGTATCATGAATTACCATAAGATCACCCTCTTCTAATTCAGGAAGCTTTCTGTCAATTGCAAACTTGTCATTATTCTCACACAGGGAACCGGTAACATCATAGATGTGATTGTTTTTTAGATTTTCTTTCCCCGGAATGGTTATATGATGGTATGCACCATACAGAGCAGGCCGCATAAGATTTGTCATGCAGGCATCCACCCCGACATAATCCTTGTATTTCTGTGCTACCTGCCGGACCCTCGTAACAAGATATCCATAAGGGCCGGTAATAACTCTGCCGCACTCGAACACAATGCGCAGAGGGGCCAGCCCCGCGGGCACAATCATCTTGTCGTACGCTTCTTTCATTCCTTTGGAAACTGCCGCCAGATCTACCGGGTTTTCTTCCGGTTTGTAGGGGATACCGACTCCTCCTCCCATATTGACAAACTCAAGCCTGATATCGAACTTCTCCTTTAACTGAACAGCAATATCAAAGAGCATTCTGGCGGTTTCCACAAAATACGCGGAATCCAGCTCGTTGGAAGCAACCATCGTATGGAGGCCGAACCGTTTTGCTCCCTTTTCCCTGGCCAAAGGATATGCTTTCATTATTTGGTCAAAGGTCAAGCCGTATTTGGCTTCTTCAGGTTTTCCTATAATGATATTCCCCTGCCGGGAGCTGCCCGGATTGTACCTAAAACAGATAAGCTCCGGTATACCGGCACTCTTTTCCAATTTCTCAATATGGGTGATATCATCGAGATTGATAATTGCTCCAAGCTCTTTCGCTTTAATAAACTCTTCATCTGGTGTATCATTGGAAGTAAACATAATGTTTTCTCCGCGGATACCTGATCTATCTGCCAGAACCAGCTCCGGAAGAGAGCTGCAGTCTGCTCCAAACCCTTCCTTTTCAAGAATCTTCAAAATAGCGGGATTGGGACATGCTTTTACCGCATAATAATTTTTGAAACCCGGTATCCAGTCAAAGATTTTTTTCATCTTTTTTGCGTTGTCCACCATGCCTCTTTCATCATAAATATGGAAAGGTGTCGGGTATTTTTGGGTAATCTCTTCAATTTGCTCTTTTGAAAAGGGTAATGTTTTTAAACTCATATGTACTCCTGAGGGTTTTGTTTACAATCTTAGATTATTCTTGATACTTTCAACAGCTGCTTTGATATCTTTGTGATGCCCAAATGCACTTAAACGGAAGTAACCTTCTCCTGCAGGACCAAATCCGGAACCGGGAGTACCTATTACACCGGTTTCTAAAAGGAGTTTATCGAAAAATTCCCATGATGTAAGCCCTGAAGGTATTTCAAGCCATATATAGGGTGCATTTATACCGCCGAATGCCTGCATTCCTACTGACTCAACCCCTTCCCTGATAGTTTGTGCATTTTCCATATAGTATTGGACAAGGTTTTTTGATTCCTGCAGCCCTTCCTTGGAAAAAACTGCCAGTGCTCCCTCCTGTACAATGTTTGAAGCACCGTTGAAAAAGGTACTCTGTCTTCTGTTCCATAGTTTTCGTACTTCACCGGGGGTTGTCCCTTCAATGATAAGGTCGCCGGGTACTATACTCCACCCAAGGCGTACTCCGGTAAATCCGGCAAACTTTGAGAGACTGTTAATTTCTATGGCACACTCTTTTGCTCCATCAATTTCATATATTGTTTTCGGGAGAGCGGGGTCAGAAATATATTCAGCATATGCGGCATCAAAAATAAGAACAGCTTTATGTTTTCGCGCATAATCTACAAATGATTTCAGCTGGTCATGAGTGGCTACAGCTCCGGTAGGGTTATTAGGGCTGCATAGATAGATGAGGTCCACTTTCTGATCCGGAACCTCCGGTATGAAATTATTTTCTTTCGTGCAGGGCATGTAAACAAAATTATTGTATTCTTCCTTATCCTTGTTGAAACCGCTGCTGCGGCCGGCTATAACATTGGAATCAACATATACGGGATACGCGGGATCCTGAAATGCTGCAATGCTGTCTGAAGAAAAGATAGATTGAATGTTGCCTGAATCCGACTTTGCACCGTCGCTGATAAAAAAATCTTCCGAAGAAAGGGAGACTCCCCGTTCCGTGTAGTACAGTGCTAACCGTTCCCGCAGAAGTTTGTTTCCCTGTTCGTCCCCGTAACCGGTGTATGTTTCAGGCGAAGCGAGTTTATCCACTCCGGCTTTCAGCCCTTTTATTACTGCGGGGGTCAAAGGTTCGGTGGTGTTCCCAATCCCCAGCTTGCGGACCCGTGTTCCGGGGTGTTTTTCAAGAAAAATTTCGGTCCTCCGGGCAATTTCCGGAAAAAGATACCCCGCAGCCAGTTTGTTATAATGAGCGTTTATATGTGCCAAATGTCTTGCTCCTTAAAGAAGGTACCGCTATTGAGCCATAGGAATATTCAGATTGTCAACAACCTGTTTCACTTTTATGCGGTTTTCTTCACTGGAGAGGGGACAGATGGGGAGTCTGAATTCCTCTTCGCACCACCCCCTCATAGCCATTGCCGTTTTAATGGGAATGGGGTTTGTTTCTATAAACATCGTTTTGAAAAAAGCTGATAAAGCCTTTTCTTTTTCACGGGCTTCCGTAAACTTCCCCTCAAGCGCAAGACCGACCATTTCAGTCATTCTGTCGGGTATGAGATTTGATGCAACGGAAATAACTCCTTTGCCCCCCGCTTCAATGAGGCTCAATGTCATGTTGTCATCGCCGGAAAGGACATGAAAGGTGCTGTCGGTTACCGCAATGACATCTTTCATCTGCTGAAGATCTCCCGATGCTTCTTTAACGGTCGAAATATTAGTACAATCCCTGGCCAATCGTGCAAGGGTATCTGTTTCAAGATTTATACCGGTTCTCCCTTTTATATTATACAGGACACAGGGAATTTTAACTGAATCTGCAATAGCCTTGAAATGGAGGTAGAGCCCTTTCTGGGTAGGTTTATTATAGTAAGGATTGACAAGGAGAACAGCATCAACCCCCGCTTCCTCTGCATGTTTTGTCAGACGGATGGCTTCACTGGTGGCGTTGCTCCCTGTTCCGGCAATTACGGGGACTCTCCCCCCAGCTGCCTGGACTGTTAACCGTATTACTCTATCGTGCTCTTCATGTGAGAGGGTAGGGCTCTCTCCTGTTGTTCCGCATGGTACAAGACCGCTGATTCCATTCGCAATCTGGTACTCTATTATTTTCTGTAAAGCATCTTCATCTACATTGCCACCCTTTGTAAAGGGGGTTATAAGTGCAGTATACACGCCTTTTAAATTTTTCATTGCTCTATACTCCTTTTAAAATATCTTTCATCATGTCGTCTATCGAGAATAATCCCTTTTTATCCGCTATCCACTGTGCAGCCGCTACGGCTCCTGAAGCGAATCCTTCTCTCCCTCTGGCTGTATGTTTAAGTTCGATGGTATCTACCGGAGAATCGAAAGAAAGGATATGTGTTCCAGGAATGCTTCCGCCGCGGGTGGAAGTAATATGCAGTTCCTCCGGTTCTATTTTCCGTTTCAGGGATTCTGTGATTATACGTTTTTTTCTCTCCATCTCTTTCAGAACGATTGTTCCCAGCATGGAAGCTGTCCCTGAAGGAGAATCAGCTTTCTGGTTATGGTGATACTCATGGATGAATGGGTCGTATTCTGTAAAAAGATTAAAGAGTGAAGAAGCGTATTGTGCAATTTTAAAAAAAAGATTGACACCTGTTGAGAAATTACCTGACCAAATAAGACCAATCCCTGAAGATTCGGTAATTTTCTGAACAGTTTCCATCTCTTCATACCATCCTGTTGTCCCAACAACGATGTTTTTGCCAGCTTCTGCAATTTTCCGTATATTCCCAACAGCTGCTGACGGTATGGAGAAGTCAATAACAACATCGGCACCTGTCAAAGTATCTTTTGATAATTCTTTATTGTGGGTTGATGGTGAATAAGGATCGATTATCGTGGTAATGGTATGTCCCCTCTCAACAGCCATCTTTTCAATGAGGCGTCCCATTTTACCATATCCGGAAAGGGCTATGTTCATTTTTCCTCCTTCACTGTTTACAAAATATCAGAATATAGTATAGTATAGCAGTATTATTACTAGGTGTCTATATTATAACAAAAAGTTTTTATATAAACAAGAATAGAGGAAAATAGATGAGTTCGATAAGTAGTGAAGTAAGAGTGGTGCTGGAAAGTAAACCGTTTCTTCTGGATGCTTTAGGGAGAGGAATTTTAAGCCTCGGAAATCTGGCGGAGGAGTTAAGGCCGGAGATCGAGAGACGTCTTGGAAAAGAGGTTAGAGATGCCGCAATTGTTATGGCTCTTCGCCGCTTTGGAGAGGAAATACAGCAGCATCTTGCTGTGAACAGCAACAACAGGGTATCGGGAGAAATTATTATGAAAACAAATATCTGTGATTTTAATGTCCGGAAATCGCCTGTTCTCCTCATGAAGTTAAAGGAACTCTATGCCCTCGTAAGTATCGAGCGGGGAGATTTTCTTAATGTTACCGTTGGAAACAATGAAATCAGTATTTCAGTGAGTGAAAAATACCGGGAAAAAATAGAGGAGTTTTTACAGGAGGAAACAATCTACAATAAGCAGAAGGGGCTTGTTTCTCTAACCCTTATATTTGCAGGAGATTTCCTCCATACGCCTGGTATTGTATTTCAGGTAATCCGCCGTCTGGCATGGGAAAATATAAATCTTTTTGAGATTGTTTCCACCCTGACAGAACTAACCGTTGTTATTGATAAGACTGATTCAATTAAGGGATATGGGGTGCTGCAGGAATATTTGGAAAATCTTCAACACTAAGAGAGGTTCATGAAAAAAGTCCTTTTTTCACTTTTACACGGAATACTGCCCCCGCAATATCACATGCTATCTTCAATTCGGTTTCAAGATCTTTCTCGGAAATGATCTCTACTGTTCCTTCTTCCGGCCGAATGGTAATGCTTTTAATAACATCCACGGAACGGAGTGCTTTCTTTATCTTTTCTCCTGATTCTTCAGTCAATTTGTCTACGATGTACGTATGCGTTTTTAGTTTACCCATACAGGAAATATAACACAAAATAAAAAAAAGTCAAAAAAGGGTCAAAAAATTATTGATAAATGGTCTGCCAGGGGATATGCTAAAAAAGAGATAAAAAAAAAGAGGAGAGTGAAAATGAAAAAATTGGCCATTTTCTTAATGGTTCTCGTTGTGGGAATGTTTGTCGTTTCCTGTGCTTCCAAACCTGCTCCGGCAGCAGCCCCCGCCCCTGCACCTAAAAATAATTCGGATTTACCTGATTTTGTATTGAATCCGCCTATGGCAACCGATGCTATTTACG
Source organism: Spirochaetaceae bacterium (assembly GCA_015493635.1). Classification (GTDB taxonomy): domain Bacteria; phylum Spirochaetota; class Spirochaetia; order B11-G9; family B11-G9; genus S145-15. Next base: position 57,993 of record WGCU01000034.1, on the reverse strand, counting down.
GTGTTGGTTATGCAAAACAGTCGACGATGTCAATGTCAATTAAGGTAGCTGAAACAAACGCACGGGCAGATATTGCCAATCAGATAAAAACAACCATTCAGGCTGCGGTTACTTCCTATGCTCAGGAAGCCGGCGTTGATAAGAATACCCAGACAATTAAATTTGCTGAGACAATAACTCGTCAGATAACAGATACGACCTTAAGTGGGGCAATTGTAAAAAGCCGTGTTCCCGTTAAAGACGGCGGTGTATGGGTTCTTATGGTTTACAGTAAGGATTCACTTATTAAATCATTTGATGATACAGCCAAGAAGTTTGAACGGAACGAAGATGCTGCGTTTGCTAACTTTAAAGCGGATCAGGCACTTCAAAAACTTGACTATCAGTTAAAGAATAACCCGACACAGTCTGTACCTCAAAAATAAAGATTGTCCGGGTTTTCACAGATTAAGGACGGCTCTTGTGCCGTCCTTAATAAATTTTACTCTGGCAAAATATGTAAAAGGCTGGTAGACTTAAAAGTATGGACAGAACCGTTCAGCGTATGTTCTTCTTCAGTATTCTTATAGTAATTCTTGTTGTCTCCTGCAAAACAACAGAGACAGATCATTCGGAGATTGCTGCCCAAAGTTTTGCTCCAACTGATCACTCTGATACTCATACTCTGAAGAGTACTTATCCGAATCCTGTTGAAATATCGGGAATTATAAAATTTACAGATCCACAGTACAGGTATCTGTGGAATACTGTGCCGCAGGACGGTAAGCTTGTTGTCTTTGCCAGTACACCCCGAAGGGAATTCAGGAAGGAGGAAATCCTGTACTGTGTTAAAGATGCAGCCAGGCAGATAGCGCTTTTTTATGCTGCAAAGGTTGAGACAAAACAGGCGGTCGAATCCACCGGAAAGGATTTCGGCTATCTGGAATCAGTAAAATCGGGATTTGATAAAAACGTTGCTGACAAGGAATTATCCAAAATAAAGGTACTGAAACATTTTCGCGATGCGGAAGGGACCTACATCCTTGCTGAAGATCCTGATATTTCAGTACCGGTAGATTTTTCATGGTCGGTAAAGAACGGTACAAGTCCTGAATGGATTATTAACGTTCCATCGATACCGGGATATCTTGTTAGTGTCGGTGTTGTACAAAGAAGCCGGTATCTTACCAGTTCTTTAAAAAAGGCTGATGATCAGGCTCTCGCAAATTTATCACGCCAGATATCCATCAATGTGAAATCAAAAAGGACAGATGTTGAGGTCGAGAACAGCACGGCGTATGCTCAGACACATTACGAAGTGAGTTCAACTATTTTGAAGGGGTTCTATGTTCTGGGAAGATGGTCGGAAGATCATGGGAATACCTTTTTTACGCTTGCTGTCTGCAAACAGGGAATAGGGAATTAAAGGAGAAAAGAGATGAGGAAAATAGGTGTTATTCTTGTAGTAATTGCTGCCGTTTTTATGTCATGCGCAACAACAGTTACTATCGTGGACAAAGTTCCAGAGAAAACTATGCAGGATCCTCTGCGTCCCCTCTGGACAAAAAAGTTTCCTTCTGAAGCAGGCTTTTACGTAGGGATAGGTTCTTCCAATACGGGGAATGAGGCTGAAGACCTTAAAACTGCCGAAGAACGTGCCCGTGCGAATATTGCAGCCGCAATTTCAACCAAGATTCATGAAGAAGTAAATGTTGTTACAAAAGACAGTTCCAGTGGTGCATCGGTTTCATACGCTGAAGACAGAGTTTCCGCGGAGGTTGAACAGAGCCTTACCGGTGTTGAAACGGTAGATACCTATTCCTCGAAAACAGCAGGAGCGTGGGTATATATGCGGCTGTCAAAAGCCCTGTGGGAAAAAACCCAAAAAGAGGAGATGGCTCAGCTTATCAGCCGGATAACAGATTTTCTTGCTCCTGTTCTTGATGATTACGACAGACCGTTTATTACAAGAGTTCAGCAGCTGGTTAAAGCACGGAAACTCATCCTTGAATCTCCCTATCCGGGGATGCTTAAAACTGTCTTCTACGGTGAGAAGGGGGCGTTGATTGATATTATTGACTCCTTTCTGAAACAACACCTTGATTCTCTCTCCATCAAGGTACATCCTGTCTCCAGTGATCTTTCTGTGGGAAAGAGTATGAAGTTTACCGTAACGATGCAGTCGACCGTTTCCTCCAGGGTAGGAAGTGTTCCTTTCGAGATTATAAATGCTTCCGGTCCTTCCGGAGATGAAAAACAAATTTTTACTGGCGTCACTGATCCGGAGGGAACGTACGCAGGTGAATTGAAATATACAGCACTTGCAATGGGCAAGAACCATCTTCGAATTCTTCCTGACAGGAATGCAATTGGTATAGATGATACGTTTAAATCCCTCATTATACCGGAAAAAGAGATGATTGTTGATCTGCAGGGGATAACCCTTGGTCTCGATGTTGTTCTTCCTGAAGGAATGTCTGTTCCGGGTATACAGGGCGGGGTAACTTCGCTCTTTTCCCGAAAGAATCTTCCCTTTAAAGTCGATTCCCGGCGGAAAAATATTGATCCTGAAATAAAATTTGAGTTTGTTATTACTGACTTCCCGAAAGTGCTGAAAGATGCGCCCTCCATGGCTCAAGTCTATGCGGTTGTTTCCCTTATCAAAAATGGAAAAACCATGTACAGCTACGAGAGTAAACCGGTTAAGGATGGAGGGATAACTCCGGATCAGGCCCATAAACGTGCTGCTGACAAACTTATGAAAGCTCTGAGCAAAGATGATACCTACGTTCAGGAGATCATGAAAGCCCTTTCCCTGAATTAAGATAACGTGAATCAGGAACAGGTAAAAAACCTTCTCCTCGAAATAAAGAGTGATGTGGAGGAGTTTGACCTTATTTTTTCAGGGAAAAAGAGCTTGCGGGTTGACGGTTTGTATAAACCTGACATCCGTCAGATTATTATTCACAATAGAAATACTGATGATGAGAATGCTCTTATCTATACAGCAATCCATGAGTTTGCTCATCATGTTCATATAACGACCTCAGCAGTTCCCGTTTCGAGAAGAGCTCACACCAAAGAGTTCTGGTCAACCCTTCATCATCTTCTAGAGATAGCTGAAAAAAAAGGGCTGTACAACAATAAATTCAGGTCAATTGCAGAGTTTCAGAATCTGACAAGGGAATTAAAAGAAAACTATCTCATAAAAAACGGCGAGCTCATGAGAAATTTCGGTAAACTGCTGCTTAAAGCCTTTCAGCTGTGTAAGAAATATGATATGAGTTTCGATGATTATACGGACAGGGAGCTCGGATTCGGCAGAAATGAGGCTAAAAAGCTGATCAGGATCTATAATGAAGGGATAAATCCTGAAGTTGGTTTCCCAAACATGCAGACCCTCCTGAGGATCCGGAATACGGATGACCGCCGGAAAGCCGAGATGGATTTTCTTGAAGGCAAAAGTCCTGACGCCATTAAAACAGAGTTTATAGCAGATTCAGGAAGAAAAGAGGATAATCCTGTCGATACGCTGCAGAGAGAAAAGCAGCGGATTGAACGAAGTATACAGAGCCTTTCAAAAAGGCTTGAACGGATAAATGAGAATTTGGAAAAACTACAGGGGAAAGAGAGATGAATGAACTGCTCTGGGCATTGATGCTTATTCTTAATTTCGCTGCTATTTTGTTAAGTTACCGGTTGTGGGGAAAAACGGGACTCTATGTATGGGTTCCGCTTGCAGTGATGATAGCAAATATACAGGTTACAAAGACGATTCATCTTTTTGGGTTAACCGCCACTCTCGGCAACATTGTCTATGCAACAAGTTTTCTTGTTACCGATATTTTAAGTGAAAATTATGGAAAACGGGATGCGTCCCGGGCTGTGGGAATTGGATTTTTTTCCCTTATAATGATGACGATCCTTATGAATCTTGCTCTCTATTTTGTTCCTGACAAGAGTGATTTTGCTCAAAAAAGTCTATCAACCATCTTCAGTATCATGCCGCGGATAGCTCTTGGCAGTCTTGCCGCCTATGGGGTTTCACAGACGCATGATATCTGGGCTTATGAGTTCTGGAAACGGAAATTCTCTGCCAATAAGTACCTTTGGATGAGGAATAATTTTAGTACCATGGTCAGTCAGTTACTTGATACGGTAATTTTTACGTTTATTGCTTTCTGGGGTGTTTTCCCATGGGGAGTTCTGGTTCAGATACTTATTACCACGTATCTGCTCAAATGGATCGTTGCTCTTCTTGATACCCCTTTTCTGTATATAGCAAAACGGTGGAAAATGAAGGGGCTTATTGTCTGAAGTAATTCATGAGGATGTAACTGCTCACTCCCGGGATTCTGATATCCGTGGTATCGTTGGCATATACAACCCTGACCGTATCGGCAATAATGGACAGGGCATGAGTTTTGATTATTCTTTTGATGTTCTGAAACAGAAACGGGTTCCTGTCAATTATACTTCCCCGGAGGATAAGGACTTCGGGATTAAGGATGTTCACCATATCGGTGAGTTTGGCGCCAATATACGTGGAAACTTCAAGAAATATGTTTCTGGCAAAACGGTCTCCCCTGCGGGATGCTTCGATAACATTCTCTATGGTTAGATTAGACAGATCATTTTCACAGAGCTCAGTGATTTTGGTATGAACACCGTTTTCAATTCCCTCACGGCATCTTTTTAGTATGTATGACTCTGTAGCGACAGTCTCCAGGCAGCCTCTGTTCCCGCATGTACAGAGATCTCCGTCCGGAATGACGTTTGTGTGGCCAATTTCTCCTACAATTCCCTTTTTTCCGTAGTACAGATTGTTGTTAAGTACCATTCCCATCCCGACCGTTTCCGAGAGCCAGATACATACAAAGTTTTCAATCTGTACGCCCCTGCCGTAAAATTTTTCACCAAGAGCGCCTGCGTCAATATCATTTATGAGAAAAAAGGGCAGTTTGAATTTCTCTTCTATAAGTGCCTTCAGGGGAACTTCCCTCCATTCTCTGGCAAGAAGGTACTCATGGGATATACCGGTTTTCATGTCGATATGGTCTCCCATCCCCAGGCCGATGCCGAAAATCTGTTTTTTTATATGGTCTGCTTCCGTTTTAAGATCGGCAATAAGAGTGTACAGGGATGAGAGCAGCTTTTCCCTGTGAATTCCTTTATATGTCGGGACAGCATGTTCTGTAATTATTTCCCCTGCCGGATTTACGAGAGCCCCCTGTATACTTGACATATTAAAAATTAAAGCAATATTCACTCCTACTTCCGGATCGAACTCGAGAGAAGTGGATCGCCTGCCTCCCGTTGATTCCTGGAGTCCGCTTTCCCGGACAAGACCAAGTTCAATGAGGCTGTTGATGTATTTAACAATGGATGAGGGGCTCAGATTCAGTGTCTCGGATAGTCCGTTCCGTGTAATTGTTTTCGCATTGAGGATCGTTCTGAGAATAGCTGCCATCCGTTCCCGCTGTATGTTTCCATAGTTATTCAGCATAAGGACCTCCCTCTGTTATCATATGCTTTCTTTAAAAAATTGGCAATGATATATGAAAAAATGATAAAAAAACCATTATAATACGGTGTCTTAATTGACAATTTACATGAAGATTGCTAAATTTGCCGTACAGATATGAAATTAAGTGAATAGAGGAGAGTGGAGTGAATAATAATGCTGTTATCGGACAATCCGGTGGTCCAACCTCAGTGATCAATGCTTCTCTTGCAGGAGTTATTGACGGAGTATTTTCTTCCCGTGAGATAGACAGTGTTTACGGAATGAATTACGGGATAGAGGGCTTTATGAATGAGCAGTTGATAGACCTGGGCAGGGAAAAACCAGATGTTTTGGCAGGTCTGCGTCATACACCTTCTTCAGCGCTTGGTTCTTCGCGGCATAAGCTCACCGAAGATGATCTGCCGGTGATATTGAAGATACTGGAAAAATACAATATCCGGTATTTTTTTCTTATTGGCGGCAATGATACGATGGATACCATAAACCGGGTAGAGAGATACTGCAGGGAGAAGGGATATGATCTTAAGGGGATTGGTATTCCCAAAACGGTGGATAACGATCTCTTTGGTACGGATCATACTCCGGGTTTTCCTTCTGCCGCACGGTATAACATGCTCAGCGTAGCCCAGTCCGGTGTTCTTGCCCGTGATATGCAGAAAGTTGATAAATTTGTTATTTATCAAACGATCGGCCGGGATGCAGGCTGGCTTGCAGCTGCCACTGCTTTGGCTAAAAGGAAGGATTCCGACGCCCCTCATCTCATTTACTGTCCCGAAAAATCTTTTCATAAAGATCAGTTTCTAGAAGATGCAGAAAAATGCATAAATACATACGGATGGGTTTCCATTGTTGTCAGTGAAGGGCTGCTGTATCCGGATGGTACTCCCGTAAGCGCTGCACAGGAAAAAGACGCGTTTAACAACCGGGAGTTCGGCGCTATGGGAGGATCCAGTGTCGGTTTGAATGTACACCGCATCCTCCATGATGCAACCGGAGCCCGGGGAGAATTTCAGATTACCGAATCGTTGAATATGTGCGCTGTTGACAGGGCTGTTCCTCTTGATGTGGAGGAAGCGTATGGTTGCGGTAAAGAAGCTGTCCGTCTTGCTCTTACCGGAGAAAGCGGCTCTATGGTAACCATCGATAGAGTTTCAGATAACCCTTACCGTATTGCGTATGGCCGTACTGCTCTTTCCGGTGTAGCTGTCCGGGCAAAAGCCATGCCGGAGAACTATATCAATGAGAGAGGAAACTTTGTTACAGATGAATGTATCCGTTACTTGCGTCCTCTTGTCGGAGATATTCCGGAATATGTAACGCTGGAAAAGCATTTTGTGGAGTCGAAATAATGAATACATTCAATAAAACAGTTCTTGCGGTACATGCACATCCCGATGATACCGAATCTTTTTGTGCAGGAACCCTAGCACTGTTAAAAGCCAGAGGATTTAAAATTGTCATTGCAACCATGACCCCCGGCGGAATGGGAAGTATTTCAGAAAATGAAAAGGAAATGGCCGGTATAAGAAGGGAGGAGGCTCGTAAAGCAGCAGAGATTCTTGATGCGGAGTACTACTGTCTGGAACAGCGTGATGGTTACGTCTTTGACAATACTGACGCCCGGGTAAAAGTTACTTCTCTTATACGAAAGGTGCATGCGGGTATTGTCTTTACCCATCTCCCTTTTGATTATCACAGCGATCACCGGGCAACCTGTTCCATTGTGGAAGCAGCAACGATGCTGGCGGTACTTAAAAATGTTCCGACAGACGAACCTCCCTCCGCAATAATGCCGCTCCTGTACCATACAGAGCCCTTCGGGTATACGGATACCCTGGGACGTCCGGTTCCCGATCCATCCTTTTTTGTAGATATAACTGATACCTTTGAAAAGAAGATTACCATGCTCTCTTTTCATGAATCCCAGAAAAGACTTATGAAGCATATGTTTGGTATTGATGATTTTTTTAAGGATATGAGAGAAAATGACAAAAAAATAGGTGAAATTGCAGGAGTAACGTACGCTGAGGCTTTCTGGCAGCACCTCGGTGCAGGCTTCTATCAGGACCCGCTTATTCAGGAAACATTAAAAGAATACAGGAGATAAAGATGAACAGAAAAGAAGCAAAATATACAGACTTTTCACTCTGTAATGAGATGATGGAAACACCAACTGTTATGGCAGGTTTTGATACTGCTGCTGTTGAGCCCTTTGCAGAAAGGCTCTCTTTGGGGAAACACATTTTTTTAACCGGAGAAGGAAGCAGCAGAATATTGCCGGCAAAAAGGGCCTTGTATAACCTCCAGAAACAGGGGACACCGTTAGCAGTATTTACCGATGGCGGGGCGCAGGCCATGGAATACAATCTGGCGGATGCTCTCGTGTTTGGAGCTTCAAACTCAGGGAAAACCAAGGAACTTATACGCCTCTTTACGAAACTTAAATCCGGAGGAAATACCAACCTCTTCGGAATAACTGCCAATAAGGGAACTCCCCTGGAGAAATTAAGTTCCATGACCCATGTCCTTTCCTGCGGAACAGAAAATGCAGTGGCAGCGACCAAGAGTGTTGTTGAGCAGGGGCTCTTTTATGATGCGCTTTTTACGCTCTTTTCCGGAGGATCACTGGATCATCTGTCTCAAGCAGGAGATGGAGTACAGGCAGCTCTGGAAACAGAAATAGATCCTCATGTCATAAAAACAATCGCGGAAGCAGGTACCATCTATTTTGCCGGACGCAATAACGGTGTTGCTGAAGAGCTTACGTTGAAAACCAACGAGATAACCCATAAGAAGTCTGATTTTCTCGAAGGCACCTATGCTGTACACGGTATTGAGGAGGTTATGAACAAAAATGATGTTGTTATCATTATTGATCCCTTTGAAGATGAAGAGGCAAAGTTTGCGGAATGTCTCTCGGAAGGTGTGGGGCTGTCGATTATTGCTGTTTCGACCAGGAAAACCCGGTTTCCTACCATCATGATTCCGGAAAGCGGCTATTACCAGAACTACGTAGAACTTGCAGCGGGGTGGAATATCCTTGTGGAGACAGGTATTGCACTGGGTATTAATCTTGATAAAGCAGAAAGAGCAAGAAAAGTGGGAAACGAATTCATGGGGGAATAATACTTGTTTTATCTCCCTGTTTCATATAAACTGTTTCCATTATGGAAAAAGAAAATGTTATCCGTGAGGAATTTGTTAGATCCCTGAAAACTGAAAGTGCTGAAGAGATCGTTGATGTCTATATCTACCGTCCGTTGGGTTTTATTTTAGCGAAGCTTTTGTCAAAAACAAGGATTACACCGAATGTAATTACCGTAAGCGGTCTTTTCTGGGGTCTCCTGGCTGGATATATTCTGTCGCAAGGAACGGTCATTGCTTTTGTCTATGGGGCAATTCTATATCAGATTGCGAATATTTTTGACTGTGCTGACGGTCAGCTGGCACGCCTTACCTCTGTGTATTCTGATTTTGGAAGAATTCTGGACGGGTTTGTGGATTATGTCAATGTAACATCTGTCTTTGCCGGAAGCTTTATCGGACTGCTCCGGAGTAATGATACCTTTCTGAAAACTCATCATATTATTCTTGTTATGGTTTTTGCCGGGCTGAGTACTGTTGTTGCTTCAGCTCTTTACGACAAACTTAAAAGCAAGTTTATGAACCTTGCTGCGGATAACGAAGTTGTCAAGGAAGACCCTCACGAATTACTTAAAAAAAGAGCACAGGAACCGCTGGCAGTAAAGCGGATTTTTTATTCAATGTATTTATTTTATCTGAAAGCTCAATGTTTTTTTGCTGAAAATATATCCCTTAAAGGTAAAGAACAGAAGAAATTAACTGATGTTGACCGTCAATGGTACCGGGAACTTTATCTTTCCAGAAATAAGAAACTTTTAAAAGCATGGAGCATTGTCGGTCCCTCGACTCATGCATTCTATTTTTTGATCTTCGCATTGGCCGGTCATATTTCATGGTATTTTCTGTTTCTTGTCGGCCCGTTGAATGGTATTCTCCTGCTGTTGTCCTATATTCAGTTCCGTACTGAAAAAGGTATTCTGGCTGAAATGCAGGAAATGGAATAGATATGCTGGCATATGCAACGGTTTTTGTATCTGACTATTCGTATCTTGCGGTATTCCTTTTTCTTTTTTCTCTTTCATTTGCTCTCCCTATTTCAGAGGAGGTTGCACTTTTAACCGTAGGGTACCTTACAAAAGAAGGACTTGTTGCTTTTCCCTATGCGCTCATTGTTTCTTTTTTCGGGATATTGGCTGGAGACATGTTTCTTTTCTTCCTCGGAAGATTTGCCGGAAATTATATTTTAAAATCCAAATACTTCCGAAAACTTTTTAAAGAAAAAAACATAGAAAGAGGGAAACTTTTTATTGAGAAAAACGGGCCGAAGGTTGTTTTTATCTCCCGGTTTGTTCTCGGTGTCCGGGCCACGACGATGGTAGCTTCGGGAACACTTAAAATGAAGGTGAGGACATTTGCCATCTATGATTTTCTTGCAATGCTGATTTTTCTTCCTATTCTGGAGTTTATAGGTTATTTTCTGGCTGAAAATCTAGACAGCAGTATAAGTATTGTCAATAAAATAGGAATTGTCGGCCTCGTTGTTTTTGTTATCGGAGTACTTATTTTCGCGACAAAAAGTTTCTGGAAAAACAAATATGGCGGATCATAAGGGTGTAAAAGCGCTCCTGATTGTATCAATGGTCTGTTTAGATCCCGCGATAATGTAATCTTCCGCCTTATTCCTTTCTGCCAGATATCCGTAGTCAATTCTTTTTTTGCTCAGATATTCCACCTTAATCCCTGTTCGGTTCAGTACTGCATGGGAAGCTGCTATATCCCAAATGTAGCACGGGGTAAGTACTGTACCCTTTACAGCACTGTGAAGCAGCGTTCCTGCCAGGTTTAAAACACCACTTCCTGTGTTGCGTATTTTCCCCTTAAAGGTGCTATAGTTGAAATGCCGGTGTATATTGGAGCTGGCCATAATCTGATATGCGCTTTGCTTTTGTTCAGGAATGGAAGAAAACAGCTTATCATTAATTCTGAGCTCTCCTCCGGGGAAGAGGGTTAGTAGATTCCCTTTTTCAGTTCCCCAAAGCGGGGCATAGATAACTGCACCGCAAGGCTGGAGATCTTTATCAAGTATGCCGACTGCAACACACCATCCCGGCATCCCCTGGCTGTATGAATCGGTGCCGTCAATAGGATCAAGGGTGAACGTCCAGGGAGTATTTTTTTTTGAAGAAGCAGGATTTTCTTCACTTATTATGGTGTTCCCCGGGAAAAGCTCTGTAAGCCTTCTGGTAAGACGTGCATCAAGCTCTGTATCAGTTTCTGTAAGTACTGAACCGTCAGATTTGTAGTTCCGGGTTACGAGATGCTGTCTTGCAGCTGCAAATTTACCTGCATTAACTATGTCCCGTACAAGCTCGTTGAAGGCTTTTTCCATTTTAAATCCCCTTTAGTTCAGCATATGTCAGCAGGATTTCAGGGTCAATATAACCTTTTTCCATGGCGATGATACCGAACAAACTTTCGTTTCCATTCTGCTGCTCCATAAGGACAGCGTCAACATCTTTTTCTGACATGGCACCTACACGTACGAGCCACTGGCCGATTTTCTCATCTTCATCATTTTGTTCCATGGGCCAAAGTATAAAAGATTAATCTGTCTCGTACAATAGTTGCACATCAATACGGGTACAGGTTATAGTGAGGCTGTGAAAAAGATATATTGTTCATTTATTCTCTTCCTTGTTCTCCTTGTCCCGGTTTTTCAGGTATCTGCCGAAATGGATATAGAGCCTGACCTTAACTGCAAAGCTGCGGTACTGCTTGATGCGGATACTGGTACTGTTATTTTTTCAAAAAACAGCGACCTTGAAATTCCGCCTGCATCAATGACAAAATTGATGACGCTTCATCTTATATATAATGATATAGCCAGGGGAGTACTTTCAAAGACGCAGATTATTACCATTGGCAGAGATGCGGATTTCAGATCTCTTCCTCCGCATTCTTCGTTGATGTTTCTGGAGAAAGGGCAGCGTGTCTCGGTCATGGATCTTATGAGGGGGCTTGCTGTTCCTTCCGGAAATGATGCGGCTATAGCTCTGGCAAAAGCTGCAGCAGGTTCCGTTTCTGCGTTTGTCCGCTTGATGAACAAAGAAGCTGAAAGGCTTGGGTTGAAAAGTATTCATTTTGATGATGCATCGGGTCTCAGCAGTAAAAACAGAGTAACAGCTCGTAATTTTGCCGCATTTTGTGCTTATTACATTCACAAACATCCTGAAGCAATGAAAGAACTCCATTCCCTGAAAACATTTACTTATCCGAAAAAAACGAATATTCCCCCCGGAGGGACAAGTGCCTACGGTCCTATTACACAGCGGAACAGAAATAATCTCATCGGTGTATATTCCTGGGCAGATGGATTGAAAACAGGGTATATCGACGAATCGGGATATAATATTGCTGTCACAGCCCAGAAAAATGGGAGACGGCTTGTTGCTGTTCTTATGGGAGGACCTGGAAAAAATGCTGGAGAGGGGAGTTTTATCAGAGCTGTTGATGCGGTGAATCTTCTCTCTTATGGATTTTACCGGTTTACTGATTATACGGTAAATCCCGGTAAACTCAAACCTGTCCCTGTGTATGGAGGTAAGGAGAATTGGCTTTCTGTTGTGTCTCCACCTATAAAAAAGATTACAATACCGAGAGAGCTTACGGATGAAATATCAATATCCCTTGATATTCCTCATCCTGTCATGGCACCGGTGTCTGAAAAAGGGGAAGTTGGAAAACTTCTCATTTCAATAAGAGGTAAAACAGTCGCTTCGTACCCTGTCACTGCAGGTAAAAGTATTGAAAAAGGGTCACTTTTAAAACAGTTCGTTGACCATGTCAGGCTTCTCTTAGCGAGGCCTGACAGATGTAGAAAGGTGGGATCGTAACCAGAAATAATTTACAACTCCGATATGTTTTTCAAGAATGTTACCTTCAGGAGATATGACGACAGAGGTCGGAAGTGATGTAACACCGTACTCAGCGGCTATACGTCCGCCGGTATCCGGGATAACCGGATAGATAATGCTGTTTTTATTCATGAAACGCTTTACATCTGCAAGAGATTTTTCTGAAGAAACTGCATCGATGCCTATGAGTACAGTAGAAGTGCCCGGAAGGTTTTCTGCAAAAGAGATAAGCGTTGGTAATTCAGCTCTGCAGGGAGGACACCATGTTGCCCAGAAGTTTAGAATAACCGTTTTCCCGCGCAGATTTTCAAGTGAAATATCAGTTCCTTCTACTGTTGTTGCGAGAAACGATACGGCTCTCTTATTTTCTATACTTTTCCCTGAAACAAGGGAAAGTCCAAAAAAGATGGAACCAAGGATAATAAAAATACCTGAAAAAACAAGAAAAGGTCTGATCAGACGTCGGGACTCTTTCCCCTTTCCTGTTAGAATAACAAGAATAATGTAGAGTACTCCGATACCCGTTCCGAACATAATCCCCCGGCTTCCTCCAGGTGTATAGAGGAGTGTAAGCGGATGAGTAATAAGCTCGTGAAATGAAGAGAAAAGCGGAAACAGTTTCCATCCCGCGAAAATGATCACTATTCCTGTACTTAAGGTATCGAAGAAGAGACGGCGTTGGGATTTATCCCTGCGAAGGAGAAAAAACAGACCCATACCTGCTGCAATTGCAGCCCCGATAAGCAGTGCAGCCAGAACCGGTATCGTCAACGGGCCAATTTGCAGCTGTTCTCCTGAGAGGAAGTTCATGTCAGGTGTTTAAAAGCTGTTTGAAGTTTTTCTCATCAAAAAGTTCAAAGTAGTACGCACTGCCGTCCTGCATAAGAATCTGGCTTATTGTCCGCCCTAAAACCTTTCCAATACCGGAGACTGGTCTGATAGTACGGGGATCAGCGTTGTATTTTACAGCCTTCATGGCGGCGGAGCGGGAAACAGAATCAATACTTTTGATTTCAGTAAACTTAAAGGAAAACTTGGTTTTCTCATATTTTTGCTTCCTTTTTATGAGTAGCTGCAGCATGCCTCCCTGCCGTTCAAAGTCTTCAAAAATGATGAGGTCATTAACCTTGTATAAAAGACCGCCAAGGTTTTTTTCTCCTTTTCCGGATAAGCCAAGAAAAAGAGCATAGGTCTTGTACGTGAGCTTCCCGTCATTTTCCGTTTCCAGTTGTCGTAATAGATCGTTTGTTTCGTTTTCCATTTAAATACTCTAAAGGTATTCTATTCTATGATCAAGTTCAGCAGCCTTTCCTAAAAGCGCACTTACCCCGCAGTATCGGTCCTGCGACAGGGAAACTGCTTTTTCAACCTTTCCGGGATCCAGATTGTCTGATTTTCTGAACTGATAAATAACGACAAATTTACGGTAATGTTTTGGATGTTCTTCTGTCTGTTCCGCTTCAACTTTGACATTAAACCATGAGAGTTTCTGCTTCATTTTATCCAGAATTGAAACAACATCCATACCGGTACATCCTGCAAGAGAAAGGAGCATGAGCGGTTTTGGACGGGGGCCGAGGTCCTTTCCTCCTACTTCAGGTGTTGCATCAATAATAATTTTATGTCCGTCCATGACAGCTTCAAAGGCCATTCCTGATTTCCATGTACAATCCGTTGTTACTAGCATAAAAAATAATCCTCCTGACAATAGTAAAGTAATAATATACTAAATTTAGTAAAAAAGTATAGTATTCAGCATTAAAAAATTAACCTGAATCTGTATAAAATGAAAATCAAGAATAGATTCGGCAAAATGTTTCAATGAATCCTTATCCGAATTGGCAAATTCAATATTACAAAGTTTTTAACGCCCATGTGGCTCCGCCTATCCTTAGGTCCTTTTCTGTGGTAGAATCCATGATAATTCTTTAAATAACTGATTGATAGAATGTATGGACAATGAAGTATATACTTAAAGATTTTGGGAAACAGCTTAAAAGAAATCATCTCGAGTTCCGCCGGTATTTTTCCCCGAAAGGGACGGACTGTTACCGGGTATACGACAGCAATATAACAGGTATTCCAGCTACTGTAGATATATATAATGAGTTTGTTTATATAACGGATTATCGTGACGGTAATCCCCTAATGGAGACTGGAGTATCTGAGCTCCTCGATACCGCTTCCCGTATGCTCTACTTCAGCAGAGAACGGATAATATATAAGACGAGAAGCGCCAGGGAGGGACGGAAGCAGCATGAGAAGCTGTCAGGGACCGGTACCATGATGGAGGTACATGAAAACGGTCTCACCTTTCTTGTAAATCTTGAAGATTACATTGATACCGGCCTCTTTCTTGATCACCGTAGGACGAGAGAGATGGTTATGGAGCTATCTGCAGGGAAAAAGGTCTTGAACCTTTTTGCCTACACTGGTTCATTTTCCGTGTATGCGGCAGCAGGGGGTGCGGCGGAGGTAGATACAGTGGACCTTTCAGGGAAATACCTTACGTGGGCGCAGTACAACTTTCAGCGTAATAACCTGGACAGGGAAAATTATCTGTTCCATACCTCTGATGCTGCAGAATATTTAAAAACTGTCCGGAATACCGGGAGAAAATATAATATCATTATTCTTGATCCACCAACCTTTTCCAACAGCAGAAAGATGGATGGCACCTTTGATATCCTGAGGGATTATGTCTCCATGATAAACAGCTGTATTCCTCTCCTTACCAGGGATGGTTTCATCTTCTTTTCCACAAACTATAAAAAATTTCATTTTGATCCGGGCCGGCTGAGAGGACTGAAGTCGAAGGACATTACTGCCTTAACGATCGATGTTGATTTTTCAAAGAAAAGAAAACCCCACCGGTGCTGGGTGCTTGAGAGGAGGTGATATGGAAGCGGACAAGGTTTCTTTCGGAGAGATAGTTATAGACGGCAGGTTGTGGACCGATGACATTATTATTGACAAGGGGAAGATCACTCCCCGGAATAAATCCGTTTCCAGGATGAGTAAGGGGAACTACGGACACACTCCTCTGACGGTACATGAGAATATCCCGTGGGACTGCAGTACTCTTGTTGTAGGAACGGGAATCTACGGCAGTCTTCCGGTAACTGACGAGGTATTCAAGATGGCGGAAGAATTGAATGTTACTCTTGTTGTAAAAAAACTCAAAGACGCGGTAAAGCATCTCAATGATTCTGACACCAATTTCGTATTTCATTTGACCTGCTGAATATTTCTTTATAGGTAACCCTTCTATCGGATTTTATCCTTTTTTCTGAAGTTTGGCCCAGGTATCCCTCATGGAAACTGATCTGTTAAAGACCGGTGCACCTTCGGTAGAATCTATGCTGTCGACACAGAAGTATCCTTTCCTCAGGAACTGGAAGAACTCACCCTGCCTTGCCTCTTTAAGGGAGGGTTCCAGCCTGCATTCTTTAAGAACAGTCAGTGAATCATCAGCAATGTCATCAAGAAAATCTCCAGTCTTTTCACCGGGGGTCTCTATTTTAAACAGGTGGCTGTACAGTCTGACCTCTCCTTTAAAGGCGTGGGAGGCCGATACCCAGTGACTTGTTCCTCTTACTTTCCTTCCGTCTTCAGTCCACCCACCCTTTGAATCGGGATCGTATGTACAGTGAACCTCTGTCACCTCTCCTTCTTCATCCTTTACAACCCCGACACAGGTAATGTAGTATGCGTGTTTAAGGCGGATCTCCTTTCCGGGAGAGAGTCTGAAGTATTTTTTTGGAGGATTTTCCATAAAATCGTCTTTTTCAATGTACAGCTCTCTGGAGAAGGGTATTTCCCTTTTACCCATGCTCTCATCTTCCGGATTATTTTCAGCTTCCAGATACTCAACTTTTCCTTCGGGATAGTTGTCTATAATTACCTTGAGGGGGTCAAGAACTGCCATAACCCGTTTTGCTCTTTTGTTGAGGTCTTCCCGCAGGCAGTGCTCCAAAAGTGCTATATCCACAGTGCTGTTTGCCTTCGCAACACCGATCCTTCCTGCAAAGTCACGGATAGATTCAGGGGTGTACCCTCTACGCCGGAACCCTGAAATAGTCGGCATCCTGGGATCATCCCATCCTGAAACAATTCCGCTTTCTACCAGCTTTAAAAGCTTACGTTTACTCATAATGGTATAGGTCAGGTTCAGACGGGCAAATTCAATCTGCTGCGGTCTGTGTCCCGGGCCTGTGTTTTCCACCATCCAGTTGTACAGGGGACGGTGATCTTCAAACTCTAGAGTACATACTGAGTGTGTTATTCCTTCTATGGCATCTGAAAGGGGGTGGGTAAAGTCATACATCGGGTATATGCACCATCTGTCTCCTGTTCTATGATGCGTTACCCGCCGGATCCTGTAAAGGGCAGGATCTCTCATGTTCAGGTTGGGGGAACTCATATCAATTTTCGCCCGGAGCAGATATTTCCCATCTTCAAATTCACCGGCTTTCATCCTTCGGAAAAGATCAAGATTTTCTTCTATGCTTCTGCTGTGGTCAGGACTTTCCTTTCCCGGTTCTGTCAGGGTCCCCCGGTATTCCCGGATTTCCTCAGGAGAAAGGCCGTCAACGTATGCTTTTCCCTCCATTATCAGCTTCTCTGCGTACAGATAGAGTTTTTCAAAATAATCCGAGGCAAAGAACTCGTTCTCTCCCCAGTCAAATCCAAGCCAATTGATATCTTTACGGATGGAATCAATATATTCCACATCTTCTTTCTCCGGGTTTGTGTCGTCAAAACGGAGATGACATCGTCCGTTGTACTTCTGTGCAAGTCCAAAGTTGAGACATATGGATTTAGCATGTCCAATGTGAAGATACCCGTTTGGTTCAGGCGGAAAACGAGTTTCTACCTGTCCGTTATTCTTATTAGCTTTTATATCTTCTTCAATTATTTTTTCGATAAAATTTAAGCGTACCGTATCTTCTGCTGTTCTGTTTGTATCCATTATTTCCTCTGTTTTCAGTTTTAACAGCCATTCTATTACAAATTGCTGTCAGGTTCAATTATCCGTGTAAAGACTTCTCCGCCGTCTTTGTAAAGTTTTCCACGGCAGGAAGTCATTTCGGTAAAATGTGCCAGTTCCTCCAGCGAATCAATTCCCATTTCAATATTTTCAATCATAGTCTCGATATTGAAGTTAAAATCAAGCGTAAGGGAAGTCTCCATTTCATGAGCGTTCAGAAAGGAGATGCCATTAAACCACTGGATAATATCAGCAGCGGCCGAACCTTCTCTTTCGAGAGATTTCTCTGTAAATCGTGAATATATATAATCTTTCTGTAATACCGTTATCTCCAAAATTGATATCATGTCAAAATCAATGTGCTCTAACTTATTCTTTTCAAGATACATAGAAAAATCTGTAAGTAATGACGATGGTGTTTCGTCCAACGCTTCCAGAAACATGGAAAACCAGGGGACCGCTTCTCCTCTGTTATAAAAGAGAGAGCATGCCCGGGCAAGTTTTTCAGCTTTTTTAATATCATGCTCAGAAAAACCAGGTGTGTGAAGGACGGTGTATGGGTTCGATGCGGAATACACAATGTTGTATTTTGCTGCTGTATTGTAGAGTTCTGTTCCTTTGAGAACAGCAAGAGGGAAAATGTCGAGATGATTGGGCCGGAGGGAGAGAGCAAAATCAAGACTCTCGCAAAATCCTTGGTACGTATCTTCCGGAAGTCCGTAGATCAAGTCAAACCCATAGACTGCTCCAGCTTCATGGAGAAGGAGTATTTTATCGTAAAAGTCTCTACGGTTGAATTGCCTGTTTACTTTTCGTAAAACTTCTGGGTGGATGCTCTGCAGCCCCAGTTGTATACTGCATGTAAGGTCCGAAAAAAGTTCTGCCATTTCGCGGTCAAGAAACTCGCTTCTGATTTCAAAGGTGAAATGGATATCCGGTGCTTTTCCCTTAAACAGCTGCAGTAACGTTTTTGCCCGTTCAGGATTCAGATTAAAGGTCGGATCAAGGATAAAAATCTGGGAGACACCCTGAGAAACAAAATAATCAAGCTCCTCAGTAAGCACTTCAAGGGGAAAATCACGTACCTTCCTGATGCCTCGTGATTCAAAACAAAATGAGCAGTTAAAAACACATCCACGTGAAAGCTCCCAGAGAATACCGTCATAAAGGGAAATATTGATTATTCTTTTTAGGAAAGGTGAACCAAGAGTGGTAACATCAAGAGCTGCCTGCTGACGGAATATGCGTCCCGTTGTCCTGCGTGTTATTTCCGCTGGTTTTAGGGCAAGGAAGGCTTTCAGAATTTCTTCCCCCTCTCCGGCAAAAAGAGCGGTAAAACGGCCTTCAGGATCAAAATTATCCGCATCAGCAGTAACTTCCGGGCCGCCGGCAATAAGTATGATCCGGGGGTTTCTGCGGTGTATTTTAGCGGCTATTCTTTGTATGCTGTCAACGTTCCATAGATACACTGAAAATCCAAGGATCGATGGGTCACTCTCCAGAATACGGCTGATTGATAATTCAACCGGTTCATCTGGATAAATGTCAATAAGCCGGGTTTCTATGTCCGCCGGTACCTGCGCGGCAAGCATTGCCGCAGCCAGGGGAAACGCCTGGGGCGATCTATCGCAGTGTAATGATACAAGGGTAAGTTTCATTTCAATCAGCTGCTGCTGATTATTTCGTACGCTTTAATTTTTTCGGTTGGATTGAGATCCTCAGGGACAGCTTCAGAACCCAGAGCGATGGAAATCATGTACCGGGCACAGTTGAGATTGTTTGTTTTGCAGTACTTTTCTTTCAGCAATGCTACTGTTTCATCATCATTTTCGAGATGTTTATTAAAAAAAGGGCACTTGTCTATTAATTCGCATTCAGCCATGGTATTCTCCCGTTAAGATGTATCGTATCATAGCTTTAATGTGCTGCATAAATCAATACTTTTAGAGCTTATAGATTAATTATCTATAAGAGCAGCAGCTTCTTTTTTAAATATGCACTCTGTTCCGGATACAGGTTAATACCCGAGCGGCCTGTTTCGGTAAGGGTGTAAACTCCCCTCTTAACCCGCCTGAACCACCCATAGTAGTTATTTGAAAGAATCGACTGGGTAGATGGATCGGCTCCCAAAGTTCGGAGCTGGGAGGGGGAAAGATCTCTCTTTTCTTCCAGGAGAATAGCGATGTAAAGTGCTTTCAAACGGTATGCTGAAACTGTTTCAATGGTGGAAGGGACTCCTCCTTTATTAAAATCGCGGTAACGTCCCTTCATTTCTTTGAAGAGCGTTTTCCGTTTTTTGTATTGGATTCCATAGCTTTTCCGGGGTATTACAGGATTCAGTAGTACTTCAACATCTTTATTTCCATTTTCCCTGAAGTGTATAATGATGAGTCCGAGCCCAAGACGCTTGAGAAGCCTCAGGGCGTCTTTTCCCGGAGCATTGAAATGGCGGGTATATATGTGAGGGATGGCAAGATACACGCTTCTGGTTAGTTCCTGCCGTTGTACACCCTGCATAACTAGTTTAAGAGTAAGGTTTTTCTTTAATTCAATAATAACAAGTTCTTTATCCTTAACCGCGGCAAGATCACAGCTCCGTACTTCGCCGTAAACGGTATAGCCTTTTAATTCAAGATAATCTTTAAGAGGTGGATAAAGATCCGATTCCTTGATAATTAAACCGCCTTCTTCAGCAGGGGAATCTCATCGAGTACCTGTACGGAATATTTTTCTGCCAGTGCTCTGGTTTCTTCGAGGGAAGCGCCAACATCTCCCGGAGTATGTGCATCAGAATTGCATACGGCAGTAATTCTTGCTTCTCCCGCAATTTTCCAGAAAGGGAGGAGGGGATACTGTTTCCGTTTCCCTGTGGGAGTAACAATATCCGGTTTTCGTAAGCCGTAACCGTTTATTTCAAGAGGTATGTTCAGTTCCCCGGCAGCTGTAATGATATCCCTTGAGCATGACTCTGTATTTTCATCCCAGAGTTTGTATCCTATACCGAAGGAATCAGGATGGGCAATAAAGCTGAAAAGTCCACATTCCATGGCTTCAATAATATGGCTGCTGAAAGCTTTTAAGTGAGAAGCATGCTCAATGTCCCCTGTATACAGCCAGTCACCATGGTAGGGAAACCAGTGAACAGCTCCAATCAGGTAATCAAAATCCCTTTTGCCGAGTAGTTCCTCTTGGTAGTAATTTTTATATTCACGGGCCCAGTCACATTCAAGACCCTGAAGGAGTGTGATGCCTGAGACATTTTTCCGGGCTTCTTCTATCTCCTGTATGTATGCATCGATTTCATTATATTCCATTCGGATAAAGGGCCAGCGGTTATCCGGAAGCGGAGTATGGTCCGACATTCCCAGTGTTTGTAAGTGAGCAGCTTTTGCCGCTTCAGCATAGTCTGTTACCGTTCCATCGGCATGTTTACACCGCCAAGTATGTGTATGATAATTATTCATAATGAGTAAGATACCTGATTTAAACTGGCTGGGCAAGGTGTTATTGATTACTTTGGATCAAAAGGCTATTTCTCTTGACAGAAACGTGAGCACCTGTAATAGTTATATCATGGATACAAAACCAGTAAACGAAAAATCTTTGCATGAACTGGTTACGACCCTTGCTTCATGTACTGATGCCGACCTGATACACGATTTCTTAAAAAGTCTACTTACCCCTTCTGAGGTTGCTGAAATTGCCAACAGATGGGCTCTCGTCAGGCTTCTTGATGAGGGAATGAGTCAGCGGAATATCGCGAAAGAACTAGGCTTAAGCTTATGCAACATAACAAGGGGATCAAAGGAGTTGAAAAAAGAAAATTCCGCCTTCGCGGCAATGCTGAAGGAGTATAAAAAACGCTATTACGTCCAACGGGATTCGAACCCATGACCTACGGCTTAGAAGGCCGTTGCTCTATCCAGCTGAGCTATGGACGCATGAATGAAATTAATCGGGATTGAAGAGGATTCGCCTTTCGGTCGCCGGCGTCCTGCCGGACTCCCTGCAGGCGCATCGGTCGCTGCCGGGGACATCCTGTCCCCTTGTCCTCGCTGACGCTCGGCGCGCCCTCGATTCGAATCCTGCTTTTCTTTCCCTTATTCAGTCTCCACGTATTCCTTTAGAATGAATGGAAAACTGTATGTAATCGGGATGAGAGGATTCGAACCTCCGATCCCCTGGTCCCAAACCAGGTGCCCTAGCCACTGGGCCACATCCCGCTGCTGAATCGTAATATAACTATATCATATCTGAAGGTCAAGGGGGACAACGGTGCATAAAAGTATTCGTCAAAAGAAAAATATTTTACTGGTTAATTTTTTAATAACAGGATATAGTTATATAGATGAGTAAAAAGCTATAATATGAGTTTTTCGGGGGGGGTATGAAACGTACCATTATTTTTATCTTATTTTTATCAGCGGCGGTATTGATCGGCGCACAGTCCCTCAATCAACAGATCCGGAATCTGGCTGTTGAGATTACCCGCGGGTACATGGACGGTCACAAAAACCTGCTTATAAAACCCCGAATAGGCATAGGAGATTTCAGCAACGAGAGCGCCGGAGCGGTTAAAAACTCTGTAGGCTCTCTTGTCTCGGTCATGCTGACTGACGAGCTCAGCAGGTCAACGGTTTTTCAGGTAATAGAGCGCAGGGACCTGGACGCCTTGATGAAAGAATACAAACTAAGTCTCTCCGGGTTTACCAGTGAGAGTACCGCTCCGCAGTTGGGAGAACTTCAGGGAGTGGAACTGCTTGTTCTCGGGTCGGTTGCCGAACAGGGAGATTCCTATGTTGTTTCCGCCCGGCTTGTGGAAGTTGAAACAGGGAAAATTATAACCAGCGCCCGTATCACGGCGGGACGGAAAGAGATAGAACAAGAGTCAGAAAAGTACATTGCTTCCACCTTTCAGTCTCCCTACGGAATTACCTTATCTCCCAATGCCACGGGGCTTATTGAGATCGGAGGAAACAGCAACGGATTTTTTCTTTTCTCAGTTGACGCCGGGTACCGGGTGGCAAAGTGGCTTTCCTTTTCCCTCGGGTACGTTTCTCTGTTAAGCAGAGAGATGCAGGGCCTTGATACACCGAAAATTTCAGGTACGACTAAAGATGGTACGACTTATACAGATGTAAGCCGGTACTTCAGGTTCAGTGCCAGCGGGATCTCCCTGGCTTCCGAGGCGGTCTTTTCCCCTACGGTCAGGCTTTCCCTCGGCGCCCGTCTCGGTGCCGTTCTCTATGTAAATCCCGTTCTGGAGCAGGACTTCCCCGACTTTCCCGTCTGGCTGCCAAACTCTAGTGGAAACCTTATCTCTGCAACGGATCGTATTATCGTAACAGGGTTCAACCACAGCCTCTACGCCTCATACCATCTTTCCCTCAGTGCTGCCTACCTTGTTTCTCCACGGCTCTCTCTCTTTGCCCGGGCGGGCGGGTTCTACCTGCCGGAGTTTGTTCCCACCTCCTTTGAAATAGCAGGCAGTGTCAGGGACACAACGATAAACTCAGACGCGGATATAGATACCAACGGGACGTTCCCCCAGTATCATAAGTTCAACTTTTCCCGGAACAGTTCTGGTGAAAGGGTCGGGTTTTCCGCTCTGGGGGTGTCGTTTCAGTTAGGAATGGCAGTGAACTTTTAAGCAAAAGAGTGTAGTATCACCTACCATGGATAAAAAAGAACAGCTGCAGACCCTTTACCGGTATCTAAAAAAAGAATATCCCGATGCCCACACGTTTCTTGACTATACAACACCCTTCCATCTCCTTATCGCGGTTATTCTTTCAGCACAGACAACCGACGATCAGGTAAACAGGGTAACCCCTGCTCTTTTTGCCCGGTACCGGACCCCTTCGGAGCTGGCGGCGGCAGACCGGGGTACGGTGGAGTCCCTTGTTTTCTCCACCGGCTTTTACCGGATGAAAACAAGAAATATCATTGCAGCGGCACAGACCGTTGCTTCAGTTTTCGGCGGCACTGTCCCGGAAGAGATGCATGACCTCCTGAAAATACCCGGCGTCGGGAGGAAGAGCGCCAATGTTGTCCGGGCGCATTGCTTTGGAAAACCGGCCATTATTGTTGATACCCATTTTTCCCGGGTTGTACAGCGCCTGGGGTTAACGGAAGAGAGCGCCCCCCGGAAAATTGAGAAAGAAATAGCCCGGATAGCTGATCCCGGGATCTGGACAGATCTTTCCATGGTTATCAATGTTCATGGGCGGAAAAGATGTTTTGCAAAAAAACCTGATTGTGAGGGTTGTTCGGTACGGTTACTCTGTCCCTTTTACGGGCCCTTTTACGAGTCTTCTCCCGGATTTGTTTCCGGAGATAATTAATTTCCACTCCTCTTTGCTTATGTGTTCTTTTTCCCTTACTTCATCGAGAAAAAGAGTTATGTTTTCAAATTTAACTGCGGTATCCGGGGATAAAATGTGTTCGATTCTGCATGCTGTCGCGTCTGCTTCAGAATGAGAAAGCATGACTGTCTTTTCCAGAAACTCAGCCAGTATCCGGTGGCGTTTGTGAACGGATTCCGCAATGACCGAACCGTCAGGAGTGAGGGTAAGAGGCAATGATTTTTCGTAACGGATATATCCCCTGTCTTTCAGAACTTTCAGGGCTCCTATAACCGAAGGCATTTTTACACCGAGGGTATCCGCAATGTCTTTAATCCGGACAGTTGATGTGCTTTCATTCAGTAAATACATCGCTTCAAGATAATCTTCCAGACTTGGAGAGAGTGAGTAGGGGATATCCATAAGAAAAGATTATCGCAAAATGATTCTTCTTGCAACTCGGCATGGGTCCGCATGGGGGGAATTTGACAAATATTAATATTACTATATAATATTCGAAAGGAGCAGATCTCTATTATGGAATTGTCCGGTAATATTAAAAGTAAATTATCTGCTATGGCCGAAGAGTACAAAACTCAGCTTCCTGACCGGTATGACAAAATAATGGAAGCGTTTCGTTTAGCTCACACATCCACTTCTGCGGCTGAACTAAATACTCTGCGGCTTCTTCTTCATAAATTATCCGGATCCGGAGCTACTTTTGGATTTACTGAATTATCAGTAGAGTCAAAGAAGATGGTCAGGTATCTTGACTATTTCCTTCGAAGCAACAAATTTCCCCGGAAAGAAGATTGGGAAAAGTTTGAGACATTACTACAGCCCTTACGGAGAATATGTGTTCCTGACAGCGCTTTTGAAGAACTGGAAGAATTGGAGGAAGTTGAGAAAGAGATTAAAAGGGACAAAGCATTTGTTTTTAAAGAGAGCGGAGAAAGTAAGATCGTTACTGTTGTGAAGTCTGAAGATTTATCTCTGACGGAAATTACTGAACAGCTTGGTTATTTTGGATACACGATAAACAGGATTTCTGATATTGATGATCTTGAAGATGATCTTAAAAAGGGCAGGAAAAAACTTCTTCTTGTACATGTTAACATGCTTCATAAAGATATCAGCTTTTCTGTTTCCATAAAAAGATTAAAAGATAAGTACAAAGACTTTTTTTCTATTATTTTTATCAGTGCCAGTGGTGATTTCTCTCTGCGGATGGAAGCGGTCAGGACAGGCGCGGATGCTTTCTTTGCGTTCCCCTTTGATATTGAAGTTCTTGTGGATAAAATGGACCATCTTATTTCATACTCTACAGAGCCGCCGTACCATATACTGCTCATAGATGATGATCCTGAACAGATTGCCTACTATGCTTTTATACTTCAGCAGGCGGGAATGATAACATCTGTTGCAACTGATCCGGAAAAGGTTCTTCAAATTCTTGTGGAAGCAAAACCGGAGATAATTCTCATGGATATGTACATGCCTAAGTGTTCAGGTCTGGAACTTGCTTCGATTATCCGTCAGCAGGAAGCCTTTGTAAATATTCCTATCATGTTTCTCTCTGTTGAATCTGACATGGATAAGCAGTTTAACGCATACAAATTCGGTGCTGATGGTTTTTTTGTGAAACCGATAAAACCGGAACATCTGTTATCAGCCATCAAAACAAAAGCTGAACGAAACCGTGCGTTAAGGTTTTTTATGGAGCGTGATTCCCTTACCGGGTTACTTAACCATTCAAATTTAAAAGAGAATATAACGATTGAAACTTTGCGTGCAAAACGGGTAAAAAGCTCTCTCTGTTTTGCAATGATTGATATCGATCATTTTAAAAATGTAAATGATACTTACGGTCATCCTGTCGGTGACAGAGTGCTTAAAAGTCTGTCTCGTCTACTCCGGGACAGACTGCGGAGGACTGACATCATCGGGAGATACGGCGGTGAAGAGTTCGGTATCATACTGCTTAATACGAATGGCAGCAATGCGAAAGAAGTGATGGATGAGGTTCGGGAAAATTTCGCCAGAATTAAACATAAATCGGAAAAGGAAGATTTTTTTGTCACTTTTTCCTGCGGTATTTCTGAATTCCCTGCTATTGATGATCCTGAACTTCTGAATGTTGCTGCGGATAAAGCTCTTTATGTAGCAAAGGAAAGCGGAAGAAATCAAACGGTTTTATTCTCAAACGGGTGAGTGAAGCGGGACAACGTGGTGGTCTCGTTTCAAGCTCCGGCGGGTTACAGAGATTTGCTTTGTTTTAGCTTTAATTCCCATAAAACAAACCAGTCTATTTCCTCCCACCACTGGTTTTTATCTCTATATTCTACACAAAGCAGTTTAAGAGACAGATTTTCCCATTGGGGAAACTTCGTTATCTGATATTCGTCAAGAAGGGAAATAACGGCCGATTTATTCACAGAAGGTTCTGCAGCAGCTAGAAAAACTCCTGAAACGGGATCAAAGAGGGAGGGAGCCTTATATCCGCGGATCTTTGCATCTATCTGCTGAAAAAATGTGGGGGGAACCATGTCAAGATAGTATGAATCATGATGTTCAAAAAAACGGGTTATTTTAAAGGGTTCTTTCTGTAGTGCTATGCTGGAAAAAAGAGTTTTACTGACAGTCTGGCTCAGGAAGGCAAGAGGAACCGCTGCTTCAAAGACAAGAGCGGAAATAGTTCCTGTCGTATTAAAAATAGTGTTTCTGAGCTTATCTACAGCCAGGGAAATATGCTGCGGTACTGAAGCTGTAAGCAGGTATGTTTTTTCCATAGTAATGAATATATCTCAGGCTCATGGAAATGAAAACTATGATTTGAATTATTTTTCACCGCATGATATATTTATCCTAAAGGGGATGGGTAATGAAAAAGAAAGTTGAACAGACAGCAAAGCAGATATCAGAAAAATTAAACAGTATACCGTCGGTGGACTGTATTCTGCTTCAGGAATCCGCGGAAAGGGATCTATCGAATCCCTATTTTTTTATAAGTCTTGATGTTTATTACAGGGGTGCACTACCTGAACCTGATGAACGCCATAGCCTGTTCGGCAGCGTGGGTGCTTTTGAATCATCGTACTTCAGTTCAAAAGACAGGTTTTTTATCAATGATATTCCCATTCGCATCGAATACAAACATAAGGATCGCATTGATCATATTATAGAGAATAAGGAAGGAAATATCTGGGTATTCAAGGATACCGGAACCTACATGTTCTACCGTTTAAAAAACGGAAAGGTTGTACAGCAGAAAACTTCATGGATTGATGGAGTACGTGCCAAACTTGATGATTTCAGCGATTCGTTCTGGTCTGCCATCAGAAATTCCGCTCTTTCCGCCATGGAGCACCAGGTAATTGATATAAGCTCTTCAGTTGTAAATAATGATGATCTATTTTATTTAATATCAATGTCAGGATATATAAAATCCCTCTGCAGTTTCCTTTTTGCGGTAAACAGGGAATTTGAACCCTCCAAAAGGCATATATCCGAGCATGTATTAAAATTAAAAAAACTCCCGGAAAATTTTGCCGGCAGGTTTGACAGCCTTTTACGAAATGATGTAGAGTTCTCCCGGATGAAACGCCAGGAGGTCGCAAAATTACTTACAAAGAGTCTTCTTTATCTGAAATAAGGTTATTAGGAATAAGATTTTTTCCACTTCTAATCACGTGTGTGTTAGTTCTGTTTTTTTCGTCTTGTCAGACAAAAGTAGCTGGTGTTGTTTTTAAAAATGGATCGTCTCCTCCGGTGGTTCTTCTGGGAGACAAACATGTCCCTGAAAATAAAACGGGAACTTTTATCAGTATAAAAAATTCTTTTTCCACCCCGCTTTATACACTTGAGCACCCGATAATGAATATTCCTTCCGGCCGGTCTTTCTTTCTTACCTACCGGTCAGGCGGTGAGGCGGAAGCAGAATTGAAGTTCGCTTCAGGTAAAACAGTATATTTTAGACTGCCCGCTCTTACCGGAGTTCTTGTGCATTACCAATTCCCCGTTCCCCCGGGAGAAGGGATATCAAGTTTTAAAATTAACAGTACCTCGGGGGCTGACAGAATCTTTAAGCTGACAGGATGCGGTCTTGAAAAGACGGGTTCCGGTTTCTCTATCCGCCAGGTTAAGGGAAAAGAAGAAATTTTTCTTCAGGAAGGGATGGATCGTATCAATCCCTCTTTCTATACCTTTAAATCTCTGGCACAGGCGGCAGCGGACAGATTTAATCAGGTACAGACCAGCTTTTCCTATTCCTTCTCCAGTACCGTTTCCTCGTTTATTACCCTGGAACTGACCGGAGGCGGGAAAACAGTCCAGCACCGGATAATTGTCCGGCCTGGAGGATCCCGTATCTATTTCTATTCGGATGAGGAAGGGATGGTTCCGGACAGTTTGAGAATTTCTGATGCTCCGTCCGGGTTCCGCTTGGGAAAACTGGAAATAAAACCATTTTCCAGACTCGTACCCATGCAGTATCAACCGATTCCTGCTGATTTGGGAGTTATTCTCGGATATAAGGAAGCTTCCTGGCGGAGAAACGATTTTGAAATATTTTCGTGGAGTCTTTTTCCGGATTTTCTGCTGCTGGATTTCAGGGATTATGCCTTGCAGGCTGCTTTTTTAAAAAGGATGGCGTTTTTTCTGGAGAAAAAGGGATATGCCGGACGGATTCTTACGAACGAAGAATTAAAAAACCTCCATGGATGGAATGCCCATGACTATCGGGCAGAAGACCTTGCTCTTTTCTTTAATACAGCTGCTGAGAAGGGATTTACCCTTAATCCGGAAGAATATCTTCTGGCAGACATCCTTGTGCAGAATAATATTCTCTCCAAAAACGGTGCCCGATTTATTCCCGTTTCCGGCGGATTTCTTGCCTTTACAAAGGAATCATCACCCCGTCTCCGGTATCTCTTTATTACTCATGAGGGGTACCATGGCGTGTTTTTTTCAAGCCCCCGGTACCGGCAGGCTGTGCGGAAGGTCTGGGCTGGTCTGTCTGATGATGAAAAGGCTTTCTGGATGGAGTTCCTTGGATGGAAGGGATACAATATCAAAGATCCTTATCTGGTGGTGAATGAGTTTCAGGCCTATCTTATGCAGCAGAAGATTGAGAACGTGAATCATTATTACAAAGATTACATTATTCCTAAACTTAATCGTCATTTTCCTGCGAAAAAAGAAGGAATGGATAGATTCCTTAAAAATCATCCTGACCATTTTATTTTAAGCGCCGAAGCAATACAAGCGGCAGTTTCCCGCATAAAAGGGATTACAGCAGGAGAATTACGATGCGTTGTAGAATAACCTCTTTACACAATTTGAGTAATCTGGTATGTTCTTCTCCGATTAGCAGTTAATTATTAACTCAAGTGAGGAAAAAGATATGGCCCGTAAATGTGATATTTGTGGAAAAGGAACTGTTGCCGGTAACAGTGTGCCCCGGAAAGGACAACCCAAGAAGCAGGGTGGTGCCGGCCAGCATATCGGTGTAAAGTCAAAAAGAGTTTTTAAACCTAATATCGTAAAAGTAAAAACCAGAATTAATGGTACAACAAAAACAATTAAAGTTTGTACCCGGTGTTTAAGAAGCGGTAAGGTTGTAAAAGTTTCTTAAACGTTTTTATAATTTGGATACAGACACAGGAAACCTGAACGTACTCATATGAGTGGTGTTCGGGTTTTTTTTATGCAGAGGCGGTAGCTAATGAACAGACCTGATATTTTTAAGTTTGATGATTCTCTCTATTATTCCAGAGCCGGACTGGATGCAATGGTGGAGGTAATCAGGCAGGGAGACTGGAAATCACTTGTTGTAGTTCTTACCCAGAGTAATGAGGGAAAAAAGGATATTGAAAGGCTTATTTCTTTCGCCGTTGCACAGGATGAGGTGTTATGGTCAAAATTGGAGGAGATGAGCAGTACTCAACATGAATTTATTGCAGGGGTATCTTCAAAGACCCTGCGGAAAGAACTGGAAAACTCGGTTAGAAACTATTTCATCGAGATGGAGGAGATATTAAAAGGGGTCTGGCTGGTACGTCACTGTTCAGAGGTTACCCGGGAACATATCTTTGGCATAGGAAGTATATGGACCGCTGAGCTGTTGAATGCCCGGCTTCAGTCGTTGGATATGAAGGCAGCCTGGGTTGATTCCCGTGACATTCTTACCTTTTCTGCCGGAGGGATGGGACTGCCTATGGATTGGGATATCTCCGGGAATAAGCTTGATGCATTTCTGTCTGTAAAAAAAGATATTCAGATTCTTATAGCGACAGGAAGCAGAGGATCTGATACGGACGGGGAATCTATATACCTCGGGGAACATGGAGCTGAATTTGCAGCTTCTCTTTACGGCAATCTCTTTGATTCGCAGCGTATTGTCTTCTGGTCCTACAGTGATGGTATTATGAGTGCTGATCCTGAAAAAGTTCCCGGTGCTGTTGTTATTCCAGAACTTACCTACGAAGAAGCAACTGAGCTGGCCCATTTCGGTGCAAAAACACTCCATCCTGAAGCACTGCCTCCTGCAATTGTAAAGCGGATTCCTGTTTATATTAAAAATATCAATTATCCCGATAAGCCCGGTACTGTTATAAAAGCGGAGGAGTCTGGATCGCAGGTACACCCGGTAAAAGGTTTTTCCATAGTGGATACCATTTCCCTTCTTAATGTGGAAGGTGCCGGAATGGTGGGGGTCCCCGGAATCTCTTCGAGATTATTTTCCGCTTTGTATAAAAAGGGCATATCAGTCATTCTTATCAGTCAGGCATCCAGTGAACATTCCATATGCTGTGCTATCCCTTCCGCCCAGGCCGAGGAAGCAAAAGATGTTGCCCGGAAGACGTTTCGTGAAGAACTGGAGAGCTTTAGAATTCATACCATCGAGATAGAATCGGATTGTGCAATACTCGGGGCGGTGGGGGACAAAATGTCAGGAACACCCGGTATTTCAGCTAAGTTCTTTGGTGCGCTCGGTCAGGCTGGAGTAAATGTGCGTGCTATCGCCCAGGGATCTTCTGAGCGCAATATCAGCGCGGTTATCAGAAAAGAAGATTCGACCCGGGCCCTGCGGGCCGTACATTCAGGGTTTTACCTGTCCAATCAGACATTGAGCATCGGTGTTATTGGGCCAGGTCTTATCGGCAGTACACTTCTTGACCAGATAGCAGGGGAATCAGAATATCTGCATGAAAATTTCGGTATTGATCTTCGGGTGCGGGGAATTACCCGGTCAAAGAAGATGATTCTTTCTGATCCTTCTCTCGATATTACACAATGGCGGAGTAGTCTTGAGTCTTCATCAGAAGAAGCGGATCTTGAAAAGTTTATCAATCACATTGACGCGGAGTATATTCCCCATAAAGTAATTATTGACTGCACAACTTCCCAGGATATTCCCGGAAAGTATCTTGAGTGGATCCGGAGGGGTATTCATATTATTACTCCTAACAAAAAAGCCGGGACAACCGCCATGGAGGAGTATAGAAAGCTCTTTTCCGAATCGAGGAAACGGGGTATTCATTTTCTCTATGAAACGACGGTTGGAGCGGGGCTTCCCATAATTGGAACGCTTCGTGATCTCATTCTTACGGGGGACAAGATAAAAAGAATTGAAGGTGTTTTTTCCGGAACCCTCGCGTACCTTTTCTGGAAATTTGACGGTACGAAACCTTTCAGTGAACTGGTAGGCGAGGCAAAAGATCTTGGTTTCACTGAACCGGATCCCAGGGATGATCTGTCCGGTATGGATATAGTCCGTAAGACCGTTATCCTGGCCCGGGAAATAGGGTATGCGGTTGAAGTGGAGGATGTCCCTGTAAAGAGTCTTGTTCCTGGGGAGCTGAGGGATGTATCTGTTGAAAATTTTATGCAACATCTCAGTATTATGGATGAGGAGATGGATAAACTTTACAGGGAAGCGGTAGAGAGAAATGAAGTTATAAAGTATACCGGAATTATTGAGGAAGATGGAAGCTGTAGTGTGCAGTTGAAAAGTTATCCCTCTGATCATCCCTTTGCGGGAATATCGGGGAGTGACAATATCGTCGCGTTTACTACAGAACGGTACAATACACAGCCTCTTGTCGTACGCGGGCCGGGAGCAGGCCCCGATGTTACTGCTGGTGGAATTTTTGCGGATCTTTTACGTTTGGCTTCTTATTTGGGAGCAAGACTTTAACAATACACGGAGGGAGAAGACGATGAAATTTATCAGTACCCGGGGGAAAAGCCCCGCTGTTACCGCTTCAGAGGCGATAGTAAATGGACTTGCTCCAGACGGCGGATTGTATGTTCCAGAGAGATTTCCAGAAATTCCAATGGATTTTCTGGATAAAGGTCTGCCGTATCCTCTCTTTGCAGCGAAGATCATTCAGCCTTTTTTTAAAGGTGATCCCCTTTTTGACAGGATCCCTGAAATCTGTGAGAAAGCGTTTACCTTCGATGTACCGCTCCGTATGCTTGATGACAAAAAAGGGATTCTGGAACTATTTTACGGCCCGACAGCTGCTTTTAAGGATTTCGGAGCCCGCTTTCTTGCCTCCGCTCTCGAAAGTATCCAGGAAAAAAGCAGGCAGCTCCTTACCATTCTTGTAGCAACATCAGGTGATACCGGCAGCGCGGTAGCATCGGCGTTTTACAAAAAGAAAGGAATCAGAGTAAAGGTCCTCTTCCCGAAAGGGAGAGTTTCGTTACGGCAGGAAAAACAGCTTACCTGCTGGGATACGAATATACAATCCTATTCTGTTGAGGGCAGTTTTGATGATTGCCAGAAACTGGTAAAAGACGCCTTTCAAGACGAAGCATTAAAAACCAAATGGCATCTTTCTTCAGCAAACAGCATAAATTTGGGAAGGCTTCTCCCTCAGATGGTTTACTATGTTTATGCCGCTCAGGAGTATTACAGGCAGAAAGGCAGATATCCTGTTTTTATCATTCCAAGCGGAAATGTCGGTAATTCGGTTGGAGCATACTGGGCACGGGAATGCGGTGCTCCCTTAAAGAAAATAGTACTAGCTGTAAACGCGAATAAAACGATTCCTCATTACCTTGAAACTGGTAAGTATATACCGGGGAAGAGCATTCAGACTGTTGCCAATGCGATGGATGTTGGTGATCCCAGTAATATGGAACGGATTATGTATCTTTTTAAAGATTTTACCACCCTAAAAAGGAATGTTTCCGCTTTCAGTGTATCTGATAAAGAAATCAGGGAGGAGATTCGGAGTACATTCAAATTATTTAACTACATCCTCTGTCCTCATACAGCAGCGGGACAGTTTGTCAGGGAACGATTTTTTTCTGATATCGATACCATCGTTGTCTCAACTGCCCATCCTGCAAAATTTGAATCGATCGTAGAACCGGAAATAGGAAAAAGTGTTCCGGTTCCCAAATCACTGCAGAAAATGCTTTCAAAAGAAAGCTCTGTGACTTCAATTAAACCTGATATGAAAGCATTGTTTACTACATGAAAATTGAGTAATACCGTATATATATAGGTGTAATTTAATGAAAACCTCTAAAAAATTACTATTTAATACAAAAATTGCATTTTTTGTTTGACAAGTAGAAAATATAATGTAGAATGGAAACAATCTAAATTAAGGAGTTGTCTATGAAGAAAGCATTGATAATGCTGTTATCGGTAATGCTACTGTTTGGAATTGGGTTTTCGCTTACAAGTTGTAAAAAGAAGGAAACCCCGGCAAAAGCTGCTGAAGTTTCTACCCCGGCGAAAAAGTTTAAAGTTGCGTTCATCTACATTGGTCTTCCCGGTGATCTCGGCTGGACATATGAACAGGATCAGGGAAGAAAGATGATTGATGAAAAACTTGGTGACAAAGTTGAAACAACCTTTGTCGAAAACGTTCCTGAAGGACCCGATGCGTCGCGGATAATCCGCCAGTACGCACAGAAGGGGTACAACATGATTTTTGCTACTTCGTTCGGCTATATGGATCCCATGGTTGAAGTTGCGTCAGAGTTTCCCAATGTTTACTTTGAACACTGTTCCGGATATAAAACATCTGACAACATGTCAACATATTTCGGACGTATGTATCAGGCCCGGTATCTTTCCGGTATCGTTGCTGGGAAAGCAATTCCCAAAGGTGCAAGTATAGGATACGTTGCAGCGTTCCCGATTCCTGAAGTTGTCCGTGGAATAAACGCTTTTACCATCGGTGTAAGGAAAGTAAATCCCACTGCAAAGGTAAAAGTTGTCTGGACAAACACATGGTACGATCCGGTTAAAGAACGTGAGGCTGCAGTTGCGCTTCTCGATTCCGGTGTGAAGCTTATTGCTCAGCATCAGGATACAACAGAACCGCAGAAAGCGGCAAAAGAGAGGGGACTGGTAAGTATCGGTTACGATTCTGATATGGGTAAGTTCGTCGGAGATTCTGTTTTGGTAAGTCCGAAATGGCACTGGGGATCTTATTTTGTAAAGACAGTCCAGAACGCGCTTGACGGTACCTGGAAAAAACACTCTTACTGGGGCGGCTTAAAAGACGGTGTTGTTATGCTGTCATCTTTCAGTGATAAAGTACCTCAGAGTGTCCGGGATCTTGTTGCGGCGGAGAAGAAAAAAATTGTAGACGGCTCCTGGGATGTTTTCTGGGGACCGGTGAAAGGTCAGGATGGTAAGGTTATTGTAGCAGACGGAGCAAAGATGTCTGACGGTGACATGCTTGGCATGAATTTTCTTGTTCAGGGTGTTGTCGGTACCATCAGTAAATAAAAATCTTTTCTGTTAAAAGAGCCCGGCTTTCCGGCCGGGCTTATCAGTGTAGTATGCGAAACAGTTGAAATAGGGTTTACAAACCATGAAAAATGATCAGAAAGAGAAAACTCCCATTCTGGAAATGAGGGGTATAACAAAGCGTTTCCCCGGTGTTCTGGCAAATGACAATGTTGATCTCGAGCTTTTCCCCGGTGAAGTTCTTGCCCTCCTCGGTGAGAACGGGGCAGGAAAAAGTACTCTTATGAATGTTCTTGCCGGACTCTATCGTGCGGACAGCGGAACAATTCGCATGAAAGGGGAGGAGATAGAAATATATTCTCCCAAAGATGCTATGAAGCATGGTATCGGTATGATCCATCAGAATTTCAAACTCGTGCAAACCATGACGGTAGCGGAGAATGTTATTCTCGGTCTTGAAAATGAGGATTTTATCCTGGATCTTAAAAAAGTTGGTAATAAAATCAAGGATATTTCGTCCCACTATAATTTAAAGGTGGATCCGAATGCGGTTATCTGGCAAATGAGTGTCGGAGAACAGCAGCGGGTAGAAATTTTAAAACTCATATACCGGGGAGCTGAAGTACTTATTCTTGATGAACCGACCGCAGTACTGACACCCCAGGAATCCAGAGAGTTGAATCAGATTATAAAACAGATGACCGGTGAAGGGAAATCAGCAATCTTTATTACACACAAGATGGATGAGGTAATGGAGTTTTCGGACTGGGTCCGTGTTCTTCAGAAAGGAAAACTTGTCAGTGTTGTGCGTACCAAGGATACGAGTCCCCGGGAGTTGTCTAAAATGATGGTAGGACGGGAAGTCCTTTTCCGTGTAGAGAAAAAACCTGCCCAACCGGGTGAAACCGTACTTAAACTGGAAAATGTAACTGCTCTCAATGAGAAAGGAATAAAAGCATTGCAGAACATTTCTCTGAATCTACGCAGAGGAGAAATCCTCGGAATTGCGGGGGTCGCGGGAAATGGGCAGCGGGAATTAACGGAGGTCATTACCGGTCTTCATAAGGTTACAGAAGGGAAAATACTTGTTGAGGATAAGGACATGACCAATAAGGATCCTCTTGAGTTTATTAACGAAGGGGTCAGTCATATTCCATCCGACAGAGTTGCCATGGGGATTGTAGGAGATATGAGTGTTGCTCATAACCTTGCCATGAAAGAATATCGTAAGGCTCCATTGACGGAATATGGTATTCTTCATCCAAAACGGATTCTTGCAATGGCAAAAAAAATGATAACCTTTTTCCAGATTGCAACACCTACCCCCTATACCAACGTCAAGTTCCTGTCCGGCGGAAATATTCAGAAAACAATCCTTGCCAGGGAAATCGGCGCCTGTGCAAGTCTTCTTGTTGCAGCATACCCCGCCAGGGGGCTTGATGTCGGAGCCACTGAATCTGTCCGCAAGGAGATGATTTCCGAGCGGGATAACGGTAAAGGTGTTCTCCTTGTTTCTGAGGATCTTGATGAGTTGATGTCTGTATCAGACCGCATTGCTGTTATGAATGAAGGAAGAATAATGGGGATTGTTCCGGCGGACAAGGCTGATATAGAAAGCCTCGGACTCATGATGGCCGGTGTACCGCAGGAAGAACTCACATAACCCAGGAGAGAATATGCATATAGTTTTTGAAAAAAGAAATTCAGTGTCACGCAAAGCAATACTGCTGGTTCCGACTGTTTCGTTTCTTGTTTCTTTGATTTTGACCGGGATATTGCTGATAATTTTTAAAACAAATCCTTTTACTACCTATTCGAGTATGTTTATAGGAGCTTTCGGATCATGGACCAATTTTACCGAAACGCTTGTAAAAGCCATTCCTCTCATGTTAACCGGTGTAGGGGTGGGACTGGCATTTAAACTTCGTTTCTGGAATATTGGAGCTGAAGGCCAGTTGGTATTCGGCGGGGTTGCGGCTACGTGGGTTGCACTTTTTTGGTCTCCTTTTTTACCGTCATGGCTTGTTCTGCCTACAGCTCTTGTAATGGGAAGCCTGGCAGGCGGTTTATGGGCCGGCATTCCTGCGGTTTTAAAAGTGGGGCTGAAGGTGGATGAAACTCTTGTCAGTTTAATGCTTAACTACGTTGCCATTCTTCTTGCCCAGGGGTTGTATTACGGTGCATGGATAGATCCAAAAGGGATGGGATTCCCTGGAACGAAGCTCTTTCCAAAAGCTGCTTGGCTTCCCAGATTTTCCGGGAGAGCACATATCGGACTTTTTATTGCCCTTATTCTCGGTGTTATAATGTGGCTTGTTCTCAACCGGACCCGTTGGGGTTTTGAAATAAAGATGGTGGGACAAAATCCGCGGGCTGCCCGTGTTATGGGTGTAAAAATCGGGAAAAGCATTATAACCGCGATTCTTATTTCCGGTGCTTTTTCCGGTCTGGCAGGATCCTTTGAGGTAACGGCGATTTCTCACCGCCTTCAGCAGGGACTCTCCCTTGGGTACGGGTATACGGCCATTATTGTTGCATGGATGGCACAGCTGAATCCCATTGCGAGTCTGTTTGTTGCCGTTCTTATGGCAGGACTTCTTGTCGGCGGAGATCAGGTACAGATGATGATGGGTCTTCCATCAGCCATGGGAATTGTTCTTGAAGGTATGATCCTGTTTCCCATGCTTGCGGGTTCACTTTTTACCGATTACAGACTTAAGTTTATTACAAAATCAAGATCACGGGAGGCTGCGGTATGATAGCCCTTATAACATCGATCTTAGCCATCACACTCCGGGCCGGTACTTCTCTTATCTATGCCACCATCGGAGAGATTTATACGGAACGTTCAGGAATTCTTAATCTTGGACTTGAGGGGATGATGCTTCTTGGAGCGGTTAGTGCTTTCGCGACTGTTTACTATACGGGGAGCCTGCTTCTCGCACTCCTGGTAGCGGCTCTTACCGGAATGATTCTTTCTGCGCTCCATGCCTTTCTTTCTATTACCATGCGGGCCAACCAGGTTGTAAGTGGTTTAAGTATTACCCTCTTTGGCTCCGGATTTGCCAGTTTCCTCGGACAGCGTCTGGGACCTGCCAGTAACGGACATTATCTGATTGGTCTTGTTGGAAAGAAATTTACCCCCTTTGATATCCCCGGGCTTTCAAAAATACCTGTCCTGGGAGCTGTTTTCAGTCAGGATATTCTTACGTATATCGTCTTTCTCATTATACCAGTTGCATGGTTCTACATGTACAAGACAAAGAACGGTTTGAACCTCCGAGCCGTAGGGGAAAGTCCTCAGACAGCGGATGCTATGGGAATCAATATTGCTAAAACGAGATACATATACACCATTCTCGGTGGTACACTGGTGGCTTTGGGAGGTGCACATCTTTCACTCTCCTATGCTCCGGGCTGGACAGATAATATCACGGGAGGACGCGGATGGATTGTTATTGCTCTTGTTATTTTTTCCATGTGGAATCCTTCCCGGGCAATTTGGGGAGCACTTCTTTTCGGCGGGATCAATGCCATACAGTTCAGACTGCAGGCAACGGGGACAACCATTTCAGCACCGCTGCTTAATATGCTCCCGTATCTTGTTACCATTATTGTTCTTGTCCTTATGACATGGGTTGAGACCTTGAATAAAAAGGTAGGGGCGCCCGCCGCTCTTGCGGTACCGTATATGAGGGGGGAGAAGTAGCATGAATCTTGTATGCATGGATCTGGAAGGGGTACTCATCCCCGAAATCTGGATAAACGTTGCACTTAAAACAGGTATTGATGAACTGAAACTGACTACCAGGGATATTTCCGACTATGATGTCCTTATGAAAAAAAGGATAGCTATTCTGAAAGAGCACAGCCTTACTCTGAAGGACATTCAAGATGTTATAGCCGGGATGGATCCTCTGGACGGGGCAAAGGAGTTCCTTGATGCGGTCAGGTCAAAAACCCAGATTATCATACTCTCCGATACCTTTGAAGAGTTTGCAAAACCGCTTATGCGGAAGCTCGGGTGGCCGACGTTGTTCTGTAACTCCCTGGTCGTAGATTCAAAGGGAATGATTACCGGATATACTCTCCGTCAGAATGACGGTAAACGTAAAGCCATTGAAGCATTCCGGTCCATAGGTTTTAGAACAATTGCATCGGGAGATTCGTACAACGATCTTACCATGATAAAAACAGCGGACAGAGGGATCCTCTTCAGGGCTCCTGCTGCAATCAAGGATGATAATCCTGATATTCCTCTTGTTACTGAGTATAATGAATTTCTGAAAGAAATTGAGATGTTTTTGCAATAGCTCTTGACCTTTTGATTTTATTTCTCTATTGTGTATCTATAAGTAGAAACACAATGGAGGAGTTTTTTATGAAAAAGATAGTTCTGGGAACAGCCGTTTTCCTGTGTATTACCGCTCTGATGTTTGCCGGAGGAACAAAAGAACAGAAGGGTCCGAAACAGATTACCATTGGAATTTCGAAGATTGTTACGCATCCTGCTCTCGATGCCATTGAAAAGGGTATTCAGGATGAAATTGCCGCGGAAGGTTTTAAAAACGTAAAGTATGATCTTCAGAATGCCAATGGGGAAATGAGTACTGCCGCATCCATAGCCAATAAATTTAAAAATGAACATGTCACCGTTGCTGTCGGTATTGCGACTCCGACAGCCCAGGCCCTGGTAAACGTACTGAAAAATATACCTGTTGTATATTCAGCTGTTACCGATCCCGTAGGAGCGGGTATTGTAGCATCGACAACAAAAGGGGAAAAAGGGGTTGCCGGTGTTTCGGATATGACTCCGGTAAAGGACCAGATAAAGCTCCTGGCCCGTATGATCGATCTGAAAACCCTCGGTCATATCTATTCTTCCGGTGAGGCAAACGCGGTGGCCCTGGCAAAAATAGCAAAGCAGGCATGTAAGGAACTGGGAATCAAGTTCATAGCGACAACAGTTACCAATTCTTCTGAGGTAAAACAGGCCGCCCAGAGTATTGCAGGAAAGGTTGATGCCATCTACATAAGTACTGACAATACCGTAGTTTCAGCGTTACCCTCTGTATGTGACGTGGCGACAAAAGCAGGTATCCCCATTATGTCTGCTGATCCCACATCCGCCGGTAAACTTGATATCCTTGCTGCATGGGGTTTTGATTACTATAAAGTAGGCCGGGCAACGGGAAAGATCGTCGGCGATATTCTCCGGGGAAAGAAAACAGAAGATATGCCGACGGTATTTATGACCGACCCGTCTGATGTAGATCTTCTCGTTAATAAAAAAGTGGCGGCAAAATTAGGAATTACCATTCCGGCTGACATTCTTAAAAAAGCCAAGACAGTCATACAGTAACTAGATCAGATGCTTGAAGGAATCCTTGTAGAGGGTCTTATCTACAGTCTTATGGTCCTGGGGGTGTTTATCACCTTCAGGATCCTTGATTTTCCGGATTTGACGGTAGACGGGTCGTTTCCTCTTGGTGCTGTTATCATGGCTGTTCTGCTTGTAAAGGGGGTAAACCCGCTTGTCTGTCTTGTTCTCGTCTTTGCCGCGGGTTTTGCCGCAGGCACGGTTACTGCGCTCATCCATAACAAACTGAAGGTTCCAAATCTTCTTGCCGGGATTCTTACCATGACGATGCTCTATTCAGTGAACATAAGGATCCTCGGCAACAGAGCGAACATTCCGCTTCTTCGTACAAAGACGATTTTGTCACAGGTTATCGGTGCTGCCAGCGGTATTATTCCTGAGGGGATTACGCTCCTGCTTTTCATGATTTTTGTTGTGGCTGTTGTCAAACTCCTTCTGGACTTGTTTTTCCATACGGATCTGGGGCTTACGCTCGGTGCTCTGGGATGCAATGAACAGATGGTTATTACTCAGGGAGTTAACCCCGAAGGGTTGAAGATTATAGGAGTAGGGATTTCCAATGGTCTCGTTGCCCTTTCGGGTGCTTTTGCCGCTCAGTATCTGGGATTTGCCGATGTAAACATGGGGATCGGTACGGTTGTATCGGGTCTTGCTTCTGTCATGATTGGTGAGTTTCTCTTCCAGTCCAACAAGATTGCCCTTCTGACACTCCGGGTTATTTTCGGTTCAATCGTATTTAAGGGAATTATGTATCTGGGCAGATACTACGGATATTATATAAAAATGACCCCCAACGATCTGAAGCTTATTACCGGTATACTCATTATCATTTCACTTATTATTTCCAAAAACAGGGAAAAACTTTCATTGTTAAGAAAGAACAACAAAAAGGGCGGGGTAATGAAATGATACAACTGACATCTCTTTCCAAGGTATTTAATGAAGGGACGGTAAATGAAAACCGGGCAATCCACAATGTAAATCTTTCAGTGGAGGATGGAGAATTTGTTACCATTATTGGAAGTAACGGGGCAGGGAAAACAACGCTTTTTAATCTGATTTCCGGAAACATGTTCCCCTCGGCAGGGAAGGTTGTCATAAATGGAAGAGACGTAACAAAAGATCCCGAATATAAACGTGCTGTGTATGTAGGAAGAATTTTTCAAAATCCAACCCTCGGTACTGCGGAGACCATGACCCTGGAAGATAATATGACCATAGCCCACTACAAGGGCTGTAAAGGTCTTAAGAAAAGTTTGAACAGAAAATTGAGAAACTATTTTAAAGAGCAGCTTTCCGAACTGAATATGGGGCTTGAAAACAGGTTGAAGGATAACGTGGGACTTTTTTCCGGAGGACAGCGGCAGGCACTGACCCTTCTCATGATGGTTCTCTCCAAACCCGACCTGATACTTCTTGATGAACATACCGCGGCCCTGGATCCGGGAAACGCGCAGATGATACTTGATTTAACCCTCAAGTACATCAATGAATACCGTTTAACCGCTATGATGATAACGCATAATATGAGCAATGCGATTGCTTACGGAAACAGACTCCTCATGATGGACGGTGGAGAGATAATTCTTGATATAAGCGGAACGGAGAAACAGAATACGACGAAAGAAGTTCTTGTTGAAAAATTCGCGGAAATAAGGAAAAAGAATTTGGCTAACGACGAGCTGCTCCTTTCCCCGTAACCATGATACGGGTATACTATTAAAGGAGGCTCGTATGGTCGTTTACTGTGTAGATGTTTTTGTTGTTAAAGGGAAAGAAGATATTTTTATAGCTGCTTCAGCTAAAAACAGAGAAGGGACAAGAAAAGAAAAGGGGAATCTGCGATTCGATATTCTCCAGCAAGCCGAAGATCCTTCGCGGTTTATGCTCCATGAAGTGTATACTTCAGAAGATGCGGTTAAGGCGCATAAACAGACTTCCCACTATCTTGAATGGAGGGAAGCGGTTGCTCCCCTTATGGCTAAAGATCGGGAAGGTGTACGGTACCGGCAGATATCCAGCTTGGAATAGATGCTTACCGGTTATTCTCTCGGAGAGAGCGAAACACCATGCCCCTACATAAAGGGAGAAACGTTTCGAAGTGAAAACTATTATTTTGAGAGTGCCGACGCTGTGGACATTGATCTTCTTCTTTCCCGGGGGTACCGTCATTTCGGAAAGTATTTCTTTCGTCCCGTATGCCGGCAGTGCCGGCGGTGTATTCCCATCAGGATACCCGTTGCGTTGTACCGCTTTTCCCGTAGTGCAAAACGTCTTATAAAGAAAAATGCTTATTTAGATGTCAAAATTATTGCTGAACCGGAAGCTTCTCCTGAAAAGTACGCCCTTTACAGGAAACATAAAAAACGTTTTTCCGGGGAACCGTCTGACCATGAATCCTATGAAACCTTTGTAGAATCCTTTTATTCAAACTTTCCTTTTTCCAGAACCCTTGAAATCAGGGATCATGACAAACTTGTTGCGGTAACACACCTTGATGTGGGTAATACCGCTCTGTCTGCCATCTACTGCTATTACGATACCGATTATCTGAATATCAGTCCCGGGAGGTATTCCATTTACCAGGGGATCACGCTTGCCAGGGAAATGGAAAAATCGTACTATTATCTCGGTTATTATATTAAAGAGAACAGACATATGTCCTACAAGGGAATGTATAAGCCACATGAAATACTCTCCGGGAACGGATCATGGGTCTCAGGGGCTGTTCTGGATGCTTAAAACCTTGCGTACATCTCCATGATGGATTATAGTCGCATTGAAGGAGTCCTGTTATGTTAAAAGAAAGAGAACCGTGGAAAGTCCTGGACCAGTATAGGGGAAAAAAGTTTAATGGAGAATGGCCGACTTTGCCGGAATTGTTCACTATTACCGTTGAACGGTTCCCTGATAACCGGTGTTTTTCAATTTATGAACCGGATAATCTCTTTTTTACCTATAAACAGGCTTATGACAGGATTAATACCGTCTCTTCTTACTTACGGGAACAGGGTGTTGAGCGGGGTGTGAAAGTTGCTCTGACCGGTAAAAATTCACCTGAATGGACTATTGCCTACCTCTCTGTCCTGTTTGCCGGCGGGACAGTGGTTCCCATAGACTACCAGCTGCATACGGAAGAAATGCAGAGCCTTCTAGATTTTTCCGGAGCAGGAATTCTTTTTGTTGATGTTGAAAAATAC
Source organism: Spirochaetaceae bacterium (assembly GCA_015493635.1). Taxonomy (GTDB): domain Bacteria; phylum Spirochaetota; class Spirochaetia; order B11-G9; family B11-G9; genus S145-15. The sequence continues at coordinate 14,855 of WGCU01000034.1, read as the reverse complement.
GACTCCTTCGACACGCCCGGCAGGAATCTGCTGAAAGTATCCCTCTCTCCTGAGAGACCTCATTATATTCTTGATCTTACCGCGGAGTCCGAAACTGATATTCATGGGGAGATGCCCCTGGAAACGGATCTTGCCGCAATTCTTTACACTTCCGGTACAACGGGAAACCAGAAAGGTGTAATGCTCACTCATAAAAATCTTGTCAGTGACTGCTTTCTGAGCCAGGGACACATGGAGATCCTCAGTACCGATGTTTTTTACGCGCTGCTGCCGCTTCACCATTCCTACACCATGCTTGCTGTATTTATCGAAGCGATATCGGTTGGGGCGGAAATTGTATTTGCAAAAAAGCTTGTTGTCAGCCAGATTCTGAAGGATCTGAAACAGGGAAAAGTTACCATGTTTCTTGCCATTCCCCTGCTCTTTAACAAGATGCTGAAAGCCCTCATCAACGGGGTAAAAGAGAAAGGTCCTGTTATTTACGGGATAATCCGGGGACTGATGTACGTAAGCGGTTTTATTAAAAAAACAACAGGGGTTAATCCCGGTAAAAAGATGTTTGGATTTCTTTTAAGTAAGCTGTCTCTGGAAACAAACAGAATATGTATATGCGGCGGCGGACCGCTGCCTTCGTCTACGTTCAGTATGTTTAATCAGCTGGGAATAGATTTTGTCCAGGGATACGGGTTGACAGAAACCTCTCCCATTGTTGCCTTGAACCCCATTGAACACTACAAGGAAACTTCCGTGGGGGCGGTTGTTCCCCGAACTGAGATGAAGATTCTCGATCCTGATGAAACGGGAAGCGGAGAGATACTCATAAAGGGTCCGATGGTTATGAAGGGATACTACAAGAATGAAGAAGCGACCAAAGAAGTGTTTACCGAGGACGGCTGGTTTAAAACCGGTGATGTCGGATATCTGGATGATGAGAACTATCTTTACCTTACGGGCAGGAAGAAATCCCTCATTGTTACTGAAGGGGGAAAGAATGTTTTTCCTGAGGAGATAGAAGACCATTTTCAGCTTGATGATGAAATTGAGCAGGTTCTTGTACGGGGATACGTACTGGATGAAAAAATGAAAACAGAGGGGATAGAAGTTCTTTTCTATCCGAATGAAGAGGCGGTGAAAGAACTGTCTCCTGAACAAATGCGCAAACGGTTTGAAACTATCGTAGACCGGGTTAACAGGGAACTTCTTCCGTATAAACGGATAACCAAAATGAGCATTCTGGATCAGCCCATGGAAATGACAACAACAAAAAAGATAAAGCGTCACAAGATATCTGCTGATATATAAAGTATGATACGTAAATTTGTTTTTGTTGTTATTCTGCTTTTTTCCGCAGTACTGCTGTACTCAAAAGAGCTCGGATTTTTTGAAACGTGCAGTGTTTATCTGCCTGAGGGGTGGGGAGTACTCGGGAATGAGCCTGATAAGGTGACCTTTACCGATCCGTCACAGAAAGCATTTCTGCAGATAAAGGAATACCCCGGAAATACCTATAAAACCGCTGAATCAATCTATAAAGCGGTGCTTTCCCGGTTGAAAGCACAGGGCGAGGGTGACGGGTATACCTACGAGACCCGGGATTCCTGGTTCGGGAATATAGAATTTACTGCTTCCGGATACCATTACCGTGGATTTGTTGCGTGTATTAATGATCAAGAGACAGACTATGTCATCCTCTCTTTTTCTCTTGATAACGTGTTTAATTCGTTTCACGATTATATTCTCTCCGCCATGGACTCGTTTGCGCCGGATGATGAGGGACGCCTCAGCCCCGGTGTTGTCAGCCAATACTACTATCCTGTTCCGGGGCCTTCAAAATCAATAGGATACCTTGATATTGATACAAAGAAGATTCTTTTCACCTACGATAAACATGAACTTGATGCTTCCCAGGTAGTTGTGGAACGGGAAGCTCGAATTCTTGCCTCCTATACAAAATCGCCGTTGAGAAACAAGGCCTGGATCCGTTATTACAGAATTCTTTTCAGGGATAATTACCGCCGTCTTGCAAAACCGGCAGGGATTCTTCGTGAACATTTAGCTGATAATTTTGATTCCCGGTCTGAACTTGAAAAGAGCGTCCTTCTCCTTTCCTGGATACAGGATTACAAGTACTACAGAACCGGTACCCTGTCAGATTTTTTAAGTCCGGTAACCTGTCTTGTTCAGGAAAAGGGGGACTGTGATTCCCGGGCTCTTTTATACGTTATTCTCTTAAAGCACTATGGTATAGATGCCATACTTATGGTATCTTCCCAGTACAGTCACAGTATGGCGGGAGTCAAGGTTGACGGAAAGGGTGCCCGGTTTGTGCTGGACAAGGTTCCGTATCTTGTCGCGGAAACAACCGATCAGGTAGCCATAGGGCGTATCGATCAAAAGATGGCTGACCCTGCCAAGTGGCTTGGAATAACATTTCCTTAAACTATTTACAAAGGTTGCATATGGTATCATCATTAACAGGATTTCAAAGGAATTTCTTACGGAAGAAAGCGCATAACATAAAACCGGTAGTTATGGTTGGTAAGAACGGCCTGACAGAAGAAGTCATCAAGGCGGCAGATAGTGCTCTTGCAGATCATGAACTTATAAAAATAAAGTTTATTGATCATAAAGAGGAAAAACAGTCTCTTGCCCGGTCAATCGAGGAGTCGACAAAGGCCCTTCTTGTGGCGGTAATCGGAAATATAGCGGTCTTTTACCGGGAGAGTACTGATCCTGAGAAAAAAGAAATTTTTATACCTGGTACCCATGCGAAAAAGTAACGGTTACTGATCCTCGTAGGTTAAAACCTCTTCACTTATGTATTCCAGATTTATTCCTGCCTGTGAAAAGAGATCTTCAGATTCAGCGCTATCATGGTATTTTTTCTCGCAGACGACCCGTTTTATGCCGCAGTTGATGATAAGCATAGCGCACGTTCTGCATGGAGTCATTCTGCAGTAGAGGGTAGCACCGTCAATGGCTATTCCTCTTTTTGCCGCCTGGCAGATTGCATTCTGTTCCGCGTGAACAGTCCTGACGCAATGGGTTGAAATCCGTCCATCCTCATGAATAACTTTCTTAAGCTCATGACCTACATCATCACAGTGCGGAAGCCCCTGGGGAGAACCCACGTATCCGGTAACAAGTATCTGTTTATCCTTTGCAATAACACAGCCGCTTCGTCCCCGGTCACAGGTAGCGCGTTTTGAAATTGCATCCGCCACTTCCATAAAATACTCATCCCAAGTAGGCCGTTTATATTTTTTATTGTCCATAAAGATACTATAATATAAATACAGATGTTTGACAAAATAAAAAAAATTATATACATATAAATAATGAAGCCGTTTGTGTGTAGTTCAACTCCAAAATTATACTATGGAGAAGGGGTGTTCCGTTCACTTCCGGATGAGTTATCGGAAAGAGGATACCGTTCAATTGCTGTCGTTACGGGAAAATCCTCGCTCATAAAAACAGAAAGCTGGCAAACCTTTATAAACAAGCTTGAAGAACAGCATATTATCTTTGAGCATGTAACCGCTTCCGGAGAAAATGATCCCCGGTCGATTGATAAGGCTGCTGATAACCTTAAAGATAAAACGATAGACGCGGTTGTTGCGGTTGGCGGCGGGACGGTGCTTGATGCCGGTAAGGCCATTTCCGCTTTACTCTGTATGGAAGGCAGTATCTCCGACTATCTTGAGGAGGTCGGAACGAAAAAACCTACAGGGGACCGGAAACCGCTTTTTTGTGTTCCCACAACCTCGGGTACCGGTTCTGAAGCTACGAAGAATGCGGTCATCAGTAAAATAGGCCCCGGGGGATTCAAGAAATCCCTGCGGCATGAACAGTATATTCCCGATGCTGCCTTTCTTGATCCTGAGCTTATCGTTTCATGCCCTCCTGATGTTACCGCTGCCAGCGGTCTGGATGCCATAACGCAGCTTATAGAGGCGTATGTTTCTACCGGAGCAAACAAGTATACCGATTCAATAGCCCTCGAAGGGTTGAAATTCGCCGGAAAGAGCTTTCCCTGGGCGGTAGAAGAGGGGAAGGATGTGGAAGCCCGGGGCTCCATGGCTTTTGCCGCGTATCTTTCCGGAATTGCTCTGGCAAACGCGGGCCTTGGTGTTGTTCATGGTGCAGCATCGGTGCTGGGATCTCTTCACCCCATACCTCACGGCGTTGTCTGCGGTACCCTCATTGGAAAGGCTACCGGAAGCATAATTGAGAAAATACATACTGCATCGGGTTGGGATGTATCTCCGCTGAAACGGTATGCCCGGGCCGGAATTGCTTTAAACGGTAGGGATGCCGGCAGTATCGAGGATAACTGTCTGAACCTTGTGGAGCGGCTTGATAAATGGATAAAGAAGTACGGGATAAAGCGTCTTGGTGCGTACGGTTTTACAAAGAGTGAACTAAAAGATGCGGCTGGCAGGGTATCTTTAAAGAATACTCCCTGTGATCTTACGGCAAAAGAGATTGAGCTGATTCTTCTTGCGCGTTACTAATACCTGATTTACGATGGGAGAGAAAGATGGTTACAGAAAAAGAAAAGGTGCTTGTCATTTGTGTACATAACAGTGCCCGGAGCCAGATGGGAGAGGAATACATCAGAAAGTACGGCGGAGATATCTTTGATGTGGAAAGCGCGGGGCTTGAACCCGGAACATTGAATCCTCTTGTTGTTGAAGTGCTTAAAGAGGAAGGAATAGATATTACCGGGAAAAAACCCCAAAGTGCTTTTGATTTGTATAAAGCGGGAAATACCTACGATTATGTTATAACAGTATGCAGCAAAGAGGCTCAGGAACGGTGTCCTATCTACCCTGGAACCAAAAAGAGGCTTCACTGGCCTTTTAGTGACCCTTCGTCACTGGAGGGAACCCGGGAAGAACAGCTGGAACGTACAAGAGAGATTCGGGAAGAGATTAAAGCAGCTGTTATCCAGTTTATAAAAGATTCCAGAAAATAATATACCCTTTATTGTCGTTTATAAAACTCTGTGATACATTGTTAGCTCCCGGGCTTTTATATGAGGAGTTGCGTGTGATAACTAAGAACCTTTATGCCAAATTTGCTCTCGTATTTATTATGGTAATGTTGTTTTTTTCAGCCTGTGCCATGAAGCAGAATATTTTTCTTAAAACGGATGGTTCCGGACGTGTTGATTTTGAAATGAAGCTGGCACCATACTTTACCGAAGTGGCTTCCCAGCTGTCTGATCTTGTTCCTGCTGATGATAGTACAGCAAGTCCGCAAAAAGACGGCACCTTTTTTAATATACCGAAACTCAAAAAAGATTTTTCCATGCGCAAGGGAGTTTCACTGACAAAACTTGTTTCTCCCAAAACGGATATACTGCAGGGTTCCTTTACGTTTTCAGATATAAATACCGCCGTGACCGATGCAGGCAAAACAAAAAATCCCGGAATATTCTCATTCAAAAAAGTCAATGGCGAATCGCGGCTTTCGGTAGATATATCGTATACCACCATGGAAGCGCTCCTGAACGAAAATCCGTCGTTAAACAGCCCTCTTATGGAAAATTTTGGTCCTCTTGCCAATAAAGATCTTTCAGAGAGCGATTATCTGGATATGATGGAGTATGCCCTTGGCAAAGAAAGCAGACAGGGGATAAAGGATTCCAGGCTGGATATCGTTATTACGGTTGACGGCAGTGTTGAAAGTCAATCCGGAGGGGAAAAGATAAACAGCCGCACGGTGAAATTTTCTATACCGCTTATTAAAATTCTCGTTCTTAAAACACCTCTGCATTATTCCGTTACGTTTAAAGAATAGAGACGGTACAGGTATTTTCGTTCCTTTTCTTTTTTTCGGGGGACACAGACGATAACCGCTAAGGCAGCTGTTCTTTTTGTGGCAGCGGATACCTTCCAGAACCAGGTTTTTGTTCCGATACACTGAAAGAAACGATTCTGAAGTCCCTCTGTTTTTACAAGGGTATGCAGATCCTCCGGTGTTATTTCACGGGTACTCCGGAGGTATAGCAGTGATTTAAACACCGTTGTCCCATTGTTGATCCTTTCTCCTCCGTAGGGATACGTAAGAATCTGTTTCAGTATAAAGCCCGGGACATAGTGTATGTTCATTTTGGGAAGGGTGCTTATAACGGGAAATACCGTTTCACGATAGGTACCGAGAGCTGTAGAAAGTTCTTCCTCCGTAATCAGCCTTTTTTCTCTCAGTGCATGGGAAATAAACGTATGGAAAACATCCGCTGCTCCTGAATCGGAGGTCAAAAGTTTAAACATCTCCCTCAGGGAATATTCATAGTCAGTATTTACATTGAGAAAACTGAAAGCGGTAAAATATGTTTCAAGGGCGTCTTTCAGTAGTACGTTTTTGTAAGCGGAACGGATGTCCATGATAAAACCTGTTCTCTTTTGGTTATCCTTGAATAGTTTCGGTGAAGTTCCCGGTAAAAGGGTACGCTTTAAATCTGTTTTTTCGAAGAAGGCTGCCTGCATACTTCCCGGGTTTATTCTGCTTGAAATATCGGTTAGCTCTAGACGTCTGTATCTGCCTGACACTGCACGAACATACTCCCATACCGGATCAAAAGGGGAATCTGATTCTTGATTCGGGTTGTTCTGTAACTGCTTTATAACTTTGTTTATCTCCAGGATCAGCTGTTTCCGGTCTTTCTGAAGGGATATGCTTTTTTCAACGTACTGCTGTGTCATGGAGATACCGGTACCCACTCCGGCAGCAAGAAGACTTGCGGCTGCTATTATGAGTATAGCCTGAATACTGAAGAACCCGTCGTTGTTCATTTTTCAGCTTCCTCAAAAACGGCATGTCCCGCTGTACCAAAGGTACAGATAAAACGGGTATCTTTTTTCCCGGGATTCTTAAGAATGAGCACTACGCCGATAATACTTTCCTTCCTGGTTTTCAGGGGTGTGGATTCGAAACCGTTCCAGTCTTTGAAAATCCGGTCTCCGTCAGGAGATGAAATATGCAGTATCCCTTCAGCCCAGTCAATTTTCAGTCCAGCAGTACGCTGTCCCTTCCAGTAGAAAATGGTAAGGTGGTTCCGGAAGTTCATAAACAGGGATTCCTGTTTCCCCTCAATCCAGTAGGGCAGCTGTATTTCGGAAACTGAATTCCTGAGGTAATCATCCAGAGAGATGAGTTTCTCAGTAAAACGGTTTTCTGCTCTAATTTTTTCGGTAAAGTGCAGGAAACGGGTAAAAACGGAAAGAACCGGTACCCAAGCGGTGGTAATAATAACCATGGCAATGATAATTTCAATGAAGGTAAACCCGCCGTTTCTATTCATTACTGCTATACTGTCCGGCAGCCCTGATATTTCTGTGTTCTATAATCTGCTCAACTCTTTTCCTTGTTTTTATAACAACAGAGGAAGCTCCGAGAATAACGGTAAGTATACCTGTCATAAAGAAGATAATTATCGACAGAGCTGCAACAACTTCAAGAAGGAAGTAACCGTCATTGTTCCGGTGATTTTTCACTTAATCCTCCCATGATGTGATGTCAGCGGCGTTTTTGTCTCCTCCGTGAATACCGTCCTTTCCGAAAGACCGGATTCCGTAAGGTAGTCTGTTGGGCCCGGGAACCGTGTATTCATAGGGGGTCCCCCAGGGGTCCTTCGAAATACTCTTTTTAACATACGGTCCGTCCCAGTTCTTCGGAATCGGTTCGAGAATTGGTTTTAACCACAAAGCTCCCAGCCCCTGCTCTTCTGAAGGGTACTGCATGGTGTCCATGAAATAGGAGTCCAGCGCCATTGAAAGGTTTTCTATTTGTGCTTTTGCCGCTACAATCCGGGCTTTATCAACGTATCCAACAGCCATAAACCCAACGGTTCCGGTAAGAATGAGGATGATGGATATGACGATCAATGTTTCAACGAATGTCCATCCTGATTGATCTGTCAGAATGATTTTTATTCTCTCACTGGACATCATTTTTCTCCTTAAGCCGTATTTTTTTTAACATTGTAATTTCATCGGTAGTGGATGATGAGGGAATAGACTGCAGTACCTCAAGAGCCCTGCTGTTTTCTCTGAGGCCAGACGAGAGAATTTTCACTTCGGTTAAAAGGAGAGAAGGATTGGCAGGGTATATTTTCAGGAGGGTTTTTATCTCTTGGAGCGCATCGGGATAGTTACCTGTCTGTACGAGGTACACGGTATTCAGATACCGGTACTGTGCATTATCAGGATCTATTTTCCATGCCTGTGTCCGTAACAGAGCAGCTTCCCCGGTTTTATTCAGCGTAAGTGCTTTTTCAAGTTTATCAAGAATTGTTTCCATCGATGTAAGGGCTGTATAGAGAACCTGTCTGGAGCTTGAAACATTCAGGGTACAGTATACTGCTTCGAATCCCTTTTTCCGTATAATGAAGGAGTGTTCTCCCTTCGTTACCCTGTAAAGGATAACATTTCCGTTTATATCACTCAGAGCGGTATTGGTACCGTCCATTATAACTTCGGCTCCTGTTACCGGATTATTTTCCGTATCATAGATCATCCCCATCAGGGGAGCTTCAGCCGGCTGAAAGGGGCCATCGTTTCCCGTACTCACGCATCCATACAAAATCAGTACCAGTATCAAAACGGTATATGGTATCTTCATCTTTTTTCTACCGTAAAAATATGACCAGAAATTTTTAAAGTACTCGTTGTGTCAGTATCGTCAATAAGGATGAGACCGTCTGTTTCAATTCCCTTCTCAAGGAGAACAAGTTTGTCTGTGTGAACATTTTTAAAGGAGTAGATGTGCTTTTTTTCTGTTTCAATGTTACCGATAAAGGTGAGATCCGGAATGGAAATCTGTTTTGTTACCGGCTGTATGATTCTCATGTTCCTGTTTCGGATAAAAAGGGAAGCGATTGAATAATCAAAAGGAGGAACATCCCTTTTTAAAGAGGTATCAGTATACAGGGCCTTTAACGGATAATCTGTTCTCTCTGAAGCTTTTAAAATCTTTTCTGTTCTTTGTACGAGAGAACCAAGGAATACTGATACGCAGATAGTGAGCAGTGCAACAATGCGTTCCAGTCTACGCATATGCTACCCTCATGACGAGAGAAACAGTATTTTCCTTCCTGTCCGCTTTTACTGAGGTATAGGTAATATGGAATTCGCTTCCTGAAAGCGCCATGCTGTAAAGAAGCGCAATAACATCAGAAACGGAACCTTTTCCCTGGATCAAGAGGACCTTCCCTGTGTCTTTTTCCACGATCTGATATTTTCCCACAGTGATACTGTGCTTTTTAAGCAGGATCAGTATATCTTCTGTGACTTTCAGCGGATCTCTTTTTTTTATTCGTTGCCGAAGTCTTTCCTGGAGAAGTTCAATAGTTCTGTTAAGGGAGAGCAGCCTGTGCGATTGTTCTTTCTGAGCCTTGTGTACCTGCATGAAAACAACAGAGAAAGCGGTATTCACTACAGCTGCAATAAGAATAACACGTGGGATATAGCTTTTTTTCATCTTTTTATCTCCAGTTTTACGGTATAGTGTTCTGTTCCATCACTGCTTGGAGTAATCCCAGAAATATGGACAGTGCTGAATTCATTTTTTATCCTTTTTACTGTTTCAAGAGCATGTTTACTACTGCAGGAAAGGGATATCTCCTGCCCTGAAAAGGTGAAGGAAGCAATGGTTGTATGGTGGTCAATTGTTTTCCGCAGCAGGTATAGAACAGTGTAAACATTGACCGGCTTGTGTTTGTCCCTTTCCCTCAGAGTTTTTTCCAGGGTATCTATCTGCTGCTGTCTGCTTTTTACTGCATCATCATTACCGTTCACTTTTTTTTGTATGTTTGTAAAATCTGTCAGCATATGAACAAGGAGAAAGAGTGACAGGGAAAACGCTGTTATTGACAGAACAGGGGTTAGCCCATCCCTCCTTTCTCTTTTGAATTCAGGAAAATATTTTCTTTTAAAACTTATAGAGCGGACAGTTTCCCTGAATGTTATATGGATGTCCCCCTTTTTGAGAAAAGCAGTTACTGACTTCTCTGATCCCTGACTGATAATTATCCTTTTCCCGCTGTATGGAGCATCGGAATGTTGGAAATCCTCCCGTGTAAACCGCTTCACGTTTCGAGGAGTTCCTCTCTTTAGTTCCCACACTTCTGCCATGTCCGGGTATACAACAACAAGAGAAGAAACGGCCAGTAGTGCTTTCTTTGGGACAAGTTGAAGAGGAAGCACAATACCGCGGCACTTTCTGTCCCTGCAGATATCTGTGATAGAATTCTTTTTTAGGAAGTACAGAACAATCTGCCATTCTTTTCTCCCCTTGTAGGGAATGTAATCGAAGCAGCTTTCGGTACTAGTACCGGGATAGATGGTCTGTACCTGAAAACGGACCATGTCATACAGCTTTTTTTTGGGAACCGGGGGGAGGGAAATAATTTTTACGTAACTCATCTGTTCCCCCGGCAAAATGTAGAAGGGTGCTCTGCGAGTAGGGACTTCTGTACACAGATTGATACTCTTTCCTTTCCGAGTACTGTCAGGTGTGCGGTAGTACAGTATCTGTTTCATCCCATCAATGACCCGAGGGCTGAGAAGAGCGGTACAATAATAAAAAGAATAAGTCCTAAAAGAAGAATTCCTGTCAAAAGAATCAAACCGGGTTCTATAATGCTGACAAGCCTGGCGGATCTCTTTTCGAGCTCATTCTCGTAATAAGAAGCAAGCTGTCCGAAAACTTTTTCTACTTCTCCTGTCTTTTCGCCGATTGCCACCCATCTTGAAATTTTTTCCGGCAGTATCTTTTCCCGATACAATGCGTCAGAGAAGCTTATCCCCTTTAAAACCCCGTTGTGCAGCCGGTTAAAGATCTCCTGAAAAAGGATAGAACCCGGCATAAGAGTTATTTCATAGAGAGAGTCTTCCACCGTTATTCCGCATGATGTAAGAGCATCAAGAATAAAGAGAATGTTCACAAGGATAGTATCTCTTACAAGCGGACCGGCAATCGGCAGCATAAGCTTAAGGAGGGTAATGCTCCTGTCAAGAGCTTTGCTTTTCTTCCTGATACGGAAAAATAAGATTTTACTAAGAATGAAAAGCGGAACAGCGGCAATACAGGCAGTTACAATTCCGTTTGATAGTGAAAGGGATCTTTGTATACTCTCCGGTATCTGTGTCCCGAAGCCGGAAAAGAGACTGCTGATACGGGGGATAATAAAAGCCGAAACAAGCAGAAGGCTTGAGAGAGCAGTGGAAAGAACAATGATAGGATAGAGTAATGACCCTGCAAGTTTTTCCCGTATTCGTTTCTGACGGAGGAGATACGTATGTAGTTTACTGAAAATGGGTACAAGATCTCCTGTTGTTTCCCCTGCTCTTATCATACCGCTGTAGATGGGAGGAAGTGAAGAGCCAAGGTTCTGAATACTTAAGAACAATGAATATCCTGCATTCATATCCCGGGCTATCCTCGATGCAAGCGCTGTGACTTTCATATCTTTTGTAACGTTATTAACAATGCCAAGAGCGTCCTTTACACTAAGCCCCGATTTAAGAAGTACAGACACCAAGCCGGTAAATTCAAGAAGCGTTTCTTTGGTAATTCGTGACGAAACACGGACAGCCCGCGCGGATTTCACGGTAATACTGATAGGGAAAAACCCTTCTGCCTGAAGAACCGCTCTGACTGAATGTACTGAAGATCCCCGGCGCAGAAATTTCATAATGGTTCCTGTGGTGTCAGCTGCAGTACACGTATAGGTTTTCATGGGATAACCAGTACTGTTTCAATTTCAGAAAGTGTTGTTATCCCTGCTATAACTTTATCAAGACCATCGTCGAGAAGAAAAAGTGTCCCCCTTTCCTGTAGATACGTATGAATTTCATGATGCCGTTTTCCGTCAGCTATGAGTTGTTCAATTACTTCATCCATGAAGAAATATTCGTGAATGAGTATTCTTCCCCGGTATCCGGTTCCGCCGCACCGGCTGCATCCTGAGGCGTCATAGATAAAATCCGGATTTTTTCCAGCTTTGTTAAAAAGCTTCTTTTCCGCGGGGGTAACAGCTCTTTTCTTTCTGCATGAGGTGCATACTTTCCGTACGAGCCGCTGAGCCATGGCAGTTTTTAGGACTGCGGCAGTCATAAAGGGCTGAACACCCATATTTGTCAGACGGTCAATAACAGATACAGCGTCGTTTGTATGAAGGGTCGAAAGCACAAGGTGGCCGGTAAGAGCAGCCCTTACGGCCAGATTAGCCGTTTCACTATCCCGTATTTCTCCAATCATTATGACATCCGGATCCTGCCGTAAAATACGCTTGAGAACACTGTTAAACGTAAGTCCGACCGCTTCATGAGTCTGGATCTGATTGATACCCTCCAGACTGTATTCTACCGGGTCTTCCACGGTAATAATTTTTTTATGATTTTGGTCCATCTCCCTGAGCAGGGAGTTCAACGTTGTTGTTTTACCGCTTCCTGTGGGTCCGGTAACAAGAATCAGCCCGGAAGAAGCTTTTACAATACTTTGCAGTTCTCTCAGTGTTTTGTTCTGTAACCCCAGGGAAACAAGAAAGGGGAGTGTACTTTTTCTGTTCAGGAGCCTGAGAACAAGAGACTCCCCCCGGGCTGTTGGAATGATGGAAATACGGATATCCTGTGTATCGTCTCCCAGATGAACTGATATTCTGCCATCCTGGGGACGCCTTTGTTCCATGGTATTAAGGTTTGCCATTATTTTAAACCGGGATGATATAGCCGGAAAGAGAGACGGATCAATGGTATTGTGTATTGCCAGCGTACCGTCAATCCGGAATCGGATGTTTACCGTATCGGTAAATGCTTCAATATGGATATCCGATGCGCGTTTTCTCATTGCTTCAATAATCATGCTGTTTACAAAATTAATAACAGGCGCGTCATTTGCTATTCTGTCAAGAACCAGTTTTCTGTTTCCGATCAAGTTACCGGTAAAGGTATCTTCAGAAAGACGAGAATGTAATTTGCCGAGATATTCAGATAGATCATCATGATCAAGCTTCCTGTATTCAATTCTTTTGTCATGAAAATGGGAAAGGATATCTCTCAATTCGGAAGAATCTGTTTTGCATATACCCACCGTAACGTATTTTTCTGTATCCTTCAGAACAATTGCCATGTGAGATTCGATAAACTCAGAGGTATATTGATTCTCTCCTGCCGGAAGCGGAATAAAATCCGATATGGAAACCGGCAGTACTCCTTGTCTCATTTCCATATTCTGCCACCTGAAAAAAAGGTTTGATAACATGATGCAAAAAAGGTATCCACACTGCGTTTCTGCCGGTCCGGATATTCAATCCGGGGGACGATGTATATGACAAGCTCTGTATTCTCAAAAGTTTCAATGCTGCTGGAGAACAGTTTCCCAATAACGGGAATACTGCCAAGAAGGGGAGTTTTCTGGTATGAAACATCCTTCTCCTGTTGAAAAAGTCCCCCGATAACAACAGGCTTTCCCGACAATGTACGGATATGGGTATTGATGATTTTTTCAGACGTGGTGGGAGGATTCCCTGATTCCCGGGAGACATCGGCGCCCCTCTTGGATATGGTGGATTTGACATTCATTGTTATCATCTCATCGCCGGAAACCCATCCGTTAAGCGAAATCAAGAGGCCGGATGTAATCTCACGGGTTACTCCTGAGGGGGCCGCCTTCCCTGTATCAGGATCAATTTCCATATCTCTGTACCGGTAAGTGTTTGTATTCTGAAAGCTTATCTTTTCACCGGTCAAACCATTAAGGGTTGTATCTGCAAGGATCCGGGCCTGCGCGTCATTCAACTTTGCGTTTAAATCAATGGCAAAACGGTAACCGAATAGTGAAACAATATCGAGATTCAGATTTACAAGATTTCCCAAGGCTCCCAGAATAGTTGTTCCGGTACCTGTTTTCCGGATACTGTTTTTTACTGAAAGGCTGAAATCCTTATTACGGCTTCGCTGGTACTGTACAACAAGCAGTTCATATTTTATTTGAGGAACAGGTTTGTCCAGATACACAAGGTCTCTTTTAAACAGTTCCAGTTTTTCTTTGGACCCCTTAAAAAAGATCAAATTGGGATCCGTGGATTTCTTGACATTATTTTTGCCAATGGAAGGCGGGAGGGTTTTAAAGAGCTCGTCAGCACGTATGTATTTTAACGGAAGCGCAACATCATTGCTGCTTGTATCTATCATACGGACAAAAGAGAGGAAATCTTTTGTCCGGTCTCTGGAAGCTTCAATAATAAAACTGGAGTTATTTCCTGCTTTTGTAATCTGTATTTTCTGTAAGCGGCGGGGCAGCAGTTTTATCAGTTCTTCGACAGTAATAAATGAGAGATCGATTTTTACCGGTTTCGTTTCTCCGTATTCTTTTTCCAGATTTAAAATGAATTTTTTCACCGGAGCTGTTTCTTCAAAAGATCCGGAAAGAATTACTGCGTTATTTTCTTTATCTATTTTTATATGGGAAGAGCCCATGATGTCCGCGGGAAGAAGTACCGGAAGTAATTCTCCGGGGAGATTCCGCAGTTTAATATAATCAATGGTGTTGAGTTTTTTTAACACTTCGTTTCGTGATATGTCAAAGATATAGTAAATATTATTCCGTTCGGTAAAATCCCCATTTGCCTGTTCCAGCAGAAGACGGAGGAGTTCATCAAATGACTTGTTTTTAAAATGAATATTCTCCAGAACAGTATAATGAGCCTCTGTGTCAAGACATTTTTTTTAAAAGTTTAAGGTATAGTTTACAAAATAACTAATCATTATATTCCCTATGCCGCCTCTTCCAATTTTTCATCCCTGATGAAGGATCTGTGCATCTCTTCAGGGGTACGATAATCAAGC
>WGCU01000033.1 GCA_015493635.1 Spirochaetaceae bacterium | reverse complement strand
CAGGAGCCTAAAATCACAAAAAAAGTACTGATTTTACCTTTGAGAAGAGGAAATTCAATAAAATAGAGGTCATCTTGATACAACGGACATTCTATTATAAATATTGTCATGTATTATTTCGCTAAAATGGGGTACTTCGCAAAAAGCTCAAGTGGAATATTAGTTGCATAAAGGGCATTGATAGAGTACACTTACCGGTAACTATTTTCATTAAAGGAGATAAAAATGAAAAAACTTTTGTTCGCTTTTCTTATTCTGGCAGTGGCCTTTTCGGCATTTGCAGGCGGAAATAAGGAAAAAGCAAAACCCGCAGCGCCGGCAGCTGCCGCAGCTCCTGCAGCAGTAAAAGCAGCGCCAGTTGTATTCCGGTTCAACAATGGAACAGAACCACAGTCTCTCGACCCCGCTGAAATTCAGGGTGTACCAGAGAACAATGTATACATGAGTCTTTTTGAAGGTCTTGTAACCTACAATCCGAAAACTCTTGCAGCTGAACCCGGACTTGCAAAAAGCTGGGAAAATTCCGCAGACGGACTAACCTGGACATTCCATTTACGGAAAACCACCTGGTCTGACGGTACTCCTATTACCGCTCAGCAGGTTGTTGATTCATGGCTCAGATTTCTCAGCCCGAAGACAGCAGCCGTGTACGCGTATCTTCCCGGAATGATTATCAAGGGTGCATCAGATTACAATGCCGGAAAAACCGGTCCTGAAAGTGTTGCCATTAAAGCCCTCGATGATTATACCTTCCAGTTTACACTCAACGGTCCTGCTCCTTATGCTCTTGGTATGCTCAGCCACTATGCTTTTGCTGTGGTACCTCTGCAGACCATTGCCAAATACGGTACAAAGTGGACCCGTCCGGAAAATATCGTAACAGATGGTCCTTTTAGACTTGTTGACTGGACGCCCCATGACAAGATTGTTATGGAAAAGAACCCTAAATACTGGAATGCCAAATCGGTTAAAATTGACAAACTTGTTTTCTATCCCATAGAGGATGAAAATACAGCTCTTAACATGTACAAACAGGGTGATCTTGACTGGATCCAGACCGTTCCTGACGCACAGCTTGACCAGATGAAGCTTGATCCTACCTACCATGTAAATGCGGCTTTTATTACCTACTACTACGAGTTTAATACAACCAAAAAACCCTTTAATAATCCTGATGTCCGTAAGGCCCTTTCCATGGCCATCAACAGACAGGAACTGGTTGACAAAGTTACCCGCGGCGGACAGTTCCCTGCGTTTGGACTGACTCCTCCATTGGCTAATTATCCTGCTGTTGTAGCTTTTAAAGAAGACCCTGCAAAAGCCAAAGAGCTTCTTGCAAAAGCCGGGTACCCGAATGGAAAAGGGTTTCCGAAAACAACAATTCTGTACAATACTTCAGAAGGACACAAAAAAATTGCTGAGTATGTACAGCAGAAATGGAAAGAGGTACTCAATATCGATGTATCTATTGAGAACCAGGAGTGGGCAACCTACCTGGACAACAGACAGCATCAGAACTTTGATGTATGCCGTGCAGGATGGCAGGGAGACTATGTGGATCCCAATACGTTCCTGACAGACCTCCTTCAGTCAAAAGCCGGAAATAATGACGGCCGGTATTCCAATCCGAAATATGACGCACTCCTTGCCCAGGCGGCAAAACTTCCTGATGGCAAGAAGCGGATGGATATTTTCCGTCAGGCGGAAGAGTTGGCAATCGGTCAGGATATGGCTGTTATGCCGTTCTACTACTACACAACGAGCAACTGGATTGATACAAACAAGTGGGGCGGATGGTATACAAACATTCTTGATGTACATCCATTCAAGGATATCTATAAAAAGTAATTCTTGTTACTTGTAAAGTTGCCCCTCCGGGGGCAGCTTTTTTTTCAATTTTGTATAATAGTGTACTATTTTAAGGGGTAGAAAGTATGACCAAATATATTATACGCAGGGTTCTCGGACTCATCCCGACAATCTTTATCATCATTACCATCTGTTTTTTCTTTATCCGTCTGGCCCCCGGAGGTCCGTTCTCCAGTGAAAAGAAACTTCCGCCCCAGATACTAAAGAATATGCAGAAAAAGTATCATATGGATCAGCCCCTGATTGTTCAGTACGGCCAGTATCTTGTCGATGTTTTACGGGGGGATCTGGGCCCTTCATATAAATACAAAGACTACGATGTAAATTATTTTATCAAGCAGACGCTTCCTAAATCCATGCTTCTCGGCGGGCTTGCCCTGCTGGTAGCATTGATATTGGGAATAGGAACCGGAATGATATCATCCTTAAAGCGGAACAGCTGGATAGATTATTCGTCCATGTCTGTTGCCGTCATCGGTATTTCGGTTCCTCTTTTTGTTATTGCTCCTATTTTAATGTATATATTTGCCATGAAACTAAACTGGCTTCCTGTGGCAGGGTGGCTGGATGACGGAGGAGCGAAAACCCTCGTACTGCCGGTTTTATCCCTGTCGGCTCCCTATTTTGCGATGATCGCGCGTCTTTCAAGAGCCAGTTTTCTCGATTCTCTCCGCAGTGATTATATACGGACTGCCCGGGCAAAGGGATTAAAGACCTCGGTTATTATGTTCAAGCATGTTCTGAAAGGGGCATCACTTCCCGTCGTAAGTTATCTCGGACCGGCTTTTTCAGGGATTATAACCGGTTCAATTGTTATAGAACAAATTTTCAGGATTCCCGGACTGGGCCGTCACTTTGTTCAGTCTGCTTTCAACAGGGACTATACCATGATAATGGGAACGGTCATTGTGTATTCCCTTATCCTTGTATTTATGAATTTCCTCGTGGATATTATTTACGGTTACCTTGATCCACGTATATCGTACAGTTAGGAGCTCTGGAATGGAAATGGAACATTACAATGAATTAAATCAGCATGTAAAGGGAGTCAGCCTGTGGCAGGATGCTCTGAAGCGGCTGAAGAAGAATAGAATGGCCATGTTCGGGCTCTACATTATTATCTTTTATGCGCTTATTTCCCTGATGGCGCCCATCCTGCCGATTTATTCCTATAAACAGCAGGTGTTGAATCATCAGTATCTGCCCCCTTCCTTTAAAACCGCCGGGCAGCTTCTCTATGAGAAAAAGAGTTACTTTCTCCATGCCATGGCTGCAAAAGAGGGAAGGACCGTTCTTAACAGCAAAGAAAAGAAGCAGCTTTCAGATTTAAAGCAGAGTCTGGCGGTGGAAAAGAAAAAGCTTTTTAACGGAAAAACTGTTCTTGTGAATCAGCGGCATTATCTTCTTGGAACTGATTCCCTTGGACGGGATCTTCTTGCCCGTATTATATACGGAGGGCAGGTTTCCATGATGATCGGTCTCATAGGGGCTTTAACATCAATGTTTATCGGTGTTGTGCTCGGGGCTCTTTCAGGTTATATAGGCGGACGGTTTGATACGCTGCTGATGCGGTTTGTGGATATAATGTATTCTCTGCCCTACCTTCTTCTTGTCATCATCTTTATGGCAATTTTCGGCAGGAATATTGCGAACCTCTTTTTTGCTCTTGCCATTGTCAGCTGGCTTACGGTGGCCCGGGTTGTACGGGGTCAGGTCCTCTCATTAAAGAACTCGGAGTTTATAGAAGCAGCACGGGCAAGTGGAGCAGGAACAGGCAGGATTGTTTTCCGTCATCTTATTCCTAATACATCAGGAGTTATCATAGTATACACAACACTGACGGTGCCTTCTTTTATCATGCTTGAAGCGTTTCTCTCCTTTCTCGGGCTGGGTGTACAGGCTCCTTTTGCCTCGTGGGGAGTATTGATACAGAACGGTGTGTATGCCATGACAACGTACCCCTGGTTGCTCTGGTTCCCTGCTATCGCCATGACCCTTTTTCTTTTCTCCATGAACTTTCTTGGAGATGGTCTGCGGGATGCTCTGGACCCACAGAGTAAAAATAAACTCTAACGTTTAAAAGGAGCACAATATAATGAAGAAAGATATAATATTAAAGGTGGAAGGTCTGAAAACCTACTTTAATACCGATGAAGGCGTTGTAAAAGCAGTTGACGGTGTTTCTTTTGAACTGAGCAAAGGGGAAACTCTCGGCCTTGTAGGAGAATCAGGATCCGGAAAATCGGTTTCAAATCTTTCTATTATGAGTCTCATCCCCTCTCCTCCTGGAAAAATTATGGGAGGAAAAGTACTTTTCGGGGATAAAAGTATCTTTGATCTATCCGAAGAGGAAATGCGGAATATCCGGGGCGGAAAGATCGGGATGATTTTTCAGGATCCCATGACAAGTCTTAATCCTTTTTTAAGAATTTCGACCCAGATGGTTGAAACCATCGTTCTTCATAAGAAAGTTTCAAAACATGAAGCAAAAAAACGGGCAATAGAGATGCTTGACCTTGTCGGGATTCCGAAAGCGTACGATAGAATAAATGATTATCCCCATCAGTTTTCAGGCGGTATGCGTCAGCGTGTCATGATTGCCATGGCATTGAGCTGTGATCCGGAAGTCCTTATAGCTGATGAACCCACTTCCGCTCTAGATGTTACCATACAGGCGCAGATACTTGAACTTATTCAGTCTCTTTCAAAGAAGCTGGGCACGGCGGTTATCATGATTACTCATGACCTCGGTGTTGTTGCCGGTATGTGTGATAATGTAAATGTAATGTACGCGGGAAGAATCGTTGAGAAAGGAACAAATGATGAAATATTCGCGGATCCCAAACATCCCTACACCCAGGGATTGATAAAATCTGTCCCCCGTCTGGACAAACCGAAACAGAAACGGCTCTATTCCATCGAGGGGCAGCCTCCGAATGTCATTGACCTGCCTGAATGCTGTCCATTTTTTCCGCGGTGTGAGTTCGCGATGGATAAATGTAAAACAGCCTATCCCCCTGTGACAAAATTCGGAGACACCCGGGAAGTGAGCTGCTGGCTTTATGAGGAGAAAACACGTGGAGAATAAAAAAACACTTCTTGAAGTAAAAGATTTACAAATGCACTTTCCCATTGAGAGTGGTGTTATCATAAAGAAAAAAGTCGGTGCTATCAGAGCGGTTGACGGAATCAGTTTTGAAGTTGGTGAGGGAGAAACCCTTGGTCTTGTGGGCGAGTCTGGCTGCGGGAAATCTACAACCGCCCGGTGTGTTGCACAGCTTCATAAACCGACAGCAGGCAGTGTTTTTCTGGAAGGAAATAATCTCTGCACCGCTTCAAAGGAGGATATTCTCCGGGCGAGGATGGATATGCAGATGGTATTTCAGGATCCTTATGCATCGCTGAATCCCCGTATGACAGCGGGCAATATTATAGCTGAGCCTCTACAGATCTTTAAAAAGCGCGGGGTACTGAACATCGGGCAGAAGGAAATTGTTGAAAAGGTGGAAGGACTCATGGAAAAAGTAGGCCTTTCCCGTTTTTTCAGAAACAGATACCCCCATGAGTTCTCAGGCGGTCAGCGGCAGCGTATCGGCGTAGCCCGCGCTCTTGCTCTCGGACCAAAGATTATTCTGGCTGATGAACCGGTAAGCGCCCTTGATGTTTCCATACAGTCGCAGATTCTGAACCTTCTTGCTGATTTTCAGCAGGAATTAAACCTTTCGTATCTGTTTATTGCTCATGATCTTGCGGTTATTCAGCATATCAGTGACAGAATAGCCGTCATGTATCTCGGTAAGATAATGGAAACTGCTGATTCCCTTGATCTCTATAAACATCCACTGCATCCCTACACGGAGGCTCTCCTTTCGGCGGTACCCATTCCGGACCCGGAAATTGAAAGGAACAGACACAGAATAATTTTAACCGGAGATGTTCCATCGCCTGATACCGAACGGCACAGCTGTTATTTTTATGACAGATGTCCGAAAAAGATGGACAAATGTGCTAAAAGTGTTCCGGCCCTTGTCGATATGGGCGGGGGGCATAAAGTTGCGTGTTTTCTACATCATGCTGTTTCGGAATCGTGAGTTTCCTGCCGCAGAAATCAGCAATGAGCTGTGCGCGTTTATAAAGATTTTCACACTGGGCTCTGCCGTAGGCTGAATCAACATTGTGCATTTCTCCATCATGGAGAAATATAAAGAGGATAGACCGCTTTTTGCGGATTTCGTTTCCGCTTTCAGTAAACCGGACTTCTCTTATGGAACTGAGAGGGAACCGGGATCTTTCCCCCCAAAACAGAAGTCCCCTGAAAGCGGTAACGGTGTCTGTTGATTTATTAAAAATCCATTTCTCGGTATAAAGTCCCCCCAGGAGTGAAAGTACCGCAATAACAGCTGGTATCCACATCCGTGGTGCTCCGGGTTCAGAATATACCAAACCGATAAGCAGGATAAAGAACATGAGGAAAAAGGGGATACGCTTTAAGGGGTTCAATGCAAGAACAGCTTTTGTTCCTGTTATTTTTAGGTGGAGTCCGTTCTTAAACATGGGAACCTCTTTTACGGGACATCGACGAGGGAAACCCTTCTTCCGTTTTGATCTATTGCCTTGTATGGGTTCTGGGGATCGGTAATTTCCTTTCCGTTGGCAATAAAGGTATAGTAATGACGTCCGGGAGGAATCCTGAGAGAAATGGAGTAATATCCCGGATCATTTTTGTCCTCTGTAAGTTTCAGCATAAAAGGATCCCAGTTGTTGAAGTTCCCTGAAAGGAAAATGGTTTCGTTGCTTTTTCCCGTATAGATAAAGGTTACCGTTCTGTCGGCTTCAATTGTAGGGCTCTGAATCCGTTTTTTCAGAGAAGATGGAATAGCAAGACTTGAAATAAGAAAACCATCGGCAGAACGGGTTAAAGACGGGTTATGAGGATCATTTATCCACAATCCGTCTACGATTATTCTGTATGAAAGAGAGTCCATGCCCTGTGGGATGTCTGATATATAGACAAAAACGTTGTTGTCATTTTTATAGAAGGGGTATACGACACGGTAGTTTTCAAACCCGAATGCAATACCAACCCTTCTGACATATTTTTTCTGATCGTAGGAGAAGATTATTTTTCTGTCAAGGAATACCGGTGCCTGCGCATGCTTCATATTTGATATCTGCATATGAATAATTACGCTCTCATTTGTTACCGCAAAGAGGTTGAGTCCTGAAATAGAAATTGAGAATAGTATAAAAAGTATAAATAGTTTATATTTGGTCATCGTTTCTTATTCGTTAATCGGAATAAAAACATGTGGACTTAAAGAAAATAATACTAAGAAAGAGACAGTCTGAATCCGAAGTTATAGAGAGGGAATTATGCCGACTCTTGAAGATATCAATAAAATTAAATCTCAGCTTCTCGAAACAGGTCATGAGCCGTCCATTCTTGCCGAGCGCGGTGAGGAGCATGTGGATATAGAACTTCCTGAGCAAGGATTGCCTGACGATTTGAACGAACTTTTTGATGATGACTTTGATCTGGATGAACCGGAAGACCTGTTTGGTGAGGATGTTCCTGAAGATATTCCAGAAAATATTCCAGAAGAAAATACGGAGGATCTTTTCGGAGAAGACATCCCTGAAGATCTTTCAGGGGAAGGCAGAGAAGAAGATGCCCTGGAAGAAGATGTCCTGGAAGAAGAGCCGGAAGATCTTTTCGGAGATGATATCCCTGACTTGCCGGAAGATATATCAGAAGATATATCAGAAGGAGAACCGGAAGAAGTTGCCGGAGATGATGTTCCTGATTTTAGCGATATGGTTCCTGAAGCCGAATCTCTGGAAGAGGATATGGACGAATTCTCCATGGATGATACGAATATTCTTGAAGCAGGATTCGGGGCGGAAGAGCCGGATGATGAGCCGGATGATGAGTTTGCGCTCCCTGATTTTGATGAAGAAACTGAAGAACCTGAGGAACCTGAGGAAATTGAAGTGTCCCCTGATGTTTCTGAAGCTGAAAGTCCCGGAGCAAGCCAGGAACTCCCCGAAGAATTTGACCTGTCCATGGATGAAGACGAGGAGGGGATTGATCTTGAAGAGTTTGAAATAGCCGATGATGAAGCAGCTGATGAAGATTTTGAAATAGACGAGTTTAATCTTGGCGATCTGGGGCAGGATTTTGGTGTTCTTGAAGAGTCAGAGGATCTGACATTTACACCCCGGGAGAAGAGCTCTGAAGTATCTGCAGAGTTAGCGGAGCCTGAAGAGGAAGAGCTGTACCAGATTTCCGAGGAAGATTTCAAGAAGATAAAAGGAACGCTTAATACGCTTCCCCGGAACCTGAAAATTGTTATTGAAGAATATATTGGAGAAAAGAATCTATCCGGAGAAAAATTAAAACGGATTACTGATGCTCTCATAGCTGGTAAATCACCAAAAGAGATTGCCGCTATTACCGGAAAAGTGACGGGACAGAAAATCAAAATTCCCGCACAATATGAAAAAAGATCGGGAATAAACTTTGAGGAAGAAAAGGATTCCTTTTCTTATATTTTCAGGCATACCGTCCTGCCTCTGATGGAGATGGTAGTTTTAGGTGCCGCTGCAATTGTACTGGCAACATTCCTTGGGTACAAGTTTGTGTATAAACCGGTATATGCCCTTGTCCTGTATGACAAAGGGTATAAACAGCTGGAGGATAATCATTATCCACAGGCGAATGAATACTTTAAACGTGCTGTTAAACAGCATGTATTTAAAAAACAGTTTTTCCGGTACGCAGAAGGGTTTATCAGCAATAAACAATGGAGTTTTGCTGAGGGGAAGTATGATCAGCTTTTAAAGTTTTATCCTCTTGACAAGAAGGGAACTCTTGACTATGCCCGTATGGAGTTTAAGGATCTGTACAACTATGAAAAAGCGTCTGCTCTCTTAAAAAAGTTTCTCTCCAATGAAAAAAATATAACAGATTATGACGCACTTCTTCTCTATGGAGATGTTAATCTGGAGTGGGGCGGTGAAGATAAAAAACACTATGAAACAGCCCGGAGAGCATACGCGAGGATAATGGAAAATTACGGTGTCCAGAATAAGATACTTTTCAGGATGATGAAGTATTTTATACGGACTGATGATTATAAACAAGTAAAAATATTGAAACTCCGCTTTCGGGCGGACAAGGATTTAAAGGTAGATCCTGCTGTTTACGCGGAACTGGCGGCATATCAGATGAAACGGAACGACCTTGGTGATGTAAAACAGATTCTTATGAGGGCAAAGGGGGTTGATCCGTCACTGCCGGAAATTCACTATCAGCTTGCCCGGTATTTCCGTAAGGTAGGGGATACGGTCGAAGAGGATAAAGCGCTGAGTCAGGCGATGCACTACCTGAAAGCTGAGGACCATCTTTCTTCGAAACGGACAGAAGAGCTGATTGATATATACAGGCGGACAGGAGAGCGTGCGTATGCCAGAAAAGAGTATATTCACGCCCAGGAGTACTATAATCAGGGAATAGATCTCCTGAACAATTCAAGAAAGCTTAGTATTGTTCCTCCTGTGAATGCGGACTATGGGAAAATGTTCGCGGATCTTGGCGACATATACTATTTCCAGAGCGGTGAACTGGATAAAGCCCTCAGTATGTATGAGACTGCCCAAAAAGAAGAGGATACTAATGATACAAGGCTGTACTACAAGATTGGATATATCTACTACGCAAAAAATAACTACAAGGAAGCACTCTTAAACTTCTATAATGCTGCAGGCAACTTTTCAACGAATACAAACCTGCTCTATGCAACGGCGAATACTCTCTATAACAGTAATGATCTTTTTATGGCACAGGGATACTATAATCACCTGCTTGATATCCTTGAAAGCAGGCTCCAGGCAGAGGTCCCTCTGCAGCTTAACTCCCGGAGTGACCAGCGGAAGCTGCTGCAGAATTTAATAGCGGCAACAAACAATCTCGGGGTAACTCTCTATGGTTTGTACAAAAGAACGGGAAAACCGGAGGATTTTACCCAGGCCCTTGTATCGTTTACTGAATCAGATGACTACTATGACCGGCTGACACGAAATCAGGAAACGATGGTCCGTGCCGGCAGCATCAATCTGGCTTTCCTTAATCAGAAAAAATTGCTCTATCCGGTGAAAGGATATACCCTGCAGTTATACAGGGATATTCCCAGGGACATGGATCTTTTCAACTTTGAGTAAAGAGTAACCGCTTAAAACATCCATCCGTAGGTGTCTTCGACTTTCCCGTACTGAATGCCTTTTAATGTTTTAAGAAGGGTACGGGACAGATTCCCCATTTTACCATTGTTGAAAACAGCAGTATTGTTTCCATGGGTTATTGATTCAATGTAACCGACGCCTGCGGCAGTTCCTGTAACAAAACACTCTTTTGTGTCCGACATAACTTCATCAATGGTAATTCTTCTTTCTTCTGTCTCAACACCAAGATCTTTTGCCAGAGTAAGAATACTTTTCCGGGTAATGCCCGGAAGGATGGTGTCTGAAAGCTCCGGTGTAACAAGCCTGCCGTTATTAAGGAGGAAGAATATATTACAGGAGGATCCTTCTTCTACGTACTTCTGCTCCTGGGCGTCGAGAAAAATGACTTCCATAAACCCTTCCGCTTCAGCTTTCTTTTTTTCAAGAATGGGGATGGTATAGTTTGAGTCGCTTTTGATCCATCCAGTGCCGCCCTTTGTTGCCCGAATCCTGTCGGTAACCCGTGCCTTTGCGTTCCCCGGTCTAAAGTATGCCCCGACGGGAGTCGCGATAAAAATTACCCAGGGGTTGTGGCTCAGTCCGAGACCTATTCCCGGTTCCGAATAGGTAAAAGGACGGAAATAAACCGATTCCCCGGAAAGGAAGTTATCTTTTTCCCATTCGGGATCATACTGAGATCTGAATCCCAGGTCATTGTTACGCTTGACAAGTTCCTTTGCAGCCTTAAGGAATACATCTTCCGGGTAGGGCGGCATGCCGAGGCCTTTCATCGACCGTGCAAAACGGGCCGCGTTTTCATCGGGCCTGAACAGTTTCAGGGTCCCGTCTTCCTGGGGGTATGCTTTCATCCCTTCAAAACATCCTACACCGTACTGGGTTGTATAGTTTACAAGAGGGAGCTGGGGAAAAGAATTCCGGGAAGCAAGCAGAATGGACAGTTCTTCCTCGTTCATAGCGGCTTCTTCTTCCGGAGTCTTGTGGGGCTTGAGAATATAGTTCTCTATCCACCGGTCTCCGGTATATTTTGCTGTGTATGTCCAGGGATAGATGGACAGTGAAAATCCTTTTGCCATGGTTTAGTCCTCCGTTATTGACAGTACCGTTCGTATGGGTAGTTTAAAACACCCTGAGATTGTGGTCAAGGGAGAGGGCTCATCACTCACATTCAAGAGAAATAAGCAGCGCGGTTTTTAAAAGTTTTAATGAGGCTTAGAAATCCACCACCTTTGGTGGTGGTCATGGACTGAAGGCTATGCCGTAAGAAAAGTATGATATAATAAACATATGGCAAAGTGGAAAAAAATAGCACACATAGTGTATCAGTGTAGTTATCATATAGTATGGTGT
>WGCU01000032.1 GCA_015493635.1 Spirochaetaceae bacterium | reverse complement strand
TCCCCTTACACTCTCTACAAGATGGAGATATTCATATTTTTTTCTACCAGGCCCATGGCTCTTGGTTACCTTCTTGATGTACATAAGGGGATTATATCATGGCATTGGGAACAGGTCAAGCATAAAAACACACTGTAGGTCACTACACAGACGGGATTAAGCTTCTACTCGAAAATAGAGGCACTAGAAGTCTGAAAAACACTGATTTCAACCCTATTTTTTTATTTCTACGACAATTTTGGTGAACTTGGGTTAAGAACACCGTCAACACCAAGACGCTGAAGCTCAGTCAGCCGGTCCCGTGTTGACTCGCTGTACCACTGGAAACTTTCCTTCTTAAAAAATTTTTATCACACCCCTATAAACATCCAGCAAAATGTTGTATCACCGCTGTTAACGATTGTCCGAGATATAGATTTTTTACGATAGCTCTTCAAAATAGATGGATGTATTTTGAAGCAGTTTAAAAAGAACAATTTCATTCTCTAAAATTATTCTCCCATACTATTTATCTCTTCTCGAATAGAATGTAGTTTTATTGATACTATCTTTTTATAATTTTTAAAATCATTATCCGTTGTAAAAATACTTATATTCCTATTCAACGCAACAGCACATATTAAGAAATCTATATGAGATCCCTGTACACCATTTCTTCTACATTCATTTGATATCTCTGCTGCTTTTTCATAATCTTCCTGGTTGAGGTGTATGTCTTCAAATCCTGTTAGTTTATCTCTTAATCGCTCAAATTTATCTTCATCTGAAATCCCTGATAATAATTCCTGACGAATAGAACCTATCATCGCTACTCGTAATTCATTTATCAATTCTCTAAATTCTTTTACTATTAATAATTCTTTAGACGTCAATGTTTTCTTTCTTAATGCCAATGACCAGATAGAAGTATCTACAAGTATCTTCATTTCCGGTTTCTCAACTTTTTATAATCATAGTCATCGTCATATTCTATTGATCCAAACAAATCAAATATCTCTTCTTGTTTCCTTCTTTGCACAAATTCTTTAAGTGCTAAATTAACAGTCTCTTTTTTTGTTTTTATACCCGCAATATCTTGCGCCATTACTAACAGATTATTGTCTATTGCAAGATTTGTTGCCATCTTGGCACCTCCCTATGTGTAAAATATAACACAAGTAATTGTGTAAGACAACACTTCTTTTTATTCTCAAACGAGTAAGTGGAGCGGGACAACTTGTTAGTCCCGTTCCCGAGTGAGTGCAGAGAACGCAAGGTTAAAATACCCCGCAGCTTGCTGCGGAATAGGCCGCAACAGCGGCCTGGGTCCGGGGTTTACCCTGGGGTATTGATACCTTTCATTCTATTTTCTATCTGAATGATATTTCCTCGCCCAAACATATTCAATTTATACCTGAGATTGGAATTTCGACTTAGGAGTTTTTATTGGTTTAGGGAGTATATTATCACCTTCTTGGATGATAATCATTTTTGTACCAGGGAGGGGTTATGGATAACAGAACATTTTCCATCCTTCGTCAGGTGAACATCCAGCTCAACCCGGGGACATCCAAGCTCAAAAGCCGTTTTAAAACCAACAAGAGTATTCTTCGGAGACAACGTTCCTGTCCCTGCAGTATTAATATTTGTTCCGGTGGATCTTCTCAAAGGGCAGGGATTCATGGGTACGGGCAGCGGGATTCTCATCCGGATACCCCAGAGCTATAATGGATTCTACAGCTAATGTATCCGGAATAGTGAGCAGATTTTTAATATATCTGTCTGATAAAACGCCGGGCGAATACTCTCTCCCCCGTATTTGTATCCAGCAGGCACTGAGTCCCAGGGATTCAGCCATAAGGAGAGCATAGGCGGAGGCAATTGAAGTGTCCTCGATCCAGGTATCACTTTCCTCCGGATTTCCGAGGACAACAACAGCAAGAGGTGCTCCCTTAAGAAACGCTGAGCCGTGCTCCTTTGCTTCAGACAGCCTGCCTATCGTATCCCTGTCATCAATAACAATAAACTCCCACGGCCGCTTCCCCCGTCCCGAAGGAGAAAGAAGCATCCCTGTCAGCAGCTTATCCACCACCTCAGCTTCAATATCCCGGGACAGAAACTTCCGTACGCTCCGGCGTTTGTACAACAGTTCCAGCATAATCACTTCCTCCTGGTTGATTCATTCTCATAAATATATCACAATTCGGGAGCAGTACCATCCCACTCTTGACACATCCCAGCCAACCACTTAGTTTTATCTTAAAGTTTTAAGAAAATTCTCAATGGAGAAAAAATGAAATATCTTTATCTTTTTACTATACTTGTTCTTTGTGTTTCCTTTATAAAAGACAGAAAACGGACAATGAAGGGTATTAAGCGGGGCTTGAAAAAATTCAACAAAATTCTACCCAGTTACCTTGTCATGCTCATTATCATTTCTCTGGTTCTGCTTGTATCGCAGAAATTTATCGTACAGTATCTTGGACAGAAAAATATTGTTCTTGGAACCATCACAGGGGTCATCATAGGGTCAGTTACCATGATGCCGGGATTCATTGCATATCCTCTGGCAGGGATTCTCCTTAAAGAGGGGGTGCCCTTTATTATAATAGGCGGATTTGTCACATCACTGATGCTTGTAGGAGTGGTAACGTACCCTGTTGAAAGAGAATATTTTGGCAGACGGGTTACCATCCTGCGAAATGTCCTTGGAGTTTTTATTTCCCTTGGCATTGCCATTGGAATCGGCTTTTTTTACGGGGAGGTCTTCTAATGAAAATAAACAAACGGAAAGTAAATTATCTTCTGTTTTTCATATTTACCGGATTTGTCGGCGTCTCTTTCGCTCTGAGCTTTGATCCGGGTATGGCTATCGGAAAAAACTTCTACATTTTTGCGAAGGACATGGCGCTTATACTCCCGCCTGCTTTTGTTCTTATCGGACTTTTTGAAGTCTGGATCAGCAGGGAGCAAATAGAGAAATCTTTTGGGAAAAAATCCGGTTTCATGAAGTATATCTATGCTTTTGCCCTGGCGACTACAACCGTTGGAGGCACTTTCGTTGCTTTTCCTCTCGCAAACAGCCTGTACCATAAAGGTGCAGGTTACGAGGCTGTTTTTACGTATGTAACGGCGGCAAGCCTCTTTATGATTCCAATGAGCATTATGGAAGCCTCCATTCTCGGTGTAAAATTCACAATTCTCCGCTTGGGCTTATCCGTGCCATTGATAATTGTAGGGGCAAATCTACTTAAAATATATCTGAATAAGAGAAGCTATAGGCTACCGGTGGTTGAATGAAAATTCCTCCGGCACCCTCTTGACGGAGTCCTCCCGCAGGTCTATTCTTTACTTTAATAGTAATATTATAATCCCAGGAGGCCGGAAATGAAAATTTTTCAAAGTATAACGGATCTTGTAGGAAACACTCCCCTTGTTAAAATTCAAACACTTTCAAAATCTACGGGAGCAGAAATTGTTGGAAAGCTCGAATACTTTAACCCCCTTTCCAGCGTAAAAGACAGAACGGCTCTCTCCATGGTTGAAGATGCTGAGAGAAAAGGCCTGCTGAAGAAGGGATCCCTTATTGTTGAAGCTACCAGCGGGAATACAGGTATAGGCCTCGCCTTTATAGCCGCTGCCCGGGGATACCGCATCACTATTGTAATGCCCGATTCATTAAGTATCGAGCGGAGAAAACTGCTCATTGCTCTTGGTGCGGATCTGGTTCTTACTCCGGCTGAAACAGGTATGAAAGGTTCACTGGCTAAAGCGGAAGAAATTTTAAAAGCAAATCCCGGAAGTTTTAATCCCGGACAGTTCCGTAACCCGGCCAACCCTGAAATACACAGAAAAACAACAGCCCGGGAAATAATTGAGGATACTGAGGGGAAAATTGACATATTTATTGCCGGAGTAGGTACCGGAGGGACTATTACCGGCTGCGGAGAAGCATTAAAAGCATTTAATCCCGATATTAACGTCTATGCAGTTGAACCGGAAGGATCTCCTGTCCTTTCCGGAGACAAACCCGGGCCCCATAAGATACAGGGAATAGGTGCAGGTTTTATCCCTGAAATACTAAATACATCAATTTTTGATGAGGTCATAAAAGTAAAGTCAGAGGATGCCGCCGCCATGACCCGGACCATGGCCCGGAAAGAGGGGATTCTCCTCGGAATCTCATCGGGAGCGGCACTTAAAGCCGCTGAAACGGTGGCATTGAGAAAGGGAAACAAGGGGAAATTGATCGTGGTAATCCTTCCGGATACCGGGGAACGCTATCTTTCAACAGATATTTTCGTATAAGACAGGTAAAATAGGAGAAATTAATGGAATATAATTTTGATACACTGGCGCTTCACGCTGGAGCGGCGATTGATCAGACAGGATCACGGGCAACCCCCGTTTACCGAACAAGTGCGTATCTTTTTAAAAGTACTGAACACGCTGCAAACCTTTTTGCATTAAAAGAGCTGGGTAATATCTATACCCGGCTACAGAACCCTACACAGGATGTCCTTGAACAACGGGTAGCGGCCCTTGAAGGCGGAGCAGCGGCCCTTGCTCTCGCTTCCGGAACTTCTGCCATATTCTATACAGCGATAAATATCTGTGAATCGGGGGATGAAATCGTTGCAGCGGTAAATCTTTACGGAGGAACGTTTACCATGTTCAAGAAGATACTTCCGGGAATGGGAATTACCGTTAAATTTGTTGACCCGGCAAAGCCGGAAGAGTTTGAAGCCGCTGTAACAGAACGTACCAGACTGCTGTACGCTGAAGTTATAGGGAATCCAACCCTTGATATTGCAGATATAGAGGGAATCGGCAAAATTGCGCAGCGTCATCATATTCCTTTTGCCGTAGATTCAACCTTTACCACCCCCTACCTTTTCAAGCCTCTGGAACATGGTGCCCATATTGTCGTTCACTCCCTTACCAAATGGATGGGAGGACACGGGACAGCTCTTGGAGGTATTGTTGTTGACGGAGGAACCTTCGACTGGACGGATCCAAAATTCAGTCTCTACAATAAACCGGACAGTTCCTATCATAATATCAAGTTCGCTCATGATCTTGGAGAATTGAATCCTCTCGCATTTATTCTACGGATGAGGCTTACCCCTTTACGGAACCTTGGCGCATGTATAAGCCCGGACAATGCCTGGATAATACTGCAGGGGATAGAGACCCTTTCCCTCAGGATGGAAAGACACTGCACCAATGCAATAAAGGTAGCTGAATTCCTGCAGGGGAACCCAAAGGTTGCATGGGTGCGCTACCCCGGTTTAAAAAGTGACCCCTCGTACTCTCTTGCTTCCTCCCTGTTAAAAAAGGGGTATGGAGGTATGGTTGTATTCGGTTTAAAAGGGGGAAAAACTGCTGGAGAACACTTTATAAACACTCTTAAACTGATATCCCATCTTGCAAATGTGGGAGACGCAAAGACTCTTGCCATTCACCCCGCAAGTACAACCCATTCCCAGCTGTCTGAAGAAGATCAGCTGAAAGGCGGTATTACCCCTGATCTTATCCGTCTTTCCGTCGGTATAGAAGATGCAGAGGATATCATAAACGATATTAAGCAGGCTCTATAGATGGCAATAATTCTACCGGAAGATTATCACGCCCGGAAAGCTCTGGAAAACCGAAGGATCCACTGCATGACCTCTTTCCAGGCTCAAAAACAGGATTTCAGACCTTTGAGAATTGGAATCCTTAACATCATGCCGGTTGCTGATACGTACGAATATAACATCCTTTTTCCCATAGGACGGTCTGTTCTGCAGATAGAACCTGTATGGATCAGACTGAATACCCACCCTTATAAAAGCACCAGTAAAGTACATCTTGATAAACTGTACGTCTCGTTTGAAGAAGCAATTAAAGATAGAGGTTTTGACGGCCTCATTATCACAGGGGCACCTGTTGAGGAAAAGGAGTTCTCCGATATCTGGTTCTGGGATGAACTCAGTGATATCCTCTCTTATGCCCGGGAAAACATCGCCTCTACACTCGGTATCTGCTGGGGAGGACTGGCTCTCGCTTATTTTAACGGTATTGAGAAAAAAGTGTTCCCCCGTAAAATTTTCGGTGTCTACCCGTTAAAAAATATTAACAGGGATCACCCGATTACCGGTGAACTGGATGATATATTTATGTCCCCCCAGTCCCGCTACGCGGGAATAGAGGATAAGCTCCTTGAAGAAAGAGCATCTTCGGAGGATCTGTCCCTCCTGGCATATTCAAAAGAGACAGGCTACTCCATTTTTGAGACAGCGGACAAGCGGTTTCTCATGCATCTCGGCCACCCGGAATATGAAACTGAACGGCTTGTCAATGAATACAAGAGAGATCTTGAAAAAGGTATAACAGCTATTCAAAAACCTTTCAATCTTGATATTGATCATCCGTTAAATACCTGGAGAAGCCACAGCCTTGAATTCTTTACCCAATGGGTCAAGGATGTATATTTAAGAACCCCCTATGAAATATAATACCAAGTATAAACCTACCCTTTAAGCGCACCGGACGAGAGCCCTTTTATAAACTGCCGGGAGAATAACAGATAGATTATAATAACGGGAATCGAGGCCATGGACAGTACGGCAAAAACCAACCCGTAATTTGTTGAGTACTGCCCAAAAAGGAGTGCCGTAGCAAGGGGTACCGTTCGTACTGCATCATCCTTTAAAAGAACAAGGGGAAACCAGAAATCATTCCATACAGGGATAAAGTTTACAATGGCAACAGCCGCAAGGGCCGGACGGAGAAGAGGCAGTATGACGATACGGAAAATACCCGGCTCGGTACATCCGTCAATCCGGGCAGCGTTGCTTAACTCTTCCGGTATCATTTTTATAAAGTCAGTAAGAATAAAAACTCCGAAGGGAATTCCCACTGCCGTACTGAGAATAATAACTGAAAGCAGATTGTTATTGATGTGCATACCTATCATCATTCTCATAATGCTGATGGTACCCAGCCGTATAGGGATAATGAGGCCCGCTACAAAGAAGAGGTACAGCGCTCCCCTCCCCTTGACATCATACTTTGCGAGAATGTACGACGCAGTAGACGCGCTGAACATAATAATGGTAAGAGACACAAGGCTTACAACAATACTGTTTTTAAAATACTTAAGATAATGAGAAATGGTAAGGAGCTTTACATAACTGGTAATATTAAAGGTAGCAGGGAGTCCAAATGGATTGGTAAAAATTTCCCTTGTCGTTTTTAATGATGTAAGAAACATAAGCAGCAAGGGATACAGAATTGTCAGGGCGTATAATGATAAAAAAACAAAAAGGATTATTTCCCAGAACTTTTTTTGTACTTTTAATCTATTCATCGGTTTCCCCCTTCATTTTGAAAAAGTACAGCCAGATCATAACAGCGGAAAAAACAAGAATAAACATTATACTGGAAACAGCCGCTCCCATACCCATTCCCCAGCCTCCCCGGACAGGGGTAGAAAAGGTAGCCCGGTAAAAGAGGGAACCAAAGAGGTCGGTCGCAAAGGCAGGATTTGCCTGTGTTGTCGCCATGGCATACACAATATCAAACTGGGTAAAATCACCGATAAAAATAAGAATGGTGACAATACCGATAATGGGCATTATTGCCGGGACAATGATGTGCCGGAGTTCCTGAAACGGATTTGCACCGTCAATTCTGGCAGCTTCAAGTATCTCGTCAGATATCGCATCAATTCCGGCTGTATAAAACAGTACAGATTCTCCCATAAACTGCCAGCTGACAACAACCGCCAACGCCGGCAGCGCGGTAGCCGGTATACCGAGCCAAGGCTGAATAATACCGGAAAGCCCTATCGCGAAAAGCATTTTATTAAAAATACCCCAGGACGGGTTCAGGATAAGTTTAAACAAAAAACCAACAACAAGAACGGACAGAGTTGTAGGCAGAAAACTTATCTTTCTAAAAAAATGATTCCCCAAAATTTTACGGGTCACAAGGAAGGCTATAAAAAATCCGAAAACATTCTGAACAACAGTAACAATAAGAAAAAATTCAATATTATTCCTGAAGGCATTCCATAACCGCTGTTTGAAGGGAAACTGGGTAAATAATTTAACATAATTATCCAATCCGACAAATTCTTTCGGAATAAAACCGCTTCCGGAATAAAAACTCAACCGCAGTGAATCAACTATTGGTAAAAGCAGAAAAATGAGATAGATAGCGGCTGCCGGAAGAATAAATAAAACCATAAACGGTTTCCATCGTTGTTTTCGGTAAATAGACATTTAAATCTCCACTATGTACTGTAAAAGGCTGGCAGACGGGACCAGTACCCGCCTGCCTTTCATTATTTACTTCTGAAAAGGTTTGTACCAGGTGGCAAGACCATTCTGCACGTAAGCAGCAGCCTGCTCAGGTGTTAACTCATCTTTCCACATTTTTGTCAAAGCTTCACCCATCAAGCTGTTTCCGCTTGGTGACTGTGCTGACATCTTTTCCCATACCGCCCGTACCGTCAAATCCGCGTTGGCGGCCACACCAATCATCTCCTTCGCAAGAGGGTTTTTCAAATTATACTTTCCGGGAGTGTAGGCAAAAAATCCGGGAAGTTCATTCATAAACAGTTCGGCAAATTCCGGAGTAGCGGTCCAGCGTACATAATCAAGAGCTTCCTGGTAGTGTTTGGAATTCTTGTTCAAGCCGATACCTGAATCAACATGGAAACAGTACTGCATCCTGTCACCTTTGTGCACCAGAGGAGGAGGAAACCAGCCTATATCTTCTGAACCGGAACCAAGGTCCTCAAAAACACCAAGTTCCCATGATCCGCCCATGAACATGGCTGCCTGCCCTGTTCCGAACATCTGCTGCATGGAAACATAATCAAGGGCTTGATACCCTTTAGGAAAAAACTGCTGAAGCTGATCTTCCGCCTTAAATGCGCTTACCCAGTTGGGATCTGTTAATTTTTGCTTTCCAGCCATAAGAGCCTGACGGGCTTTTTCACCACCCCACCAGTTTGTACAGACACCGCTGAATACAACTTCGTAACATGTCCAGTCATCAAGAGCTCCCTGGGCAAACACAACTTCACCGTTGTCTTTCAGGGTCTGGGCAACCTTAATAAATTCATCCCAGGTTGTTGGTTCCTGCAATCCGTATTTTTTAAAAACATCTTTATGATAGTACACACCATGGGTTACTCCTGCAAAGGGAACTCCATAAATTTTACCATCTTCTGTTGACCATGCTTTTTTTGCCGCACTGGGAAAATCATTTACAGCAGGAATCAGATCATTAAGTACTGCCAGTGAACCGCCTTTATAGACGCTGAGCCCTGTATCGTAGGACCGCAGAAAGATGACATCGGCACCTGTCCCGGTCTCCAGAGCGGCTTTCATCTGAGCATCATACTCATTATCATTGATGGGCTGGAAAACAACTTCAACATTCGGATGTTTCTTCATATAGACAGCATTGATCCTGTTCATACGGTCAATATCCTCTGTTCTCCAACTGGTAAAAATTATTTTTACCTTTTCCTGGGATGCTGCAGCTTTCCCGGAATCTTTTTGTCCGTTCGCGCTGAGGGCAAAGGTAAATACCAGTGCCAAAGCAACGAAAAGAAGCAAGCTTTTCTTTAACATATCTTCCTCCATTAAAGTATTTATAAAAGCTGAGCAATTTCTATGCCAGAAATTGTTTCCTTAAAACAATACAAGAAGGGCAGAACAGCATAAACGGGGAGAAAAAAACTGTTTAAAATGGCTACACATAGCCGGTTATTGGCTAATGGTAGCCAGAAATACGATATTTTTTTATTCTATGGCGGAGAGAGCCCCGGGACATTCCGAGTTCCCGTGCTGCCGCGGATATATTACCGTGGTTCCTTTGAATTGCTGCTTCTACCCGCACTTTTTCCACTGAAGATACATCAGAAACATCGATTGTAGCATTCTTCGGAAGAGAATCAATATCAAGCTCATGCCCCTCAGAAAGAATGACAGCTTTCTGCAGAACATTTCCCAGTTCCCTGATATTCCCCGGCCAGTTATACTGCGTTAACCGTTTAATTCCTTCAGGTGGAATTGTCAGAATTTCACGATGATTCTCAAGAGAAAACTTCTTTATGTAATATCGGGTTAAGGGTAGTATATCCTCCTTCCGCTCCCGTAGCGAAGGAATTTCAAAAATGGCCGCATTTATCCGGTAATACAGATCCTCTCGAAATCTCCTCTGTATAATCATTTCAGGGATATTCTGATTTGTTGCGCTTAAAATACGGATATGGGCCTTGCGGGCTGTGGTACTTCCCAGAGGTTCATAGACCCCTTCTTCAAGAAGTTTTAACAATTTGGCCTGTACGGTAAGAGAAAGATCTCCAATTTCATCCAGGAACAAGGTCCCCCCGTCAGCAACACTGACTTTCCCTGGAAAATCTTTGTCTGCACCGGTAAAAGCTCCCTTTTTATATCCGAATAATTCACTTTCCAGCAAGGTATCCGGCAAAGCAGGGCAATTGATACTTACGAAGGGTGCCTGAAGATGTGCATTTTTAAAGGCATAATTATGTATTGCCCGTGCAATAACACTTTTACCCGTTCCACTTTCACCGGTCAGCAGAATTGACAGGTTTGTCGGTGCAATCTTCCTTATATTCTCCATAATCTTTCTGATTTTACTGCTCACATAGATGACACCCTCATCATTAAAATACTGATCATCCTTTTCAGGGAGAGGGTTCTCCTCCCTATAGAGAATACGGAAAACCATATTTCTAAGATCTTCCTTGTTGAACGGTTTTGTTATAAAGTCAACCGCTCCGTGTTTCATCGCTTCAACTGCTTCCGATATAGTCCCATAGGCAGTTATGAGAATAACGGGCACTTCATTGCTTCTTTTTTTCAAATATTTCAGCAGCTGAATCCCATCCATGACGGGCATTTTAAGATCACTGAGAATAAGATCAAAAGTCCTGCCCTGTTCCAGTAAGGTGACCGCTTCTTTCCCGTTGGATGCCGTTTCAACCTCATACTTTTCTCTGGTAAAAAGAATAGTGAGAACCTTTCTCATGTTTACTTCATCATCCACAATGAGGATCTTTTTCATTAATTACTCCCAAAAATGAGTTTTATCCGGGTTCCTGCCCCTTCTGCAGATTCTACTTCTATCGTCCCCCCCTCATCCTCTACTATTCTATGGACGATGGACAGCCCCAGCCCTGTACCCGTTTCCTTTGTCGTATAAAAAGGGTCAAATATCTTGCTTTGTATCTCTTCACTCATTCCTTTTCCCTCATCCTTGATTGAAATAATAAATTTTCCCCCCCCACGATACGCAGCAATATATACGGTATCACCCTCTTTAGAACATTCAAAAGCGTTAATAAGTATATTGGAAAGTACCTGAATAATGAGATTTCTATCAAACAGATACTGATCAGCCTCCGGAGCTATTGTTTTAACAATATGAATACCCTCGGATTTATCCGGCGATATCCCGCGGAGTGAAAAATCAATCAATTCTTCAATTTCCTCGTACGTCTTTACCCCTCTCTGGGGACGTGCAAAAGCAAGAAAATTATTAACAACTGAATCGAGGGTATCTATTTCATTTAAAATAAACCCGGACAGATCCCCTTCTTCGGTATCCTGAGACGGGTACGCCAGATCATCTACGAGCATCTGCATTGATACCTTCATGACAGCAAGAGGATTTTTTATCTGATGCGCTACTCCGGCAGCCATTTCGCCGAGTACAGCTAACCGGGATGAGACAATTAATTTTTCCTCCAGGGTCCGCACCTTGGTAACATCTTCAATAATCATGATAAGTCCGAGTTTATCTCTTTCCTGGGACAACAAAGAGGAAAATCGGTATGCTACTATTTTTTTATCCTTTCCACCGGAAATAACTATTTCTCCATCTGATTTTTCACTTTTACCCTCAAGTACTTTATTGACAAGTGCATTAAACTCTGCAGGGAAGTAATCCGGAAGCATAGAATAATCTTCATGCTCATTGTTCTGGGGTCCGAGAAGTATGATTCTGGCGGAAGGGTTGATCGTCGTTATTTCACCTTTAAGATCAAACGTCAGTATACCTGATTTCATATTATCAAGAATGAGCGAATTGTACGATGAAAGTCTTGCTATCTCTTTTTCTCTTTTTAAGAGATTATTGCACATCAAATTAAATGAAGACGCCAATTCACCAAACTCATCTTTTCCAGGATTTTTAAAGGGAGGCAGAATGGTACCTCCTGAAATCATGTTTATCCCTTCCATCAATGACTGAAATGGTCTTTGAAAGGTTTTACGGTAAAAAATAGCACCGATAAAGAGTGCTGAAAAAAGAACAATGAGGGAAATACCGATAGAAGTGACCGTATACCCCTTAATTTGATTATGCATTGCACTTGTATCATACAGGCAGTAAACAACTCCGCCGGAGATATAGAAGAGAAAAGAAGGAATTCTTTTGATCTGATAGTTGGCTATCTGATCCCGGGGAGAGAATGTCATCAGGTCATGGATCAGCAGCGGATCAAAATTATTTGATATCATCGTATTATTTATTCTGAAAATTATCTTTGTATTGAAGATAGTCTCCAATCCTGCAATAAATTGTTCATCAATGCTTATCCCTATAGCCATGACGCCAAGATGGGTATAACTTCTTCTAATGGGAAGAGTTACAACAATCACCGGATGTTTCTCTCCCATGGTAAAAAACCTCAGTGTTTTTCCGTCCAGAGAGTCTTTCAATGAACTTGTAAATCTCCTGTCAGGAACAAAATGCTGCCCTATAGATGCAACTGGCTTAAGGGAATTGGAATAAATGGTGATGGTATCAATACCAAGGGTTTCCCAGTACACATCCAGCTGCCGTTTTAAAAGATTGTATAACCCGAATTCAGTATAATTGATAATTTTTTCCTGCTCTGAAAATAATTTCGCTTTGACCTGCAGATCATTAACCAGCTTTCCCAGGTATCTGCTTACTCCGGTTGTTGTATTCTCTACCTGGAGTTCACGGGTACTCATATTTGTCCTGGAAATAATGAGAGTCAAAGCGGTAAGAGAAACGATTGTATGGATAATAATAACTGAAAAGAAAAGAAGCAGCAGCTTTGTTGAAAGTTTTAAAGGGACTTTAATGCTCATCTATTTCTTCCTGGGCTTTTTTTAGTGCTTTGTCCGGGGCAATTTCCATAAGAAGCGCCTTATAGAGCCATTTTTGCAAAATACTGCTTACCATATTGTAATTTTCAACTACAGGACGGTTACAGACACCTTTAATCTGCTTTTCTTTTAACGAGATATAGGGATCATTTTTAAGCGTATTTTTTTCTGACCATACCTTCTTCCATACTGACATGTAATCAAGATGTTTTTCCTGAAAATCAGGACTTGATAAAAACGCTATAAACGCCCACGCGTCTTTTTTATCATGTGAAGTTACCGGTACGCCAAGACCCTCATACCCGCTGATACTTGCGGTCCGGGAGTCAGCGGAGGAAGATACATTCCGGGAAACAGGTATGAGAGCAGGTTCCCAGAAATCCTTTATCGGCAATGAGGATTTCCGGGCTAGTTCAGCCAGAAAAGTCCAGTTGGTTGAGAAAAGGCAATCGCCGGAAAGGAAAACCTCTGAAGAAAATACTTCGTCCGATTTCAACGCGTAGGGATTCATAAGCCCCTCTTTTAAAAGTTTAACCATAAATCTCAATGCTTTCAGAGCAGGCTTTGTTTCAAGATTAATCTTTCCGTTAGTATCGGTCAGAGTTCCGCCGAAAGCTCCGGTCAGCCAGGTATATTCACAGACAAGAACTTCCTGTTTATTCCATGAATCAAAGATTGGATATTTTAACAGGCCCTTCTTCTTTGCCGTTTCCGCCATCTGTACCATCGCTTCCAGTGTTTGGGGAGGTGCATTGAATCCTGCCTCAGAAAGTAATCTTTTATTGATATAGAGAAGCTGGAAATCAGCATGAAAAGGAACAGCCCACAACCTGTGTTGATAAGAGAAGGCTGAATATATTTCAGGGATAATACCCGTCTCAACTTTGTTTTCAAGACGCTGAGGCAATGGTTCAAGATATCCATTCTTTATAAAATCCATCATCCAGATAAGATCAATAAGGATAACATCGTATGAGGAAGATTTTTGTTTAACAGATCTGATAATTTTTCCGTACCTGTCTTTATACTGAGGGAAAAATGCATGAACCTTGATACCTGTTTTCCGGTAAAAAGCCTCTGCACGGGAAAGAATATCAAGGGGCTGGTATCCCGACTGCGCCATATAAAGAAAGGATATATCGTTGGCAAAAAGAGACTGAACCAGTAGTATAAATATAAAACTCCATACACCTTTCTTCATACATTCCAGCATAGAGCAGAAAAGAAAGTGCTGTCAAGAAAGAAAACCGCTCCTTAAAAAAGGAGCGGTCCAATAACTAATACAAAAAGGAAGAATGGCTATCCGAGAATTTCAGAATAATTATCTATGAGAACACCCTTGTCATCCAGAATGAAACTCATATTCGCTTTGACCCTCGCGGCCATTTTTTCAATAAAAACTTCTGCGACTTTCTTTTTACGATCTGAATAAGCCGCGTCCCGAAGGAGAAGATATCCTTGAATAATGTCGGTTGCCATTTCCACAAGCCTTCGTGAATGGTAGGTGAGAAAATCTTTTTTATCTACTTCCCGTACTCCTACAAGGGTTTTCTCAAAGTTGAACTTTGCACTCAGCAGTTCTTTGTGGAGTTCAGGAACGTGGGAATAATCCTCCTGCTCATACTCATCAATTATTGCCGCTGCGGTACCAGAGGTAACACCCCCGATAGCTGCTACAATCTGCAGCTGGGTTGTCCCTTCATAGATATTGGTAATTCTCGCATCCCGGTAGAGACGTTCCACAATAAAGTCATGCATATATCCCGTTCCGCCATGTATCTGTAGGGCATCATACGCTGCCTTGTTGGCCATTTCTGTATTAAAGGCTTTAACAAGCGGGGTAAAAAGATTCGCCAGGCGGGAATACTTCTTTAAATCCGCCTTGATTTCCGCGGCCTTTTCAGGATACCGCTCTTTCATCTCTTCAAGTCCCTCTTTTAAGTCCACAAACCGGGCTGTTTCATAGAGGAGTGTTCTGCCTGCTTCAATAGCCACCTTCATTTCTGTCAGCATCTCGTAGATGGGGGGAAACTCCAGTATCGGATGGTCAAACTGAATCCGCTCACACGCATACTTGTATGCTTCCCGGTAGGCTGCTTCAGCAATACCTGCTGCCTGGGCGGCAATACCAAGACGGGCACTGTTCATTAACCACATGGTGTACTTGGAAAGACCCCGCTTCCGTTCTCCGACCAGTGTCGCGGGAGCATTATTAAACTGAAGCTCACAGGTAGGTGAACCGTGAATTCCAAGTTTATGTTCCAGCCGCCGTATCTTCATGTGTTCGTCCCGTTTATAGAGGAAAAAGGAAAGTCCCCGTGCTCCGGAAAGATCTTCCTCACTCCGCGCAAGGACAAGACCGACATCACCGTTCCCGTTCGTTATAAAGCGTTTTACTCCGTTTAAATACCAGTTTCCGTTCGCGTCCTGATGAGCTTTTAAATTAACCGCCTGCAGATCACTTCCCGCGTCCGGTTCAGTAAGAATCATTGCCGACCCGTATTCTCCTGAAGCAAGTTTCGGGAGTATTTCCTCTTTCTGGGATTCTGATCCGAACTTGTTGAGTGTTTCTCCTATATCCTGCTGCAGACCGAAGTTTAAGAAGGAAGCATCCGCTCTTGAAATAATTTCAGCAGCAATAGTAAGAATGATCGAAGGAAAATTAAGTCCGTTGTAGGTCCGGGGAATCGAAAACCCCATAAGGTCCGCTTTTGCAAAAAGGTCAAGCACTTCTTTTGTTCCCTTGGCGTACCGGACTTCCCCATCCTCAAGAGCTACCCCTTCTTCATCAATTTCAACTGCCTTCGGGGCAAGATTCTCTCCGCATATTTCACCTATAACGCTGAGTACTTTCGCGTATGAGTCCTTTGCATCTTCAACATTCAGCGGAGCAAAGGGGAACTGCTCTGCTTCTTTAAAATTATCCTCCCGGAGGGTTATTATTCTGTCCAGATCCATATGCTTGAGATGGAACAGTATATCTTCGTTATCTAGAAAGTAATTTTCCATACCTGTTTCTCCTTATTCCTTTGCCTTAAAAGCTTTGATGAATTTCGGGATCACATCGTTGAGATCCCCTACTATTCCATAATGGGCAATCTGAAAAATAGGAGCCTCATTATCTGTATTTATCGCAATAATTCTTGCAGATTCGCTCATACCGGCTCTGTGCTGGATAGCACCTGAAATACCGCAGGCAATGTACAGTTTCGGACGGACCGTTGTTCCCGTCTGACCAACCTGATGATCTTTTGAAATAAATCCCGCATCAACTGCGGCACGGGAAGCCCCCACTTCTCCCCCAAGGGTATGAGCAAGTTCATAGATAAGCGCGAAATTCTCCTTCGACCCGACGCCTATTCCTCCGGAAACGATAATCTGGGAACCTTTCAAATCGACAAGTTTCTCTTCCCTGATCCGTTTGATAATCTCTGACGGAAAATCAGCATCTGAAAAAGAAAAGGTAACCGGAGTTATCTTGCCTTTGTATCCGGGCTGTGGAGATCCAACTTTCATGACTCCTTCCCGTACTGTTGCCATCTGGGGTTTCTTTTCAGGGGCAACGATGGTTGCTATAATATTCCCTCCAAAGGCGGGGCGAATCTGGTAGAGAATATCTTTATACTCACTGTCCTTGAAGGAATAATCACCTATCTGAAGATCTGTACAGTCCGCAGTCAGCCCAACTTTAAGGTTAGAAGCTATCCGCGGTCCAAGATCCCGTCCGGTTGTTGTTGCTCCATAGAGGACAATCTGCGGCTCATGCTTCTTTATCATCTCAACCATTACCTTTGTATAAGGTACGGGAGTGTAATTCTTCAGTCTCTTGTCTTCAATGACAAAAATCTCATCAACGCCGTAGGGAACAAGTCCGGCTGCTTCCGCTTTTACAGCATCACCAATGAGGACACCGGTAACCTCTGTCCGCAGCTGCGTGGCAAGGTCCCTTGCTTTACTGAGCAGTTCTATACTTACGTCTGAAACAGTTCCATCATCCTGCTGGATGAAAACCATTACACTGTTTTTTGAACTCAATGATCTCCTCCTTTAACCTAGCGTATGGTCAGCTATCAATTCATGGACCATATCTGCTATTGCTTCACCTGTATTTTCTATCATCTTTATATCTTCAGATTTCAAAATAACCGATTCAATTTTCTTCACCTTGGTTGGAGAACCTGCAAGACCGCAGCTTTCAACCCTTGCATGAATGGCAGCAATATCCCAGAGGCTGATAATATCCTTATTCCTCTCCGTTCCGGCAGAGTTAAGGTACGACTCATCGTACGCACTTTCATCACCGCCTACGCCGGCATTCTTGTAGCTCATCATCTTTATCACTGAAGGAGGCCGGGGAACATATTCTTCGTCATTTACGGTAAGGAGAAGGGGAAAGGAAGCCTTTACAATCTCAAAACCGCCTTCTATCGAACGCTTAGCAACGAGTTCCTTCTTTTTAGGATCTACTTTTTCAATACTTGATACATTGGTAATCTGATTTATCCCCAGCTTTTCTGCTGTCTGCGGACCTACCTGCGCGGTATCGCCGTCAATAGCCTGCCTGCCGCAGAAAACAATATCGTACGTTCCAATCTTTTCAATGGCACATTTTAACGCGTACGAAGTTGCAAGGGTATCCGCTCCGGCAAACTTCCGGTCGGAAATCAATGCAGTGAAGTCGGCTCCCCGGTACAGCGATTCCTTTAAGACCTGAGCGGCAGAAGGCGGGCCCATGGTTAAAACGTGCACCTTGGTGCCGGGAATAGCTTCCTTGACTTCCAGCGCAGCTTCAAGAGCATGCAGATCATCCGGATTAAATATCGCGGGCAGTGCAGCCCGGTTTACGGTACCGTCCTCCTTCATAGCTTCTCCGGTAATATTCTGGGTATCAGGAACCTGCTTTACAAGCACAATAAGGTTCAATCCCATTTTATCCTCCTATTTTTAACAGTATTTGTATGATTTTTATTTCGGTTGATGACCGATAACTATCAATAGATGTAAACGTATCACACAATTTATTTTCTGGCAAATGTTTCTCCATGGTTTATCCTGAATATTTGAAGAAATGTATTGCTACCTGTAGAAATATCGTCTATCCTTACTGCAGAAACAAACGGGAGGATCCCTGCTGCAATGTCAGAAATGAGTAAAAAGTGGATACTGGTTAGAAAATCAAATATCAAATACTACGAGGAAGTAAAACTTTACTATCGTAATCCCGCGGGAAATGTCGTTCTCTACAAACCGGAGGGGATGAGATTTGATGATGAAAGTCTTAAACACAAATATGTGGATGAATACTACATCAAGAAGGAAGACAAAGTACGGTGTTTACGGG
Source organism: Spirochaetaceae bacterium (assembly GCA_015493635.1). Lineage (GTDB taxonomy): Bacteria > Spirochaetota > Spirochaetia > B11-G9 > B11-G9 > S145-15. The sequence continues at coordinate 82,492 of WGCU01000032.1, read as the reverse complement.
CAGCCCAGCAGGGGTTCAGTAAAAATCTGCTCCATAATATCGTTCAGAATGACACAGCAACGGTAAAGAATGAACTGATAAATCTTATTGACGAAACACTCTCAGAACCCCGCAGCGGTGGACTTGAAACAGCACCGGAACTTATTGAAAATATTGCCGAAAGTTATTCTTCCCAACCCGATATCATAAAAAATCTTGCTAAAATTTCTTTCTCCGATTATACCACCACCATTCACTCAGTCAATGTCATGGCTCTTACCATGGGTTACTGTTTCTACACAGGGTGTTCCCTTGAAAGAACAAGAGATTTCGGACTGGCGGCGCTCCTTCATGATTTGGGGAAAACAGAGATTCCCGGAGACATCCTGACTGCCAACCGCAGTCTTACGGATAAAGAGTTCGAAAAAATCAAAAAACATCCCGCCCTCGGGTATACTATTCTCAAGGAAACGGGATTTGATCTGACCATTGCGGTGCAGGGAGCTCTGGAACACCATGAAAAGCTTGACGGAAGCGGATATCCCAAGGGAAAGACCAATATTTCAGAATGCGGAATGATTCTTGGTATTATTGACTGTTATGAAGCCATTACCAATGATGACCGCCCCTACCGTTCAGCTATGGCACCGCTGGATGCTCTTTCACTTATAAAGAACGATGTAGAAAAAGGTAAATATAACAGAAAAATATTCGAAGATTTTGCCTACAGCCTTACTGACTTTAATCGTACCGGAAAGTACAAAGATCTCTTTTAAGATTCATCCTTGTTTTTCTTTTTATAATAGGGAGAATTCTTCGGATAGAGAGTCTTCTTCTCTTTTCTCGGCCCCCTGTTCCGTATAATAAGACCGTCCAGGAACCGTCTGAGCAGCTGGTCCCCGCATTCTTTGTAGTTCCGATGATCAGGATTTCTGAAAAGCGCCCGGAGTTCAGTGTGGGAGAGATCAAAATGTGCAAGAGAAAGTATCTGCAGTATGTCAGACTCCTGAAGCTCCAATGCTATGCGGATTTTTTTTAAAATATCATTGTTCGTCAACATTACCCGAAACCCTCCGTTCGTCCGGTGCCATCCCCATAGGGAAATAGTCCCACCGTTCATTCCATTCTATCTCTTTTTTTAATTCGTTTAAAGTATCAAGCTCAACCTGGCGCTTTTTTAACAGCTGCCGGGTAAGGATTCGGGTTGTAAAAGGAATAGTACGCATCATCCGGTTTTGCTCGTACCTGCTTCTTAAGGATTCAATATCAGCTTCGAGCCTCGTCCGGTGCCGCTGTATAGCCTTTACCGCTTCTCCACGGGGAATGGAACAGATAAAATGAATAGCTTTTTCAAAGGAAGAATGGGATTCTTCGAGATCTGCAAGTGTCTGTACAAGATAATCCTCCAGACTCTTTTTCCCTTCAGGAGTTATTGAATATACCGTTTTCGCAGGCATGTTGGAAGTCCGCTGTATGTGCCCTTCTATGAGCCCCTGCCGTTCAAGTGCCCGGATAGACGCGTAACATGTTGATTCCTTTATACTGAACGGATTTGTTTCCCCGCTGCCGGCAAGTACCTTATTGATCCGGTACGGATTTGACGGTTTATTACCAATAAATGCCAAAAGGGTAATTGTTGTATCATTCATAGTACACTCCTATAATAATATATACCTATAGTACTATATCGTTATAGTAGCAAAGAAATTTAAGTGTTTTTCTCATTTAATGAGAAACAGCCTTTACTTTTTTTCAAATTTTCTTTATACATACTTAAGGAGCTTTAGTATTGTTAAAATCCAAACGGCAGTATCATTTTGGAGAGAAGATACATCTGGTACGTGAGCGGCGGAAGGCTACGTTAAAAGAAGTCGCCCTTGCTGCAGGGGTAAGTGAAAGCCTCGTTTCCCAGATTGAACGGAACAAGGTTTCTCCTTCTGTAGATACCCTTCTTTCAATAGCCGAAGCTCTTGACATTGATCTTGAATACCTGTTTAAAGATCATAAAAAGAATACCATCCTGAATATTATGCATGCAGATGATACAGATTTTCTTTCCCTTGATAAGGTTCTGTACCGTCACTTCGCATCAATAGATGAAAGGAACATAAAGATAGAAGCACTGTCCCTGGAGATTAAACCAGGCGGAGAAAAAGGAAAGATAGAGTACGGTCATCCCGGATTCGAAATAGGAATTATAATAGAAGGTTCCTGTAAAATCCTCTATGGTACTGAGGAATACCTTCTTAATGAGGGTGATTCAGTTTCTTTTTCATCAGATATACCTCACATTCTAAAAAACAACAGTAGTTCAATACTGAAAGCTATATGGATTATAACACCACCGCGAATTTTTAAATAAAGAAGAGGGAGATACTATGGGGAAAACAATTGCAGAAAAAATTTTTGATGCGCACCTTGTTGACAATCCGTCAGGGGACATGCACGTTATAAAGCTTGATGCTGTTTTTTGTCATGAAATAACAACACCAATCGCAATAAATGATCTTGTCAGCAGAAAAAAAGACAGGGTGTTTGATGCCGCTAAAATAAAGGCTGTAATTGACCATGTAACACCGGCAAAGGACTCCAAGACTGCAATGCAGGGCAAGATCATGCGGGAATGGGCACGAAGGCAGCATATAAAAGACTTCTTTGATATTGGAAGGAACGGGGTCTGCCATGCCCTTTTCCCGGAAAAAGGGTTTGTCCGCCCCGGGTACACCGTTATTATGGGAGACTCACACACCTGTACCCATGGGGCCTTTGGCGCCTTTGCTGCTGGTGTCGGTACAACCGATCTGGAAGTAGGCATTCTTAAAGGTGTCTGTGCCTTTCACTATCCGAAAACAATAAAAGTCAACATAAACGGAGAGAGACCGGAAGGAGTTTACGCGAAAGATATTATCCTTTCTGTAATCGGCAGGCTTGGTGTTAACGGTGCTACCGGCAATGTTATAGAGTTTACAGGATCCGCTGTTGAGAAGATGAGTATGGAAGAACGGATGACCCTCTGCAATATGGCGATAGAAGCCGGTGGAACAAGCGGAATATGTTATCCTGATATGGTAACGGTCAACTACCTGTGGGATTTCATAAAAGATTCCTACTTCTCCAAAGATGCCGCCTTGAAAGCGTTTAAAAAATGGCACTCTGACAGTGATGCTTCCTATACAGAGGTAATAAACCACGATATCAGTGAATTAAAACCCCTTACTACCTTCGGTTACAAACCTGACCAGCTGAAAGAAGTCACTGAAATGGAAACGGTCAAAGTAGATCAGGTGTATATTGGAAGCTGTACCAACGGTCGTATTGAAGACCTGAGGGCTGCAGCAAAAGTACTGGAAGGACAGCATATAAATGACACCGTCAGGGGTATTCTGGCTCCTGCAACGCCGGGAGTTTATAAACAGGCTCTCAAGGAAGGTCTCATAGATATCTTTATGGATGCAGGATTCTGTGTAACAAATCCCACCTGCGGTGCGTGTCTCGGAATGAGCAACGGCGTCCTTGCTTCGGGCGAAATATGCGCATCTACGACAAACAGAAATTTCAACGGAAGGATGGGGAAAGGAGGAATGATCCATCTTATGAGCCCTGCTTCTGCCGCCGCAACGGCAATAAACGGGTTCATATCAACCGAACATGACATAAAGGAAGGGGGAAACATACATTGAAAAACTTTAACGGGAAAATCTTATTTCTTGACAGATCAGACATCAACACTGATGAAATTATACCTGCAAAATATCTTACTGAAATTACAAAAGAAGCATTAAAGCCCAATTTACTCGAAGATCTGAAGCTTGACACATTTAATCCCGAAAGTGATATTCAGGGGAAAAATATTATTATCACAAGAGAAAACTTCGGCTGCGGTTCTTCCAGGGAACACGCACCATGGGCTCTGGAAGTTAATAACATTAATCTTGTCATTGCTGTTAATTTTGCACGAATTTTCAAACAGAATATGTTCAACAACGGAATGATGGCAATTGAACTGGATAAACCGGTTATAGATGATCTGTTTAAAGTTTTCTCAGGAAAGGAAACTACGCTGACAACAGATATGGACAGGAATATATTTCTTCTTCAGACAGATGGGGCCAAAAAGGAAATATCCTTTTCTCTTTCACAGTTTGACAGAGAACTGGTTATGGCAGGCGGCTGGGTAAACTACGCAGACAGCCGTTACTGACAATCAAAAAAACCGAAAAAAATGGGCGACGGCGGATTTGAACCGCCGACCCCTTGCATGTCGAGCAAGTGCTCTAACCAGCTGAGCTAGCCGCCCGTTATTTTATACTTTGTATAATCCGTTCAAGTACTTTTACACGGTCCAAGGGCTTAACGATGTAGTTTTTTGCACCTATAAGAAGAGCCTTTTTTACCAGATCCTGCTTACCGAGAGCACTTATCATTATTACCTTTGCTTCTTTATCAAATTCAATAATCTTTTCCAGAGAGGTAACACCATCCATCTTGGGCATGGTGATATCCATCGTCACAACATCAATGTCGGGATATAGTTCTTTATATCGTTCAAGCCCCTGAAGGCCGTCGGAAGCAGTTGCTACAACTTCAAACCCTTCAGAAGTAAGAATCTGACTTATCTGTTTTGTAACAAACATGGAATCGTCAACAACAAGCACCTTGTACGGAGACCCATCTTCCTTAACCCCTTCGGGTTTACGTTCATTAATACTTGGAAAATCCATTTTGGTCTTCATCAATAATCCTCCTAAAGTCTTTCGCGGACAGCCACGTTGATTTCTATCTTGCCCTGAGGCAGTACCATTGGAACAATCAGAGCTTCAACCTCACTGTCGGTAACTTCCATATTTTCACCGGTAAATATAGCCGGAGGTGTAAGATCAAACGTAAATCCAAGCTCATGCAGCTTGGTTACTGCCTGAGCTGTTATCATGTTTGCCAGCTCCGTGATGGTAGCCTTGGCAAGATCGTCAAGCTTCTCCAGTTTTTCACCGTTCATATCGGAAGCAACTGCAAGAGCAGTATCAAAACTCATGTCAAAGAGCACTCTTCCTTCTACATTTCCTGCAAGCCCTACAAGAGCTGCAACACCCATGACAGGCTGAGAGGTGGATTTCAAATATAACTCACCCCGCTTTACTTCCGTATTCAAAACCTCTTTAAGCACATTAAACGCTGCTTCAACAAAAGGGTTAATATACTCTACTCTCATACAACACTCCTTACATTAAAAGAATATGATTTTTTAAATAACTTCCCGTATATAAGCAGTAACATAATCATTACCTATATACTTCCATTCCCTGCCTTCAAGTTTCTCATTCCTGCCTACAACAAGAACTCCTCCCGGCCGCAGCTTTTCCTCAAACTCTTTAACAAGACGCTTTTGATCATTTTCATTCATAAAAGAGATGATATCCCGCGCGACTATAATATCTACTTCAAGAAAGGAATTGGGATGCATAACATCATGATATTCAAAGAGGATAAGATCCTTTAGATCATCAGTGAACTGCAGTCCGGTCGGCTGTTCCACTGTATACTGCTCCATTGATTCAGGAAGGCTTTCTCTTTTAAATACAAGGTTCGGAGCATTCGATATACTTAAAAGATCATTATCGCTCGCCCATACCTTTATACTGGCCCCTTTATATTTCTGCCGCAGAGCCACAGCGAGAGAGTAGGTTTCATAACCGGTCCCGCAGCCTGGATTCCAAACAGAAACTGTGTTCCTGCCAAAATCCGGCAAAAGGGACAGAAAAGAATTTCTCAGTGTATCATCCCAGAACCTGCCTGTTCCGGGAGAATAAAATCCTGAAAGGAATTCATCTGCATCACTTTCCGACTGGAGCTGCAAATCTGCTGTTTTTGAACCCTTTATCTTTATCCACTCTTCAAAACGCCTGTTTACCCATTCACGGTTAACTGGCGAAACAATGAATTTCTTAAATGTACGGAGGGTATCTATAATAAAATCTATAGCCTGATCTTTCCCGGGAGACGTATCCGGTCCGCTGTACGTGTCCCTTTTGTCCGAATATACCTGTTCAGTTTTTGTCGGAGCTCCCATTATGACAAAATCTTCATCCTGACCGAATATCTTTTCCACATCAAGAATAAGGTACAGTCTCCCTTCATTCTCTACGACACCCTGAATGAATTTTATATTTATATCACCAAAAATAGGATGCGGCGGTTGAATATTTATTGAATTTATTCCGATTACCTTATCTATGGAATCAACAACAACTCCCAGCTGGTAATCATCCAGTCTGAGAATAATAAGATTCTCCTGACGCTTATCCGTATTTTCAGGAGCAGGGAGGTTAAACATTATTCTTAAATCAATAATGGATATTATATCCCCCCGTAAATTATAAACTCCTTTTACAAAGGGAAGCGCGTTAGGAACAAAGGTAAAGGTGTTTGCGTGAGAAATCTCTTTAACCTTCATTATATCAATACTATAGTCTTTCCCCGCCAGTGAAAACGTCACCATTTTAAAATCTATTGTTTCGACAGCTTCCTGTTCCGTCTGCTGTACCGTATTGTTCAAGTACTCAGTTCCCATACAAACTCCCCGCTGCCTACAGAATAGCAGCCGACATATGCTGCCGGTGTTCCCGCTCTTTCTTAAGCCCAAGCTCCAGGAGCTGGCTTACATCAATAATGAGGGCAACCATACCATCTCCCAAAATGGTTGCGCCTGCAATCCCCGGCGAATTGGTAAACTTGTCCAGTAGCGGTTTAATAACAACATCTTCCTCACCGATAAGAGAATCAACCATGAGGCCCATTTTCTTGTCCCCGCTGCCGACAATAACAACAAACCGGTACTCTCCGTCTTCATCTTTCCTGATATTGAAAAGACGGTTCAAACGGATAAGCGAGACAACATCTTCCCTGACATTAAAAACTTCATAATTATCAATCATTCTGATGTCCGACTGTTTGATACGGTGGCTGTCCACAACCGAGGTAATGGGAATCGCGTAAATTTCCTTTCCCACACGAACAAGGAGCCCCTGTATAATTGCCAGCGTTAATGGTATTTTGACAGTAAACTTTGTGCCTTTCCCCTTTTCGGACCACACACTTACGTTACCGTTCAGCTTCTCTATCTGCCGCCGGACGACATCAAGCCCCACTCCCCTTCCTGAAATATCGGTTATCTTTTCCGCTGTTGAAAATCCCGGTTCAAAAATCAGATTAAAGGCTTCTACATCAGAAAGAATCTTGTTGGGATGAATAACTCCCTTTTCCACAGCTTTATTGTATACCGACTTAACGTCAATCCCCTTGCCGTCATCTTCTATTTCGATAATGATCATGTTCCCTTCGTTGCTTGCTTTCAGAGTTACAAGACCCTCAGGAGACTTCCCTGCGGCGGTTCTTTCTTCGGGGCTCTCTATTCCATGATCCACCGAATTTCGTACACAATGAATAAGCGGGTCGAGAAGATCTTCTATAACCGATTTATCAAGTTCTGTCTCTTCACCCTCTATCTGCAGATTTATCTTTTTATGCAGACTTTTGGAAGCATCCCGGACAAGCCGGGGAAAGCGTGAAAAAATCTGGCTTATGGGAACCATCCTGATCTCCATTACACCTTCCTGCAGTTCACCAGTCGTACGTGCAAGGCTCTGGGACGTACTTTCCAACTTTACGATAGCATTTTTCAAGGTACTCTCAAAATCATCCCACATCCCGTACAAACCGCTGTAGGTATTAAGAAATTCCGCTTTAATGTCTTTTATGCTTTCCCCTGCTCCCAGCCGTTCCAGATACTCCGGAAAAGCATTGAAAAGTTTTCTGAGCAGTTCATTATTCTGTTTTCTCGCATCTATAAAATCACGCTGGGCGCCGTCAAACTGGAGTCCGATCTGATTATACGTAGCTTTGGTAATAACCGTTTCACTGACAAGGTTAAGAAGATTATCGATCCGCTTTGAATCAACACGTAATACAGAATTACCCTTCTTCGCCTTTTTAATCTCACTTGTCCGCTTGGAAGGTTTCTTCTCTGTCCCGGAATCCTTTTTCTCTGAATCCGGCAGTGCTTCTGCTGAAGAATCCGGCGCTTTTTCAGGCTCCGCTTTATGGTTCGAATTGACTGCAGTTTTACTAGAAACACCAAGTTTGGTTATTTCTGATTTGTCCACCACACCGGGAAGATTTACTTTGGCTTCAATTTTCCCGCTCTCAGCAGAACTGGCCACATAGTAAAGCACAACAGGATGAAAAATATCCTCATACAGTTTGTCAAAATCAGGAAATGTTTTCAGGACCATACCGATACTCTTGAGGGCAGCAAATAACTGTACACCGCCGACAGTATTCATGGGGTTATCTTCATTAAAAAATACTTTAACCTGATAAACCGATTCATTGTCATCAGCTGACTCAAGCAGTTCCAGTATTTCATATTCACTCAGTTCTTTATCTTTCAGATCTTCTGAAACAGAAGCATTTGTACTTACCGGGGCTGGTTCGGCCGCCGGTTCCTGCTTTTCAAGAACACCATGAAGGGTTTCTTTTATCGCGGATATATCCTCTTCGTATACACCGCCTTCCGAACGGGCTTCCAACATGGCTTTAACAACATCTATCGAATCCAGAAGGACATCGATAATACCGCCGTCGACATGAACATTCCCGCTTCGTATTTCATCAAGAACATCTTCTACAAGATGAGTAAATGATGAAAGTTCATTCATCTGAACTGTTGCCGCAGCCCCCTTCAAGGTATGGGCAGCCCGGAATATTTCATCAACAGCATCCTTGTTATCAGGGCTGTTTTCCAAAACAAGTATATTCTGCTCAAGACTTTCAACCTGGAGCTCAGCCTCGATATAAAAGTCTTTTAAAAGTTCTTCATTATTAGGGTCCAAATAATCACTCATACTGCATTAATCTTCATACATATAGCAAACTAAGTCAAGTAAATTTTTAATATAAATTGACTTTGTTTTTTAAGATTTTCGGTATAAACTTATCCCGGGGGATGGAAATGAAAAGAAACAATTTTTATTATGTACTTTTAGTCCTGCTTTTTTCAGGAATAGGGGGAATACACGGTATTTTTGCGGCGGATATCACTATTCCGTCTATGGAACTGATTACCCGGGCTGATTTCAAGGGGTTCATCCCTGATATAACAACACGGGGTAAGGTTGACATTGATCTTACCGGAGGATACAAGTTTGGAGGAGGCCTTTCTCTGGGGTTTAACAGTTCTGATTTAAGCTATTCCGCAACAGATATATCGTTATTTGATAGTTCATCTCAGAGTCTTGCGGATTATCTGTCCCACCAGACATACCTTACATTCCAGGCTGCCCACATTACTCTCAGGGACATTTTTTCGAAGACAACATCCCTGACCTATTTTATCGGGGACAATGATACCTTCTGTTCAGGGGAAGATTTCCCCCTCCTTTTCGGATCCTACCCTATTGCGACACGCTTTCGGGGCTATCTGTACTTTCCTTCAAATGAGTTTAACGGTATCCACCGAATAAACGGAACAGGAATCAAACTAACCTCCCGATGGGATTCAAAGACAAATCTTACCTCCTTCTATCTGTATAAAGACGGTTACCTGAGCGGGAATTATTTTTCCAGTGATATCAGGACAATGTTTAATTTCGAGAACCTTAAGCTCGAGGGCTTTATCGGTTCGACCTTTCCAAAAGGTACGTACGGTACATACCGGGGAGGAATTCTTTTTGACTACAGATCCGGAGATGTGGGAGAGTTTATGGCACAGGTTGGTATTCCGCTCTGGGATCCTGAAGCCTCTTTTGGTATAAACCGCCTGTTCTTTCTCTTTGAGCCCCGGATCAATTTTAATTTATTTTCCATTATTCTCACCCTTTTCTGGCATCCGGGATATTATCTCCAGGAACCTGCCGTTGATACAGGATCATCAAACGTTCACCTTAATTTCATGATTGGGGATCTGGCAAAAACTCCTGTCGCAGGCGGTGTGGAGAGTAGCATAACCTTTGACTCTTCTGCGTCCTTCAATCAGTTCAGTATTGTAGCCACACCCTACCTTAGTGCGGTCGTTTCCGGCTCGATCCTGAACTTTATGCTCAATATAAATCTCTTTCCCTTTACACCTTCTTCCCTGTTTGAAGGTGTAATCGGGATAAAGGCGGCATTTTAATATGAAAATAACAGCTTTTATTCTCACATTTTTAAGTATTCTTACTTCGGTCTCTGCCATGGAAATAACAACAAGTGTAACGTCGGGTAATTTGTCATTCGATAAAGCAGCTTCAGCCCCTGTCTCCTCCTTTCAGGGGACAAAATTCCCATGGGGGATAAGTGTCTACGGAGAAAAGTATGTAACTGACAACACCAGTATTAAAGCAGGTATATTCTATGATCCTGTCCTGCGCTATACCATCAATACACTCTTTCAGTATCAGTACAACTTTTTTAAACTGGGAGTCGGCCCTTTCTTCGGTATTTTTAATACTTCCCAGACAATAATGAAATCCGGAATAACAACAACAGTAAAAATTGAGCTTCCGGGTGTTGTTTTTGCTTCTCTGGAAGCTGACAGTTCAATCGGTGCACGCTTTGTCAAAGTTGGAGATTACATACAGGAAAAGAGTTTGATCACCATCGGATACTACATTCCCAATGCAATCTGCTCATTGAACCTCGTCACAAAATCTTTTGTTGTGAAACAGGAAGATGCTCTTGAAGTTGATGACAGTTTTACAGAATATTCTTTTAAGGTTGATATTTTCCAGAAAAATGTTGCCTTCAGAACAGTTCTTTCTTTCGCTTATCAGACATTAAGCCGCAGTTATCTCAATACCTCTACGGGGATAACAGCAACGAACACTCTCAACTCCCTTGTTTTCGGCACTCATTTTAAGTTTAATCTTTCTGATAATCTCTCTTTGTTTACCAATCTTGAAAGCAATGTATACTCTTTCGGCTACCTGGATTCCACCCCTTTAACACTGCCGCAGACAGGAATAGGCCTCTACCTTTTCAGGGCTACCGCAGGAGTAACGGTCAAATTATAATGGGATCGGGACCAACAAGTTGTCCCGCTCCACTCACTCGTTTGAGAATAAAAAAACCTCCCTTACAGGGAGGCTTTTTTATTGTTTCTTGCTTGTCAGCTTTTTTCTCTGCCTGTTATTTACCGGCCGGAGCAGCTGCTTTGTTGGAACTCTGATCAATTTTTCTCTGTTCCAGAGCCCTCAGCACCTGAATTGCACCAAGCTTTTTCCATTCAGCATTTCTCCGGGAAGATTCACGGGCATCCAGAATACCCCAAAGAGCTTCATTATCAATATCATCAACACCGGGAAGAATCGCCAGATCATAGGTAAGTTTTACATCTTTTATGTATGTTATGGTATCTCCGCCCTCCTGAGCCGCATCTTTATAGATAACGAACCCGATAAGTTTCCGCATTGGTGTGGTGCGCGGATAGAGCGGGTATTTTCTCAGTTCCCTGTTCCGTACTTCGCTGATATATGAAGGATTTACCCAGCCAAGAGTTCTCCAGCCGCGGAAATCAAGATAATCAAGGAAAAGGTTCCTCTCTTTACCATTCTGATCTTTCAAAATGATTCCGAGACCGTTTGGGAAGTTGCTTCCATAAACATCAACAGCTATACTTTTAATAGCTCCAACGTTTTTGATAACACCATAACCGTCGAATTTGGTGCCGTTTTTATCAGCAGGGTCCTCTGTTCCATCGTCTTTCGTTTTCCGCATGTACGCGGGGATTTCAAAAGGCGGCTTTACTATTGCGTACGCGTTAAAGGGATCCTCGGGGAAATGAACCCTGATACCCATAACCGTTTCCCCGGCATACTTTTTTGCTTTTGCATTAACCGGCGCTTCAATCGTATACGATAGTTCCTGATTTACAACTGTTTTCGCTGAAGAGTTCAGGACCACTTCCCACTGCCCGATTGCGAGAGAAGTTTTCATTAGTTTTTTTTCTTCATCAGTATAACCGACACCAGCTTTACTGGAAAAATCCACCAGTGTAGCCTTGTTATTTCCGTCCTTCATGTCAGCTTTAAGGGTGTTAAAATCTACAAGAACTGACTCAACCGCATAAAGAGAGAAACTCATTGCAAACAACATAATACCCAGAAGAATTCCGAATCGTTTCATCCAGTGCTCCTTTTAATCAAATTACCATTTATATCTAAAATTATACGTAACCTTTTCTTTTTGTCAACGATTTTTCTTTTTTTTTCTGCTTCAAGAGTAAATTATCCGGTTTTTCTGGTGATTTCATCACTCAACATGTAATTGTTCTCCGTTAACCGCAACAATTATATGTTTTACAAAAGGAAAATTGTACGTTATATTCTTTTTGATCCCCGATACCATCTGCTGAGCGTTCAGAAGCATGGACTTGTCATGAACAACAAAATCAGCTGAAAAGTCAAGATAGACGGTATTTTTGTGCCGGTACATCACCGTAAGAAGCCGTGTATCTTCAGGGATGAGACGATTATGGTTAATATCAATCGGCCCGAGTATCAGTTCCTCAACAAACTGCTGAATTTCTGTTTCCTTTGTCTTCTTATGCGGCAGACGCCGTGTCTCGCCGGATAAATTACCATTCCGCCCCGGAAAAAAGAAAGTTCTTGTGACATGTACGTTATCTATAAAAAAATAGAGAAAAAGAGAAAGGATGAGTACAAATGCTATCGCTGATAACAGTATAATAGAACATCTGCTTATATTTTTATACATCAATTACTCCGATTGGTTAGTATTAAAAATGATCAATAAAGTTCCGGATTCCATTATAGATCCCTTCACTCATCTTTTTCAAGTAGACCGGGTTTTTAAGAATCACAGCCTCTTCTTTGTTAGTAACAAACCCCAGTTCAATGAGAACTGCAGGCATCTTTGCGTTTCTTACCACAAACCATGATTCCTCTTTCAGCCCCCTGTCTTCAATATTCTTTCCTACTTCCTCTTTTAGTCCTGATTCAATCTGTTTCGCAAGGAGAACACTCTCAACGGTAAACTCCTCTTCAAGCATGGAGTTTAAAATAGGAGCAACATCCTGTAAATCACTGGTAAGGGACTTCGGATCGACAAGCTCCCTCCGGTATGTCGTGGGAAGGTACCAAATTTCGAACCCTCTGGAATGAGAATTCAACGACGCATTTGCATGTATTGACACAAATATCATGGCTTCGTTGCTTTTCAGTTTTACGCTGTTTGCTATTCTTGTTCTTCCCTCAAGCGTTATATAGCGGTCGGTATCTCTTGTCAGAATAATTTCTTTATCAGGATAACGCTTTTTCAGAAGGGCATAGAGCCCTTTTGCGACAGTAAGGACAACATCTTTCTCTTTAAGAACCACCAGTTTACCATTGTACGTATGCCTTCCAATTGCGCCGGGATCTTTTCCTCCATGGCCCGGATCAATGATGATGGCTTTTACTTTCATGCTACCTGCCGGTACTTCCTTCTCTTTGAACAGTGTCTTTATTGCTTCCTCGGCGTTCTTTGAAAAGAGAACTCTGCCGTCAGTTTCCCGGACAACTTTTACCGGTTCAATCTTTTTCGAGTAATTAAGAAGAATAAAAGGAACGCCTATCTTAAACCTGACACTGTTTCCATGGAGAGCAAGCTCTCCCATTTCAAGATACGGATCCCAGCTTAAAGAAGCTCCTGTTTCATTTATTATTGTCTGGAGAGGAACATCCACAGGCCCGGCAGCGCCTGAGAAAGGGGCACATACAATAAAAACAAGGAGGAAAATATTCAGTTTTGCCATCGTTTATCCGGTTCTTCCAGAGAGGTCCCCTTTTCCAGTGCATCACGGTAGAAATCAACGATCCAGATACCACCCTGAACACCACCCCGGAGAAACGCCTGTAGAAATATTCGGCCAAGGACAATCCCCTCAGGATGTTCTGTCTGTTTATAAGTACGGCACCGGGTTATCTTCACAACTTCTTTAAAAGCGTCCGCCATGGTTTTCCCGTGCCAGTCAAGAGCCCGTTCACCGGGTAAATTGGGTAATAAAGGAACAAATATTTCAGTGCCCTTCACTTCCAGCCCCCCGAATTGTTCCGCCGCGGACAGATTCTCCTGCCTGCTTAATGAATACGCATCAGGAATCCATTCCGGTTTATTACCGAAAAGGAACCTTCCGGTAACTTCAGAATCAGGGGCCAACCGGACAACAACACTACGGCACCCTTCTTCAGCGGCAAAAACCGCCTCTTTCCGGGTATCGGCTACAGCTATACAGTTTCCGCATTTTTCAACATTATTCGTCGGAAAAGAAACACTGTCTCCTTTAGAAACACGGATAAACACATGTTTTACGCCATCAATTTTAAAGGGTTCGTCTCTGCCTATTATTTCCTGTACGCTGCCGGGAATTGAAATAAAAGCCCGTTCAGCTGTTGTTTTATCCAGCACAGGGGTCAGATCCTCAGGAGGAAGCCCGAGGGCTATACGGATCGCACTCCGGGTAACCTCTACACCGCTGGAATAGGGGTATGTCCACCCGGACATGTAACCTCCGGACAACCGGGCTGCAATCTCTCCGATATAGGCTCTGCCCCCGCTCCATTTTATATCTCCCTTGGCGGCTCCTTCAGAAATACCGAGGGCATGAATCCCCTGTTTGAATACAGCGGAGACCTCTTCAATAACTGCCGGATCTCCCTCTGCCGGAATGGTATGTCCCATTTCAATAAAATACGGGGGAAAATAGATATGACGGTCCGCAATACCGCAGATGGAGATCTCGTCATCGTACACAAGAGCGTCAAGGCTGTATTCCGGACCATCAAGATATTCCTCTACAATCACCTCCCCGGTTCTTGAATAGGAGGCTGCTGTTTCAACCGCTTTACCAAACTCATGGCACGATTCGACTTTCCTGATTCCCCGGGCACCCATATTATCTACCGGTTTTACAACAAGAGGGAAGTCCAGCCCTGTTCCTGTAATTCTGTTTTCCTTACACTCCAAAGGGGCCGTATCTCTGCTTATAAGAAAAAAACCGGGGACAGGGATCCCCGATGAGGCAAGAACTTCTCTCATCCTGAATTTATTACTGGCATTACGGGCAGCCTCAACAGGAATTCCCGGCAGTCCCGCCGCCCGGGCAACAAGTGCCACTGTCTCTGAAAAATCTGTACCCGTAGTAAATACACCGTCAAGCCCTGCTTCCGACTTATACTTTAATGCAATATCTATCATTCCTTTTGAATCTTTTAGATCAACATGTTCAAAAAAATCAGCAATTTTTCTTCCGGGAACATCCGGATTCCCATCTGCGACAATAACAGAAAGCCCCATTCCTTTAGCAAGATTTATTGCAGGCACCTGCATTGTCCCCCCGCCAAGTATTAAAATTCTTTTATCATTCATGGGGAATACTCCTTATATTTTACCGCATACACCTCAAAGGTATCTCCAAGTTTTAAAAAACTGCTTACAAAATACATTATTTTTCTCTTTATCCCGTCCGTTCCCTTTAAAAATCCCGGAAAACGTTCAGGGTGATGCCCGGTTACCTTAATCCGAACGACACGGAAACCAAACATGTGAAGTATTTTTGTTACCAGGCGGGGATTCCAGACAGTAAAATGATCTCCCGGGCTCCCATTTAAAAAAAAACGACGGCTGCTTTTACCTGTTATACCAGAACTATTCGGAGTAGAAAAGGCAAAAACGCCTCCTATTTTTACTATTCCATTAACTTTCGCCAGAACACTCCCAACATTTTTAAAATGTTCCAGGACAAACCACATGGTAACCGCATCATACGTTCCCTCAAAAACAGCTTTTTCAAAGGAGCCGCACATAACCGGTATACCAAGAACAGTCCTCACATACTCAGCTGCCTCTTTTACAACTTCCAGTCCAGCAGGGGCCCAACCCCGGTCAAGGGCTTCTTTAACAAAGGGACCGTAAGCACACCCCACATCAAGGATCGTTCTTCCTTTTGCTTTTTTTGCAATTATTTTGAGTCTTTCCGCAGAAAGCCGGCGGATATAATCAAAATCTTCAAGATAGGTTTTCCCGTACTGCTTACGGTACTCGGAAAAAAAATAATTGTGTTCGTAGGATATCCGGCCCGGCAGAAAAGAAACAAGATACTCTATTCCGCATTTTCCACAGGTAAAAAAGGTTTTATCAGGAAACCGTTCTGCAGCTGCGGGAAGATGAACACCGCATACAGGGCATTTCTGAATAGGGGGAACATTCAGGGACAGAAGGATACGTGACAGCAGTGTACTATTCTGATCATCAGAAGCTGAAACAGGGGGGACAGAGATTTGATCCGGATGCCTTAAAGCATGAGCAAGCCTTGTTTTATTAATGCGTTTTACTCCTATTTCAAAAAAAAGAGCTTTCCGGGACAGCTGCTGATGATACTTCGACGGATTAAAAAGAACAACCTTAACTCCCGCGGCAGCTGCTTCGAAGGCAGTGAGACCAAAGGATGTAAACACAATATCATAACGGTACAGCATGTTTTTAAGCTGTGCAGGGGCATGAAGGACGGTAATGCCGTCAGGGAAACGGCGGTCTCCAAAAAAGGGACCTTCCACAACCGTTATCCGCTTTGGATGTACTGTTCCTGTGGAAAGAAGATACGAAACAATCTTTTCCGTCAGCTTCTCAGGATCTTCTCCGCCGAATGATATGAGAATACTGAGAAAATCATCATGATGAACAGCCGCGGGAGGAGACCTGCGGTATTCCGGAGCAGGAAGCTCCATTAAAGAAGGATTCGTTATATTGGCAGGAGAACGCAGAAAGATTCCGGGAAAAATATCAATTAAAAAGGGAAATGAACTCCGCTCAGCCCCCCCCTCATCTATACCGATCAGTATTCCCTTTTTACTCCAGAGAGCCCGTTCTTCTCCTTCTGTTCCCCTTTTATCAACAACGATAAAGTCCCATGTATTCTCATCAGGTACCGCTCCGGACAGGATATCCTTTTCCCGGACATGATCTTCAAGAAGCTGCATGAAAGACGGGGAAACCGCTTCACAGGAAATGAGAATTTCAACATCAGCCTCTTTTTTTAATTGCTGATAGAGAGAAATAACTCTCCGCAGATGCCCTGTTCCGTTTCCCTTTCTGCACGAAGGAACAAGCAAGAATCTTTTCCCCACCGGTTTTAACCCTTTATTGCTGATACAGCGGTTCTTGCATGACGTTTAACCCATGGAATAACGGCATCTAGTTCAATAGGAGCATTTTTATACAGATCATTAAAAAGAAGCTGCAGATACCGGTAATCATCTTCCGTATCAAGGGTAACCCGTGCTTGCGGACAGATAAACCGGGAAGGAGCAGAAACTTTATGTATAAAAAACATCTCCTCTCTCCGGTATAGATACGGATTGACATGTTCCCGTTCGTAAGGGTCCTGTGCCACTCTGTGTGCGAAGAGAAGCGAATCTGCCTGAACGATCTCAACTCCCGTTCCAAGAGGAAGTCCCATGTAACAGCTGAAATCAGCCTTCTGACTGCGGTGCTCTTCCAGAATTGCTGCAGCCGCGGCAGAACTTACGAGAGGATTATCTCCGGTAGCCCTGATGATGGTATCGACACCGTAGTACATGGCGGCATCTGCGTAGCGTTTGAGAACATCAAACTTATCTCCAATAAACAGCGTAAACCCGCACCGTTCCGCATAGGGCCGGAGTTCCGTACTGCTGGCCCGGTCTGTCAGCAGGGCATACACATCCGCGTTTATATTTTTTAAAGAGACCATCGCATGATCAATAACCGCTTTCCCTTTTAAGGGGAGAAGCGCCTTACCGGGAAGCCGCGATGAATCGATTCTCACCTGAAGGAATACACCCGTCATCTTCCCTGAACCTCCCATAGATCAGTAATAGAAAGAGCGTCACAGGTAAACCGGTACCGGTTAAGCTGTACCCATTTCTGTACTGCCTTAAAATCCCTCAAAGCAGCAAAGAATGAAGATCCGGATTTAAAATAGTAGGCCGGGAATTTCCATTTTGACAGATACGCCGCATCTCCGGAAAACCGCAGAGAAAGATTCTTTAAGTAAAACAAGCGGTAACTCTCATCAGCTGTTGTATCCTCAGGAAGATCATCAGAGAGATACTGGACTTTCAAGCCGGTACTGCATACTATCTTCTCTCCCCACATATGGACACGGAAACCGAAATCGAGCTTCTGCCAATAGCCGCTTGTTATGGTATAGTCATATCCGCCGGTAAGAAAGAAGCGCTCCCTGTTGTAGATACCAGTATAGTCAAAGGGATAGAGAGACTCCATAAGACTCGAAGAAGGCATGAGAGAGAGGACCTTCAGTTTTTTATGGTAGAAAGCCGGCGCTTTAATGGAAGGAATTATTTCCAGCCGGTTATTCTGGAGTACAGGAACGCTGCATAGAACATCCGAGCTCTCTATATGTTCTATAAACCGGGGAGAAAGAAAGTATCCCGGTTTCATATCATTCCAGATAACAAGGACATTCCGTCCTGATGATTCCTTCAAACCGATATTTATCTGTTCTCCCACAGATACATGCCCCTTGAAAAGAAGAAATTTCACTCCGGAAAACCGCTTTACAAGGAGTTCAATATCGTACCCGGGAGAAGCACCCTCTACAGAAAGGATTTCAACCGGCCCAAGTTTCTGCAGGGTTTTAAGATATTCAGCTTTGTAGGGTCTCCCTCCCCTGTTGAGAACAAGAAGACTTAAAGAGGGAGACAGGACAAGATCCTTATTGTTTTTTTTGTTTCCGACAATAGTATAAGGAACCCGTACGTTATTAGAAGTTGTAGGTATAGTACTCATCGCATTTCCTGCATAATTCCGGATACTCCCCATGAATATGATTCAGATAAAGAGGCATCCCCCGTTCCCATATTACCGAAAGATCTTCTGAAAAAATATTTCCCAGTGGATGCTCATTGTTGATATCTTCCCTGCAGAGCTGTACAGTCCCGTCTATTAGAACCGTTAAATCCCGTTTAAGATGCCAGCACGGGAACCGCCGGACCGGTGAAATATCGGTCACTTTTTCATCGGGAAGCATCCCGCAAAAATAATCATACTTCTGTATAATCGTTTGAACTCCCTTAGCTTTCCATTCCCGGTAAAATTTTTCAAGGTACTCTTCATTGGCCTTCATTCGTACTGACTGAAGGTAGAAATGATCCTTGAATTTTTTAAAAAGATACTCTGCTGCCGCCCGTGCTTCTGACCATCCTTCTCCCCTGAGCTGACGATAGATTGTTTCATTTTCTCCATCCAGGGAGAGAATCCATGTTACTCTTCCGTCCGACACCTCTTTGATAGCGTCAATGGTTTCGTTACTCCAGCCAAGGCCGGAGGTTTCAATAACAAGAGAAAAAGAAGGGTACGCAAGGGTCTCTTTTACGAGATCAATAATATCAGGATGAAATGATGGTTCACCCCAGAGAGAAACACTGAAAACCGCGTCATCGCTGAATTGTTTAACCCGATCAAGAATTACCTTCCAGTTATCCAGAGGCATCACTTCTTTATTCTTCAGGATATCCTGATACACCGCAGGATAGGGGCAGTAGGTACATGCCTGGGGGCATCCCGACGCAATCTGTACGGTAACGTAGGCCGGTTCAGTCCGGAGGAGATCCTGACGCGTTTCCAGCAGGTTAACAACTGACTGCTCATCAACACCTCCGCCTTCCATAATTCTCTTCAGCTGATTAAAGTTACGTTTTGTATCAGCTGCCAGCGAAACCCGGAGCATCCGCTGGTCTTTTTCAGATATCTCGGTTTCGATGTCAAAGGAGTTTATATCTTTCTGGATAACTTCAAAAATACCTCCCCGGGTTACCGGAAAGTGATATTTTCCCGCAAGAGCCGCCAGGCGGGAAAGTATTCCGCCCTGCAGAATTTCCAGAGCAAGACCGTAGGGATATCCGTCTGCAAAGGTATAGGATGCAAAATAATTTTTATGGTTTTTATACATCCTCTGCACAATAGCCGGATCAATAAGGGGAGTATCCCCGTAGAGATAGTAGAGCGTATCACTCTTTCCTGCATAACGGATCATAACTGCAAAAAGGTCTTCCATGCTGTTTACCGGTTCCCTGACAATGTCAAAGGGACCCTCTTTGTTAAATGAATCTCCGGCAAGCACGTATATCTTTCCGGTATCCGGAAGACTGACCGCTGTATCGATAACGTGATCGAAAGCACTTTTCCCTCCCGGAAGCTCTTTGTAAGCATAGGGAGTAAGAGCACGTGCATTTATAAATACTGCATTATTCATATTGTATGTATCGACAGAGTTAAAAGATTCTATAAAAAAACAATATCTTCCGGCCTGGCGATAACATCCCTCCTTCCTGTACCGACTATCGATTCTATGTCAGCTGAATGACGGCCGATGAGGTTTTCTATTTCAGTACTTGTAAAGCTGCTGACACCGTGGGCACATCCGTTTATGGAGACAACATCTCCGGCATTAAATATTCCTTCCACCGCTGTAATCCCCGAAGGGAGAAGACTTTTGTTCCGGCGGAGAGCATCAAGAGCCCCGGCATCAATATGTATTTCACCTTTCGGAACACTGTTAAGGATCCATCGGGCTCTCGCGGAAAGACGTTCGCCTCCAAGAAAGAGTGTTCCCTCCTCTTTTCCGTCAAGAAGCCGGATCAGAATATCCTCTTTCTGTCCATGGCAGATAATTGTTTTACAGCCGGCGGTACCCGCTATGACAGCCGCTTTCAGCTTTGTCTTCATACCCCCCGTAGAAAAGGTACTCCCCTCACTTCCTGCAAAATCAAATACTTCCGGGGTTATCTCATGTACGACCTTTACGAGTTTCGCTCCGGGATCTCTTCGGGGATCTCCGTTGTACAGACCGTCTATATCGGTAAGAATAATAAGAAGACCGGCATCCACCTTGCTGGCAACGTAGGCACTCAAACTGTCATTATCACCGAAAGCGGTCCCTATTTCGGCCGTGGATATGGAATCATTCTCGTTTACCACCGGAACAACACCGAGAGACAGGAGGGTCTCCACTGAATTCCTGAGGTTTAAAAAGGTTTTCCGGTTGTTGAAAACTTCGCGGGTAAGGAGGACCTGGGCTATGGGTACTGAGTATCTGCTGAAGGATTCACTGTACTGATGCATGAGAAGCGGCTGCCCGATAGCCGCGCAGGCCTGCCTCATTTTAATATCAGTAACCTTTGCTGTCAGCCCGAGTTTTGCGGCACCCATACCGATAGCCCCGGAAGAAACAAGGAGCACCTGAATTCCCCGCTCTTTAAGAAGGGAAATCTGGCGGCAGACAGTATCCACATAGGCAATATTAAGGCTGTTCCCTTCCGTAAGAAGATTTGTACCGATTTTTATAACGAGACGCTTTATCCCTTTAAAGTTTCGCATAATCCTTGTTTAATTCTTTGTGAGTGAATGAACGGCTGTTTTCCCCGGAATAATCAGAGACCTTCTGTCCGTTCCCCATAAGTCTCCATTTATAAATGACAAGCCCCTCAAGCCCGACAGGACCCCGGGCATGAATTTTGTTGGTGCTGATCCCCACTTCCGCGCCGAGACCGAATCTGAAACCGTCGGCAAACCGTGTACTTGCGTTCCAGAAAACATCCGCAGAATCAACCAGATCCATAAACGTAAAAGCTTTCCCCTTGTCGGAAGTAACAATACCGTCGGTATGTCCGGAACCGTAGGTATTGATATGGGATATCGCTTCATCAAGGGAATCAACAACCTTTATCGACAGGATATAGTCGAGGTACTCTGTGCTCCAGTCCTCCTCCACTGCATCCTTTACATCAATAATTTCTTTTGTCCGGCTGCATCCTCTCAGCTCCACATGCTTTTCATCCATCCGCATCTTTAAAGCGGGTAAAAAATCCCCGGCAATTCCGCTGTCAACAAGAAGAGTTTCCACCGCATTACAGACCGCTACGTACTGTGTTTTAGAGTCATCAGTCAGGTCTACTGCCATGGGGATGTCCGCATTCCGGTCTACATAGAGATGACAGATCCCATCCGCATGACCGAGAACAGGAATCGACGTATTTTTCATAATGTACTTGACAAAGCTGTTTGATCCCCGGGGAATAAGAAGATCAATGGAATCTTCAAGTTCAAGCATCTCCATGACATCCTCACGGGTTTCAGCGAGAGAAATCCATCCTTCCGGAAGCCCAGCGTCTACACTTGCCGTATGAATAATATCGGTCAGTACTTTATTTGTCTCAGCAGCCTCACTGCCTCCCTTTAAAATAACACCGTTACCGCTCTTAAGACAGAGTGTCGCTATCTGAACAAGAGCATCGGGACGGGATTCAAAGATCATACCGATAACACCGATGGGACACGTTACCTGATAAAGCTCCAGCTCTTTGTCAAGTTCCCGGGCATGGATCGTTTTACCGACAGGGTCAGGAAGTTTTATAAGGCTCTCAATTCCCTCACATACGCTTACGATCTTCCGTTCATCAAATTTCAACCGTTTCAGCAGAGGAGAAGGCAACCCGGATTGAACAGACCGTTCAGTATCCTTTCTGTTGGCCCGTACAATTTCACCGCTTCTCTTTTTTAATTCACGGGAAATTTGCGCGAGAGCTTCATTTTTCAGCTCCTGCGACAGAGCCCCCAAGAATATCTGTGACTTTTTTATTCCGGCAACCTGATCTTTTATACTCACCTTAAGCCCCTTGGATTTTTTGATTCCGTCATCTTCCTAACCCTATCGGGAAAAGATACTTTTTGCAAGACAGAAGAAATCATTGCATTTCTTCCGGTAAGATTCTATACTTTTACAGGAATGATACGAGAAAAAATAGCAAAACAAAAAATTATTATAGCCCTGCTCTTTGGAACAGCAGCATTTCTCGTCATTTTCCTTAAAATTCATATTAATATCTTTGGAAACCAGGTTACCATGGACCCGGGTGAGATTTTTATTACACTGGGAGCCTTTTTTACCGGTATACCGGGAGCTGTCGTTATAACCGTTTTCCGTTCTGTTGGAAGTTTTCTCCATCTGCAGCCCGGAATAGCAGCGGCTTCCTTCACTGCTCATCTGGCAGGCGCTCTCTTTATTGCTCTTTCCGGCCGCATTATTGGAAAGTGCCGGGAGCACCCTTTTTATCAGTTCCTCCTGTGGGCAGGAGCTGTTGTTATCTACTACTATGCATTCTTAATTTTGATATTCAACGTTGTCAACTTCTTTTTTGTACGTACTGTCTATCTGCAGAACTTCGGCGGAGAAACACATTTCTGGAAAATATATACCGCTATCGGCATCTCCGTCATTTCGGAAGTTATTTACACCTTCTTTTTTACAACCGCCGTGTTCTTTTTACTGCCCAAACGGTACAGAGGAGCATGACAGGACCGTGAAACGTTTATTTTCCTCTCTTATTTTCAGGCTCTCACTGCTTTTTTTTATTTTATCCCTCATTCCTGTTATCGTTCTCGTTCTTTTCGGTACCCGGGAAATAGAGAATGGGATCACCGAATTTGTTCATAAACAGAATAAAATAAGCACTGAGTATATTGCACCCCTTCTCAGTTTTTTCAAAGAGAACGATCTTGACTATCTGATAAACGGCTTTCTGAAAAAGGAAGGAGGTTTTTTTGTCTCCATTGATAACCATGGAAATATTTCAGTCCTAACCAGTACTGCCAAAAACTATGTGCCTCCTTATCTTGATTTTTATATTCATACGTTGAAAAACAGCATCTACTCAGGGGTTGATGCCGATACTGTTGACTACCGGAATTCTGTCATTGTTACTGTTGTTTCCTATGGGGATAACGGGCATCTGGTTCGTTTTCAGAATATCAGCAAGATAAAAACGATTGTCCATGATACGGTGATCCGGATAGCATTTTTTGTTGTTATGGCAATCCTTTTTACTACAGCCGTAATGGGAATACTCCTTTACTTTATCTTTGCGGTCCCTTTAAAAACCCTTACGGCAGCTTCTGAAAGTATCGCGCAGGGTAACTATGATATTGACATTGACCCCGATATCATGACCGGAGAACTGAAAACCTTATCTGAAACCTTCAGGTTTACAGCCGGGAAAATACAAGAGGGGATGAAGACTCTCCAGGAAACGGTGGAACGGGAAAAGATAAACAACAGAGAGATTGCTGTGTTAAACAGGGAGCTTACCACCTCCTACCAGCAGTATAAGGAGATTTTCAACTCCGCCTTTACTGCTATCATAATTCATGATACTACGGGACACGTAGAAGACGTGAACTCAACGATGCTTAAAATGTACGGCCTTCATTCCAGAGAGGAAGCACTCGGCTATACCATTCTTGATTATTCAAAACGGGGGACAGACCCGGCGGAAATACAATCCATTATAGACAAGGTCATTGAAAAGGGTGAACAGATCTTTGAATGGAAAGCCCGGCGCCCCCTGGATGATTCGGTCTTTGATGCCCAGGTTTCTCTGAGAAAAGTTTCTTTTAGCGAAAACAGTGAGTATATCCTCGCAAATATAGTAGATATAACAGACAGAAAAACCGCCGAAGAAAAACTTGTCCGGGCGCAAAAACTGGAAACGGTAGGAAGTCTCGCAGGAGGACTTGCCCACGACTTTAACAATGTGCTTGCAGGTATAACAGGCCCCCTTTCACTCATTGACTTTAAACTGGAAAAAGACGGTGTTATCGAGAAAGAAAAGCTCAAACAGTACCTTGATACCATGGCATCAGCGGGAAACCGGGCATCGGATATTGTGAAGCAGCTTCTATCCATTGCCCGCCAGCATAAACCGCAGTTTGTTCCGATGGATCTCAATGAAATAATCCATTCCGTTAAAGCAATAGCGGAAAACTCTTTTGACAAGAGTATACATCTTGTCTTTAAAACATATCGGGGCAGGGCAATGATTTCAGGCGACCCCGCCCAGATGGAACAGGTCCTTCTCAATCTGGCTGTTAACGCATCCCACGCGATGACCTTTATGAAAAAAGAGGGTGAACCCTGGGGGGGAGAGCTTACGGTAGCAGTAAAGGATCTTACTGCTGACTTACTCTTCAGTAAAACACATCCCTCCCTTGTTCCAGGCAGGTACTACATCGTTTCTGTTGAAGATACGGGTATCGGTATGGATTCGGATCTGATCCGGCACATCTATAATCCCTTTTTTACAACGAAAGATAAAAATAAGGGGACGGGGCTTGGACTTTCCATGGTATACAACCTTGTTTCCCTTCACAAAGGAGCAGTGGATGTCTACTCGGAAAAGGGGAAGGGATCATGCTTCAGGGTATACCTTCCGGCAGCAGAAAAGGATTCAGAGAAAGCACTTCCTGAAACGGTAAAAAACGTTGTTGAAAAGCAGAGCGGAACAATTCTTGTTATTGATGATGAAGAGACGATACGCCTAACCGCCAGAGAGATGCTCGAGACCGCCGGATATTCTGTTTTTCTTGCCGAAAACGGCACAGAGGCACTTAAAATTCTAACACAGCATTACGGCGGCATTAATCTTGTCCTCCTCGATATGGCAATGCCCGGAATGTCCGGTAAAGAGATTTTCCCAAAACTAAAAGAAATCCAGGGAGATACAAAGGTTATTCTCTCTTCGGGATTCCGGCAGGATGAACGGGTAAAAGCGGTACTGGAGATGGGAGCAGACGGGTTCCTGCAGAAACCCTACTCTCTGCATAAGCTTCTCAATCTGGTTGCCAAGGTTCTGAAATGAAAAGAAGTGAACTTTTTACCATCTTTTATAAAGACGGATGGGCATGGCTTACCGTTACCCCTCCACCTCCGGGAGGACATATGGTGTATCCGGAAGAAATTCTCGGCAGGCTGAAACTTCTCGGCATCCCTCCGGTTAGAAAACAGCAGCTGTACACCATTATCGAATCAGCAGCTGGAACACCGCAAAGACTTGTTCCCTGGCCCGAAGGAGAGCAGCATGGCCCCCGTATTACCCTGACCGTAAGTAAAGACGCAATGAGTGCTATTCTGACCATAGATGAAGGTAAATCCGGCGGAGAACCCCTATCAGTTGCATTTTTAACAAAAGCCTTGAAAAAGGCCGGAGTCATATTCGGAATAAAGGAAGATAATCTCCAAACTGCCGTTGAAAACACCCTGTTCGGACAGCCGATTGTCGCGGCTGAGGGAACGTATCCTGTACATCAGATTTCATCAAAACCGGAATATTTTTTTGAAACTGACAGAGGGAAACCCTTTAAAGAACTTTCGTACAACCGGATGGACCTGCGGGAACTTAACTTTATCCAGAACAAGAAGAAGGGAGAACTGCTTGCCCGGCTGAGTGATCCTGTACATCCCGCTGATGGACAGGATGTCTACGGAAACGTTATTTCAGCAAAGACAGATTCGGGAGCTGCTGCTTTACGGGGGGGGAAAGGAACAGAACGCTCTTTAGATGGAAATGAAATTCGTGCTGCTGTAGACGGAAATGTAAAGCTTAAGGGGGGAACAGTCATCGTTGAACCGCTTATCACCGTGGAAAATGTTGATTATTCAAACGGGAACATGGACTTTAACGGTGCCATAGACATAAGGGGCAGGGTTGCGGATGGATTTACCATCCGCGCAGAGGGAGATATTCAGATAGGGAAATCGGTAAGCAGAGTACATATTACGAGCGGCGGAGACATGATCCTGAAAGCGGGAATTTCGGGAAATGATGAGGGAACCCTAGTCTGCGGAGGAGATCTGTATGCCCGGTATATTGAGAACGCGGAAGTAGAGTGCCGGGGGAACTTATACGTGGAAGAAGCTGTTATGCATTCAAAAATAAAGGCAGACGGTGATATTATCCTTGCGGGCAAGCGGGCGGAAATTTTCGGAGGTACTGTCGTTGCAGGAGGAAGTATTATCTGCAAAAAGCTGGGAAACATCAATGAACCGTTTACTGAACTGCATGTTGGAATGCTTCCGGAGACATACCGGGCTCTTCTTCATGGCGAAGGGGAAGTAAAAGAGACTGCTTCCCGGCTTGACGAACTGGAAAACAAGATCCGTCAGCTGGGCAATTCCCTGCAGAAAAACAAACTGGACAAAGAAACCGCCGTAAAGATATCCCTCGCCAAAGCACAGCTCGAACAAGAATACCAGGCACTAAACGATCTATACACGGTCAGTATCAAACATCTTCATGATGTACAGAGAAATCTTGTCCTGCAGAGGGACGCAGTTTTAAAGGTGGAACAAAATATTTTCGGAAAGGTTTCTGTCTTCTTTGGAATGCATAAGTGGGTTTCCTCAGGAAAAGGAAACCTCAAAACCACCCTTACCCTTAAAAATGGCGTTATCATTGAAAAATAGATATTTTTATTAGGAATCCCTAAGTCAACTCTTGAAATTTTTCACTTTTTTTCGGTATTATATCGCGGGGTTTAATGTGACTTTTCTTAACGCTCTCAAGAATATACACCTCCGGCCGGTACTGTCTTTTACCGGAGGCGGGGGAAAATCCACCCTTATCTACCTCCTTGCCAGAGAATTGGCTGATTCCGGTTCTGCTGTTCTTGTTACAACAACAACAATGATCTATCATCCGGAGGTCAAGAACAGAATCTGTGACCGGGTTGTTATTTCTTCAATAGAAAAACTGCTTACACAGATTGCGGCAGGAACACCGGGGGGGATCACCGTTGCTGCACGGAAGGAGATTGAACAAGGCGGAGAACATAAGTTAAAGGGTTTCCTTCCGGAAGAGATTGATAACCTTTATTCAGCAGATATCTTTGATATCATACTTGTTGAAGCGGACGGAGCAAAGCACCTGCCGGTAAAAGCTCCCGGTATCCATGAACCTGTTATTCCTTTATCAACCAGTTCCGTGTTCGGTGTTATAGGACTTGACGCATTGGGAGCAGTCATTGATGAGGAGCATGTTTTCAGAGTAAAGGAATTCTGCTCTCTGACAGGGAAGCACCCGGGTGAAATTATTGATAACAGGACTATTACCAGCCTTGTTCAATCCAAAACCGGTCTTTTTAAAAATACACCAGCAGCAGCACAAAGAGTTATTATGCTGCATAAGGCAGATACCAAGGAACGTACAGAACAGGGGCAAAAAACGGCAGAATATATTTTAAAAGAAACTGATGTACCGGATATGATTTTAATAACATCCAGCCGGAATTCAGAAACTGAAGGCCCTGTCAGGGCCGTACATTATGCGGAATAAAAGGAAAAAATATGGATATTTTTAAGGAAGCGGCGGCATTAAAAGAGAAAAACATCCCCTTCGCACTTGCTACCATCGTAACAGCCAGGGGATCTACGCCGAGGACGAGTGCCAAAATGATTGTGCTAGATAAAAATAATATACGGGGAACCATCGGCGGAGGTCTGGCGGAAGCGTACGTTATAGAAGAAGCATCCCGCTGCATTGAATCAGGACAGTCTAAAATAGTTACCTACACCCTTGACAACGGCACAGGGGAAACAAGTATCGCCATGAACTGCGGCGGAGAGATGGAAGTCTTTATTGAAGTAATAGGCGCACGGCCAGTTCTCATGATTGTCGGCGGCGGTCATGTAGGGAAGAGCCTTGCGGAACTCGCAGGGAAAGTCCATTTCAATATAGTTGTAGTAGAAAACAGACCTGAATTTATTTCCAAAGAACGGTTCCCTATGGCAAAGGCTCTCTACTCCGGGACTACCATTGAAGAGGCTTTACAAAAGGCGCCTATAGATAATAATACCTTTATTGTCATTGCCACCGGCAGTGTGGATGAAGAAGCCCTGAGAACTGTTGTCAATTCTGAGGCTGCCTATATCGGACTCTTGAGCAGCAAACGCAAATCCGCGGTTATTATCAATACGCTGCGCGATGAAGGAGTTGATGAAAAAAAACTTGAAGCAGTCTATGCGCCGGTTGGTCTGGATCTCAAGGCAGAAACACCGGAGGAAATTGCCTTTTCAATCCTCGCGGAGGTCATCAAAATACAGAAAGGAGCCCACGCGAAACACCTTAAAAAACGGACTGATAACCTTGTTATAGTCAGAGGCGGCGGTGATATTGCAAGCGGCACCGTTGCCCGGCTTTTCAGAAGCGGCTACCGTGTTGTTGTACTCGAAATTGCGCAGCCGACTGTAATACGAAGCAAAGTATCCTTTGCCCAGGCAATGTTTGACGGTTCAATTACCATAGACGGCATTACCGCGGTAAAAGCCTCAAACCTTGAGAGTATCCGGAAGGTTCTCATAGACGGTATGATTCCCGTCGTGGAAGATCCCGACGGAACGTATATAGAAGCACTGAAACCCGCGGCAGTTGTTGATGCAATTCTTGCCAAAAAAAACCTTGGAACAACAAAAGATATGGCACCTGTTGTTATCGGCCTCGGCCCGGGGTTTGAAGCGGGATACGATGTCCATGCTGTTGTCGAAACAAACCGGGGTCACAATCTCGGCAGGGTTATTCTAAAGGGGAAACCGGAACCGAATACCGGTGTTCCGGGAGTCATAGGGGGACATGCAGCAAAACGCGTGGTACGTTCTACCGCGGAAGGGGCTGTCATACCGGTAAAAAAGATCGGTGACCTCGTTCAGGAAGGGGATCTTCTTGCAACCATAGGGAAAAGTGAGGTAAGAGCCCAGATCCCCGGCGTACTCCGCGGTATGATTCATAAAGGGATGAAGGTTCCAAAGGATTTCAAAATTGGAGATGTGGATGCCCGGGGAAATGTTGAAAACTGTTTCACCATCTCCGATAAAGCACGGGCTGTAGGAGGGGGAACCCTCGAAGCACTCCTTTACCTTACAGGGCTGAAGAAAAAATGATCTACCTTGATAATGCAGCAGCATCATTCCCAAAGGCTCCTGGAACAAGAAACTGATTGATATCGATGAATGAAAGCAGATGAAGTAACCGGCTAAACAGAAATATCGGTAAAGGCAAACTTCGTTACATCAAACAGCCCCATATCCGTCAGCTTTATCTCCGGAATAACCGGAAGCGCAAGAAACGACAGGGTCATAAAAGGATCAAGGTCCCTGTTTATGTGTAGCTTTTCAAAAGCAATTTCATGCATTTCCCGGAGAGATTCATAGACCTCTTCAAGAGAACGGTCAGACATGAGACCTGCAATAGGCAATTTCAGGGTCTTTAAAATTCTGTTTTCGCTGCAAAGCGTAATCCCTCCGCCGACACGGATCAATTCCTGTGCCGCGGCGTACATGTCCTCATCATTGTCTCCAATAACAATGATATTATGGGAGTCGTGAGCTATAGTGGAAGCAACCGCACCACCGCCAAGTTTATAATTCTCCACCAGCCCCAGTCCGATATTCCCCGTTGCATGATGCCGCTCAATAACAGCTAGTTTACAGATATCAAGCTCACGGTGATACTGAAAAAACCCTTCCTCATCCTGGTGTACCTTCCGCTGAACCATTTCCGTAAAAAGGCTCCTGGATCTCAGGCGCATGACCCGGGCAATATCCGAGGTCAGTTTTAATTTTAGATCGTCAGCGGTAAAATCCTTAACATGGACACTTTTACCGCTGTTTTCCACAACGAAGGATTTTTGCGAAAAGAGAGCCTTTCCCTCTGCAGCGACCTGTTTACCCCGATAGTATGTGGAGACAACATTAAAATTCTTTAGATCTTCCACAACGGCAAAATCCGCATAGTATCCGGGAGCAATTGCTCCAATGTCTTCGAGGCGGTAGCATTCGGCACTGTTGATGGTAGCCATCTGTACTGCCGTTATGGGATCAATACCCCTTCTTACTGCAATACGCAGATGATTATCAATATGCCCCAATTCCAGAAGATCTTCCGGCTGCCGGTCATCGGTACAGAAAGCACATCTCCGTGAATTTTCAGGAGTAACACCTCCTAAAAGGGCTTCGAGATTTCGTGCTGCGCTTCCCTCGCGGAGGAGAACGTACATCCCGTTTTTAAGCCGCTCATCCATTTCATCAACAGTTGAACATTCATGGTCGGTCCGTACTCCCGCTGCGGCATAGGCATTCAAATTTCTTCCCACCAGCATAGGGCCATGGCCGTCAATAAGCTTGTGACGTTTCAATGCGGTATGCAGTTTATCCAACATTGCAGGTTCCGCGGCTAGGAGCGCGGGGAAATCCATGACTTCTCCCAGACCAAGTACCGTATCTTCTTCCATCAGAGAATCAATAATTCCGGCAGTCAGCTTCGCACCGGAGTTTTCAAAAGAGGTCGCGGGGACACAGGAGGGTATCATGAAAAAGACATTAAGAGGGATACCCTTTGAAGCGTCTATCATCAAACGGACCCCCTCTTCTCCCAGTACATTTGCTATCTCATGAGGATCAGCAATAACAGTTGTCGTCCCATGGGGAATAACAGCTCTCGCATAGTTTCCCGGCAGTACATGAGACGATTCAATATGGACATGACTGTCTATGAGTCCCGGTATAACATACCTTCCGTCCAGATCAACTTCCAGAACCCCTTCATAGGCTCCAATACCTGCTACACGCCCGTTATCTACCGCAAAACTTCCTTCAATAATCTTGTGCGAGAAAACATCCACAATTTTGGCATTTTTAAAAACCACATCCGCTTTCTTTTTTCCTGAAGCAGTCAGGATCCTTCTCCGTAAAAGATCTTTCATAATAACAACACCTTATATATCAAGATTTTTTAAACATGCATCTACTTCTTTCAGAAGAAATGGTTTACGTAGTACCGCAGAAAAACCATACTCCTTGAAGTTAGCCATAACTTTATTATGAGAATATCCGCTCATGGCAATAAGACGGGCAGAAGGATCTACCTCCAAAATCTCGGCAGCTACTTCCCTTCCACCCATCCCACCGGGAATAGTCAGATCCAGGAAAACAGCACTGAACGGGTTATTTTCTGCCAAACGCCTTTTATATTTTTTTATACAAGCCTCTCCTCCTGTAACAGGAACAGGATCAAACCCCAGCGTGGAAAGCATTTCTACTGCAACAGAGAGGACTATCTCCTCATCATCCATAACAAGAATGGATTTTTTCCCGGCAACCTGCTGCAGTGTATCCTGATAGACTGAGCGTTCTTCAGTTTCCGAATCAATTTCTTCCCTCGCGGCTGGAAGATAGAACGTAAAAGTTGTTCCCCTATGCATATCCGATTCAACCTCAATACTGCCGCCATGCTGTTTTACTATTGAATAGACAGTGGCAAGTCCCAGCCCGTTGCCGGTTTCCTTCGTTGTAAAATAGGGGTCAAATATCTTTGCCCGGGCTTCCTCCGGGATACCAGGACCGTTATCTTTGAACGTTATTTTAACATACCGTCCTCCGGAGAGCATCAATCCCGGTACCGTTTTCTCTGCCGGCATGTAAAAGTTTTCAAGCCGTACAAATACTTCGCCGCCGGCTTCCTCCATCGCCTGCTTGGAATTCATTGAAAGGTTCTGAATAACCTGGGATATCTGACTGTGGTCAACGTTACCCGGCCACAGATTACCGGGATACTCTACCCGGTAGGTTACGTTTGACCCGGAAAGGGTAAAGGAAACCGTATCCTCAACAAGATTCGGCAGGGAGATAATATCTTTTACAGGACTCCCCCCTCTGGAAAAGGTAAGAAGCTGCCGTGTCAAATTAACAGCCCGGGAAGAGGCTTTTTGAGCATCAAGGAGCCGCTCTGAAATACGGTGATCATCCGTATCTTTTACATAGAGACTTAAAAGATCAATATTTCCCATTATACCGGTTAAAATGTTATTAAAATCGTGGGCAATACCACCAGCCAGGAGCCCTAAAGCTTCAAGTTTTTCCATCCGTTCCGCATTTTCTTCTATCTTTTTAGCTTCTGTTATATCTTTGACAACAATAACGTACCCTTTTTGCTCGCTCTGTTCATTTTTCAGTGTTGCAAATGATATGGAGAGGAAAGGCCTTGATCTTTTTCCGGATACCTCAAGATACCCCTTAAAAATCCTCTTTCCGGTGTCTGTGTACTCCTTAAACAACTGGAAAAAGTTATCTTTCGCTTCTCCGTCATTTTCAAAAGAAGGGAAAAGGATGTTGATATGTTTTCCAAGACTCACTTCCCGCTTTAATCCCAACAGAGAGCAGGCGGCCCTGTTAAGCAGGGTAACGTTCCCCTCAAGATCGGTAACGATAACCCCTTCGTCGATACTCCGCAGGGTTATTGCCAGCTGCTCTTTTTCCGTAAGAACCTGTTTTTCCAGATTCTTCCGCTGCTGTATATCAAAAAGGGCACCGACACCAAGTTGTTTATCGGTAACAGCAACTTTCGCGGCGGAAAGGAATATCCACAGGGGGGTTCCGTCTTTCCGGATAGCCCTGAGTTCATACCCCTTTACCACTTCTTCTCCGGCAAGACGTTTAAGCCCCCTCTCCTCAACAATCTTTCTATCTTCAGAATGAACAAAGTTCAGAAAATTCATGGTGAGCAGTTCCTCTTCAGTGTATCCAAGCAATGTACTCATATACTTGTTTACGTAAACAAATTTTCGATTGGTTGAATACGCGTAAATACCGACTTTGATCTCTTCTGAAATTACCCTGAATTTTTCCTCACTCTCCTTCGCTGCCCTGAAAACCCGGTACAGCATTCCGGTAAAAAGATTGATAACCGCCATACTGACAAGAATAAGCATGATGACGACAAAAATATTGATAAAAGGATCTTCCCTGCCAACAGGCATCAGGTACAGATGATATGATTCGAAAGAGGCAGCAATAAACAGAAGGATGGTAACCGCAACCGTAACAGCGTATACCTTCCTTGTCAGAATCACACTGCTGAGAAGAAGAACAACGGGAAACAGAAACGCAGCGACATAGTACGTATCCCTTCCAAAAAGAAGACTGGCAAGAAACGCCGCGATCAATGTATAGAGAACGATCAAAGCTGCCGCAGTCATCCTCTTTTTTGAATACATGAAAAGTGCTCCAAGAAAAAGAATAAAACTTGCCAGCTCTATCACCGCGCCTGTTTTAATATTAACCAGAAAAAGAATGAAAGAAGAAAAGAAACTCAAAAAAAGAAAAAGATAAAGAAGCGACCTTACAAAACCGACAAACACAGTTCTATCTTCTGAGGTATATTCGGGATTTAAAACCATGCGTGCAATTTTCTGTTTAATAGTACTCATCAGCCTCTCTTATCCAAAGATATACAAAATCAGCAAAACAAGCAAACAGAGAACAGCTTTCATTTTATACCGCAGCAGATTCTTCCCGGGAGAACATCCGCTGTGCAGCAAGTTCAATGGCATCAATAATCTGCTGATACCCGGTACACCGGCACAAGTTTCCTGCGATGGCTTTCTGGATTCTTTCTCTCGAAGGATTATGTTCTTTCAACAACAGCGCGTACGCGCTCATAATCATTCCGGAAGTACAAAACCCGCATTGTATGGCTCCGGCATCGATAAACGCCTGCTGTATCGGGTGAAGACTGCCGTCAGGCTGTTCCATTCCCTCAATGGTCAGCACATCCTTACCGGCAATACTGCCCACTTTTACCTTGCATGAACGTTTCGGAGCGCCGTCAACAAGAACAGTACATGCCCCGCACACTCCGATATTGCAGCCGTTCTTTGTTCCTGTCAGCTTAAGAGTGTATCGAATAAAATCAAGCAGAGATGTATCAAGATCTTTTTCCTCTACCGATACCTCTTTTCCGTTAACTTTTATGGTTTCCATAACCTTCCCTTAAAAATTTTATTCTTTTAATAGTATAGAGCATTTTCTACAATTATTCAAAGTAAATATTAACTTTCCATCAATATATTTAATTATTTTTACGCAAAATGAAAATTGAAACACACCCCATTCTCCTTTCCCGTACTGTTATTTCCTTGCACTTACAGAATTTTAGTACTATTATTTATATAAGGGGGATTCATATGATAGACACTGCAGTTAATTGTAATTCTCTTGAATGGCAGGAAGCGGGAGAACCCTACTATAGGGGAACCAAAATCAAGATCCTGAGGGAAGATGATAAAGGGAAAACCGTTATCATGAAGCTTCCGGCGGGTTTCAGGATGGAGGGACATACACATATTCATACAGAACAGCATTTTATATTAAAAGGTCAGTATGAAATAAATGGACAGGTATTCTCCCAGGGGACCTATCAGCTCATCCACAAGGATATGACCCACGGACCGTATACCTCTAAAACCGGCGCTGAAGTGCTTGTTATCTGGCAGCTGTAGGCTATTCCTCTGATACTACTTTCCCTATGTATGGCAGATTCCGATGTTTCTGTGCATAATCGATTCCATATCCGATAACAAAAACATCGGGTATGGAGAAGCCTACGTAATCTACATCGACGGAAACCTCTCTCCGTTCCGGTTTATCAAGAAGGGTGCATATCTTTAATGAGGCTGGTTTCTTCAGTAGCAGGTAGTCTTTCACCTTTTCAAGGGTGTACCCGGTATCGATAATATCTTCTACGATGATAATGTTCTTACCGCTGATGTCTTCCTCAAGGTCCTTGTTTATGCGTACCTCACGGGAAGATTCCATGGAGTTCCCGTAACTGGAAACAACCATAAAGTCAATCTTTGCCTCCAGATCTATCTTACGGGCAAGATCAGCAAGAAATATTGTTGATCCCCGGAGGAGGCCGACGAGAATAACATCATCAGCTCCGGCATAATCCCGGCTGATTTCCGCCCCCAGTTCCGCGACCCGCGAATGGATTCTTTTTTCTTCGATCAAGACATCAATATGGTATTTCATAAGATCAGAATATACCCGTAAACGGGCAGTGTCAAACAAAAATCCCCCGAAAAACAGCATACCTTGTAAGGACTGCTCCCGGGGGATTGTATCGGTTCAGATTAGTAAGACTCCCTATAAAACCCGTTTTTTATCAGCCTGAAGGAGTTCAAAAAGTTTTTCAGAAGGATTGCGTACCTTGCTTAAAAATATCATTGCGGCAATGATGTACGGTTTGTAGCTTGCTTCCTTGTACATCGGTATCCGGTACCGGTCAAAAACCGATGCTTCAACCTCACCGCTTTCACAGCTTACACCGGAAATATCAGCAGGAAGACAGTGCATGTAGAGTGCCTTGCCGTTTTTCGTGGTTTTCATAAGATCTTCAGTACATTCCCAGTCTTTATGGGCTGCATTCTGGGCAAGCAGTTCTTTTTCAAGTTTGTCGATACCGTCAAAATCACCATTTCCGTACAGTTCGGTCCTTTTTTCCATAGCCGTAAAGGGAGCCCAGCTCTTGGGATAGACAACATCAGCATCTTTAAACGCTTCAGCCATGTTGTTGGTTTTGGTAAAGCTGCCTCCGCTCTCCGCGGCGTTCTGCCGTGCGACCTCTTCTACTTCCGGCATAATCTCGTACCCCTTCGGGTGGGCCAGCTGTACATCCGCTCCGAACCTCGTTAACAGGCCGACAACACCCTGGGCAACGGAAAGAGGTTTTCCGTAGGAGGGAGAATATGCCCATGACATAACAATCTTTTTCCCTTTAAGGTTCTCTGCTCCGCCGAAATGATTTACCAGATGGAGCGCGTCAGACATACTCTGAGTTGGATGATCAATATCACACTGAAGATTAACAAGGGTCGGACGCTGTTCCAGCACACCTTCCCGGTATCCGTCTTCTACCGCTGCTGCAACCTGCTGCATGTAGGTATGCCCCTTCCCAATGTACATGTCGTCCCTGATTCCGATAACATCCGCCATGAAGGAAATCATGTTGGCAGTTTCCCGCACTGTTTCTCCGTGGGCAACCTGAGATTTTTTTTCATCGAGAACCTGTTCTTCAAGTCCGAGAAGGTTACACGCGCTTGCATAACTGAACCGGGTCCGTGTTGACTGATCCCTGAAAAGGGATATACCGAGACCACTGTCGAAAATACGGGTCGATATATTTCTTTCCCGCATAGCTCTCAGTGCCTGGGCTACCGCGAAAGTACCGGTTATTTCATCGTAGCTTTTTTCCCAGGTTAAAAAGAAATCATTGTTATACATGCTCTTTGTATCAAGCCGGGCAAGAGATCTGATGAGCTCTTCAATTCTTAATTTGTCCATTAACTTCCTCCAAAAAAATTATTCGTTCTATATTTTCCCCAAGGCCCGTAAAACAGCCTCGGGTGTAATAGGCCACTTCCGCATCCAGACACCGACAGCATCATGTATTGCGTTTGCTATAACAGGCGCGGCACCGTTCACACTTATCTCCGATATTGATTTCGCACCGTAGGGTCCGTAGGGGTCATCAGTTTGAATAAGCTCGACCTTAAAATCATCCGGAACATCCCCTATCATGGGAACACCGTATCCCCTGAGATCCGTATTGAGGGCATGTCCTTTTTCATCATACACAAGTCCTTCATACAGTGTATGACCTATCGACTTCATAACAGCTCCGAACACCTGACCCTGGGCCAATTCGGGATTTATAGGCATCCCCGCATCCATAAGAGCATAGTATTTCTGTATCTTCAAAGCTCCCGTCCGGGTATTTACGGCAACCTGGGCAAAATGAGCACCGTAGGGAAAGGAAGCGTCATCGGTGGTAAAATGTCCTTCGCCTATAAGCTGACCGGTTCCCTCGCCGCTCTGGGTATTCCACGCCAGTTCTTTGTATGTTAATTCACTCTTTTTCCCGACGATTTTACCGGGATACTCAATAGAGAGATCCGCTGCCGGTTCTTCCATAATGAGAGAGGCAGCTGATAGAATTTTCTTTCTGAGATCCTGAGCCGCAAGCATCGAAGCTCCGCCGGAAAAATAGGTACCGCTTGAGGCATAGGCTCCTGTATCAAAGGGGGTATTGTCAGTATCTCCAGATAGAATTGAAACGTTAGACATCTCAGTTGCCAGAACCTCGGCAGCCATCTTAACACTGACGGTATCAAGGCCGGTTCCAAGATCCGCGCCTCCCGAGAGCAGCATGAAAGTACCGTCACCAAGCATTTTTATGACCGCATTGGACTGATCAAGCCCCGGAAGGCCCGATCCCTGCTGGATAATAACAACACCCTTTCCGATCTTTACATCCGGATCATCAGAGACAGGCTTTTTCCCCCACTCCATCATCTTTGAACCCTTTTCAAGGGCAGGACCAAGGCCGCAGCTTTCAGCAGGAGCGGCAACGCCCTCTCTCCCTTCGCCGAGACACTTGAGGATTTCAAGCATGGAACCTTCGTGAACCCTGTTCAATTCAAGAAAATCAAGAGGATCCATCCCCAGTTCATCAGCCAGTTCCGCGGCAGCCATCTGCAGGGCATAGGATCCTTTGGGAGCTCCGTATCCCTGATACGCTCCGGTGGGCGCGGTATTTGTATAGTACGCGTGTACGTCAAACTTGAAATTATCGCAGAGAAACAGCGGCAGAGACTTCGAACACGCGTTCATGGGTACCGTCAGTGCGTGGGCACCGTAGGGTCCTTCATTGGCTCTCAGATCCATGTAAACTGCTGTCAGTTTCCCGTTCTTTTTGGCTCCGAGTTTTACCCGTATTTTCATCCCCTTTCTGGTACTGCAGGACTCAAACTCCTCTTTCCGTGAATACTGATGAAAGATCGACCGGCCGGTTTTGTACGTAGCGTACGCGCAGACCTCTTCGAGCAGGATATCCTGCTTTGAACCATATCCGCCGCCGACCCGTTCCTTTATAACCTGTATCCTGTTCTCACTAATTCCAAGAACTGCGGCTGTAATTCTCCGCACGTGGAAGGGAACCTGGGTCGAACAGTGCATGATAAGCCGCTCCCCGTCCATCTTCGTATAGACGGTATGCATTTCCAGGGGTGTACACTGTATGGTTGACGCCGGTTCATACTCCCGTTCAATAACGACATCAGCTTCCTTAAAACCTTTTTCCACATCACCGATACCATCGGTAATACTGGCCGCAATATTCTTGTGAGGATCTCCACCGATGGGGAACTGGTATATAACCTTCCCGTCCCGGGGATCAAAACTCCTGTTCTGTTCCGCAAGATCATCAGGAGCTCCGTCAACATAGATAATTTCACTATTATGGATAACAGGCGCTCCCGGTACTGCGGCCTCTTCAATGGAAAGTACCGGTTTTAAAACCTCGTACTCAACCTTTATAGCCTGTAATGCCTTTTCCGCAATTGTTTCGGTTTCCGCGACAACAGCCGCAACCCGGTCACCGACATGATTCATCTTTATACCGAAAAGCCGCCGGTCGTAGGGAGAAGGCTCCGGAAAACCCTGCCCCGCCTGGGTGTACCAGGTTTCCGGGGTATTTTTATAGGTAAAAACTTCAATAACCCCCGGAATTTTTTTAGCCGCCGATGTGTCGATACTGGTAATGTACGCACTGGCATGGGGACTGCGGAGTACCTTGAGAATACATGACCCCGGTTCCACCTTGTCTTCCACAAAAACCTTTTCACCTCTGACAAGCTTCGCTCCGTCTACCTTCCGCTTTACCTTACCGATGAACCGCAGGTTTTCATCAAACTCGGGAGCAATTTTCGTTGTATACTCCGGATCATTCTTCCGTTTGACAGCAAGCTTGACTGCCAGAAAAAACTGCTCATACCCGCTGTCACGGATAAAAAGACCGGACAGCGCATCTTTGATATCTTCCTTCCCGGGATTTGGTATGCGGGTAAGAAGGTCGTCGAGGATGAGAGCCGCCGCAGGAATATTATACGCGGACTGAACAACCCCCGCATCAATCATTGCACTCTGCACCGGTGAGATAACACCGTCTCTGGACAGGTATTCCACCGTCCGTATTTCCTTTCCGTCTATCTGGGCCGCTATAAGGAGTGAAGAAGCAACAATCCGGCCATCCATCCAGACAGCATCACTGCCTGCAAAGGCATATCCGTCATCACTGTTCCGTACAGAATTGATACCAACCCTTTTAAGAAGTTTCTGAACATTCTCGCCCGGTTCCGTATACACTTCCCGGGGAGTCCCGTTTAGTACAATGGTTATCTTCATGATTATTTCCCTCCCTTCCGGCACTGCACCGCGGAATGAGCAATAAGGGTTGATTCTATATACCGTTTGTATTCCGCCGTCTCCTTGAGACCCGCGGGAGGATTGATGGCAGCGTATACTGCTTTAAAAATATCTTCCTCTGAAACGAGGGATTTCGATACGATCCCCTGTTCAACATCCTTAAGGCGGATGGCATGGGGTGCGGCACAGCCGAGAGCGACAACACAGTCTCCGTCCGCAACACGTACTGCCGTAACAGCGGAAGGATACGCTGCCGAAGAGCGTAGTGCCCGGTCAACAGCTGCCGATCCGTCCACTCTGGGGAGAAGGACCTTTACAATAAGGTCGCTGCGCTCTTCGGTACAGTATGAATAGACATCCATGATTTCTCCACCGGCCGTTTCAACCTTGGCCTGGAGAGCAAAGAGTACGGGAATTATATATGAGTCTGTCCGGTTTGCAGCTATGTTACCTCCGATAGTTGCCATGCTGCGGATAATTCTTGAGGGAATAAATCCTGCCCCGGTCCGTAATACTTCGGGTACAGCCGGTGAGTCAGCTATGGACTGCAGGGTTGCTCCCGCTCCTATTTCAAGGGTATCACCCTTCTGTTCTATTCCGGTAGAGAGAAGCCCCTCCAGAAGAATAACCTTTTCTGCCTTTATCTGCGCGGGAGCCCAATTTATGAGTGTTCCACCGCTTAAAAACATCATCCCCTGCTTCTGCAGGGCAGCCGCTTCTTTCAAAGAAGCGGGTTTTACTGCTTCCTGTATCATTATGCCTCCTCAATCATCCTGAAAGAGATCTCGTTTGCTTTCTTTGTCAGTTCCTCTTCGTCCACACCAACAAGCCTCCCCTGTTCTACAACGATCTTTCCATTCACAATGGTGTAGTCGGTTCCATGGTTGTATCCGGAAAAGATTAAGGCTGCTAAGGGATCGGAAAGAGAACCTGCGTATTCCATTTTATCAATATTGAACAGTGCCATATCCGCCGCCCAGCCTTCTTTCAGTTCTCCGACTTTCTCAAAGTTTAAAAGCCGGGCGCCGTTTACCGTGGCAAGTTTAAAAATATCCCTCGCGGTAACCGCATTACTACCGTAATGAACACGCTGTAGCAGCAGGGCGTTCCGCATTTCGCCGAGCATATCCGATGTATCGTTGGAAGCTGAACCGTCTACCCCGAGGCCGACGTTTATCCCCTTGGGAAGCATCTCGGTAACCCGGCAGATACCCGATCCAAGACGCATGTTGGAAGAAGGACAGTGGGCAAT
Organism: Spirochaetaceae bacterium; assembly: GCA_015493635.1. Lineage (GTDB taxonomy): Bacteria > Spirochaetota > Spirochaetia > B11-G9 > B11-G9 > S145-15. The sequence goes on along the minus strand of WGCU01000032.1, from coordinate 41,306 downwards.
ATGGGTTTTTGTTTCACTGAGCAGCTGCAGTTCAGCATCGGTAAAGTGAATTCCGTGGGCGTAGAAAACATCGCTGCCGATAAATCCTGTATCCTCCATCAGCTTCAGCGGACGCCGCCCGTAAATCTCAACACAGAAATCATTCTCATCCTTCGTTTCAGCAAGATGGGTATGAAGGCGGACACCGTACTTCCGTGCAAGCTCAACGGAATCTTTCATCAGCTGTTCCGTTACACTGAAAGGGGAACAGGGTGCAAGAACGATCTTCCGCATGGAAAGCTCACTCTCATCATGATAGGTCTGAATAACCCGCTCACTGTCTTTTAAAATTTCTTCTTCAGACTGTACCACCGTATCAGGAGGAAGCCCGCCGTCCTTCTTGCTGAGAGACATGGACCCTCTCGTGGGAGAAAACCGCATTCCCAGCTGCTCTGCCGCCTTGAACTGGATCCCCATAATATCCCCGGTAATGTGATGGGGATACACGTAATGATGGTCTGTCGAAGTTGTACATCCTGTTTTAAGCAGCTCCCCCATGGCAAGGAGGGAAGAATAGTATACCGCGTCTTCATCAAGATGCTTCCAAATCTCATAGAGATACACAAGCCAATCGAAGAGTTTCGCATCCTGAACCGCCGGAAGGTTCCGTGTCAGGGTCTGATAAAAATGATGGTGTGTATTGATAAATCCCGGCACAACAACGTGAGTAGAACAGTCAATAACCCGGTCATCTCCCGAAAGGGTAACGTTGATATCTTTTGCCAGTTTCTTGACACGGTTATCTTCAATTAAAAGATCCCAGCCCCGGAGGGGCTCATCATGGGTTGATTGTAAAATGTAATAACAGTCTTTTAACAGTATCTGAGCCATTTCAGCGCATCCCTCCTGCAAGTTCTTCAGTCAAAAAATTCCGCAGCAGGTTCAAGGCAACCTGTTTACGGTACTCGGCACTTGAACGCTGATCATCTATCGGAACAATCATGGTACTGTAATCCCGTACTATCTCTTCAATATTCGATTCAATTTCAGAACGTTTTTTCCCGATACACTTCTTTTCCAGTTCAACTGACCGTACCACCGTCGGTCCAACCGCACCGAACGCAAGAGCAATTCCGTCTATAACACCGCCCTTTACCTCGGCAACCGCGGAAAAGGAAAGCTTCGAAAGGGCATTCGCCTTCCGTGTTCCAACCTTTTTAAAGATACTGATATTTGCTTTTTCCAACAGGACAATAACAGCGGTAACAAGTTCGTCCCCTTCAAGGACTGTCTTCCCCGGTCCGGTGATAAACTTCATAACCGGTACGGTCCGTTCCGACCCGGTACGCTGGAGAACAACCGAAGCATCAAGGGCGTAAAGAGCACAGATGGAATCTCCTGCCGGGGAGGCATTACATATATTCCCTGCAAGAGTTGCTATATTCCGGATTCCCGGCGCAGCAATACTTAAAACTGCATCCCGTAATACCTTGGGAGTATCAGGAAAAGCCGCTACATCTGATAACGTAGCTCCGGCTCCGATAATGAGAGACTCCCCCCTCTTTTCAATTCCTTTCAGCTCCGGCAGCCGGCTTATAAAGAGAGCACCTTTGGGGAACCGGGGCAGTGTCCCGCTCCAGCTCTGATACTTAACCATAAGATCCGTTCCGCCGGCAAGGGGGATAAGATCATGCTGCTTCCGTAAAGCAAGTGCTTCTTTAAGCGTAGCAGGTTTGTATGAATCTACCATAGTTTCTTCCCCCTCGTGGCGGAGTCCTTTACTCCCTTGACAATGAGATCGTAACCGGTACACCGGCACAGATTTCCGGAGAGGGCTTCCCGAATCTCCTCTTCAGAGGGATTACTGTTTTCTTCCAGAAGCGCATCCGCCGCCATCATCATTCCCGGAGTACAAAAACCACACTGAACGGCACCGGAATCCGCAAAGGATTCAATAATCACCTTGCCTTTTTCAGTCTCCCGCAGCCCTTCCGGTGTGACAATATCACACCCCTCTGCCGCACCGATGGGAACCATACAAGAGTTTACCAGCTTCCCATCCATTAAAACCGAGCATGCGCCGCATTCTCCTTCTCCGCATCCCTCTTTTACCCCGGTTTCCGTAAAATCATCCCGGAGGACATCAAGAAGCCGTTTCAAAGGATCGGCTGCGCTATGTACCTTTTTCCCGTTAAGGGTAAATTCTATATCTTTCATCTATTTCAGAGCTCCCATAACCATCTCCGGTGTTACCGGTATCTCATAAATATTCCTGCCTGTCAGCTGCTGGACAGCATCCGCGTATGCAGGAGCCGCTGCATCAAATACCAGTTCTCCCGCGCCTTTCGCTCCGGAGGGACCATACGCGTAGGGATTCTCGATAAACACGTTCTTTACCTCAGGAAAATCCACTGACGTAGGAATAACGTAGTCCGCCATGGTATGCTGCCGGAACCGTCCGTCCAGCACCTCACACTTTTCCATAGACGCATAGCCGAGGGCCTGAATAACCCCTCCGGAAACCTGGCCGGCCATAATGGTATCGTCCATGGGGATTCCCACATCAAACACCGTCCATATACCCGTTGTTTTAATCTCAAACGTAACAGGATCCATCTCTACTTCCACAACGTTCAGTCCCCATCCGTAGGAAGGATACGCATCTCCCTGGAGGGTATCCTGATTCCATACCAGTCCCGGGGGATGCACGTAATGATGCTCTGTTTCGGTACCTATCCCCTCGTCCCACCGTGTCTTTAATTTCTTCGCGCACTCCTGTATAAGGTACCCGACAACCATGGTGGACCGGGAAGCAACGGTAGGGCCTGAATCGGGTACGATATCCGTATCAGGATTGTCGTAATCAATATCCGTATAGTCAAGGCCAAGTTCCTGAGCCGCAATTTTCCGGAGTACCGTCTGCAGCCCCTGACCCATTTCAACATTGGATACATAAAGCGCTGCCTTCTTCTCTCCGGTGCGCTTCATTTTTACCACACTCTTGATAATTTCCTGCTCTCCGTTTCCGGTAAAACCGCCGCCGTGATTAACAAAAGAGATTCCGATCCCCTTTAGCGGATCATGCTCATACTCCTTTACCTTTCTGGAATAATCCGACATATCATCAGCAGCCTTAAACATCTCCTCAAGCTTGACGACATCTTTCATTGTTGTATTTGTTACGGTCATATCACCGGTTTTAATGAAATATTTCCGCTTAAAATCAGCAGGGAGCATCCCCGCCTCCCGGGCTACCTGACTCATATGCAGTTCGATGGCAAAAAGACCCTGAGGTGCTCCAAATCCACGGTACGCGTCTGATGGAAAGGTATTTGTTGCCACCGCCCTGCCCCGGACATGGGCATTGGGGATGTTGTATACTCCCAGTCCGTGGAGAAGCGCCCGCTGAAGAACGATGAGAGTACTTGATTCATAGCCTCCGCCGTTAATACGGGTATCTATATCCATACCAAGAATAGTGTTGTTCTTGTCGAGGGCTGTTTTTATGGTAATCTCACTGGGATGCCGTTTACAGGTAAAACTGATGTCTTCAATACGGTCAAAAACCAGTTCCACCGGCTGTTTAAGTTTATGTACCGCAACTGCAAGAGGCGTTGCTATAACATCGGGAAAATGTTCTTTCCCGCCGAAAGCCCCCCCGGTGGTAACCTGTTTTATCCTGATATTCTTTTCATCAACCCCGATAACACCAGCCACAGATTTCCGTATATAAAAAGGACACTGAGCCGAAGCATAGATCGTCAGCTTGCCCTCTTCCCATGTCCCCACCATCCCCTGAGGTTCCATGTAAAGATGTTCCTGAAAACCCGTTTTATAGGTCCCTTCAACAACCTTTACCGCGTTTTTAAACGCTTCTTCAGGATTTCCCTTTACAAGATTATACTCTCCGTAAATATTGTCATCACCAAAAAGAGGGCCGCCCTTGCAGGCAAGACCTTCCGCAATAGTATACGCCGGCTCTTCCTCTTTGTACGAAACCCGGATTTCAGAAAGAAGCTGCAACACTTTTTCCTTGTCCGGGCCGACAACAAGAGCTATGGTTTCACCAATATACCGTACTTCACCTTCTGCAAAAACATGCCAGTCGTCCTTTATCATCTGGATGTTATTTCTGCCTTCAGAAGGAATATCCTTTCCGTCGATATAGTAATAACCCTCGGGAAAGTCAGGTTTGGAAATACCGGTTATTTTGGCCCGGGGTTTTTCAGAACGGAGTACCCGGGCGTAAAGAAGCCCCTTAAACTCATAATCTGAAATATAACGGGCTCTTCCGGAGGCCTTCTCAACTGCGTCAACTCTACGGACAGCAGTACTGATTTTATTACTCATGGCTACAGATCCTTTTCATAAAAACAAACATCACAGCCGGCCTTCCCCTTTCGGGATAGACCGGCTCCACATCACTTAAAATATACTCATCTTCAGTAACAAAAGCGAACATTCTCCTACAGTTTCTTCTCCAGAGTATAGGGCAGCATCGCATAGAAAGCTGAACAGATCTCCAGATCATCCACCCGGGTTACCTCATTGGGAGCATGCGCCTGTTCTTCATCTCCGGGACCAAAACCAATGGCAGGAATCTTGTGCCGTCCGGTAGTAGCAACACCGTTGGTTGAGAAGGTCCACTTATCTACCACAGGATCCTTTTTATACAGCTCTTTGTAGGCATCCACTCCAGATCTGACGATAACATGATCTTCAGGAGTTTTCCATGTCGGGAAGTAGAGCTCCTGCCCATAGTCCTTGTCCCTCCAGCCCCTCTTTTCATAATCAGGCATATACACATCTATGGAATCTTCACTTTCTCCAACAGCTTCCGCCATGTATTTCTTTACCTGGCTGATTGCAAGCTCCGCATCTTCTCCCCAGGTTAGTCTTCTGTCCATGTAAAGCATGGCCTGATCGGGAACCGCGCACTGGGAGGGTCCTTTTACTTCTATCTGGGAAACAACGATCGTTCCTTTCCCGAGAAAATTATCATCATCAGGCTGAAGGTCAGCGTTCAGTTTTTCCATGGCCAGGGCAGCTTTGGCAGCTTTGTATGCAGCACTTACTCCCCGTTCCGGAGCTGAACCATGAGATGAAACTCCCTTAAGCCGGGCGACAATCTCCATCCTGCCCCGGTGTCCCCGGTAGATCCGGCAGGTTGTCGGCTCTGTGGAAACAAAAAAATCCGGTTTGAATTTTTCTTCTTCTATCAGATATTTCCAGCACATTCCGTCACAGTCCTCTTCCATAACAGTAAAGGTAAAGTAGACGGAAAACTCTCCTCCGTATCCCAGTTCCTTGAGAATGCGCCCCGCGGTAATCATTGACGCGCCGCCGCCCTTTTGATCCGAAGATCCCCGGCCATGCACAAGACCATCCTTGATGAGTCCGGAAAAGGGGTCAAGCTTCCATTGTGAAGGATCCCCAACCTCTACCGTATCGATATGCGCGTCAAAAGCAATTTTTTTCGGACCGTTACCGACACGGCCGATAACACTTCCAAGATCATCAAAGTATACTTCATCAAATCCGGCTTCTTCACAAAGTTTTTTAATAAGTCTGCATTCTTCCTCTTCTTTTCCGCTGTAGGACTTTGCCTGTACCATCTTTGATAAGTTCTCAGCTGTGTAATCCCGGTATTCTTTTGCTTTTTTTAGAATTTCGTCGTTAATTCCCATTATTTTTCTCCTCTTACGCTTTAATTTTGTCCATGTTATCCCACACCCGCTGTGCAGCGACTGCCGCTTTCGCATAGATTTCTTTTATATCAAAGGGAAACTCCCTATTTTCCATAACCAACTTTCCGTTAATGATAACGGTTTCAACATCACCTGACGTCATGCCGAACACCATATGTCCGCCTATATTTTCCGCAACCAGGGGAGAGGGACTGCGGTAATCAGTTACCACAATATCCGCTTTGTACCCCTTCTCAAGTTTTCCGAAGGACTCTCCAAAGTTACGTTCAAGGAGCTTGTTCCCGTTTGCAAGAAACTGCAGATAATCTCCCGGCCACAGAGGGCCGCCTGCGTCTTTATGCTTGAAATAGGCGAACTTCAGTTCTTCGTACATGTTCGGACCAATTCCATCGGTACCAAGAGCGAGATTCCGGTAACTGCCGAGCTTTTCGTTGTATCCGACACCGTTATTCATGTTTGAGCGGGCATTGTGAACGAGAAAGCTGTCATGACTGTTCAATATCTCTATCTCTTCGGGGCTCAGGAAAATACCATGCACAAGGATCGTCTTCTCATTGAGAATACCGAAGGAATCAAGGCGTTTCACAATATCCTTTCCATATACAAGGTGGGACTGGGAAACATCGTACCTGTCTTCGGCAACATGAAGGTGCAGCCCCCGGCCTGTCTCCTTTACGGCAGCAGCCATCATTTCCATTCCCTCATCAGGAATGGTACAGGGGGCGTGGCCACCTATATGCGCATCAACGAGATGCGGTTTACCTGATGCAGCTTCCGCATCAATCTCCCTGGCAAAGCGGATATTCTCTTCAACACCCTCTTTCATCTGATCGATACCGTTCCGGTCCGTTACCTCGTAACATGTCATCCCCCGGAGGCCTGAATCATCAAATCCGCGCTTTATCGTGGAAAGGGAACCGGTTATGTACGAAGGACTTGCATGATGGTCAATAACCGCCGTCGTTCCCGCCCGTATCGCGTCGATGGAACTTATAATGCTTGAATAGTAGGTTGATTCCTCATCCAGGGCTCTATCCATTCTCCACCAGAGATTTTTTAGTGTCGAAACAAAGTCGGGAGTCGGCCCTATTTCAGCGAGAACCCCCCGGGATAATCCCGAATAGTAATGGTGGTGGGAACAGACAAGACCGGGATAGACCAGTTTATCCGTTCCGTCGATAATCTTATCAGCTGTATAGTTTTGCGCGATACCTTTACCCATATCCGCAATGGTATCACCGTCAATAACGATATCCACATTGTTCCATACCGTTGGAGGATCGAACTGCAGCGCTTTTGTGTTTTTAATAATAATCATGATGCTCTCCTATTCCTCTACCGGACCGAGCAGGTAATTGTATTTGGTATAGATGGCTGCGACAACCCGCTTTACATCAGGATAATCACTGTGGGACGGCTCTTTAGTTCCTGAAAGGTTCCCCGCATCATCGATGGAGAGCTTATAGACTGTTTCCGCCAGCCGCAGGGTTACATCCTTCCCGCTTACATAAAAGCCGGGGTTGGTACTGTTTTCAAAATCATCCATCCTGGAAAAAACGGTAAACTTGTCTTTGTACGGTTTCCCGTTATAGGGACAGAAGGTTGCACAGTTCCCGCATTCGTTACAGTAGGCATCAATATGAATTATCTGGTATTCATCCTTAAACCCGTCTATGGCAAGATTGACGTTAGCTCTGTTCGGACAGACATCCACACACTTGTTGCAGATATAGTTACACTGCAGGCACCGGGCTGCTTCGGTTTTTGCGAATTCAGATACATCGTACGCAGTTTTTCTGTCCAGGGCGGGTTTGAGAACACCCTTCTTGTCCAGTATTTCCTGATTGTTTTTAAGATCCTTCAGGAATGAGAAAGATACTCTTCTTGTCCAGTCCGGGTTATCCTTTCTACAGATGGTGTCCGACGCTTTTCTTCCTTCGGCAATACATTGAACGATCGTGGAAGGACCTGTTCTGCCGTCACCGATAAGGAAGACCCCCTCTCCTGAAAGCTGCAGATCATTGTCAGTTTTAAACCGGCCCCGTGCATCAGGGGTAAAACCCGCTTCTTTAAGAAGTCCGGTATCGACCGTTTCCCCGATTGAGGGGATGAGCATATCAGCGTGAATGGTTTCCGTTTTATCCGTTGGAACAGGACGTCTTCTGCCGCCCTCATCCGGTTCTCCAAGTTCCATAACACGAAGCGTAAGCGTTCCGTCAGCATTGAAAGTTTCAGGGTTCCTGAGCCACATAAAGGGGATAGAGTCTTCCATTGCTTCCTCATATTCCTCGGGACTTGCAGGCATCTGCTCTTCAGCTCTCCGGTATACAACCGTTACTTTTTCTACGCCGTTTACGCGCTTTGCTGCACGGGCGGCATCCATGGCCGTATCTCCGGCACCGACAACAACAACCTGTTTACCAAGACTGATTTTTGCGGGATCCTTGTGAAAATCCTGAAGAAATTGAAACGAGGGAAGTATGTTTTTATTATCTCCCTTAAGGGGAAAAGCACGAACTCCTTCAGCACCGACAGCAAGAATAATATAACCAAACCCTTCATTTTTCAGTTTTTTTATATCAATTTCCGGTGCCGCTCCAAAGACAAACGTAACACCGTGGGCTTCAATAAAGCGGATATCATGGAGAACATCCTCCTCGGTAATTCTGAACTGGGGAATAACGTGGTTAACAACACCGCCGGCTGATTCATGCTTGTCAAAAACGGTTACCTCGTACCCCTCTCTTGCGAGAAAGTACGCGGAAGAAAGTCCCGCGGGACCTGCCCCGATAACGGCCACCTTTTTATCTTTATCAAGCTCCGGTCTGGTCCATTTCTTTTTAAAATCTTCAAACCCGTTCTCAATAGCAATTTTCTTGATTTCCCGGATCTGTACTGTTCCCTCATAGTCCAGACGCGTACAGCTGTATTGACACTGATGCGAGCATATATGTCCGGTTATGGAAGGCAGGGCGTTGCGTTCGTAGATAAGCTCCACCGCTTCGGTGTACCTGCCCTCTCCGGCAAGTTTAATATACTCGGGGATATCCTGATGTATCGGACACGCGACAACACAGGGAGCCACGTAGCAGTCAAAGATTGGCAGTTCCTCATCAACCTCCGCCTTGTCATGTCCCCGCCATTCCTTCTTTGTATAATCTGTTTCAAGTGCTTCCGCGGCCAGTTTCTGAAGTTTTTCAACATCAATCTTTTTCATATCCCAGGAACCGGATGATTCCAGGAGGTCAGCCATCTCTTTCAGCCGCAGATAACCGCCGGGCTGAAGCAGATCGGTGGCAAGGGTTATAGGACGTATACCTGATGCGAAAATCTTTTCCACATTTACCTGTGAAGCTCCGCCGGAATAGGAAACAGGAAGATCGCCGTCAAATTCCTTTGAAAGAACTGCCGCCAGATTGATGGAAAGCGGATAAAGCGCTCTTCCTGACATGTACATCTCATCTCCGGGCAGCACCCCTTTGTTATTAATCGAACCAAGGGTGTTGGTAAGTTTTACACCGAACTCAAGCCCTTCATGTTTTGCCGTATCAAAAAGACGGTGAAGCATCCCCTTCGCATCACTGTACTGAAGATCATGGGAAAAAGCTTCTTCTGACAGGCCGACATAATCGAATCCGAGGCTGTCAAGAATTGAGCGGACCCTGTCAAATCCGAGAAGAGTTGGATTAAGTTTTACAAAGGTATGGAGCTTTTTCTCCGTCAGCATGTAATGACAGATATCCTCAATCTCTTTTGGGGGACAGCCGTGCATGGTTGAAAGGGTAATCTGATTACACATCTGTGCGGGTATCCGGGACGGAACATCCTTAAGCTGCTGCAGCTTTCCTTCAAGGCCGGTTCCCTCCAGAAAAGATCCGTCTGCTATAAGGGCTTCGGCTTCCTGCAGATAGCCTTTAAAGGTAGTATTGGAGGAGGAATCCATCATGTCCCCGATATAGGTATCAACCCTCTTGTTTTTAATTCCTGCAAGGTCATACCCGACACTCATATTAAAGATAAAGGAGCGTCCGGAAGTCAAACTCAAATCAAACAAACTCTCCAACAGATAAAGAATAACCCAGGCTTTCGCGTATTCCTCATACGCCTTTACCAGGGTAAACTCAGTTGACCACTCTGTATTAAAACATTCATCTTCCGCGTCTATGCACGGCTTTTCCACTTCCAGTGTATCAAGTATCTGTACCGTTTTCAGTTCAAAGAACCGTCCTCCCGTAAGATAGGACGTTATTATATTCTGTGTAAGCTGTGTATGGGGACCTGCCGCGGGACCAAGCGGTGTCTGACTCGTTTCTCCGAAAATTGTCAGGCTTTTTTTATTACTCTTTTTAAAAAACTGTGTTTCATGGATACCGAATATCGTTCTGCTTTGCTGATATTCTTTAAAAATTCTTAAAACAAGTTCCCTGAACGGAACAGGTCTCATAACATCACTCATACTAACCCCTTTATGATAATTTACCTTTTATAATATACCAAATTACGATATTTGCAAGAACCAATTTATAAAAAAACTGCGGTTTTATGCAATTTTTAACATTATTTTTATTTTTTCTTGTTTTTTTACCTTTGCATATTGCGCGTGAGCGTAATTTGATGTATATTAGGGTTGCTATACAAAAATTATTACTTATTTTTAAATTATTTATAAAGAGAGGAAAAAGGATGATTGATTTAACCATGCATAAAGAAGCCCGGCAAAAGAATATTGAACGGTGCCGTGAAAAAGGGATTATTCTACCAACGACAAAACAGATGATAAACCCGGACCTTGTACCTGAAAAAATAAAAGAGAAATTAAAAAATATCGGTCTCTGGGATGTCGACCCGGCCAACCTGTTCAGAATTACCTGGAGAAACGAGCCCACAGAGAAAGGCGGATTGTTCGGTGATGTTAACTATATAGAAATACCGAAAGAGCTTACCGGTGTCAAAGCGAGAATATTTGCCCTGGTAGGTAAGTACTTTCCTACAGGCGCCCACAAAGTCGGAGCTACCTACGGATGCCTTGCTCCTGCACTTGTTACCGGAAACTTCGATTCCACCCGCCAGAAAGCGGTATGGCCTTCAACAGGGAACTACTGCCGGGGCGGAGCGTACAATTCCGTGCTTCTCGGTTGTGAATCCATAGCAATTCTCCCTGAAGAGATGAGTGCTGAACGGTTTAACTGGCTGAAAAAGATTGCCGGTGAGGTTATTGCCACTCCCGGATGTGAGTCCAATGTTAAGGAGATCTTTGACAAATGTAATGAACTTGATGCAGAACGGGGAGACGATATCGTTATCTTCAACCAGTTTGATGAGTTTGGAAACTATCTGTGGCACTACAATGTAACAGGAAGGGCCTTTGAAGATCTTCTTGATAAGGAAAATATAAGCAAAGATCAGCTGAAAGCATTTACCTCTACAACCGGTTCAGCGGGAACAATCGGCGCGGGTGATTACCTGAAACAGGTATTTCCCAATGTAAAAGTGGTAGCGGGGGAAGCGCTTCAGTGTCCTACCCTTCTTAACAACGGTTTCGGCGGCCACAGAATTGAGGGAATCGGCGACAAGCATGTGCCGTGGATACACAATGTTCGTAATACCGATATGGTTACTGCCATTGATGATAACGACTGTATGGATATTCTCCGTCTCTTCAATGATAAAGAGGGACAGGCGTACCTTGCAAAGAAGGGTCTTTCACAGGATGTCATTAAAAAACTGCCTCTTCTTGGTATTTCCGGTATTGCCAATGTACTTTCCGCAATCAAGGTAGCAAAATACTACGAACTTGACGAAGATGATGTTATTGTTACCGTACTTACCGACTCGGAAGCTATGTACACATCACGTCTTGATGAAATGAACAAGGCACAGGGTGCATTTACTTCTGAAGATGCCGCCGCAGTGTATGCACGGAGCATTATGGGTCAGGTAACAGACAATACCCTTGAACTGACATACCTGGAACGGAAACGGATCCATAACCTTAAATACTACACCTGGATCGAACAGCAGGACAAAACCTATGAAGGGATAAACAAACAGTGGTACGACAAGAAATACTGGACAAACATTCAGGCTCTTACCGATAAAATAGATGCTCTTATTGATGATTTCAACAAAGAAGTAGGACTTCTGTAAGTACTGGAGGATCCTGTATGAATTTTAAATATGTCTGCAACGACTGCGGGAAAGAATATGCATCGGATACTATTATGTACCGGTGCCCTGCATGTTCAGAAAAAGCCCTTGAGCAGGGAGAAATGCAGAGGGGTAATCTGGTAACAGTACTGGATAAAGCCTATCTTGCATCCCTTGCCCACAGGGACGCCGTTACTCCCGGAGATTTCTCTCCGTACCCGGTACCCGATGCCGCGGTGTATCCCGTAGGGAATACACCGCTCATTGCACCAAAAAGGCTTGCTGATACTCTGGGTATTAAAAATGTACTTTTGAAAAACGATGGTGCAAATCCGTCAGGCTCTTTCAAGGACCGTGCGTCCCAGCTTGTAGCTGCCCAGGCGCTTCACTTCGGTGAAAACACCATAGCCCTTGCTTCCACCGGTAATGCCGGTTCGGCAATGGCCTGCGCGGGAGCGGCTTACGGATTGAACATCGTGCTCTTTGTACCGGAAACCGCACCAAAAGCAAAACTGCTTCAGTCCGTACTTTATGGTGCGACTGTTGTCCCGGTAAAGGGAACGTACGATGATGCCTTTGCATTGTCCATTGAGTATTCAAAGGCTTTCGGCGGTATCAACAGAAATACGGCCTTTAATCCCATGACGGTAGAGGGGAAAAAGACTATTTCAATCGAACTGTTCAATCAGTTAGGAAGAAAAGCCCCCGATATTATCTATGTTCCCGTCGGTGACGGAGTTATCTACGCGGGAGTGTACAAGGGGTTCCATGATCTTAAAGAAGCAGGGCTTATTCCGAAAGTGCCGCAGATTATCTGTGCCCAGTCAACAAAAAGTAATGCCATAAGTCAGGCATGGAAAACCGGAAAGATGAATACCATACCTTCAGCTTCCACCAAGGCGGATTCCATCTCGGTTTCCTCCCCGGCTAACGGCAGAATGGCTGTCCGGTACATCAATGAAAGCGGTTCCTGGGCTACGGAAATAACCGATGAAGCGATTCTTGAAGCACAGCTTGAACTGGCAAAAGAAGCCGGAGTCTTTGCTGAACCCGCGGCTAGTGCCGCCTGGGCTGCTTTTAGAAAAGATGCCGGGAAAGGGATGTTTGACAAAGACGCGTCCGTTGTTATTCTGTTAACGGGAACAGGATTTAAAGATCTTAAGGCAGTGGAAGACGCGGTTTCCATCCCGCCCTCCATCGAACCGACAATTGAGGCTGTAAAAAAGCTGTTTTCATAATTTTTTAGCAGGGATAGAAAAAGAGCGGCAGGCTGTTAAAGCCTGCCGTTTTTTTGTGTTTTGTTTTGTTACAGTTTATCCGGATCCGGACCGTGCATGTAATCCATGGCGCCTAATGCCGCAATGGTACCGTCACTGACGGCAGTGGTTATCTGGCGGAATTTTTTTGCCCGGACATCCCCCGCGGCAAAAACCCCGGGAATGTTTGTCGCCATATCTTCATCAGTAATAATTTCTTTTCTGTTGTTCAATTCTAGAATATCGGCAAAGGGCTCTGTTGACGGTACGTAACCGATAAAGATAAATACTCCCGTTACCTTGAGGGTTGTAACCTCCCCCGTTTTTTTACTTCTTATTTTTACCCCGGTCAGCGCTTCATCACCAAGAAATTCTTCAACAACAGATTCCATAATAAACGATATTTTAGGATTTTCATCCGCCGCTTTAATGGCATGGGCGTATCCCTGAAAGTGATCAAACTGATGAACGATCGTAACTGATTTTGCGTACTGGGTAAGGGAAACAGCTTCTTCGAGAGCTGAATTACCTCCCCCGATAACAACAATATCCTCACCGGTAAAAAAGTCTCCATCACAAGTAGCACAGTACGAAATACCGGTTCCCTGAAACCTTTTTTCGGATTCCAGTCCAAGGGTCCGCGGTTTTCCACCGACAGCAACAATAACCGAAGCAGCTTTGTACGTTTCACCGCCGGCAGTTATCGTCTTATCTGTACTTTTCAGATCCATTGCTGATATTTCCTGATTTGTCAGAATCTCACAGCCAAAACTGACCGCTTGTTCTTTCATTCCGGAAGCCAGTTTATATCCGAAGGTTTCCGGCATACCAGGATAGTTTGCTACCGCATGAGTCAGCATTACCTGTCCTCCGCCGGTTCCTGAATCAAGAATAAGAACCTTCTGTTTTGCTCTTGAGAGATAAATACCGGCAGTTAATCCTGCCGGTCCTGCTCCGAGTATAATAGCATCGTAGCTTTTCATTGTTTTTCCTTAGAATACTTCTTTTAAAATAGAAGTAACCTGTTCTTTTGACTGAAGACTTGAGGTAGCTTTGGCAACCTTCCCGTTTTTATAGTAAATGGTAAAGGGAAGCCCCCTGAAAGAACGGCATTCCGGAAGATTCCGGATAACAGCTGCCTCGGGGTCATCGAAAAGCATATCCCGGAATACGACGTTATCATATTCCCCTGATTTCTCAAGTTCTTCCATTACTGCGTATACAGGAACACACATCGGTCCCATTCTACCGCAGCAGACCATTACATTTTCATTTTCCGTGATAAGTTCGTTAAGCTCAGCACCTGATGTCACGTGCTTCAAATTTGTATCTAAGGTCATAGTAACTCCTTTCAATAGTTTATATATAGATAACCATATATAGATAAAGAGTCAAGAAAAATCACTTTCCTTTTTTCATAATTCCTAACCGCCGTTCCGCAAGAACGTATGCGGAATCATAGCGTTCCACCTGCAGTTTGGGTTTCTCCACCTTCTTATAGTACTTCTCTGCTGTCTCACGCATACCGTACTCCTCGGCAATCCGGCCAAGAACATACCAGTCATCGGAAGAGGGGGTATCGTTCCCTGAGAGATGGATAACCTCATCAAGGGTTTTCCGCGCTTCCCGGCATCTGCCGGCTTCAGCATACTGGGAAGCAAGGGTATGAAGTATGGCTTCATTATTGCTTCCCGACAGATTAACCGCCTTCCGGGCGTATTCAAGCCCTTTTTTATCATAGGTTTTCTTAAAAAGGTCCATCCATGCCACGGCATTGTACAATCGGGCGGACTCCCTGTTTGCTTGTATCTGTTTATTAAAAATTTCATCAACCTTCTCAAAATTCATCTTCGAAAAATAGTAATTAATAAGCATATTTACCGAAATACTGTCTGAAGGATCTTCTTTAAGCCGTTGATTAGCTACCTTCACCAGTTCCGCTCCTCTGTTAGTCCGCAGAAGTGCATCGAGATATGAGGACCATGCGAAACCGGAATCAGGATAACTGTTATAAAGTTCCTTCGCGCTCCGGTACATCATTGATACGTTTTCCAGCGTCTGGTAACCGAAATACAAGGCATAATCAAAAGCCCGGACTCGTTCCACCGGAGATGCTTTTACCCTGCCCTTTTCAAGAACAGAGACCGCGTGTGCAGCAAGACGCTTGTCCATCACCTCAATCGCCGCGGCAGCATAGGGTATTTCCGCTGCCGAACGCTTTCCGTGGCGCTTCCAGAACTTCTGTACCGGATGTCCGTAGAGCGGGTCGTCACTGCTGCGGTTAAAGATACTGTAATCCTTTATAAACCAGTCCAGCCACACCTTCGCTCTGGAGTCCTTCCCCTCCTTATCCAGCATTTCAACAACGGAACCGACGAGCACCCTGTCATTATCGGTTGCCGCTATTTTAAAAGATGTTCCTGAAGGAACAAGATAATAATTTGAATCAAGATTCGATCCAAGCCCTGTCTGAACAAGCTTCAGGTGGTATCCCCCGTCGCCGTCATTCTCTGACTGAAACTTCATATCAGCAAGAAGCAGATCAAGAATAGTCTCCAGGGATATTCCTGAGGAGATGCTCTGCTTCCTGAAGGAAAACCACTCATCCTTGAACGTACTGTTGTCTTCGGAGTTCATCCCTTTTTTATAAAAATCCTCTGTAACCAGTTTCTGTATCCCGCCGAAGTTTTTTCCTTTGGACATGTACAGTTCTTTAAAGTACTTTCTGACAATATCCTCAGGGTTTGACAGATTAAAGGTAATCTTTTCGTAGGGTATTGTCTTTTCAAAGGTTGAAGCCCGGGTTTCCAGCGAAAGGGCATCATCGGATCCTTTTGCCGCTTCGGTAAAAAGCTGAGCAGCTTCATGGTACTTTCTGATACGGATGAGCATATCACCGGCACTTGAAAGAAGTTTACGCTTTGCGCCTGCATCGGCGGATTTTTCCGCTTCTGAAAAAGCGGAAGCCATATTCCCCATTGCCGCATAGCTCACTATCCGGTAGAGAGAAACAGTATTCCTGTTTTTAACTTTATCCAGCAGTTTCAGAAGTTCCTTAAACTGGCCGCTGTAAAAGTAATCAGTAATAAGGTTAAGTTCCATTCCCTTTTCAGCAAGCTTGCTGCCTACCGCTTTATACTGCTCAATAGCATCGTCCAGATTGGAACCCGCCGTATAGCGCAGACCGGTTTCATCGTACTCGTACAGAATTGCAAGATTCGCATGGTACAACCAATTATCGGGATCCAGTTTAATTGCCGCTTTGTAGGCTGCAACAGCTCCCGCCCGGTCAAATCCCGGCATAAACCGTCTGCCCAGCCCGTCATGCTGCAGCACCCATGCCAGCTTTGCCTGTGCAGCTGCTGACTTCGGATCGAGACTAACTGCTTTTAACGCAGCTTTCCGGGCATCATCTCCAAGACCCGCCTGGAGAAGCGCTCCCGCGAGCCGTATCCGTGGAATAGCCTTATCCTTTTCAAGGTCGCAGTATTTCTTGAACTCCTGTATTGACCCTTTGTAGTCCCCTTCTGAAAGAAGCTTGTACCCTATGTGTTCAAAATTAAGAATAACAGGCTTCTCTTCCTTAAAGGCAAGAACAGCCTTCTTTGTTTTCTCAAATTCCGCCGCTGATATAATCTTTTTTCCTGAATCAAGAACAAATACCGCTTCTACTCTGTTGCCGGTTACGTTATATTTTTTTGAGAGGCTGACGGTCCCCAGCTTGATAAACTCCGATTGAGGAACTTTTCTGGGGACAAATCCCGTAGGGGGATTGATGATATACCGTTTTGTATAGACAAAGGGCTGGTAAAAACTGTACTTGTTTTTGCGGGGTTTATCATCATCGTTCTTATATTGAAAAACATCAGGCAGCCGATTAACCATCTCTGCCTGCATTATCGCGACAAATCCGGTTACCTCTTCTGTTACCCCTCTTCCAACTCCGCTTATTTTTAAGGATACATGGAACGGTTTGGAAAAATCATCCGGGTTGGAATAGGTCAAAGCTTCCCGTTTACCAAACCGGTATGCTGCTTTAATATAGTCATCAAAACTCTTCTCAAGATCCTTCTTTTTAGAATAAAGATACCGGCTGCGGTAGTAACTGTCATCGCCGCCATAATAGGTAATGGATTCGGCAACATCAGCATACCCTGTATCTTTCATGGTATAGGTAATGTCTTTTACCGTACGGTTATCCTTTGAGACCGATACCGGCGTCCGTGTAACTGTTGTTGTGCGGGGATCAATAACAAGAGCCAGTCTTCCCTGATCACCCAGCGGCAGATATCCGTTGTATGAAAACTCACTGGTAGGATCAATAAAAAAGGGGTTTTTACCCCCCACATACACAATGGCATGGTTAAAACCTCCGAGCCCCGGGAGATCGGGACTTATATCCTCGGACGTTCCCGCACTGAGAAGAGCAACATGAGCATCAAACCCCGCCTTCCGCATCATTCCCGTTACAATCACCGCCTTATCCTTGCAGTCGCCGAAACCGCGGCTCAGAGTCTTTTCGGGAAGTGTTGGAACAATGGAGTTTTCTCCCAGTTCCAGCCCCGTATAACGGATCTTTTTGTTAAGCCACTGGGTAATGGCTACCGCGCTTTTAAAGGCATCTTTGGACAGGGTCACCTCTTTCATGTCAGAAGTAAAATCAGAATCGGCAAGGGTTTTCTCGACAAGAGTGTTATATACAACAGCCACTTTGTTCCACGATTCTCCGGTAGAAAAGGCGAGTTTCATCCAGTGGGATTCATCGATCGGAATCCCCGGCTCAATAGCCTTTGCCGGAGGTACATGGGTATATTCAAAGCTGTACTGCTTTGCGTTTTCCAATGTCTTTACAACAGGTTTTAATGTGGTGTTTTTGAAAACTCGGTACCGGAAGGGAAGATTCCGGGGAACATTTATAATAACCCTGCTCATGAGCATGGGATTTGCACCTTTAAAATACCAGGTTTTGGTTATCCCTGTATCAAACCTCGGCAGAGAGTCATGAAGCGTTATTTCCTCTTCAATGATAGAGCCGACCATAACCCGGGGGAAAGGGGCCCGCAGAATCATCCGGTCCGAATATATATTAGTGGATTCACTGCGTTCAGACCGCTCAACAATGTCTTTCTTTAACAAAAAATAAGATTTTCCGTCCGGATTTGTTACCCTTACCTTTATCTCCGGCCGTGTTTGATTCCAGGGGGTCCACGCTACCTGGGTACTTGACCAGTTTTCAATACCGCTCTGATCAAGAATCTTGTATACCCATGTAAACCGTGATTCCAGACTTCCGGAATCATCAAAAGTAAAGTTCCCCTGATGAAGGAGAACTCTCACTCCTTTTTCCTCTTTAAGAACAGCTTTGTCCGCTGCGGTATTCAGCTCCCTGTACGACGCTTTAAACGGTAACCGTTCCCAGGGCTCCGCCGCCTTTCCCGCATTCCCGGGAACAGCTATTCCGGAAAACGAAGCACAGCCGGCAGCAAAAAGTATGAGCAAAAAAGCAGCAGCACCATATATTTTTTTCATAAAATCTCCATGTATGTTTATCATGTTCATAATTTCCTGCAGTAAACTATACATGAGAAAATATAAACAAACAATAATCTTTCCTCTGTTTCTATTTAACCACCATCACCTTCCGGTACTGATCGATTCCCGGTCCGGTAAACCGAACAAAATAGATACCCCGTGCAACAATATGTCCCGCCCGGTTTCTGCCGTCCCATGCGGTTGAGTACTCCCCTGCTGACTGCCGTCCCCGATGGAGAATATCTATCAAATCTCCTGCCAGGTTGAATACCTGAATGGTTATCATCCCGCTCTTCGAGAGGACATACTCCAGTTCCGCCTTTTCTCCCTTGGTGGGATCGATAACGTTGTCAAGAATGGTTATCCTGTCTGTCTGCTCAATAACATTCCGTATAAGGAAAGACCACGGCCGGATTGTCCGGTACCAGTTATAGGCATTGGGGTCGCCCACCCGGGCGTAGATGAGCCCGTTTGAGTCCCGCAAGAAAAACTGGAATTCTTTCCCATTCACAATCTTCGGATTAGATGCATCAACATGAAACGTTCGGGTTGCACCGGAACTGCTTACCGCATTTTGAATAACCGCAGTTGTATCGGGATTGTCAACCAGATCATACACATAATCCCTGTAGAAAAAAGCAGGAGGTGCAGTGGGGGGATAGGGAGTGAAAGTAGTATACCCTTGCGGATTTACTACAGAAACTGGTAAATCAGGAGGATTGTACGAAGGAAGCCACATTCCGTTCAATAGATACGGGCTTCCCACACTCGTGTCCCAGACAAGATCCACTGCTTCACTGCCGGCAACCGAGAGACTGCTATCCAGGGAAATTTGCAGTGTAAAATCCTTATCCTGCAGCCATCCGCTTGAATCAAAATCACCGTACTCCACCCGGTCAATCTTTCCGGTACCTCCCCTGGTATCACGGATTGTTGAATCCGTCTTTGCCCAGACAGGCTGAAAAATCCCTGTTTTATCCGTTCCCAGAGCACCGAGACCAAGATCTGAAACCCGGGCTATATCGGTAGATGCAGGAAGTGTTGTATCGGCAACTGCCGCAGGATTTGCAGCCGGGTTTGCAGCCGGGTTTGAATCAATTACAGGGGTTGTCAGAATAGTATTATCATTCAACGGATTAATTAGATTAATCGTTTTTTGATTGTATATTTCTTCTGCTGTAACCGGAGCATCAAGATCAAGAATAAACTCACTTGTACCATTCCCGCTTGTCGTAATCCTGGTGAGCCCTGTTATATTTGCAGTACCATTGTACGAGAAATCGGCTGCTTTGATAACTCCACTTGGATTTTCCTGCGCCGGTTCAGACATGTGAACAAATATCTGTTTTTTTCCTGCAACAGTAAGGGTGTAGCCGATAGCCGGGGCTGCACGGTCGATTGGTAAGTCCGGCCAATAATTTGATCTTGCAAGAACAAAGCGACCACCTACAGTTCCATACAAACCACCGGGGTTCGAATTGGAAGTCAACTGCCATTTTGGACGTGCATCTGTATCAAGATTGTTATGTTCTTTAAGATTTATAAAAAATTCATAATCCTGTCCGCCCACCGAGAACCCATGGTCCCCAATAGAAGTGTCTATATCATATCCCTCTACGTACGCCTCTACTCCAGTAAACGTATCGCTTAAATTTACCAGATCACTTACTCTTACACGTATTCTGTCAATTCTTCCGTCTCCGTCAATATCTTCTGTCCATGAAGCAGTAACAGGTATACCGAATACCCAATTTGGATTATTATTGTAATTAGAAAGCGGCAAATTCAATGTGTTACATGATGCGTCAGGGAAAACAGGATTAGTAGAATTACTGTTATATATTTCAGTATTCAGAATATTAGCAGACCCATTGAAAGTAATATTCCACCTTGTTGCTGGGGGCCCCTGATTGGTGCTGTTTAACTCTATCGTTGTGCCTATAGCACCTCCATCTACATGGAAATCACCATTGATGGTCTGGGTTTGTCCTGCACCAAAGTTAATAGAGCCACTTGATTGTAAATATTCGAAGTCATAAAAGGTATTATCTCCTGTGACTTCTATTGCTGGTCCATCAAATACAACTTTTCCATTTCGAGCTGTAAACGTCCCACTGTTACTCCAGTTTCCTCCCACATTTATCTGATAATTTGTTATTGAAGCATCTAATGTTCCATTTGTAAGTAATAGATCATTATTAATATCAATATCACCAGAGAGTGTTAAAGGCCCCCCTGTAGTATCAATTTCTAAATCGTAAAAACTTTCTGTATCTATCCAACCTGTTCCATCAAAAACCACCTTTCCATTTTGTGGGTTAAAAGAACCTGCGAGAACATTCCAACTCCCACCAATGTTTATCTGGTAGTTTGATGTTGACACATCCAGAGTTCCAGCTGTTAAAGTTAAAGAATCGTTAAGAATTATGGAACTGTTCATCGTACAGTTTGCCTGTATCTCCAGACTATTCAAAGTAGAATCTGTACTTAAGTTCCCTCCATTCATCCTTAATATTGATGTTCCATGCGTAAGTGCTCCTGCTCCAGTACTTGATATTGTTACATTTCCACTCGCTGTAATATCACTTCCGCCAAGATCAAGATCCCCTCCGGGATCCGTCATATCAAAGGTTGTCACTCCCGTTACTGTCTTATTTCCAAAGGATAAACTACCATCCGTATGATTCACTGCTCCGGCCAATACAAGCGTTCCTCCTACATTCGTATCATCCCAGCTGCATGCTCCTCCACTTACTGTAAGTGATCCTACACTCTGTGCATTCCCTCCGTTGTCTCCTGTCTGGGTAAAACTCCCTCCTGTTACACCAAACGCCCCGCTTACCGTAAAGACTCCCGTTCCAAGTGTTGAGCTTCCCGTACCTGACTGCGTAAAACTCGAAGCAGTCAAACTACCTGTTGTCTGATTCAGAATCCCTGTACCTGATACTGTTACTGCCTGACCTCCAGCCAAGATCCCTGCATTTATATTAAATGTTACATTATCGTTTATATCCACTGCATTTTGAAGCGTCCAGCTTAATGCATTAAGGTTTACTGCTGTTGCTCCGGTACAGCTAAAACTAAGAACTGATCCAGCTGTCTGCGTCATATTATCCGTGTTTAAAGTTACACTTCCTCCGCTCTTATTTATCTCAACTTTAGGAAATGCATTCCCTCCGGTTTCTACTGTCTGATTATTACCTCCAACAAATCTTATGATATCACCTGAATCTATATTACTTAGTGTCGTTCCTGCCGTTAACGTTAAATTATCATTTAAAACAAGAACTCCGTTCCCACTCCCGTTGTAATCTATTGTCCCTCCACTAAAATCTGCTGCTCCTGTTACCGTTGCTACTCCTGCTCCCAAATTCAATGTCCCTGAACTTGTTAAACTAGTGCTAAAGCCAATAGTTCCTGCTCCACCTGTTATGGTTCCTGAATTTGTGGCCGCTCCTGTTACTGTCAGATCATTTCCGTTTGTATCCAGGGTTCCGGCTGTTATCGTTAGATCTCCGTTTACCGTTAAATTACTTGACAGAGCCCAAGTATCATCTCCATCGACTGTATCGTTAAAAACAAGATTATAGTAAGAATATCCAGCCGATAACGATCCATAATTATTAGTTAACGCCGCACCGTAGTACTCCACTATTCCACTGTCGGTATCAAAATCCACAGCAGCAGGCGGACTCGTCCCATTTATTGTAACAGTTTCTAATCCCTGAAGACGGAGAGTTCCATCATTGGAGAATGAGTCGATTGTTAAGTCATTCGAATTTAAATCCAGAACACCTGCTGTTATTATAAGAGCACCAGTTTCACCACCAGAATTATCAATAGTCAAATTTTGATCAAGAGTCAAAGTGGCTCCAGCATTATTAATTGTAAGTTTACCAATAGTGAGATTAGCACCGAGAGTTGATACAGAATCAGCAATATCTATAGTTGCAGTATCATCATTCCCATCTGGATAACCATCGCCAACAGTGAAGCCGTCACCATCTTTCCAGTTTGATTCGACGTTCCAATTACTATTTGTATTACCAGTCCATGTATAATTAACAGCCACTACTCTGAAAATAGTTACAAAGAAATACAATAGTACAATGATTAATTTAACACGCAAAGTATTCATATACAGAACAGTATACCCCATTTATTCTATTTTTTAAGTACTTTTTACTGTTTGGAAGCAAAAATCCCAGTATTACCATAAGCAATACATAAGTCTTTATCGAGGGGGGAGCGGAGGAACAGCCCCGCCCCGCGGGCGGAGGGTTACCGAGCCCGGATAAAGGGGCGGATCAGGCTTTCCGCAGCGAGGGGGTTTCCCCCGGATGAAATACGACTATATCATACAAAACTGAAGACGCCGGACTCATGTCGCAGACAATTTCTGCAATGAGTTCCCAACTCTCACCTTCAGAAAAGGTATGTTCTGATTAATGGAGGATACGGAGAACTATACGGAGACAACGGAAGAAAAAAGATCGGGTTATTCCAAAAACAGTAAAGCAAACAGGCTCTAACCGGTACCCCTACTCAGCTTTCTCTTTCAACAAAGATGAAACGGGGACCTGAGCATCCCGGAGTACTTTGCTGTAAACGTCCTCATCTATCCGATAGTAGTCCGGTTTTTCAAATATACCGTCACTTCCCAGTCTATAGACCATTATATACGGAGATATCCGGCTGAATAACGGTTGTTATCTCTTTATCTTCTTTATCGGAGAATCTTACATCAAAAGGGGCTACGTAGGTTTCGCACTGGCCTTTATCAGTAATATCGGAAATAATCCTGGCAAGAGATACCAAAACCGATTGATGCCTCCTGATAATAAAGATCCACCATGTTCAACGTTCTGTCAATTTCCAAATTTTATTCTTGAGCTCAAGCAGTTTTTCCTCTGAAATATTAGTAACTTTGGAAATAAAAGAAATTTCAACATTTTCTTTGAGCATTCTTACTGCAGTTACCTCAATCCCCTTGTCAATGCCTTGCTCACGGGCATAGTCAATATTGCTGACTTCATCTCGTATCCGTTTTTCTCTGGCTTCATACATCTTAAGCATTTTATCATTCGCTGTAAATTTTTTATAGGATTCATGTGCTTTTTCCATTACCTTGTCATTCTTTAATAATACCTGCATCTCTTCCTCCTCATCCAAAAAACCCTCTTGTTTAAAAAAGAAAGCCCATTTCTCAAGCCTGTTTTTAAATGTTTTGCTACCTTCTACATCCATTTTCTCAAGCTCAAAAAAATGTATCTGAAAGTCTTCACTTAATACGTATTCAGGATTGTTCTTCTCGGTAGCCATAAAACAACTGCGGGCTTTTTTAATATCATGAAAAATTACAAAATCCAGTATGTTTATACACACCACCGGCATAAGTATCCTGTAGTATTCACTTTCCTTTAGCTGGCTGTGATAATTTTTTGCCCAGTAATGAAAGGTATCAATACCCCAGGGCAGAGCCCTGGACCCAGGCTGCTATGGCGGACTATTCTGCGGCAGAGCCGCGGGGTATTGACACCTTTCGTTCTCTGCACTCCCTCGGGAACGGAACCAAGTTGTCCCGCTCCACTCACTCGTTTGAGAATAAAGTGATCGTTTTACAAAAGAAGCATTTCCTATTACCTGAATTCCTACGTCAAATACCCTTCCTGCTTTGTCTTCGGCTTTAACATCAAGAATACTTTCTTTATCATCTAACCCTTCTTTTAAATTAAAAGGATTCAGTATTTTAAGATCTACCACCGGATCAAATTCCGAATCAAGAAGAATAGTGTTTATAAAATCAATAAGAATTGGCTTATTCTCTTCCAAACCCAGCAGAAAACGAACAAATATGTCAGATATTTGATTGACTATTCTTCTCATGTATTTAATCTACTAAATATTGAACCCCAATGCAAGAAGCTTTTTGCAGTGTATTATATTTTTTAGTTTGAAGATGCGGCTACTTTAAAACAACAAAGCAACCAGGACCTAAACAAGAAGGCAGGAATTCAGATATCCTGAGGTACTTTGCTGTAAACGTCCTCATCTATCCGGCAGTAGTCCGGTTTTTCAAATTTACCGTTCTTCGAATACCTCTTCCATCTTGATCTCCAGTCCTTCGAAAAGGGAAGTTTTTAGTACATCTTCGCCTGCATAGACCACACCCCGGGCATATTTGCCGTCGGTTCCTCTAATAAAAACGGTAAGAGTCTTGTTTACAGGGTCCACAACCCACTTCTTTAACCCCTGCTCTTTCATAGAGAAAAAACTTTTCCTTTAAATCTTTGGAGGCCGTTGCGGGAGAAAGAATCTCCACAACCAGATCCGGAGCTCCGTTACCCCCGCGCTCATCCAGCTTCTTTTCATCGCAAAAGACGGAAATATCAGGCTGAACTACAGTCTCCACATCCTCGTCCGCCTTAAACCCGCCGGGAAGACGTACGTCAAAGGGAGCCGTGTTGCTCTGCACTCCTTTCCCTTTAAATAATTCTTCAACAAGACAAACAAAGCTCCGGTAATATCTTGATGCCTCCGGCTTGGTGCCGGACTCATATCATAGGCCTCACCGTTAATGAGTTCCCATCTTTCGCCCTCGGGCAAGGAAAGATAATCTTTATAGGTAAACTTCCTATTGAGTTTCTTTGGGGATATCTCCATGGGCCGCTCCTCCTGAATCAAGGATGATAGTTCTATTCAGAAAGAAGCAATATCTCTTTTTCAGTTAAACCGGTAGTTTTTGATATAATTTCAACAGAAATACCAGCTTCCAGCATATTCAAGGCGGTTCGTTCTATCCCTTTTTCTATCCCTTTTTCTATCCCTTTTTCTATCCCTTTTTCTATCCCTTTCTCCATCCCTTTTTCTATCCCTTGTTTGATAAGTTTTTCATCATGCTCTTTTAGTTTTGTTGCAAACATTGCTTTTACCTCCATTAATGTTTCCAGTTTCTGTGAAATACTTTCTTTATCAATACTTTCACTTACCCCTGATAAATAGTTGTTAAACCATCCAGCAAGCTCTTTTACTACTGACAGGTCCTCGTCTTTTATTATATCCATAAGTATATCTATTTCCTGCTCCAGTTCTTGAGGGCTTGAATTTTCAATATAAAATATGGCTGATACAGCGTTCTGTATCTTTTCAAGACTTTGTTTAGGTATTTTGTTCTCAAATATTGGATAATATCTAAACATGGGAATATATCTTTTCGGGATACTTTTTTCTATTAAAGAACTTATTTCCTCTTTTGCAGTCCATAAAGTATCCCCTGAATAAAGAAGTACAGGGAAAACAGCAGGGAATAGGCCTGTTTCCGGTATTTTCCTAAAGGATTCATACAATTCCATGATATATCGTAAAAACCTTACTGTCATCATTTTATCCATAGTAGACTGAAATTCCAGAAGCAGAAATATGTATATAGTCTTCTTCTTAAACTGAATGGTAAATATGAGATCAGATTCCTTTTCCTGAAAGTCAGAATTAATAAAACTCTTATCAACACGTTTTAAAGTTGAAAAGTCAAGATTTTTTATAAATGACTCATGTACAAAAGACTCAAGTAGCTTCTGCAGGAAATACGGATACGAGAATATACGCTTGTATCTTCTATCATGTTCAAACGCCATACATTAAATATACACTCAATTAATACAGACAGCAACTCCGTAAAGTAATATAGCAGTACAAAAAGAAAAAGACGAAGACTACTTGCCATGCACTGCCGGAACTTTCCTTAAGGCTTAAGAAGGTTTTCGGAATGGAAATGAAAGGTGTCAATACCCCAGGGCAAAGCCCTGGACCCAGTCCGTTATGGCGGACTATTCCGCGGCAGAGCCGCGGGGTATTGACACCTTTCGTTCTCTGCACTCCCTCGGAAACGGAACCAACAAGTTGTCCCGCTCCACTCACTCGTTTGAGAATAAAGAGACAGCAGAAGAAAGCAGGGGTATACCAATAACTTTTCATGCCCATGGTGTTTTCCCTGCACGCCGGACATCAATTTCATCTACAACTGCATTGCCCCCCAGGGTGAGAAGAAATACAACGATCTCCGCTATCGCTTCCGGTTGAATAAGGTTATCAGAATTAATATCGGGCCTCACTCTTGTAACCATCTCTGTCGCTACACCTCCAGGTCCTACAGTATGCACCTTTATACCTCTATCCTGAAGTTCTTTGGCAAGTGCTTTTGAAAATCCGTAGAGGGCATGTTTTGATGAACCATAAACAGACTGGTCCGGATACCCTTTTTTTGCAACAACTGATGTAATATTAATAATACCTGCATCTCCGGATTTAACAAGATAGGGAAGGGCCTCCTTACAGAGGAAGAACGGCGCTTTAGCATTGACAGTAAATATTCTGTCCCATTCAGCTTCTGTAGTTTTTTCAAAGGGTTTTGAATCAGCTAAACCCGCATTGTTTATGAGAATATCTATTCCTCCAAAATCTTCCGCGACTCTTTTGACGAAACCGCCGATTTCAGATACAGAAGTAAGGTCAAATTGATATATTCGTGCTGTGCCTCCCTTTTTTTCAATTTCCTTCTTTACGGTACCTAAAGAGTTTTTATTACGGCTGACTAATGCAGTTTTAACCCCATCCTTTGAAAGCCGCAGGGCAATTGCCCGCCCGATACCGCGGCTGGCACCGGTTATAAGAGCAGTTTTACCGGCAAGTTTTATTAATGGAGAGGTCGTCTCATTATTTTGCATCTGGTTTCTCCTTATTTTTATGTCCGCAAAAGGCAGGACTTTTAATGAAAAAGATCCACCATGCTATGAGTTATGTCAAGAACAAATGTTACTGAACATTGAACACATTGAATCGGCAGAGGATATTTCCCTGTATTAATAGTTTAGAACATGATAGAATCAGGAGGATATGAGTATGAGCGATCTTGCGGAAATTATTACCGGTGAATTTACCGATGCTGTAGAAGTTAAAAACCCTGAATCACTTAAAAGAGGGATATTTCTGCTTCTCTCTTCCACGGTCAGAAAGGAGGAGCATGCTGCAGAGCATGACGGGTTAAAAGAATCCATAAGAACTCTGAGCAAGAACGTTGAACTGATTGCACTCCGGATGGAGGAAGGATTTAAGCGGATAGATGCAAGATTAGAAGCTTCAGACAAGCGGTTTGAGACCATGGACAGACGATTTGAGGTTATTGACAAGCGGTTCGAAGCTATTGACAGACGATTTGAGGTTATTGACAAGCGGTTCAACAGGCTGACTGCTTTGATAACCTCGGGGTTTGTTTTTGTTACAGCGCTTATTACCGTCTACCGGTTTCTGGGGTAAACTCTAAATATCAGACATAGTATATACTTTTTTTGTAAACGGAGGTATTTGATGGCAGTACCAAAAGAAAAATTCAAAGACTACTTTACCTACGCCCAGTACAAAAATTGGTCCGATGATGAGAGGTGGGAGCTGATAGAGGGGGAAGCGTACAACATGAGCCCTGCGCCGGGAACAACACACCAAACGGTATCAGGAGAAGTTTTCAGAATAATTGCCAATTTTCTTGAGGATAAACCCTGCCGGGTATTTGCCGCCCCTTTCGACATTTTTTTACCTGAAAAAGATGAGCCGGAGGATGAAATAAACACTATTGTGCAGCCGGACATTGTTGTACTGTGCGATGATGAAAAACTTTCCGAAAAGGGGATTACCGGTCCCCCGGATATTGTAATCGAAATCCTCTCCCCCTCCAGCACAACCCGGGATCAGATAACAAAACGGGACCTGTACGAAAAAAGGGGCGTAAAAGAGTACTGGATAATAGATCCCGCCGGGAAGATTGTTTGGAAGTATTCCTTAAGTAACGGAGAATACGGGAAACCGGAAGTATTTGACTACAAAGGGACTCCCTCTTTCCAGGCGCTGCCGGAGCTCTCTTTAAATCTTAAGAAGGTTTTCGGTATGGAGAACTATACTGAGGAAACGAAAGAAAAAAGACCGGGGTACTCCAAAAACAGCAAAGAAAACAGGCTTTAACCGGAATGAAAGGTGTCAATACCCCAGGGCAGAGCCCTTTCCGTGAGCCGCTATGGCGGCCAATTCCGCGGCAGAGCCGCAGGGTATTGACACCTTTCGTTCTCTGCACTCCCTCGGGAACGGAACCAACAAGTTGTCCCGCTCCACTCACTCGTTTGAGAATAACGGGTCGGGGATCCGTACATCCTGAAATACTTTGCTGTAAACATCCTCATCCATCCGGGAGTAATCCGGTTTTTCAATTTTACTGTTCCTCAAACACCTCTTCCATCTTTATTTCCAAACCTTCAAAAAGGGCAGTTTTCAAGACATCCTTACCGGCATAGACCACACCCCGGGCGTATGTACCGTCATCTCCCAGAATAAAAGCAATAAGGGTTTTATTGGCCGGGTCCGCAACCCAGTACTCTTTAACCCCTGCTCTTTCATAGAGCATAAACTTTTCCTTTAAATCTTTGGCGGCTGTTGCGGGAGAAAGTATTTCCACAACCAGATCCGGGGCTCCATTGCCCCCACGGTCATCCAGCTTTTTTTCATCACAAAAGACGGAGATATCAGGCTGAACTACGGTATCTACATCCTCATCCGCCTTAAACCCGCCGGGAAACCGTACGTCGAAGGGGGCAGCAAAAACGTTACAGTCTTTTCCCTTAAAATAATCAAAAAAAGTACTGGTAAAATATGACGATATAAATTGATGAGTTCTTGAAGGAGCCGGGCTCATATCATAAGCCACACCGTCAATAAGCTCCCATCTTTCACCTTCCGGCCAGGTAAGGTAGTCTTTATAGGTAAATTTTTTATTGAGCTTTTCAGGTGATGTCTCCATGGGTCACGCCTCCTGACAATAAAGATCCGCCATGTTATCCGTTCTGTCAAGGACAAATGTGAATGACACAGAATTAATCATTGAGAACATGGTAGACTCAGAAGGAGATGAGTGTGAGCATGTAGCGGAGCATGCGCTGAGGGGGGAGCGGAGGAACAGCCCCGCCCCGCGGGCGGAGGGTAACCGAGCCCGGAGAAGGGGCGGTTCAGGCTTTCCGAAGCGAGGGGGAATCCTTCCCCCCCCCAAAAAAAAGAACAACAGCATTCAACCTTCAGGAACCGCACAGGGGATGCAGGAACCGGGCGATACCGTCATTATTGTTGGAGGGAGCGGTAAAATCCGCTGCTTTTTTAACAGACAGGGAAGCATTTTCCATGGCAACCCCTATACCGGCGGTCTCAAGCAGCGGAATATCGTTGTCACCGTCTCCGAAGGCAATGGCCTCTTTCGGAGAAAGGCCGAGAAGGGAAAGAACAGCAAGAAGCGCCTTCCCTTTTGATACATCTTTGGACATAAACTCAAGAAACTCGTCATTGGAAAACATCACGGCGGTAGTACTGCCGACTGCCGCCAGAACAGTATCTTTCATTTTTTCCAGGACACTGTGCTTTCCGACGTACATCATCTTGGTAAATTTAAGGGGCTCCAGACTGTCAAAGTCCACCACTTCTCCTTTCAGATTGACATGGCTCTCGTAGTGTTCCGATTCAGGACGGTGCCGTTCAAAGTAGAGTGTTCCGTTCCGGTAGGCCTGTACATGGATATTCTCCCTGCGGGCCAGTTCCAGAATGAAGCGGCTGCTTGTATCGGAAAGGGGAGAATCCTGCAGCAGCTTTCCTGTTATACCGTCCACTATCTGTGCTCCATTGTAGCTGATAACAGGAGTGCGGAGGCCGAGAGCCTCCTTAAAGGGCTTCAGCGCTTCAAAACTGCGGCCGGTAACGAGAATGGGATAAATCCCCTTCTTTTGCAGGCGCTCAATACACCTTTTTGTTGCGGGCGTTATTTCCTTTTGATCGTTCAGGAGGGTTCCGTCCATATCGAGGGCAACAGCTCTGATTTTTTCAAGGTCTGGTTTTAACATACGGTATATAATCACATGAGTATGCGGTTCTGCAAGCAGCCGGGTACATGATTTCCCGGTAAAGAGCACTTGAATGATATCCGGCTATACCTTTATAGTACCACCCATGAACACACGTGTACTTAAAAATGACATGATGCTCCTGTCCACAGCCGTTATCTGGGGTCTCGCTTTTGCCGCCCAGCGGGTTGGAATGGAGTATATCGGTCCTTTTACCTATAACGGTGTCCGTTTTATACTGGGAGCCGTCTCCATTGCCCCCCTTATTCTCTACTTCAACAGAAAAGAAAAACGCAGCAAGCAGGCCAAACCGCAGCGGGGGACGGCAAAACAGCTTTTTCTGTACGGAGCACTGGCAGGGAGCTTTCTTTTTCTGGGGGCATCCCTGCAGCAGGCGGGAATTGTGTACACTACAGCAGGTAAAGCTGGGTTTATAACCGGAATGTACGTGGTTATTGTCCCTTTTCTTGGTATTTTTCTAGGCCATAAAACAAGCACCAGCCGCTGGGTCGGGGCGGTTCTTTCCATTACCGGTCTGTACCTTCTGAGTATACGGGGGGGATTTTCCATTGCGAAAGGGGATTTTCTCGTCTTTTTAAGCGCGTTCTTCTGGGCGGCCCATGTCCTTGCCATGGCAGTTATCTCTCCCAGGGTGGATACGCTGAAGCTGGCAGTGATTCAGTACCTTTTCTGCGGAGTCTTGAGCCTTGTTACAGCAGGGTTTATTGAACCGGTAGCGGTACAGACCATTCTTCAGGCCTGGGTTCCCATTTTCTACGGAAGTTTCTTTTCGGTAGGGATAGCATACACACTGCAGATTTTTGCCCAGAAGGAAGCTCACCCGGCCCATGCTGCCATTATTCTCAGTCTGGAAGGGATTTTTGCTGTTGTAGGCGGATGGATTTTCCTTGGTGAGGTAATGGATTTTCGAAGCGCAGCCGGATGTGCTCTCATGCTGAGCGGTATGTTTGTATCCCAGGCTGTTACCATGAAAGGTTTCAATACCCCAGGGTAAACCCTTTCCCTGAGCCGCTATAGCGGCCTATTCCGCGGCAGAGCCGCGGGATATTTCAACCTTTCGTTCTCTGCACTCGCTTAGGGCAGAAACCAACAAGTTGTTCCGCTCCACTCACTCCGTTTGAGAATAAAACAGTCCCGGGTGTAATTGTTGCATAACAGTGCCTGATAGGGTATGCTTTAGCACATGAGTAATGCATATTTCAGCTTTTTACGGAAAATAAAGTTCTTTAAGGAACTGAGTGATGATGATATCCGTAATATTGCCGGTTACTGCAGTGATGCAGCATTCAAAACCGGTGAAATTCTCTTCAATGAAGGGGATCCTGCGGACAAGTTCTACATTGTCATGAACGGAGAGGTTGAAGTATGGAAATCTTACGGGACTGATGATGCCGACATGCTTGCGATTCACGGAAAAGGACATCTGTTCGGAGAGATGGCCCTCATCGACAAGCTGCCCCGGAGCGCGACGGTCAGGGTACGGCAGAATGTTACCCTTCTTCAGATCAAGGAAGAGGACTTCCAGCAGATGGTGCGCGAGAAAACAACGGTCGCGTTTTCCATTATCAGATCCCTCTCATCGATGGTCCGCATAAGCAACGAAACCTTCCTGGAAGATCTGAAAACACGGAACACGGAGCTTGAAATTGCAAATAGAAACCTGAAAGAAGCCCATGAAGAGCTCATCCGCCAGGAACGGCTTTCTAATCTCGGCAAGTTCTCCTCCATGATTCTTCATGATCTCCGGAACCCCATATCAATAGTAAAAGCGTATACGGAAATACTTATTCAGGATACTTCCCTACCGGAAAAACCTGCCAAGTATATATCCAATATAAAATTTGAGATTGAGCGGCTGAACAACCTGGCAAATGAACTTCTTGACTATTCCAGAGGCGACATCCGTCTCAACATGAACATAGTTGATCTTGATGAGTTCATGTCCCGGCTGAAGATATCGGTAACACGGCGGTTTTCAAATAAAAAAATATCCGTACGAATGAAAAATTCCTGCACCGATGCCGTTCTCTTTGATAATGAACGGATGATGCGGGTAATGATGAATCTTGCGGAAAATGCCAGAAAAGCAATTTCCAAAGAGGGTTGTTTCTGTGTAGAGGCACGTAAGGTAGAAAATGATCTTGAATTCATCATTCAGGATGACGGAGAAGGGATGAGCAGAGAAACCCTGAAACATATATTTGAACCGTTCTACTCTTCCTCAAAGGGCGGGGGGACGGGACTGGGCATGGTTATTGTCAGGAACGTTGTGGAAGCACATGACGGGCACATGGATATTACAAGCTCTCTCGGGAAGGGTACAAAGATTATTATTTCCCTCCCGGTGAAATAAACCTCAATTTTGTAAAATTTATAAAAATTAACTTGTGCTATTCTCAAAACCGACTTAAAATATAGTGATAATAATATAATCATGAAAGGAGACATTATGAAAAAATTAGTGTTAATCGCAGTCTTCCTGTCAGCAGTTATGATTTTACCTCTTTACAGCCTTTCACCTTCTGATTTTCATTATGCGTATGGACAGTGGAGTGTAGTCGGCGACAGGTTGGTTCAGAGTGATGTAAAAGCAGGCATGGCACGCGTAGACATTCCCTTCCCCCAAGCTGGTATTGTTACCTATCAGTTTAATGTAAAATATCTTAAAGGCGGAATGGATGATATGCATGCCGGCTTCGGAATACATATTTTTGTTGATAAACCGGCAAAAGGGAAAGCATGGGGAAACGGGAGATCCTATCTCCTCTGGCTGAACTATGATGAAAACGCAAAAAATATTACAAAAGGACTAAGCGCCCAGGTTTATAAAAGCCTTACCAACAGCAAGATGGAACTGGTAGCGGATATTGACCTGAACAAGTACGCGTATCTCCTGACAGCTGAAAACATGGATGTTGTTTTACCGGTTAAAATGACCGTAAACGGTTTTAACGGAGATGTTAAGATCTACGATCCTACTGATCCGACATGGGTGTATGTTTTTAATCTTGGTAATACAGCGCCGTTACACGGAAGCTATATTTCGCTGAGAACAAACAGCGCCAGTTTCAGTTTCGGTATGTAATACATCAGTTTTAATGTATTGAAAAAAGCCTTCTCCTTTTCAAGAGAAGGCTTTTCATTCCCTACAATGCTTCTTCCAGTGAGGAACGGGTCGTTCCGGCTTGCTCCCTGTAGAAAGGAGAATATTTCAGGTACGGTATAATGACATCGTTTTTGGGCGATTCTGTTCCATCGTAGGTTATAGTCAAGACAGGGACACCGGTTACCTCTTCTATCTCCTTACTCATGGCTTCCGTAATGAGTGAAGGGCAGCAGAAAGCGGGATTTGTCTGGATAAAAAGTGATACATCAGGGTGCAGTTTTAATATCTTGAATATTTTAAGGACGTTTTCATAACTTTCACCTTCCTGTTCGATCCTGATATTGAATCTACCGAGTTCCTCCTCAGCAAAAGGATTCTTTGAACTGACGGGTTTCCCGATATATTTCTCAAAATATCCGTGATACCGGCTTTCAAGGAGCTCCATTGCTCCCAGCAGGGTTTTGAACATGATTACCTGGGGGATATTCAGACTTTTGATCCATCTCCGGAATACAGCTCCGCTTATTATCTTCGCGTATTCGTTGTACGGTGTTAACAGTACTTCTCCTCCGGCGTCTTCAATATACTTTACAAGATCCTGGTTCATCACCTCGTTATCCCGGACGTACAAATCACCGAAAATTGCAACCTTCGGACGGTTCGTTTTCCGGTACGGAATTGCATCAATTCTCGCAATAACATTTTTTACCGCTTCCAGAAACCCGTTCCCCTCTCGGAACGCATGCATGAGAATGTCCCGGGCTTCTTCCAGAACCTGGTCGGTCTGCCCTTTGTTGATTTCGTAGGGACGGATCATACAGCCTATTTTTTTCAGATTTCCCCCGAACATAAAAGCAAAGTAGAGTTTAAGGGAAACGAGGGGACTGATCTCAACCATCGTAAGCTCTCCGGTGTATACGCCGGCATCACCAGCGCCCTCTTTTTCTATCATGCTCTTTATAAATGCCGGATACATCGTTATATTGCACGCCCATACTGATTTAGCCATCCAGAGTACCGTCTTTCCGGGGTCGAGACGGTGTTTTTTTATGTATTCGACATACTCATGGGCAATGGCATTAACAGGAATACACTGCCCGGTATTCATTCTCATGCTTGCTGCAATCATTGTCGGAGTTTCTTCCAGAACCCGTGCGTCTATTCCCGCATTCCGGAGGTTTGCCGCAACAAGAGGCAGTACGTAAGGATCCCAGTTGGGAAGAAGCAGTGTTTTCCCCTTCAGGTTCTCATGAACTTCCGGTGCAATGGGGAATTTCACCGTTTTCTTTTGACCTGATGTTCCCGATTTCAGATGGTTCCTGAATGCCCGAATCCCCGCTTCTATACGTGTTTCGTACCCGACATTTGAATCATGTTCGTCTATCTGCAGAATAAGGTACGGTTTTTCATGGCTGTCCATAATCCGTTTAAAGTATTCCAGAGCAAAAGAATCGGGGGAGCATTTAAAGGATGTAACGAACACCGGGTACAGCCCGTCGGTATGCGCACAGTAATCTGCCGCTTCCAGTATGGCAGCAGGATACGCCCAGTGGAACAGATCCAGAATCTTGTCTACATCATCACTTACCGATCCGGTCTGGGGCAGTGAATCATGGTAGACGGTTTCAATACCTAAAGCGGCAAAGAAATCAGGGATCCCCTTATTCATCGCTTCCGAAAGAATGGTATACGGTCTTCCGGTCAGAAGGACCTTCATTTTCCCCTCTTCCGGATCAGAATACAGTTCCTTCATTTTACGTTTCAGAGTGCGGTAATAGTCAAGACCGCTGTCATAGGCTTTCGAAATATCACGGAACCCGAACATACCGGGAAAATACTCTTTTACCGCTTTAAAAAGCTCATATTTAGTATGAAGTACACTTCCTTTGTGGTTTATCACCGGCCTCATGGATTTAATTTTCTCTCCATCAACCTTTATGCTGCTTGTAACAACAGAGCTGAACTGCGTGTAATAACAGTACTTCCTGAGACGGGAGGGATTTTTATCATCCTTATCACTTTCGAGATGGATGGGCAGGAAAACCACATCAGCATGCCCGGCAGCATAGCGGACATGCCCGTGAAAAGCTGTCATAGGCGCGCAGAACTCCGCTTCTACAATCTCTTTTCCCGAAGGAATAACATCTTTCACCCCTTCGGTTGAAACCGTCTCAATACCCAGCTCCATAAAGAATCTTTTCCAGAGGGGCAGTTCCTCAAAAATCTGGAGCCCTGCCGGAATCCCCACTACCGGGTTTTCCCCTCTTGATCTCCCGTCGTGAAGCGGCATTTTAACCGCTGCCGCCGCTTTCTTTCTTACCGTCAGGAGAGCAGGGACCTTCTCCTTTTTTACATACTTCTTTGTATTGTAATCTCTGCCGCAGAGGAATCCGTAGGCAACATCTTCATTCTGTACGGTGGCTACCCGTATTCTGCAGTGATTCAGACAGAGACTGCATGTTTCCGACCGGACAGGAATTTCCTCCTTATAGATTTCAAGGCCTTTGAATGTGGTTACTCCTGTCTTTTCCTCCATGGACGTAATGGCCGCGCCAAGAGCACCGGTTAAATGACAGTACTTCGAGACAAAAATCGGCCGCTTTAGTTTCTGCTCAAAAGCCGCAACAAGAGCCCTGTTTTTTGCGGTAGCTCCCTGGAAAACTACGTTTCTGCCGATATTGCCTTCGGTGGCAACCTTCTGCAGATAGTTCTCCCGGACAGAAAAGAGAGCCGTTGCCAGTATTTCCTGAATGGAATAATTCTGGTGCAGATAATGATTGATATCCCGCTCCATGTAAACGGTACACCGGTCGCTGGCCAGCGGAGCCCGGGCCCCTTCTGCCAGTGATGAATAGTCTGCAAGAGAGACACCGAGTTTTCCCGCCTGCTCTTCTATAAAGCTTCCGGTTCCTGCTGCACATACGGTATTCATCTGGGAAAAGGTTACAACACCGTTACGGAGGGTTGTAAACTTCGCATCCTGTCCGCCGATCTCTATAATGGTATCCACTTCCGGATTTAAGCCGTACGCTGCTCTCGCGTGAGCACTTATCTCATCCAGTATGATATCAGCACTTATCAGCTTTCCAATGAATTTTCTTCCGGATCCGGTGGTTCCTACTCCCTCAAACAAGAAGGTGACATCTTTCTCCCTTTGCAGATTTGTTATTGCCTCAAAGATGCTTTGTACTGCCGGGATGGGTCTTCCAGCTGTCCGGGTATAAAAACCTGCCACCGGGGTTAACGATGCATCAGTCAGGATCGCCTTGGTAGAAGTAGAACCTATATCAATTCCCATAAACACGCGGAGCTCTTTTTCAGAGGCCATATCAGTATAGGTATCCACTTCAACCTCGACACTGCCGTTTGAAGGTCCGAAGTTATAATGATCAACGCCTCTGAAATCAGGATAGTCGGTTAATGTCAGTTTCAGAGGTTCATAGTAATATTCCTTCTCTTTGCGTACCGGTTTTTTGATGGATTTTGCGGTATAACCTTCTGAAAGTTCATCTACCCCTTCCGCAATAAGAAAAAAGGCGGCC
The DNA here is from genome assembly GCA_015493635.1 of Spirochaetaceae bacterium. Taxonomy (GTDB): domain Bacteria; phylum Spirochaetota; class Spirochaetia; order B11-G9; family B11-G9; genus S145-15. The sequence continues at coordinate 4,091 of WGCU01000032.1, read as the reverse complement.
CCCAACGCTCCGAAAAGGTGCGAATACTCATGTACAAGAAGCGGCCGTTGTAACCGTTTGTCAAGATGCTGAATAACAGCTTTGTTTAAGGCAACTCCTCCTGAAAAAACAATTTTTTTTAATTCGGTACTGTCTTCGAGAAGCGTATCAGCAATATTATGAGCAAGCCCCTGACAGAGACCGTCACATATTTCCTCCAGTGAATACCCTTCCTGCTGGGAATGGATGATATCTGTCTTGGCAAATACAGAACACCGGGAAGCAATTTTAGGAATATCACCTCTGTTCGCACGGGCCTTTTCACTTAATTCCGAACTGCCGCCGGCAAGATTCAGCCGCTTTGCCTGCTGATCAAGGAATCCTCCTGTCCCTGCAGCACAGGAGGTATTGGACTTTAAGCTGCGGTAGCTGCCGTCTTTATGAAAAGAGGTAAGAAAATACTTTTCTCCCCCTACATTTAAAACAGCATCCAGATCAGGATAAAACTTCTTAGCTCCCTCTATAACGGCAACTCTGTTATCATATTTTCTCATACCTTCAATGACATCCGGTGTTGATGCTGTCCCGCCGATCCCCGCGACCCGTTCCAGGGACACGCCTTTTAAAAGGGTTGTCAGTACTTCGGCGGGTTTCCCCTCATGAGGTGTGTACGAAGTCTTCAAAACAGTACCTTCAAGATCAACTTCCACAACGCTCACCATTACTGAGCCGGTATCTATACCAAGTATTCTATCTCTGCTGTTATCCATGCTATCCCTTCCTCACTTATTTGTCCCACTCCACGGTAGAATAAGATTTTAAAAAAACGTATCAGCTGCCGCATCTTTGGTCTAAGGCTTTCTTTCCAATGCTTTCTGCCCCAGCATCCGTTCTCCGAATTCAACAAGCTGCCCCAAAAGCTCTCCGTACTCGGTAAACGCTTCCCGCATCCTGTTAAGCATGGCCCAGGCAGTATCCTTGTTTACGCCGACCATTTCCGCCAGTGACCGGGCACTCAGTTTTTTTTCTGAGGCTGAAAATATCTCCAACGCAAGGAACCACTTCTGCAGGGGAATCCGTGTATTATGAAACAGGGTTTTCACGGTAACGGAGAAGGAAGTATTACAACTGTTGCAGTGATACCTCGACTCCCTGCTCATGGTACTTACCCGGTACGAACCGCAATGAGGGCAGACAGGTTTATTCTTCCATCTGACATGCTCAATAAACCGGATACACGATTCTCTTGTGGGAAATAGTTTATACACATCGGATATAACCGGAGTTTTCATCAGCAGGATTCTACCACAGAAGGGGACAACAGGACAAGTCCCGGAAAGAATAGTTTGCTTTTCAGGCAATTGGAAGTATACTGTTTTTCAGGAGGACATCCATGAGCATAAAACTCTACTCGAAAGGTGCTGCCCAGGAAGTTACCGGGTCCAGACATTATTTGGAAATTGACGGGAAAACCATCCAGATAGACTGCGGTGCATTCCAGGGAAAAAGGAAAGAAGCGGAAGCAAAAAACAGACATATTGCCGAAAATATTGAAAAGGTGGACACAGTGGTACTGACCCACGCGCATTTCGACCATTGCGGCATGCTGCCGCTGCTGACAAAAAAAGGTTATTCCGGAAATATCTTTGCAACCCCCGCTACAAGAGATCTCTCGTCCCTCATCATGATGGACAGTGCCCATATCCAGGCCAGAGATATTGAGTATCTTTCAAAAAAAGCTGCACAGAACAATGAAACCTTTACGGATGAACCGCTGTATACTGAGGATGATGTTATAAACGCCCAGAATCAGTTTATCACGCTCTCCTATCACAGACCCCTCTTCATTATACCGGAGGCTGAACTTACCTTTTATGATGCGGGACATATTCTCGGGTCCGCGCTTGCCTGCCTCACGGTAAAAACACAGTCCGGAGATACGGTGGATATTGCCTTTTCGGGAGATCTTGGACGCAAAAACAAAGCCATTATCCGGGATCCGGACATTATCCCGACTCCTGACTATCTTGTTCTGGAAAGCACCTACGGGGACAGACTCCACGAGAAGGTTAATGAAGCTCTTGATACCCTTGGTGAAGTGGTAAATTCAACGGCCCGGAAAAACGGAAAAATAATTATTCCTTCCTTTGCCATAGAACGGACACAGGAACTTATCTACTATTTGCATCTTCTTACGGATAAAAAGATAATTCCGGACATCCCCATCTACGTGGACAGCCCCATGGCCGCCAACGCAACCACTATTTTTAGAGTACATCAGGAATGTTATGATAAAGCTACAAACGATGCGTTTATCCGGCATCATAAAAATCCTTTTGGATTTAATAAACTTACCTATACCTCAAGTGTTCAGGAATCAAAAAAAATCAATGATGTAAAGGGTCCTGCAATTATAATCTCTGCCGACGGTATGTGCGAGGCAGGAAGAATACGGCACCATCTTGTACGCAACATAGAAAACCCTGACAATACGATTCTTATTGTCGGATACATGGCCGAACACACCCTTGGACGAAGAATACTCGAAAAGCAGAAAGAAGTACGGATCTTTAATCAGTGGAAAAAACTCAACGCCCGGGTGGAAACCATCAACGCCTTCAGCGCCCACGCGGATTACAGCGAGATCAGGGAGTACGTCTCCAATCTTGATCTGAAAAAGCTTAAAAAGATCTTCCTGGTTCACGGTGAAAAAAAGGCACAGGACAATCTGAAGCGTGTACTTCTTGAGATAGGGGTACAAGATGTACATATTGTCAAGTACGGAGAGAGCTACGATCTTTCCACCTGAACCGCTGTTAAATTAGTTCGGCAGGAACTTTATTCTCAAACGAGTGAGTGGAACGGAACAGCTTGGTGGTCCCGTTCTCAATCGAGTGCAGAGAACGAAAGGTTAAAACACCCCGCAGCTTGCTGCGGAACAGGCCGCAATAGCGGACTGGTTCCAGGGTTTACCCTGGGGTATTGATACCTTTCATCTCTTTTTTACAGAGAAAAATCCGGAGATGGTATCATTGGCATTCGAAGTAAAATTATAATAGCCAGTAATCCAATCATCATTGTTTTCAAAAATATTGAGCTTTCCACTTACTAAATTGCCACTATATCCTTCAGCTTTCTGTATTATTGGACTGAAAACATTAAAAGCGTAATCCCTTTCCTTAATTCGATGATAGCCAACCTTTATTTTACCAGGCTTGAATTCGATCCCTATTTTTTCACTATTTTTATTGTAAAGAGATATTTTTAATATACCTTCATCAGGGGGGCTCAGCAACATAGGAGACAGACTTCTCTCATCAATTCTTATCCCCCTTATTTTACCTTTTACAGTGAAGACTTGTGAGTGATTAGTCCAAACTATCTTTGATTGAGAGGTATTGTCATAGCTCGTCCCGGAGGAATCATCCCATGCGTTGATTAGTAAAGCCTGATCCAGTTCAATTCCTATATCTTTAAGCTTGTAACGTGCTTCAATAATTTCACCCCGTGATCTGATAAATCCCTTTCCAATCTGCTTATGCTGCCCAGTAGATTTATTAGTCCACTTATCCACCCCAGTCACCCAATGTCCATGATCATTATATTGAGTAAATAATAATCGTGAAAAAGAATTATCTAAAGATTGCATACCTATTGCATAATACAATGGTTTTGTGGATGGGACACCGTCTGCAAGATTTATTTTTGTATAAAGATATATTCCGTCAGTAGCCGCAAAAACTTCTCTTATGTCAGTTCCGCCGGGAGCATTAATATTATCTCCAACACTATCAACAATTAAAGGAGGAATACCTTCCCAGTCCTCCTCTCTTCCGTCAGTCCTGATTGATGCAAAAGGAATTGCCTGGATAAGTGAACCATCAACACTGGTCCGCTTCCCCGGATTTATATAGAATCTTTCATTTTTCTCTAAATAACCTGCTTTCTTAATGAGGACATGGTGTTGATTCCCGCATTATTTTTGGAGTAGTTCCCGGAAAGTTTTTGTTAAGGAGATGGAAAAAACGGGAAGAAATCCCGCACTATTTCTGTGCCTGATAAAAAGCGGGAAAATTGATGCAGAAAAAAGCCCGGGATATTCACCCGGGTGA
>WGCU01000031.1 GCA_015493635.1 Spirochaetaceae bacterium | reverse complement strand
GAGCCTAAAATCACAAAAAAAGTACTGATTTTACCTTTGAGAAGAGGAAATTCAATAAAATAGAGGTCATCTTGATACAACGGACATTCTATTATAAATATTGTCATGTATTATTTCGCTAAAATGGGGTACTTCGCAAAAAGCTCGTCAAGCATATTTTGTAGCCAAACATATTCTTTTATGGTAGACTTTACCTTATGGAATTCAAGGATCTGCTTAATACTGTTTTTTTTACTCCTCTTAAACTTCGTATTGTAACGTTTCCCTTTAATCTTTTTCAGCTTATCATACAGTTCATTATCCCTCTTTTTCTCATATTTATTATTATACGGCTTTTAAACAAGGGAACGGCAAGCCTCGTTGAAAAGTCAAGGATGAAAGATCAGGCAAAAGCAGCTGTTAGAAAATGGACCCGGTGGTTTTTACGGCTTGTGTTTTTTATACTTATTCTTATTTTTGCGGGAAAGCTTTTTGGTGCCAAGATGCTTGAATATTTAAAAATATTTTATTCCGTACTGAACGAACCACTCTTTAACCTTGGCGGAACGAAGATATCAATCATAACCCTTCTTCTGATTATTCCCATTTTTTATCTGTCTTCATGGGCGGGGAAAGCGGCGGGAGGCGTTGCAAATCAACCGGTTATGGAGCGTCTCGGATTTGATGAGGCAAAACAATTTTCTCTTCTGAAACTGCTCCGCTATACCGTTATGACGGTAACGTTTCTTATTGGGCTGTCCATTATAGGAATAAACCTTTCCTCTATTACAGTAATATTCGGAGTTCTTGGAATCGGCCTGGGATTCGGTCTTCAGAATTCAGTTGCAAACCTGTTTGCCGGTCTTCTTATCATCTTTACGAGACCTGCAAAACAGGGGGACTGGATTATTATAAATAATTATGAAGGTGTTATAGATGATATCCGGGTTTTTTCTACCGTTATAACCACCATTATGAATGAAACAATTATTGTACCCAACTCAAAGTTTGTCTCTGATGTAATATATAATTACTCCTACGCCGAGAGCAGCATTATTATCCGAAATGATGTCGGTGTTTCGTATGCTTCTGATATTGATCAGGTTGTGGATGTCCTGAAGGAAGTGTCAGCAAGAAGCCCCTATGCTAAGCCCGGGAAAGAGCCGTCCGTTCTGGTAAAAGAGTTCGGGTCATCCAGTATCAATATTGCAGTTCTTACCTGGATTTCTGATGTGAAGGATAAGTATCTTGCCCAGCACTGGACGAATCTTGAAATATGGCGTGCTTTTAAGAAGAACGGGATTGAAATTCCCTTTCCCCAGAACGATGTATATATCAAGGAGACGCCGAAAGCTGCAGCTGAAGAAGGAGTGTGATTCTCTTTTTCTACTTTTTAGCCAGAGGTTTCTGAAACGTTCCGTCAAGGACATCCTGCAGGGATGTCATCTCAAAGTAGTGTCTGAAATGCAGGTATGAATTGTTCCATAGCGCTTCGACGATACAATCACTGGATCTTTTACAGGAAGTATCGGCACCGGTTATGCAGGGAGTGAGATAGAGCCCTTCCTCCACAGCATCAAACAGCTCGGCAATAGAGATATCTTCCGGTTTTCTATTTAGTTTAAATCCGCCGCCTGGACCGCGGACTGAGGTGATGATATCCTTTTTGCGGAGCCTGAAGAAAATCTGTTCAAGAAATTCAGGGGATATATCTTCCAATTCAGAAATTTTACGTATCGAAAGGGGCTTCTCATCCGTTACTTTTGCAAGCTGTGTCATAGCCCGGACGGCATATCTGCCTTTTGTAGTTATTCTCATTTTTCTACCTGTCTGCGTTATACTTTACCTGCTTTATAATATACCCATAAATGGTCAAGAGATAAAGAGCCTATCCTCGTTTTTGAAGCAGAAGTATGCGAAAACCTCTATATTTTCGTGAAAAAACAACGGTATAGTTTGGATGTTCTTTTGAAAGAAGAGAAAGATGGGCACTTTTACCGGTAAATACAAGAAAGCCCTCCGGCAGAAGCACTTTCTCTGTTTCTGAAAGTATTGCAGGGATCATCTTTTTTTCCACCGGTTCAGAGAGGGAGAACATCATCCATGCGTAGGATTTGTTATCTTTCTGCTTTTTCCAAAGGGCGGACAGTGGTGCAGGGCAGTATTCTGTTTGTATGGTAATTGAGGGTTTAAGTCCTTTTATATTGTAAGCGGAAATTTCACATTGAAGAACATCCCGTGATGAGAGAGTAAGAGTTTTTATTGCTGTTTCAGGATTAGAAACGAGAAGTGCTGCCCTGTGACCCTGTCCCGGATTCCAGATAAAAATATTTCCTTCAGGTTTCCGGCGGGTTAAGGCGGAAGTAATTAAAACTGCATCGTACGGAGGGGTATCAAACCCGGAAAGACCGAATACGGTTGTTAAAGGGTACGTACACGTATCAATGGTGTATGAATCGGTACGCCGTATATAGGGGATGATCGGGTCAGTTTCTGTTTTCGGAAGAAGCTCAGCTTCGTTTGCTTTAGTGAAATGAAAAACAGAATAGTCTTTCGTATCTTCCCGGAAACTGACGGCAGCGGGAATTCCGTCAAGAATTCTTTCCAGCTGCTCCTGTAAGGGTGATACAACGACAACAACACCGGTACCATTCCCGGCAAGATGGAAGAGCAGCTCTCCCATCATGTGTTTCAGAACAGGGATTCCTGCCTTGGCCGGAAGATTGGAAACGATAAGGTCATATTTTTTATCTGAAGGACACGTAAATGCAAGGGATGTGTGTATCTCAATGTCAGATATTCCATTTTTCTCCGCGTTCAGCTGTGTAAAGTACGAAGCTAATGCATCCCTGTCCTGGAGTGTTACGGTGCAGTCAGGGACACTCTTTTTCAGAGAGAGACCGAGAACTCCTGTTCCGCAGCCCATGTCAAGAATTGAACTGCCGGGCTTGACTGTGGAATTTTTGCTGAGAGTTTTGAGAAGGAGTTTTGTCCCCTCATCAATATCAAAACTGCTGAACAGGGACTGAGAGAGAAAAAAAGAGAGGCTCTTTCCGTTAAACCGGAAAGTAACCTCTTTATTCGAATAGTAATCAAGGATGGTCAACTGTTAACCCGTTCGACGTATTCTTTCGTTTCGGTATTCACCATGATTTTTTCCCCTTCCTTGATAAAAATGGGTACTTTTACTTTTAAACCTGTCTCAATGGTTACCATTTTTGAAGCTCCCTGCACCGTGTCCCCTTTTACCGCTTCCGGTGCATCAACAACGGTGTAGACAACTTTATAGGGTATTTTAATATCCAGAGGTTTGTCTTCCCACATGATAATTTTGTAGGTTTCTCCATCCATCATAAGAAGTTTGTAGTCTTCAAAACCCTGCATGGGTATTTCAAACTGGTCGTAGGTATCGGTATCCATAAAATGATAGCTTTCTGTATCCGCGTAAAGATACTGACATTCTTTATCTTCCACGGTAATATCTTCTACTTGGTCCTGGGTCTTCATTGTTTCCCTGAGGACTCTTCCTGATGAAGGGCTCTTTAATTTTAACCGTACAAAAGCGGACCCTTTTCCGGGATTAACAAATTCTCTCTCTACAACAACAAAAGGTTCTCCCTTCATCAGAATCGCAGAACCTTTTTCAAGTGCGCCGGCTCGTATCATTACTTTACCTCAATAATTTGAATTATGTCTTTAGTATAGCAGACAGTGGAAATAAAATCACCCCCTCAATGGAATCTTCTCCGGTTAGAAGACGGACAAGTCTGTCTACACCGAGGGCCACTCCGGAGCATCGGGGATACTGCGGTGTAAACAGGCTGCTGAACGTAGTATCCGTATCCGGAATAACAAGGGAATGGGCCGCTTTCTGTGCATACTCCTTCTGCATGAACGCAGAGACCTTTGCGGGATTGGTTTCCTCGGTGTAGCAGTTTGCCACTTCTATCCCCCCCGCGTAGAGTTCCCATCTGTCTTTCCATGGAGTACCGGGAATGTCTGCGGCAAGACAGTCTATTTGAGCGGGATAGTTGTACAGGACAAGCGGTTTCTCTCCGGGAAGAACCGGCTCCACTTCGGTTAAAAAGATCCTGTTAAAGAGGGATTCCCAGGTTTCGTTCTTTCCAGGCAGAGAATATCCTTTTCTCAGGGCTGCCTCCTTAAGGAGGGAAAAGCTCTGTACTTTTACCAAATCGATTCCGGTGTTCTCAAAGAAAACCTCTTCCATACTCATCCTTTTAAAAGGCGGTTCAAGAAACGCGGGTCCGGATGTATCCATTTCTGAAACAAGGGTTCGTAATAATTCTTCTGCAACAGGTATGTTATCCTCCGCGGAAGCTTCTTCTGTGTACCATTCAAGCATGGTGAATTCCGGATTATGCTCTTTCCCCGCCTGCTCATAGTTGCGGAAACTCTTTGTCATTTGAAAAATGTTCCCGAACCCTTCAGCTATAAGCTTTTTCATGAAAATCTCTGGAGATGGTGTCAGATAGAGCTGATGTGCACCCTGCAGCTCACGGTAGTACGTTGTTTCAAATATCTCTATGGTTGATTCAGGGATAAGAAAGGGGGAAAGAACCGGGGTTTCCACCTCAAGATAATCCCTCTCGTTAAAAAAACGCCGGATTGCGGCAAGTATCTTGTTTCTCTTTTGTACAACAGCTCTCTTCATGTAATAAAAATACCATAAATATGAAACTTTGATAATGAGGTTTGAAGTGCTGGAAAGAAGAACGGATAGTATGGTAGTCTCTTCGGTATGAAACAATTACACAGCGGCGACGTTCTCCATGGGTTTACCCTGAAATCGATATCTGATTTACCGGAATACAAAGGGAAAGGGTATGCTTTTAAGCATAATGAAACGGGGATGGATGTTTTTCATCTGTATAATGATGATATTGATAATCTTTTCTCTTTTGCGTTCAAGACTCCTGTTTCTGATGATACAGGAGTAGCTCATATCCTGGAACATTCGGTTCTGTCCGGTTCAAGGAAGTACCCTGTTAAGGATCCTTTTATGTCTCTCATTAAGGGAAGTATGAATACCTTTATCAATGCCATGACGTACCCTGATAAAACGGTGTATCCGGCCAGTTCTCCTGTGGAGAAGGATTATTTCAATATCATGGGAGTCTACGCTGATGCTGTCTTTTTCCCCCTTTTAAAGAAGGAAGTATTCTGGCAGGAGGGGCACAGACTTGAATTTGATGAAAACGGAAAATTAAGAATCGTCGGTGTTGTGTATAATGAGATGAAAGGAGCGTATTCGAATCATGATTCCATTGCTGCGGAGTGGTCGGTACGGTCTCTCTTTTCAGACAATCAGTACCATTTTAATTCCGGAGGCGAACCCGGGGTTATACCTGATCTTGCCTATGAAACGTTTATCGAATTTCATGCATCATACTATCACCCTTCAAACTGCCGGTTGTTTCTATACGGAAACATTCCTTCCGGAAAGCAGCTGAAATTCCTTCAGGACGGGTTTTTAAGGGCGTTTACCCGGAAAAATATCAATCCCGAAATAAAGATTCAGAAACGCTGGAAGAAGAAGAGATTGTATACGGTAACGAGTGCCCTTTCAGAGGGTGAATCTCCTGAAGGAAAGAGTACGATTCTGATAAATTATCTGACGGGAGATGTTTCCGATCCCGGTCAGATGCTTGCCGATGAGGTGATGAGCGACATTCTGCTGGGTAACGTGGGAGCTCCCCTGTATAAAGCCATAGTGGAATCCGGACTGGGAAGCGATGTTTCTCCTGTAAGCGGTCTGGAACAGGATGTCCGGGAAAGTGTTTTTTCTGTAGGAATCCGCGGAAGTGATCCTGATAAACGGGATGCTTTTGAACAGCTTGTTTACGGGGAGCTTGAAAAGCTTGTAAGTGAAGGTATCCCTGATGATATTGTAACGGGAGCACTGAAAAGGATTGAATTCAGAAACCGGGAAATCCGCGGCGGCGCTCCGGCAGGGCTCAGGCTTATGGATAAAGCCCTTCGGGGATGGCTCCATGGGTATAAGCCGGAAGCGACATTGGCGTTTGCAGATGTGATGAAACAATTAAAAGCTGACGTCTCCGCTGATAAAAGGTTTTTTGAAACCCGTATAGAGAATGTTCTTTTAAAAAATAACCACCGGTCGGTTGTCACCGTTTATCCGGACAGAGATCATACAAAAAAGCAGGAAGAGGCAGAAAGGGAAAGAATCAATGCTGTTCTTGCGTCATTAACTGACGAGAAGAGAAAACAGATAGAAACCGAGAACAGGCTCCTTAAGGTGTTTCAGGAAACTCCGGAATCTCCCGAAGCTCTTGCGTCAATACCCTCTCTTTCCCTGGAAGACCTGCCGTCAGATATATCTACCATCAATACGGTCTGCAGGCTGGAGAACGGATTGCCTGTTTATATGCATGACATATATACGAATGGAATAGTGTACGTTGATTTCAGTTTTAATACTGAATCCCTTGATGAAACTGAGAACAGGTATCTTCCTCTTCTGGGGAAGATGCTTACCTCTTCGGCTCTGCCCGGAATTCCGTATCATGAGGTTGCCCGTCTTTTTACACTTCATACCGGGGGGTTTTACTCCTTCCTCGAATCCAGTTCTGTTATCGGGGAAAGAACCCGTATCCGGAACAGTATTTTTTTCAGATTGAAGTTTCTTGAAGAAGATTTAAAAAACGCCGCTGATTTGGCAATCAAGATGTTTCTTGAGTCCCGGATTGATGAAAAGGCCCGGCTTAAGGATGTCATAATGGAATTGCGGGAGGATTTTTCCTCTTCTCTTATCCCTGCGGGTAATTCCTATGCAACGTTGAGAGCAGGCAGTGCGATAAGTCCTGTTTTTAATTTTGAAGAAAAGTGGCGGGGACTGGATCAGTATCTTTTCCTGGCGGACCTGTCATCTGATATGACGGTTGCTGCCCTGCGGGAGACAGGCAGCATGCTGCTCAAACTCCGGGAAAAGATCTTTACGAGGCATAATGTAAAGATCAATATTACCGCTCCTGAAAAAGAGGGAGAACGTGTTTTTCCTGTTCTGCAGTCGAAGCTGGAACAGCTCCATGCTCCGTTGATAAGGGATAAAAAGCTGGAACATACGTGCAGACCGGCTGAAAAGGTGGAATCTGTCTACATTCCTGCTCCCATAGGATTTGTCGGGTGTGCGTTTAAGGGTTCACGCCTTGAGGAGGAGGGACACGCGGCGGAAATTCTCCTCTCCCATATTTTAAAAACAGAGTTTCTCTGGAATGTCATCCGCATGAAAGGAGGTGCCTACGGAGCGTCCGCTTCCGCCAACGGAATGGAAGGAATTTTTATATTCTCATCATACCGTGATCCGAAGGTCGCGGAAACGATGCATGCTTATAAAGAAGGCCTTCTCTCTCTTTCAGAACATCCCGTAGATACGGCAGTGGTTACCCAGGCGGTGATTGCTGTTGTCGGTAAGGATGTCCGTCCCCTGTCCCCCGGAGAAAAGAGTATTATAGGATTCAGGAGGGCCCTGTACGGAATACAGGATGAACTCCGCCGGACCAAGAGGCAGCGGCTTCTATCCGCCGGTCCGGAGGATATTCAGAAGGCGGCAAAACGGCTGCTTGAGTATTTTGATAAGGCAGCCTTTGTTATTCTTTCAGGGAAGGAAACCATTGAGAAGGCAGCGGAAAAGGTCCCGGAATTACCCGGAACTGTTCTGAATATACCACTGTAACCTGTGTAGACTCAGCTTTTGCTGCCGGCCATGGTTTTCATAAGAAGGAGGGGGTCGTCTGTAAAAATACCGTCTACTCCCATGGTGAAAAGTCTTTTCATATCCGCACTGTTGTTTATGGTCCAGACATGGATGAAGATGTTATGTGTGTGAAGTGTCTTTAAAAGACCGGGGGTTACTATCTTTAAACCCTTTAGATACTCGGGAACTTGAAAAGCCTCTGCCTGAAAGTTCTTTTTAAATCGAAGAATCCCCGCTTTTTGAGAAATAACAATGCTGCGGGCTTCCTTTTCAGAAAAGGAGGTGGCCAGTTCAGGCATAAGCTCCCGTAACTGGAGTATGTTTTCATGATGGAAACTTGCCCCGAGGATCCTGCCTTCCGCTTTATGCTTTCTGATGATACGGACAAATTCCCTGACAAGTTTTCTGTTGTTATCCTTCAAATCAATATTGAATTTCATTTCAGGGAGGGCCTCCAGAACTTCTTCCAATGCTGCCATCCGGATACCTGTATCCCGAAAGGGGAAGGTCTTTCCGTTATCTGGAGAAAAGGTACGTCCCGCATCCAGTGCCTTAAGTTCTTTCAGGGTTTTTGAGCATATCCTTGCCGGGTCTCCGGTAAGATTCTGCAGTGTATCGTCATGCCAAATAACACAGGTTCCGTCAATAGTGAGATGAATATCTGTTTCAATACAGTCAACGTTCAGATCCGCGGCACTTTTAAAGGCAGGAATGGTGTTCTCCGGGAAGTACAGGGAGTTGCCTCTATGGGCAAAAACCTGAACTTTATCGTGAAAAAAAGGATGTTTCATACGCAGACTTTAGCCGTATTAACCTCTCCCGTCAATAAAAAGCGTATAAAAAGCGTAAAAAATTCAATCTTGCGGGAAATTCTACTTTACACACCTATTTGAATAATTATAGTAAGGAGACTATGAGTAAAAAAATACTGGTAATTGTCGAATCACCGACAAAAGCAAAAACCATACGAAAATTTCTTCCTTCCAACTACATTGTTGAAGCAAGTGTCGGGCATGTCCGTGATCTTCCCACCTCTGCTGCTGATATTCCCAGGAAATACAAAAGCGAACCATGGTCACGGCTTGGTATCAATGTAGAGGATGATTTCCGTCCCCTGTATATAACTCCCAAGGGGAAGGGAGCCATTGTCAGGGAATTAAAGAAAAAACTTAAAGAAGCTGACAAGCTGCTCCTTGCGACAGATGAAGACAGGGAAGGGGAGAGTATTTCGTGGCACCTGAGAGATATCCTCAAACCAAAAGTCCCCGTGGAACGGATGGTTTTTCATGAGATAACCCGGAATGCCATTGAAAAGGCTCTAAAAAACGGGCGGGATATTGATACTAATCTGGTAAATGCCCAGGAAACGAGAAGGATCCTTGACCGGCTCTACGGTTTTACCCTTTCTCCTCTTATCTGGAAAAAAATTGCCTATGGGCTTTCCGCAGGAAGGGTCCAGTCCCCCGGTCTCCGGCTTATTATTGAGCGGGAAAGAGAACGGATACGATTTGTAAAATCAGACTACTGGGACATAACAGCCAAAGTGCATCCGGAGGGCGAAAGCAATTCTCTCTTTAATGTGAAGTTGGAATCGGTGAAAGGAACCCGTGTCGCGGGAGGAAAAGATTTCGATCCTGAAACAGGTTTTCTATATAAAAACAAGAAAGTACTCATTCTTAAAAAGAAAGATGCTGAAGCTTTGACACAGTCGTTACAGAAGGAAGCCTGGAGTGTTCTGTCGGTTCAGGAACGGAATATTAAACAGCATCCTGCCCCTCCGTTTATTACCTCAACTCTGCAGCAGGACGGGAACCGGAAGCTTCGTATGTCTGCCCGGCAGACAATGAGGACTGCTCAGAGGCTTTATGAGCAGGGATTTATTACATACATGAGGACGGATTCTCCCTTTTTAAGCAGTGAAGGCTTGCAGGGAGCCCGCAGTGCTATTACACAGCTTTACGGCGAAACCTTTTTAAGTGAAAGCCCCCGGCAGTTTACGGCTAAATCGAAAGGAGCCCAGGAAGCACATGAAGCGATACGTCCAGCGGGAGAGACGTTTGTTCATCCGGAACAGTCTGGACTTTCAGGGAAAGAGCTTGCTCTGTATTCCATTATATGGAAACGGACCATGGCTACCCAGATGAAATCTGCGGAGAAGGTATCCACAACGGTTAAAATCAAGGCGGGAGAGAGTGTTTTTAACGCTTTCGGTACAAGAATAGCATTTCCCGGATTTTTACGTGTGTATGTGGAGGGAAAGGATGATCCTGATGCTGCTCTCGATGACCGGGAAACCTTTCTCCCAAAAATGAAAGAAGGTGACAAAATAGATCCTGTGCAGATTGACCCGCTGTCGCATGAAACAAAGCCTCCAGCCCGTTATACGGAAGCATCTCTTGTCAGTCAGCTTGAAAAGATGGGAATTGGAAGGCCTTCAACCTATGCAGCCATTATCAATACACTTTTTGAGCGTCAGTATGTCCGCAGACAGGGAACATCTCTTATCCCAACCTTTACCGGGTTTGCGGTTATCCAGCTTTTGGAGAACCATTTCCCTAAACTTATAGAATACAGTTTTACCTCTGACATGGAAAATACGCTGGACGCGATATCCATGGGAAAAGTTGACCGTCTTGAGTATCTCAGATCCTTCTATCTTGGGGAGAAAGGGCTGAAGAACCTTGTTGAAAAAAGGGAGAAAGAGATACAGCCGGATGAAGCCCGGACAATTCTGCTTCCTCATCTCGGCAGTGTGAAAGGGATAAAAGTGGGGAAATATGGACCGTATCTCGTGCATGATGATGTTCATGCATCAATACCGGAAGATATAGCACCATCGGATCTGTCCCGGGAAGATGTGGAAGAAATACTGGAGATGCAGAAGAATGGGCCTGAACCATTGGGTGTTCATCCTGAAACAGGAGAGCATATATACTGTTTAACCGGCAGGTACGGACCCTATTTCCAGTTGGGAGAGAAGACAGAAGAAAATCCCAAACCCCGCAGGGCCAGTCTCCCCAAGGGCAAAAAAATAAAGGACGTAACACTGGAAGATGCCCTGCGGCAGTTAAGTCTGCCGAGACTTCTGGGTAACCATCCAGAGACGGGGCTCCCTGTGTACGCCAATGAAGGAAGATTCGGACCCTATATTTCTCACGGAGATGAATCCCGGTCTCTGCGGAAAGAAGATGACCTTTTTACCATTACGCTTGAACGGGCTCTGGAAATCCTGGCCCAGCCGAAACGGGGGAGGGGAGGTAACCTTCTTCTTAAAGATTTTGGAAAAACCGGTCCCGGGGGAGAACCTCTTGCCATCTATGACGGCAGGTACGGACCCTATATAAAAGCGGGTAAAAAGAATATAAAACTGCCGGAAGATAAACGCGGCAGTGACGTTATTAAAGATATGGACAGTGCTGCTGTTCTTGCTATTGTGAAGGAAGCCTCTTCGAAGTAGATTATGATGAGCAGTGTGTATCAAGCCAGTCTGCAATCCGTTTCATGACCGCTTCTTTTTCTGAAGAGTTTAGAATTTCATGGTACAGTCCCGGCAGAATGGTAAGCTCCTTATCGGTAGAGCTGATGCTGTTGTATATAATACGGCTGCACTCCTGGTCGACAACTCTGTCATCGCCTCCATGGAGGAGGAGTGTCGGAATGGTAATCTTTGAAAGAGATGCTTCATCGGTAAGTTTCTCCACTCTCATAAGTTCCCTGCCCATTCGTGCCCGTACTTTTCCGGTATAGTTCAGGGGATCTTCCCGGTACTTTTTTATTACTTCAGGATTCCGGGATATGCCTTCGATATCAAAGGCCACAACCGGAAGCGCAGGAAAGAGAGCGGCAATACCTTTGGAAATAGTTTTTAAAAACGGCGAAACATCTGCGGTTACCCTGATTCCAGGAGCTGAAAGTATCAGCCCTTTTAAAGCATCAGGGTAAAGTATTGCAAAATGAGCGCCTATGGCTCCCCCCATGCTGTGCCCCAGCAGAAAAATATCATTCTTTTCCTTGCCCCTGGCAATGGTGTAAAGTTTATAAAGATCGGTAGAGAACATTTCAAAGTAGGGAACATCGCTCCGTATCCCGTCTGACTTGCCGTGACCGTAATGATCCGGCGCGTATACCGCGTATCCTCTTCCGGTAAGGTAGCGGGCAACATGTTCGTATCTTCCTGAGTGTTCAGCGTAACCATGGACGATGAGTACCGTGGCTTTTGGTTTTGTATCCGGATGCCATGTTTGAAAAAAAACCTTTCTCCCGTTATCATGGTGAATAAAGGATGTTAAGTGGGTCATTTTAATCCTCCTTGTTGTTACGTTTATGTTCTGCTTTATGTTTGTACATATTTTTGTCCGCAAGCTGCAGCAAATCATTATAATTCTTTGCATCATCAGGGAATCCGGCAATTCCGTAACTGTACTTGATAAAATATTTCTCTCCGTTAATGAGGGCCGGTGTGGTTTCCAGTTTCTGTATTATTGTCTGTATGCGGTTCTGGAGATTACTTTTGTCACAATCGTGGAAGAGAGCGGTAAATTCGTCTCCGCCAAACCGTGCAAAGATATCACTCTCACGGATGGAGGAGCTGACAGTTTTCGCAAAAACCTTCAGTACCCGGTCTCCCGCCTCATGGCCGTAGGTATCATTGATATCCTTGAAATTATCCAGGTCAAAAAGCACAATATGGATACTCCGGTTGTACCGGTAGGCATCCTGCAGTACAAGGTGTACAACCTCTTCAAAAAAATAACGGTTATGCACACCGGTCAGGCTGTCGTACTTGGAGAGGTAGAAAGCCTTTTGGATAAGAAAGCTGTTTTTTATAATGACACCCATTTCACTGGTGAAGTACCCCATCAACTGTACATCATCGGCGGTAAATCCGTTGTTCTTTCTACTGCTGAGACTGACGATACCGTACAGTTCTCTGTCAATGATAACGGGAGCGGTAAGAACCGCGTTGTATTCATAGACACCTGCCTGTTCAAACTGTGTCAGTTCTTCAGGGGTATGTTTCTTTTCATCAACTTTGCGGCGGTTCCGGATAATAAGAGGGTTCGGATCATACAATCGGTTAAATTGGGAAAGATAGGTGCTTGTCAGGGTAAAATCTGACTTGTCAAGTTTTTCCAGTTTGTAACCGTATGATGCCACCGGTTTAATCATTTCAGTGTTGTCAGCTACCTGAAAGACAATCCCCGCATCACAGTCGGGAATGATTTCTATGGCGGTGTTTAGGAGCTGCTGCATAATTGTTTCAATAGGAGATCCGGATACAATGAGCTGATTAAGATCTATGATGGCATCCCGTAGTTTACGGTTCTTATCAATAAAGTCCCGGTCTTTAACGGCTGTTTTAAGAATGGTATGCTGATTTAGAAGGAGTGTATTGGTAAAGGTTATCAGTTTTTTAATATCAAAGTACCGGATGTTTGTCATTCTGTCGATCATCCGCTTGTCATCTGCTGAAATGGTAGGGTCATTATCTTCGATTTTTTTTATGGTATGGTGCAGAAAAAACAGGGATTGTTGTATGTCTTTCCACACCATGAAAAAATACAATACCATGATGAAAAAGGTGAGGAACAGCTGTATTATAATACGGTAACCGGCTGATACTTCTGTTAAAAAAAAAGCCGGCAGAATGATGGAAAGACAAATCCCCGTAAAAAGGGCAAGGTAGGATACAAAAAGATTTTTCTTGCGCATGATCCATTATGAAACAGTTTCCCCTGTTCCGTCAATAAGATGCACAAGAATGAAAGGTGTCAATACCCCAGGGTAAACCCTGGACCCAGTCCGCTTTTCGTGGCCTATTCCGCGGCAGAGCCGCGGGGTATTGACACCTTTCGTTCTCTGCACTCGCTTAGGGCAGGAACCAACAAGTTGCCCCGCTCCACTCACTCGTTTGAGAATAAAAAAACCGGAGTCAGAAGACTCCGGTGTGCGTCGGGAGTGACGGGGATCGAACCCGCGATCTCCGGCTTGACAGGCCGGCGCGATAACCAACTTCGCCACACCCCCACAGAACGCTTTGGAAAAAATGCACTATTAGAAGGTTTTTGTCAAGAGCGGGGCTGCTTTTTCAATACAATTTCACATCTGTTTTTGATTGAAATGATGCTCAGCCCGAACGGTACTGCAAGGGTTCTTATGGTCCGTTCCGAGAAAAAAGAAACATGCGTACTGTCTTCCCTGTACCACCAGCTGGAAAAAGCATCTTTTTTTTCTGTGTGAAGCATGGTGCGCAGTAGTATGTATCCGTTATCGTGTACCACTGCCGTAATAGCTTCCAGTTCGCCTGCAGGGTTCTGCAGGTGTTCAAAAACTTCAACAGCGGTCACAGCATCGTAGGTTTTTGTTTTCCATGACAAACCGGGGGCAAAAAAGGGATCGTAGCAGTCAACGGAAAACCCTTCATGCTGAAGTATCCCCGCAAGTACCGGCTCCGGACCGCAGCCGAAATCAAGGACAGTACTGCTTCCCGGGACATAGGGATAGAAAGAGGAAGTCAGAAAGTCCTGCAGATAGGCAACGTAACGGGAATCAGCGGCAGTATTGGTATGCTGCAGATACCGTGTTTTTTCTGCCTGTCTTTCGGGAAAGTGCTCAGGTGCCAGTTGTATGAATCCGCATGCGGGGCAGTAACGGTACTTCCTGTTTTTAATATTCCATTTCTCAGGGTCTTCCCTGCCGCAGACAGCACAGTTCATCAGATCAGGAACGTATAAAGCTCATGACGAGCCCTATTATTCCGCCGAAAACACCGCCCCAGATAACAAGCCATCCAAGATGTTTCCGTATCATATCCTGAATGATCTTTTTCACCATCTGGGGAGTCAATTCCTCAAGGCGTTTATTGATTATTTCTTCCACCTGAGCTTCTACTTTCTCACTCATGTTCCCCGTTTCCAGAGAACGGGCAACAGCCTCTGTAAATGCGGGGCTTTTTGTTTCTTCTCTGATAAAATCCTGCAATTTCTCCTTGAAAGGTTCCCTGAAACCCTGCAGTGCCTTTTCTCCTCCGAAGAGTCCCAGCATTCCGCCGAATGATGAACTCATAATAACCGTAACAAGACCGTCAAAGGCTTTGTTGTAATCAACCGCTGCCAGGGCCTTTTCAATGTCGATATCCGGTAGAAGGGAATCCGCTGATTCAGCGAAGAACCGCTCGAGATTCTCCCTGGTGAAAAATTCACTCATGATGAGGTGCCGGATACCGGTTTTAAACTCTTCAAAGTGGAGAGGAACAACCCCTGATCCGTAAAGCAGCGGGACTTTTTCGAACAGCATGTACACAGCCAGCCAGTTTGTAACCGCACCTGAAAGTGCGAAAAACCCAACCGAGAGAATCTGATCCCGGAAAACAGGAGAAAAATAGCCGATACCTATAATACCGAGGGCAATGAGGTTTGTTACGAGACTTTTATTCATGATACACTCCGGTTAGAAGGCAGATATAGCCTTTAATCCTGCCTGTTCAACAATTTTGAGACCGTGGTCGATATCTTCTACCCGGAATATGACAACAGCATCTCCTCCCTCGTTTATAAGTGAGGAGTAGAGATACTCAATATTAACACCTTCGGCATTGAATATGTCCATTACCTTCATCAATCCGCCGGGTTTATCGTTAACAATAACTCCTATAACTTCGGTTATCTTTGCGGTAAAGCCGGCCTCTTTAAGGAGCTTCATTGTTTTAGCCGGTGTATCAACAATCAGACGAAGAATACCGAAATCAGCGGTATCAGCAATGGAAATGGCTCTGAGATTGATATTACCTGTTCCCAGTACTTTTGTTACTTCGGCAAGTCTCCCCGTTGTATTTTCAAGAAAAACTGAAATTTGTTTTACTTTCATTTTCTTATTTCTCCTTTTCAGTGTCGCGTTTATCTATTACCCGTTTGGCTTTTCCCATGCTTCTCTCTATCGATTTTGGTTCAACCAGTTTGATATCAAGGGAGATGCCGAGGGCCTGCTTCATCTCGTTATGGATTATATCACGGATTTTTTCAAGGTTCTTGGTTTCATCCGAGAAGAGACGTCCCTCTACCTCAACCTGAAGTTCTACGTGGTCAAGGTGTGTTTTGCTCCGGTCTATGATAATCTGGTAGTGGGGCTCTGTTCCTTCAATCTGCATAAGAACATTTTCTATCTGAGACGGGAAAATATTAACTCCCCGCAGTATCATCATATCATCGTTTCTTCCAAGCAGCCTGTGCATTTTAACAGTTGTACGGCCGCAGGAACAGGAATCGTGAAACAGCCAGGTTATATCCCGTGTCCTGTAGCGGATAATCGGCGTCCCTTCCCGGGAGAGGGTTGTAAAGACAAGTTCCCCTTTTTCTCCTTCAGGGAGCACTTCTCCTGTTTCGGGGTTAATAATTTCCGGATAAAAGTAGTCTTCGTTTATATGGAGCCCGTTTTGTGCCTCGCATTCACACGAAACGCCGGGACCGATTATTTCGGTAAGACCGTAGATATCATAAGCTTTGATGTTCAGTTTATGTTCTATTTCAACCCGCATATTGTCGGACCACGGTTCGGCTCCGAATATGCCTGCTTTCAGGTCAAAGGTTTTGAAATCCATGCCCATCTCACCGGCAACCTCCGCCATAAAAAGTGAATATGAAGGAGTGCATGTCAGAATGGTGGATTTAAAATCCCTCATAAAGGTAAGCTGCCGTTTTGTATTACCCGAAGATACAGGGAGAACGGTTGCTCCGATTGCCTCTGCCCCGTAATGAACGCCGAGTCCTCCGGTAAACATGCCATATCCGTAGGCGTTTTGAACAACATCGTCTTTGCTGCCGCCTGCCATTGCAAGGCATCTTCCCATCACCTCTTTCCAGAGGGTTCTGTCATTTTCGGTATAACCTGCAACTACAGGAGTCCCTGTGGTACCGGATGAGGTGTGAATTTCTCTAAGCTCCTCCGGTTTGCATGCAAGGAGACCGTAGGGGTAGGTTTCCCTCATTTCGTCCTTCGTTGTAAAGGGAAGTTTTGCTATATCACTCAGGGTTTTTATGTCTGAAGGTTTAACTCCCGCTGCATCGAATTTCTCTTTATAAAAAGGAACCTTCTCATAGACGTACTGTACCAGATCCTGCAGTTTTTCAAGTTGAAGCCTTTTCATTTCCTCCCGATTCATGGTTTCAATTTTTTTATTCCATATCATACTGGTTTCCTCCTCTCATCTACCACCCGTATCGCTTTACCCTGCTGAACCGGCAGCATTCCCGGTTCGTGAAGCTCAATAGCAGGATTTATCGTTATAGAAGCCCTCAGATTTTCCGCTATGCGGTTTTTAAGGGCATTTATATCCCGTGCGTCATCAGAAAATATGGAGGGCCCTACTTCTGTCTGAACAATGAGTTTATCAAGGACCCCCTCTTTCTTGACGATTATTCTGTAGTTTGTTCCGACCTCCGTCATTTTCATGATGATCTCTTCTATCTGGGAAGGAAAAACATTGACACCATTGATAATAAGCATATCATCGGTCCTTCCGACAATCCTGTTTATCCGGCGGGATGTCCTGCCGCAGGCACATTTCCCGGGAATAATGGATGTGAGATCCCGGGTACGGTATCTGAGAATAGGAGTTGCCGTACGGATAAGGATCGATAACACGAGCTCTCCGGTTTCTCCATCCGGTACCGGTTCCAGGCTGTGTTTATCAACAATTTCCAGGTAGTAGGAATCTTCCCACAGATGCATTCCCTTTTTTTCGGTACATTCAAAGGCGACACTCGGGCCGTTCATTTCTGAAAGGCCGTAGGAGTTGTACACATCGATGGTATAGAGTTTCTCTATTTTCTGCCGGATCTCCTCTGAATGGGGTTCCGCCCCGACAAGAGCTTTTTTCAGCTTGAAATCATTCAGGGAATATCCCATCTCTTCAATTCTGTTGTACATGTGAAGCATGTAGCTCGGTGTTGCGTGTACAACCGTGGTACCGAAATCCTTCATCAGCTGAAACTGCCTTTTTGTGTTACCGCTGGATGCGGGAATAACAAGCATTCCCAGTTTCTCGGCACCGTAATGCAGTCCGAGCCCTCCGGTAAAGAGGCCGTAGGTCATCATGTTTTGAAAAACATCACTTCTACCGCATCCGGCGGCAACAAGAGAACGGGCGGTGAGGTCTGTCCATCTGTCCAGATCATGCTGGGTCTGATAAATAACCGTTGGTGTGCCCGTTGTTCCGCTGGACGCATGCATCCGGACAACATCGTCCTTGTCTACGGCCAGGAGTCCGTAGGGATATGCTTCTCTCAGATCCTCTTTGGTTGTATAAGGGATTTTTCTTATATCTTCCAGTGTTTTCAGATCCTCAGCACTTCTAATGCCGACTCCCTGCAATCTCTTCTTATAGAAAGGTGTTTTAAGGGCTGTTGTTACCGCTCTTTTAAATCGCAGCAGCTGTAAAGCGGCAAGAGCTTCTCTATCCATTGTTTCAATATCAGTCATTTTTCTATCCTTTTAAGTGCCCGTTTAAATCCCGGAAGTGATCCCTCTATAACACTGTCTTTTACACAGTATGCAATGCGGAAAAAACCGGGATAGGAAAACCCCCTGCCGGGGACAACAAGTATCCGCTCCTGTAAAAGCTCATCGACTATTTTCAAATCATCTCCTCCCGGAGCTTTAACAAAAAGATAGAAGGTCCCTTCAGGTACTCTGAAGCGGTACCCCATTTTTTGAAGCTCATCTACGAGAAGATCCCGTTTCTTTTTATACTGGCCAATATCGACACTTACTCCCTGCAGTTCCGCGATAGTACGCTGCATCAGTGCAGGGGCGTTAACATACCCGAGAATACGGTTACAGAGTATCGTACCGGATATAAGATTTTCAAAATCATCCGCTTCCGGGTGGACAGCAAGCCAGCCAATCCGTTCTCCCGGAATAGAGAGGTCTTTGGAATAGGATGTGCATATTACCGAGTTATTATAATGATCGAGAATGGAAGGAACGGTGATCCCGTCGTATACTATCTTCCGGTAAGGTTCGTCACTGATAAGGTATATGGTCCGCCCTGTGTCCCTGCTTTTCCGGGAAAGCATTGCGGAAAGTTCTTTAATGGTCTCCTCCGGATAAACGCGTCCGGAAGGATTGTTGGGAGAATTGATAATAACTGCAGCGGTTTGAGGGGTAATTGCAGCTTCAATAGCGGAGACATTAAGATTAAAATCTTCTGTTCCTTCCGCCAGGACGAGGGTTCCGCCATGATTGTCGCAGTAGAATTTATACTCCATAAAGCATGGTGTTGATGCAATAACGGTATCTCCCGGATTGAGAATAGTTTTCAGTATAATGTTGAGAGCCCCGCCTGCTCCAGTAGTCATGATGATATTTTTTTCTGTCAGCGGTACATGCTGTTCTTTTGACAGGAAGCGTGCGACGCTTGTCCGTACCTCCGGATATCCTGCATTCGGCATGTACGCGTGATGCAGATGGTCTGAAGCTGCTTTAAGAAGGCTTTCATTAAAGACGTCCGGAGGGCGCATGGAAGGATTGCCGAGAGAAAAATCAAAGACATTTTCGCTTCCATACTGGTTTTTCAGTTCAGATCCTGTTTCAAACATTTTCCTGATAAAAGAGGAACCGCTCATCATGGTTTGTATTCGCTCTGAAATAGCCATAAAAATTCCTTGCTGTGAAATATCCCTCTATTAAACCATAAAACAAAAAACTACAAAAGCCATTTTTTTACGTTGACGTATGCAAATATCTCCTGTACACTGTTTTTGTAACCGACTGTTTAGTCGGTCATTGAACTGTACCCCAACTTTTCCTTGCTGTCAAGAAATAAGAACCGGTATGGCCGGTTCATTTTATACAAAAGGAGTAAATTATGTTCTTGGGAATACCGGATGTTTCGGTTTGGCTCGCGTATCTGCTTATGTTTCTTGCTGCGGCTGCCGCGGTAGTATATGGCCTTGTTATGTGGAACAAGGGAGATGAAGATCTTGATGAAAAGCCCGAAAAAAAGAAATGGGTTGAAGATGAAATTGCACTGGAAGAAAAAGTAGACGGGGGTGTTTCATGAACCTCTATTATCTTGTTGTTATCATCGTACTGTATCTTGCTGTTGTTGGATATATGGGGTACAGCGGTTTTAAAAAGACAAAAAATTCAACCGATTACATGCTTGGAGGCAGGAAGACACATCCCTTTGTCATGGCAATGTCCTATGGCGCAACGTTTATTTCCACTTCAGCAATTGTCGGATTCGGCGGTATTGCGTCTCTTTTTGGTATGAGTCTGCTCTGGCTTGTTGTTTTTAATGTCGGTGTCGGTGTCCTCGTGGCTTTTATTGTTTTTGGAAAGAGGACCCGCCAAATGGGATTGAATTTAAATGCCCACACGTTCCCGGAACTTCTCGGGAGGAGGCTTGATTCAACCTTTATACAGCGGTTTATGGGGATTATTATCTTTGTTTTTATGCCGCTGTACACGGCAGCGGTTCTTATTGGTGTATCAAGAATTCTTGAGGGGCTTCTCGGGGTTCCTTATATCTATTCAGTTGTTATATTTTCTGTCCTTGTTTCCGCGTATGTTATTATGGGCGGACTCAAGGGGGTAATGTATACCGATGCGCTTCAGGGGACACTGATGTTTGCCGGAATGCTTGTGCTGCTTATCTTTATATACAGTACTCTTGGAGGTATTGTCCCCGCCCACAAAGCGCTGACGGATATGTCATCGCTTGTTCCCAAAAGCTTAAAAGCCATCGGATTAAGAGGATGGACACGTTCTCCTGCCGGAGGCAGTCCTCTGTGGTGGATTATTTATTCCTCTCTTGTTCTTGGAGTGGGAATCGGTGTTCTCGCACAGCCGCAGCTTGTAGTTCGCTACATGACGGTAAAGAGCAACAAAGAACTTAACAGGGCGGTTATAATCGGCGCGGTATTTATACTGCTGACGGTAGGAACATCGTTTATTGTCGGTGCTCTTTCCAACGTGTATTTCTTTAAAACGGCAGGAGTCATATCCATTCAGGCTGCAAAAGGGAATTCAGATAAGGTTATACCACTCTTTATCCGCGATGCACTCCCCACCTGGTTTGGATATCTTTTTATGCTTGTTATTCTTTCTGCCGGCATGTCTACCCTCAGTTCCCAGTTCCATACCATTGGAACCTCAATCGGGAGGGACTTTTACTCTTCAGGTAAAGAGAAAGATGACGGAGGCAAAAGTGAGATGCTTATAACAAGGATAGGTATCATAGTCGGTATCCTTGTCACTGTTCTTCTGGGTTTGAAAATGGGCGCCGGGGTAATTGCCCGGGCAACCGCCATCTTTTTCGGGCTTATGGCTTCCAGCTTTCTTGCTCCCTATGCCGCGGCACTCTACTGGAAAGGGCTTACAAAAAAAGGAGCCATATCGGGTATTCTCGGCGGAGTCCTTACAGCTGTATTCAGTTTTCTCTTTCTGCACGGCAAAGAAGCGGCGGTTTTCGGGGTGTGTAAGGCTTTAACCGGAAAAACAACACTTCTCGGCGGTGTATGGCCCTTTGTTGATCCCCTTGTTTTTGCGCTTCCAGTCTCAATTATTCTGACCATTGTTGTCAGTCTGGCTACAAAAGTTGAAAATGAAGGAAAAGTAACAACAGCGTTTAAAGGGATCGGGCAGGAGTAATCCCTGCAATCTTTAAAAAGCACCCCGTCTTATACAGGAGGCGAGCTTTTTGCGAAGTACCCCAACTTACTATACTGAGAGAAAATAACAAAGGGGTCAAAAATATTTTACCCCGAGAGAATGCCCTGAAGAGGCTTTAGAGCATCTAAAAGCCAAAAATTTGTAATATTTACCCCACAAAAAAGGTGCCCTT
>WGCU01000030.1 GCA_015493635.1 Spirochaetaceae bacterium | reverse complement strand
GAGCCTAAAATCACAAAAAAAGTACTGATTTTACCTTTGAGAAGAGGAAATTCAATAAAATAGAGGTCATCTTGATACAACGGACATTCTATTATAAATATTGTCATGTATTATTTCGCTAAAATGGGGTACTTCGCAAAAAGCTCGTCAATGGAAGAGGTAGATCAAAATACCAATTTCCCCTATACTTGCAGTTATACTGTGGGATAAGGAGAACGTAATGATTTACAACTTCAAGGATATGAAACCGGATGTTGCCGTATCAGCTTTTATTGCTCCAAGCGCAGACCTTGTTGGGGCGGTAACGGTAGGAGAAAACAGTTCAGTCTGGTACAATGTCACCCTCAGAGGTGATATTGCTCCGGTTATCATCGGGAAAAACAGTAATGTTCAGGATAATTCAGTGGTACATGTAGGACATGATGTACCGGCGGTAATAGGTAACAATGTTACGGTCGGGCATAATGTCATTATTCACGCATGTACCATAAAAGATAACTCCCTTATTGGTATGGGCGCCATTATTCTCGATTACGCTGTTATTGAAGAAGAAAGTATTGTCGGCGCCGGTTCTCTCGTAACAAAAGGAAAAACATTCCCGCCGCGTTCCCTTATTATGGGTTCTCCCGCCCGTTTTATCCGGGAACTGACACCGGAGGAAATTCAGGGAATCCGGGACAATGTTCAATCCTATGTTGATATATCGCAGGAATACCGTATGTGAATACACGTCTTCTGACCCTTGTCATTCTCTATGTATCCCTTACCGTTTTCTCCTGTCAGAGGAATGAAATTACCCATACTCCCGCTTCAGAAATTAAACTTGCGCTCATGGTTAAGAGATCTGACATACAGTGGTATAAAAAGCAGATCAAAGGTTTCGAAAATAGATGCTCGCAGCTGGGCGTTCACTTTTTTATTCTTGACAACAAGATGGATTCCAACCTGACTCTTGCAAATATCGATACCCTTATCAATAGAAAGGTAGACGGTGTTGCAATTGCCGTTACAAATCAAAAAATGAGCTCCCTGGTGGTTAACAGAATTTTTGAAGCGGGAATACCTCTCCTTTCTCTCAATTACAAGCTTATTGATAAACAGGGAAGACAGCTTGCTCCCCATATCGGAATAGATTACAAGGCATCTGCAGAAACCGCCGCCGGATGGCTGGCAAAAAAAATAGAGGAGTGCTCACTTATAGAAAACCCGTCAATTTCTCCCGGTATTGCACAGCTGACCTCACCGTCCGTTATGGAAATTACCCAGTGGACAGAAACCATTAGAAAAGAACTCATAAAACGGATACCCCATATACCGAAAGAGATTTTCTACACGGTCAACTCTCCTCCAAATGATGCAGCAGGGGCAATGATTGCCATGCAGGAACTGCTCGCAGCCCATCCGGATGTGACCCACTGGATAATCTATGCGGGAAGCAGTGATGAAATGGAGGGAGCTCTCAGGGCACTTGATCAGATAGGAATGAAACAGTATTCATGTGCTTTGAGTATTGAAAGTATAAAAGATCCGGAGAAAGAGTCAGTTCCCTCTTCTCCGCAAGAAGCGGTTCTCTTTGTAGATACCTACACCCAGGGCAGGCAGGCAGCAGATCTCTTATACCGGTACGTTACATCCGGGATTCCCATACCTCCGGTATCGTTATCTCCCTACAGGATTTCACCGTGAAATCGTTCAATATAAACCGTAAACTAACGGTCAGTTACATTATCATCATTCTTGGCACTGTCCTTACCATCAGCATTATTATTTCCATTATTTTTTCAACCCAGCTTACTGAAAGCAGCAAAAAACAGCTGAACCTTAGAATTTCAAAAATATCAAAAGAGATTGAAGATCAACTGCTTAATGTCATAAAAATAACTGAAGAAGTATCTGAAAATCATGAGATTCTCCATTCCCTGAATACTGCCGGAGCAGGCAGGAACGTGGCATATATGAAAGAACTCCGTTCTAAAATTACATCGACAGAAAGAAGAACACCCTTGATTGAACGCGTCATCCTTATTAACCACAATCTTGAAATTCTCGATCCCGTTTATGCCCGGTCCCTATACAGTTCTGCCATCCTCGGAGACGATGATTTTACAGAATTCCTTCAGAAAAAATATTTTTTCTATTTTGCAAAACCCGGCACATTTCCCATTGATTACAAGAAAGGGGAAAAGAGGAACAACTTAACCATCGCTCTCTATCAACGGCTCCTGGATGAAAATTACTGGCTTATGGGATATCAAATTGCAGTCCTAAACCGGCAGATGCTCTTCAGCAGTATCTGGAACAGTGATAGAGATCAATTTTTTTCCGGTATTTACATTTTCAACGAACGGAACGAGCTTCTCTTTAAAAACGGCAAGGATTTTTCTCCTGAAAAAATAAGCAGTAATCTTGACTTTAGTAAGCTTACCGGCAACATTTCCCTGAATGCCGTTGTTGATTCACAGAAATGTCTTATCCTTGTAAAACTGTTGCCGTCAGTAAACTGGTTTGTTACGGGTATCATTCCATATTCAGCAATATTGAAAAACCTGAATATTGCGCTCAAGCTTATTTTCCTCATTGGGATATTGTTTACCCTTGTAACAGGTATAATAGGTTTCCTTATTGCCCGCACTATTACAAAACCGATACTGAAAATAACCTCGGCTATGCACTCGTATGAACAGACAGGCAGCCTCGAAACAATTCATATAAAAACTTCCGGTGAACTAAAATATATGGGAGAGGTATACAATAAACTTGTATTACAGATAAACAGTTTTATTGCCAATATCTATAAGGAGCAGGAAGAAAAACATGCTGCTGAAATAAAATCCATCAAATACGAACTTGATTTCCTGCAGGCCCAGATAAATCCCCACTTTATCCATAATACCCTGAATGCAATAGGCTATCAGGCAGAAAAAGACGGAAACAAACTTGTTTTTGAAAGCTTAAAATCATTTAATATACTTTTAAGAGCCGCTATTTCCGGAACAGAAAGCCTTGTAACAGTAAAGCAGGAGCTCATTCTCATAGAAAATTTTATTCAGATACAGAGGCTCCGGTATGGAACAACTTTTAAAATTTTCTACAGAGTTGATCCTGATGTTGAGTATGAAAAAGTACCGAAGCTTATCCTGCAGCCTCTTGTGGAAAATGCCATTTTCCACGGAATTGAACCGTCTGAAAGAGAAGGCAGCATCACCATCACTGCAAAACAAGAAGCAGACCATCTCATTCTTGAAGTCTCAGATAACGGAGTAGGGATGAATTCGTCTCCAGAAACAACCCGTAGAAAGTTTAACAGAATTGGCCTGCAGAACGTTGATGAACGGATAAAAATATTGTTCGGCCCTCACTACGGCTTAACAATCAATAGTAAAGAGGATAAAGGTACAACAGCCCGTATTCTCCTCCCTCTAGCGGAAGATGAAGATGTTTAAGATTATCATTGTGGAAGATGAAAAAGCTGCCAGAGATCGTCTTGAAGCCATGGAAATATGGAAGAGCGGGGAGTACACCCTGTGCGGATCAGCGAACAACGGCAAAGAGGGGCTTCGGCTCTACCATACGGTACATCCCGACATAATTATAACTGATATCGAAATGCCCATAATGGACGGCCTCGATTTCATTAATGCGGTAAGAAAAGAAAATACAGACATCCCGATTATAATTCTCAGTTGTTACGAAAGTTTTTCATACGCTCAGAAAGCAATACAGCTTGGGGTACAGGATTATCTTATTAAAGACTTTCTTGAACCCGAAGTTCTCAGATCTGCATTGATACATGCAGCAGGGAAAAAGTATTCCGGTACCCTTAAAAGAAACAGAGAATCCCGTTTCAGAGTAGAGAAAACAGCTGATCTCTTCTCTCTTCCGATGAACGCGGAAACGGAAATCAATGAAACGTTTAAACCTTTCTTTTCAGATAAACAGTATTTTTCTCTGCTTCTTATGCATATTGACGCTTTCAATCATGATAAAACTGATGTAAGCGCTGTGATATCAAGTTTAGAGGAAGAACTGCAGTCTGATTGCGACAGTGTTATTTCGTACAGAGGTAATGGATTCATAGCGGTTCTTCTTACCCCTGAAGAAGAAAATCCTGTTTCTGATATACCCGACAGAATTATAGATTTCGTAGGACATCATTGTAATATTTCACTTACTATCGCTGCAGCAGATTCTTTTACCAATCTGTCTGATATTCAAAACGTTTATTCATTAACAGAAGACCTGCTTAAGTATAGAATTTTTCTTGGTCAACGGCGGGTTATTACTCCGGCTCACATCAAAAACATAACATGGATGGATCCTGAGATAACAGAACGTAATCTTAAAACCCTGAAACAAGCTGTAATACAGAATAACAGCAGTACTTTTTTTAAAACCCTGGAAAACCTCTTTAAAGTAGAAATTTCCGGCATGATTCAGTACAACTACATGGAATACGTGAATATCAGTCTGCTCTCTCTTCTGCTCACCTACATTGATACACATCATCTTCGATTATCTGATAATTTTTCCATTGATATCCTTAATCTCCACACTGTCCATGCGCTTGAATCAATTACTGATATATACCGCTGGTTCAAAAAACAGTTTACCGAAGTTTTTTCTCTTACCCTGGGAAACCATATCACTGATATACGCAGTTACCATATCAGAGAAATTATCGCAGCCATACAATCCGGATACTCCGAAGATTTATCCCTTGAAACCCTTGCTGAAAAAGCAGGTCTTCATAAAGTCTATCTCAGCAGGTTGTTTAAAAAAGAAACCGGCCGTACCTGCTATGAATATATTCAGGATGTCCGGATCAAAAAAGCCGAAAAACTGCTCCTGAATGCTTCACTCACCATCACTGAAATAGCTAAACAAACAGGATTTAAATCCTATGACCAGTTTGCTGTCGTTTTTAAAAAGCTTACAGGAGATACACCTACCCGTTACAGAGAAAAATATAAATAAAATTTGACAAATATCCAATATGGGTGCATAATTCTATACATGGTAATGAGTTAGGTTATTTTTTCGGGTAATTGGTTTCTTTTTCAGGTACCATCCGATCAAGAACTTTACCGCCGCCATGGAGAACAAAATTATTTTAAGGAGTTCACATGATGAAACGAAGAAAAGTTCTGTTTCTGGCACTCATTGTTTCACTGCTTACTGCAGGCAGTGGAGTCTTTGCAAACGGGACGCAGGAAAAAGCAGCGGCCCCTGCGGCAGCAAAGGCAAACGTACAGCAGGTTGTCCTCGACAATAAAACACCTGGAGGCGATCTGGAAATATTCTCTTGGTGGGCAGGAGATGAAGGCCCCGCCCTTGCAGCACTTATTAAGGTTTTTAAAGCAAACTATCCCGGTGTTAATGTTATCAATGCAACAATAACCGGGGGTTCCGGCGTCAATGCTAAAGCAGTCTTGAAAACGCGTATGCTCGGCGGCTCACCGCCTGATTCCTTCCAGGTTCACGCGGGTCAGGAATTAATTGGTACATGGGTTATCGCAAACAGAATGGTTGATCTTACTCCCCTGTTCAAGGAAGAAGGATGGCTGAAGGTATTCCCGAAAGATCTCCTTAACCTTATCGGCACAAAAGACGGAATATGGTCGGTACCAGTAAATATTCACCGTTCAAATGTTATGTGGTACGTTCCTGCCAATCTGAAAAAGTGGGGAGTTACCGCTCCAAAATCCTGGGATGAATTCTTTACCACCGCTGACAAGCTTAAAGCACAGGGGATCATCCCCCTCGCTCTCGGCCAGGCGTGGACGGTAAACCACCTGTGGGAAAGTGTTGCTCTCGGTGTTCTCGGCGCCGATGATTATGACGCACTCTGGAAGGGAAAACTTTCATGGACTGATCCAAAAGTTGTAAATGTCTGGAAAACCATGGACAAGGTATTGAAATACACCAACAAGGATGCCGCATCCCTGTCATGGCAGCAGGCAACTGACATGGTTGTTCACGGTCAGGCTGCTTTCAATATCATGGGCGACTGGGCTTCCGGCTACATGTCAACAACCCTTAAACTTACACCCAAGAAAGATTACGGATGGTCTCCTTCACCCGGGACAAATGGCACTTTCATCTTCCTGGCTGACAGTTTCGGACTTCCTGTAGGAGCTAAAAACCCGGATGCCACCGTTGCATGGCTTAAAACATGCGGATCAAAAAAAGGACAGGACGCATTTAATCCCCTTAAGGGATCCATCTCTGCAAGAACAGATTCAGATTTGTCGCTTTACAATGTTTACTCCCAGTCCGCAGCAAAAGACTGGGCAAGCAACCGTATAGTGGGTAGTCTGACCCATGGTGTTGTTGCCAATGAAGGTTTCATGAATGATTTCTCATCAGTAATGGAAATGTTTATGAACAACAGAGACGCACAGCAGGCTGCCAACGCATGCCAGGCTATAGCTATACAAAACGGAATCGGTAAATAAAAATTTCTGAATGCTGGCCCTCACTGCAGAGGGCCAGCGTTTTCTATTAAAGGGAGCCTATGGCAGCTACAATATCAAAAACGAGACAGAGAGATAAACTGACATCAATATTTATTATACTTCCCTCTATCATTCTTGTTGGAATATTTATCTACGGATTTATCGGTACAACGATATATACATCCCTGACAGACTGGGGAAAAAGCGCCGGACTTGCGCTGAATCCTGTAAAACATTTTATCGGTCTGGGTAATTACAAAGACCTTTTTACAGGTTTTATTCACAGCAGGTTCAGACAGGATGTTACCAACACCATCTTCTACTCCCTGTTTCTGCTTGCAGGAACCCTTGCTCTCGGTTTGTTTCTCGCTATTCTGCTAGACAGAGCGGTAAAATATGAAGGGCTTTTCCGTACCATTTTTCTTTACCCGATGTCTCTCTCCTTTATCGTAACCGGGACAATCTGGCGCTGGCTTCTCTCTCCCAATGGAGGAATCAATCTTATTCCTACAGCTTTCGGCTTACCAAAGAGTAATTTTTTATGGATCAGCAGCAGAACCTCCATCCTGACTTTCAACTGGCAGAATCTTCCAACAATACTGTTTATCCCTCTGGGGCTGCTGACACTTTTCCTTACTTTTCGTAACATACGAAAGAACAAAATGACCAGGGGAATTGTCTATGGGATTATTACACTGCTTCTCCTGCTGTACATAACGGTACTCAGAAACATCATACCCCCGATCCTTCCCTTCAAGGAAAAGCACGGTCTCAACCTGGCTACTCTCGGCATAATAATGGCTGGTATCTGGCAATATTCGGGATATACCATGGCGCTGTACCTAGCAGGGCTCAGGGGATTGTCTGAATCAATGAAAGAAGCAGCGCGGCTGGATGGAGCAAATGAGTTTCAGTACTACTGGAAGATTGCCATCCCCAATGTGAAACCCATAACACTCAGTGCTGTTATAATCCTTGCCCACATCTCCTTAAAGCTCTTTGATCTCATCTATGCTCTAGCCGGGGCTGACAATATCAATACGGGACATCCGGCTATTAACATGTATCTGACAACCTTTAGAGCAAACCAGTTTGCCTCAGGGGCTTCAATGGCAGTTATTCTCTTTGTACTGGCCGCCCTTTTTATTATTCCCTACATGATTCACTCCCACAGAGAGAGGAAGTACTGATGAAAACTCAAAACGTAAAAAGAATTATTTTTTATATATTCCTTGTACTTCTCATAGGGATATACCTTGTGCCCATGTATATGGCACTTATCACTTCCTTAAAAGAGCCTTCCAAAATCAATCTTCTTACATCCTGGTCATTTCCGGCAAAATTAAACTTTGGAAGTTACAGCCGTGCTTTTAAACTATTGAAGACGGACGTTTCAAACAGCCTGATTCTTGCGATTTCCGCAACGGTACTTTCGTCTTTTATCGGCTCCATTAACGGATATGTCTTTTCAAAGAACAAGTTCAGGGGAAGTGAAATTGTTTTCACCCTGCTCCTTTTCGGTATGTTCATACCCTATCAGATTATTCTTATTCCGCTCTTTCAGGTGCTGAAAAGTATAGGGCTGTACGGATCCCTGGGAGGACTTGTTGTTGCTCATGTTATCTACGGTATTCCTATCGTTACCCTTCTCTTTAGAAACTTTTATGACCAGATCCCCGGATCAATTATGGAATCCGGCCGTCTTGACGGAGCCGGGTACTTCGGCCTCTACACACGGCTTATCCTTCCCCTTTCCATTCCCGGGTTTGTTGTCGTGGGTATTTGGCAGTTCACCCAGATATGGAATGAGTTCCTCTGGGGTATCACCCTGACAAAACCCTCCGCGAATCCCATTACCGTCGGATTGTCCCAGCTTGCAGGAGGCCAGGCAGTAAGCTGGAATATTCCCATGGCGGGAGCTTTTCTCGCGGCATTGCCTGTTCTTCTGATCTACATCTTTCTAGGGAAATATTTTATTAAGGGGCTTCTCTCGGGATCTGTAAAAGAATGAACTTTTTTGTTTCTTTTCTTGCATTCCGGTTGTTCTTTTAATACAATTAATGCAGGAGTAATGGTATGAAAATAAGGAATAAAATAAGTGTAATAATTTTAAGCATTATTGTTGTTCTCGGCTCCGCGGCGTTTATCATCACGGTGTATCTGTTAAACAATATAAACAGCACTCATACAAAAATGATAAACAATCTCATTGATACCGACATTGAAACGGCAAGTAACAACATCCGTGCTTCTGTTGCAAAGCAGATAGACTTGATAGGAAACAAGGCCCTTACCATAGCAGCCCTTTTCAGTGAAGATCCTGCTATCATCAAAGCTTATACTATTGCTCTGTCGGGAAACATCAACGATCCCCGCTCTCCCGAATCCCAGAAAGCACGGGACTACCTGAGAAAGAACTTACAGTTTGCTCTGTCAGGCTATACGAAAAATACTCAGGGAATGGTTCTTAAACTTCATTTTCACCTCCCAAACGGCCGTAGTCTTGTCCGGCTCTGGAGAAACGGATATCAGACAAAGATAGATGGGAAAAAGGTGGATATTTCCGATGACATCAGTTCTTTCAGAAAAACCGTCCTTAAAATAAATAAAAAACCCTATAAACCTATCACCGGTATTGAAATCGGCAGAGGAGGATTTGCCATACGGGGGATCACCTCTGTTGAGACCCCGTCAGGGAAGCACATGGGATCGGTGGAAGTTCTTTTCCCTTTTTCCGAAGTTTTTAACAATCTTGGAACCAGCAACAGAACTTACTATGCCGCATACATGAACGCTGACAATCTGACCATTGCAAAATCCCTTAACGACCCCGTCAGGTACCCGGTTATCGATAATAAATATGTATTAACCGATGCACCGGACCCCGATATTACCAATACCCTTATCAGCAGTTCACTTTTGGACATGGGATCAAAAACAGTTTACCGGGATATTATTCGAAACTATGCGGTAACTGTTTTCCCCATAAAAGATTTCGCAGATAAAAACGTCGGAGTTATCTTCACCGCCCAGAATATATCCAAGGCCCTCACTACCAAAGTAACGATAAAAGAATCCATGCACAAATCCTTTATAACGTTCACTGAATTTTTCTTTCTTGTACTCATCATTGTTGCAGCCGCCAGCCTTACTATCAGTTTCTTTATCGTTAAAGCTATTACACGGCCTCTTAAAACAGTAAACGAGACCCTTGCGGAGATCGCTGAAGAAGGCGGTGACCTGACTTCAAGACTTGAAATAGTATCTTCTGATGAAGTGGGAACGCTCGCCCAATCATTCAATGCTTTCATAGCAACACTGAATACCATGATTACCACCATAAAACATACTATAACTGCCGCTGTTGATGTTAAAGGGACCCTCAATCATCAGGTTGAGAATACAACGTCATCAGTTACCGAGATTACCGCCAGCATTGCAAGTACCATTAAATCAATGGAATCACTCAAGACAATAATTGCTACGTCGGCAGCAAACTCCCGGGATATCAGG
This sequence comes from Spirochaetaceae bacterium, assembly GCA_015493635.1. Lineage (GTDB taxonomy): Bacteria > Spirochaetota > Spirochaetia > B11-G9 > B11-G9 > S145-15. The sequence continues at coordinate 39,824 of WGCU01000030.1, read as the reverse complement.
AATGAGATTACAGAGTTGGACAGTACCATACAGAAACAATTACAGGCCATTGAAAACTCCAGTGCCGCTGTAAATGAGATGGTTGCTTCCATACATAATGTTTCATCGATTACTGCAGGAAAACAGGAAACGACAGGAAATCTGCTCAACAATACAAACAAAGGCGAGATGGTTATTGCCTCAACCATCAAAGCCATAAGCGCCATAGAAGAAAATATTGAAAGTATATCCGGAGCAGTTACCATTATAAACAATATATCCGCCCAGACAAATCTTCTTGCCATGAACGCTGCAATAGAAGCGGCCCACGCAGGAGATGCTGGAAGAGGTTTTGCTGTTGTGGCAGATGAAATTCGAACCCTTGCTGAAAATGCCGCATCCAGCGCCAAAGATATAAAAACAGAAATAAAGGCGGTTATTGAAAGGATACAGGAAGCCGTCCGGGAGGGAGATAAAACAAGCAGAAGCTTCTCGGAAATAAGTACCGAAGTCAAAAGTGTGTACGACGCATTTTCTGAAATTCTTTCCACAACAAAGGAGCTGGCAGAAGGAGGAACACAGATCCTTGAATCTGTAGGAGTTCTCAATTCGGTCAGTGAAAAAGTGAAAAGCAGCTCCGGAAATATTACAGCAAACGTAGAGGAACTGGAAGAAACTGTCTCCCAGGTTGATAGAATTTCCATAGAGGTTTCAGGCTCCATGAACGAAATTGATACGGGAGCGGTAGAAATCAGCAAGGTTGTGGAGAAAATATCAGAAGCCGTAGATCTGTTATCCAGTGTTTCCTCCAAATTAAAAGAGGAAACGGACAAGTTTAAAACTGAATGAAAGGTATCAATACCCCAAGGTAAACCCTTTCCCTGAGCCGCTGCCGCGGCTTATTCCGCGGCACGCCGCGGGGTATTGATACATTTTAACCGACTACCGGTAAATGCCGGGAGTACCTGCAGGGAGGAACCGTCCCTTTCCTCTGGTGCCTGAAAAAGCATCACCCTCGACGATAATACGTCCCCGGAGGAGTGTCATTTCGACCTTTCCGAAGACTTTCATCCCGTTGTAGGGCGTATAGCCTGCTTTTGTGTGGCGGTTCTCATTCGTAAAGATGGTCTCTGCGTCCGGATCAAAAATAACAATATCAGCATCGGTTCCCTCTGCGAGACTGCCCTTTTCAGGATATAATCCGAACATCCGGGCGGGGGATTCAGCCAGCAGAGAGACAAGTTTTGTAACGGGGAACAACCCCTTTTTTACACCGTTGGTAAATATAAGCTGAAGCATCTCTTCTGTCCCCGGTACCCCCGGGTATATCGTTCTGCAGTCATTTGAGAGCAGCTTTTGTTCCAAAGTGAAAGTGCAGTGATCTGTAGCAACAAGCTGAATATCTCCGCAGGTAAGCCCGTCCCAGAGAGCTTTGTTGTCCTGTTTTTTCCTTAAGGGGGGAGTCATGACAAACCGCTGGGGCATTTCTCCGGAGAGAAGCTCATCAGTCAGATGAAGATACGTCGGCGTCGTTTCCGCGTAAATACGCACTCCGGCCTTTTTCAGTTCCCGTACAGCGTCAAGACCTCTGGACGAAGAAAGATGTACTATGTAAACCGGCATATTCAACGAACCGGCAAGTTTCCCATAATCCATAATGGCTTTATATTCAGCCTCTGCCGTACGGACAAGAGGGAGCAGCTTTGGCGGATATCCATCGGACGTAAGTTCAGCAGTTTTTTGTTCTATAAGGTCATCATCCTCAGCGTGAATAGTTACCATAATATCCAGGTCTCTGCACATTTTAAAGAGCTTGGAAACATCTTCCTTTTCAATAAAATAACCGGCACTTTTATAGGTAGTGAAAATCTTTATAGCAGATACGCCCAGATCCTTCAGTTCCTTCAATTCCATGGAAGAATCATCTTGTACACTGGTAACAACCTGATGGAGTGCCCAGTCTATGGCCATCTCACCCGCTGCTTCGTCATTCCTGAAATGAGCTCCTTCGACAATTTTTTTCCCAGGCAGATGATCGGAGAAATCAATAACCGTCGTTACTCCTCCGAATGCAGCAAGAACGCTTCCATCAAAAAACTTGTCCGCGGTTACCGTTCCCCGGGATACCAGCTGGTAATGTGTGTGGGCATCAATAAATCCGGGGAAAACATATTTACCCGAGGCATCTATCACTTTAAGTTCCGGGGGAAGCTCTTCCTGTGCAAAGGTTTCTTCAATGGCTTTTATCTTTTCTCCCTGTATAAGGAGATCTTTCCGCACTTGTTCTTTTTCAGTAACAAGGGTACCGTTTTTAATAAGAATATTCATAGGGTATATTCTCATCTATGAGGAGTCTAAATCAAGAAGGAAAACATAAAATATCCCTATATCTCCCAGGATTTTCCTTCGGAAGCCAGTTCAACAGGACCGCTGTACACTGCTGAAGCTTCAGTAAGCAGATCTTCATGATTCCCGTAATGGGGTAGATGCGTAAGGATGAGACGTTCAGCGGAGGCTTTCGCTGCCAGTTTCCCGGCTTCTGACGCGGTAAGGTGTCCGGGTACTGCTCCTTTAAATTTCGAAAAAAGACTCGCTTCACAAAGGAGGATATCCACATTCCTGAAAAAGGCGGGCAGGTAGTCATTCCATTGGGTATCCCCGGTGTATCCAATGGATTTTCCATGATAATCGATTCGCATGGAAAAAGCTGTTACAGGATGGGGGGTTTTAATAAAGGTAAAAGTAAAAGGCCCCACCGGGTATTTTTCTCCTTCCTTGTACTCGGTAAAAGAAGTGTAGTTTGGCAAAGCAAGGGTTTTAAAAGCAGGATCCTCAGTATGTCCATAAAAGGTAAGCGGTTTAGCCCGGTTTTTCAGAGCCTTCTGTACAATAACCGCATGCTGAAGAACCCCGACATCCGCAGTATGATCAGGATGATAATGAGAGAGAACGACACTTTCAAGCTCGTTGATATCAATGTATCCATGAAGTTTGGAGAGGACAGCAGAACCGCAGTCAAGAAGCGTATTATAGTTATCTGACTGCACCAGATATCCAGAGGTTGCTCCTGTTTTACCAGGGTATGCTCCCCAGAATCCTACAACTGTCAGCTTCATTAACTTCCTCCAATTAAGCTATTAACTCTAAATACTTTAATACAAAGCCAAACATTAAACAAGGATAATATTGTACATTCCGCTTTTACCCGTTACTATATACAGGTGAAATATATTTCATCAAGCGTACAGGCAAAGTTTACTCTTGCTATTTCTTTTACCGTACTTCTTTTTTTTACGGTACTTCTCTTAATCAGCTTTACCTACTTTAAAAACTATTCAATAGATAAATCAAAAGAGTACGCTTCTGCAATTCTCAACGAGACAAATTCAAAGATAAACCTTTTTTTCACTGAAATAGAAAGCCTTGCTCAGTCTCTTTCTCATTACAGTGCCGTCCGGGAGGTTGACACAGAAGCCATGAGAAATATCTTTCTTTCAACTGTAGATGCCCGCAAAAACTATCTACGTGCCATCTACCTTGGAACTGAAACCGGAAAGATGTATGAATGGGGATTTGGAGAAGGATTTATCCGCAATAAACCAGTATTCCCACCTGGTTATGATCCACGGTCAAGGCCATGGTATAGAACAGCAGTTAAAGAGGGAAAATTCTCAATTTCTGAACCCTACATCTATGCAAGTGTAAAAGCTATCGGTATAACCGGTGTTATTCCCGTCTACTCGTCTGCTGGAAAGTTCAGCGGTGTACTTGGTATAGATATCATCCTCCAAGGGCTTCAGACAGTAATGAGGGATATTAATACCCAGCATAAAAGCAAAATTATTCTTCTTAACAGAAAGTATCAGATTCTTACCAGTCAGTTTGAAGCCTCCTCCGGGAATATTATACATCTTAAGAAATATAATGCTTCTAAAAAAATTATTGGCAGACGGGGATACTTTATTGATACCATAAAGGTTGAAAAGATGTTTGTATCGTACATACGAAACGAAGCTACCGGCTGGATTCTGCTCACTGCTCTTCCGTATCATACCATCATGGAGTTTTCCAACAATACCATAGAAATTATTTTTCTTACTGATATTTTTCTGATTTTTATTCTTGTCATCGTTATAAACTTTCTTATGAGAAAAATTATTACAGGGCATCTGGAAAATATGGCTGCAGTCATGAATAAAATCAGCAGTGGAGAACTTCATGCCCGTGTGCCTGTATCAGGAAATGATGAATTTTCAGAAATAGGGAACCTGTTTAATCATCTTGCTGAAATAAGGGAAAAGTACACCTACAGAATGGAAGAAGAGGTAAAAAAACGGACAGAAGAAGTAACAAATCTTCAGAAAGAAAATACCCGGCTTCGGGTCCTGGAAGAAAAAGAAAGAATCTTTCGGAATCTCCATGATTCTCTCGGAGCCCGGCTAACCAACATCTTTATCAGTAACAATGTCGCCCGTTCCGTTTCAGTGTCAGATCCTGCCCTTCTTGACAATATGCTCGACCGCATAGATAAAAACGCCGAAGCGGCTATACAGGATCTGAAAGAAATTATTTTTGATCACAGCGGAGATCGGGCAATTATGGATTTCACCCATTTTTTTATTGTAAATATCCGGAACAGACTGGAACTGAGGAATATTGATTTGAAATATAAAATTAAAAACAGGGAAATAATAAATGCAATTCCTAGAAATATCCGTTTTGAGATAGAAAAGATTCTTCAGGAGCTTGTAACAAACGTTCTCAAACATTCAAAAGCAACAGCGGTAACGGTTGATATCCGTGCGACTGACAGCTGGTTTATCTCTTCATTTAAAGATAATGGGATAGGATTCAATAAAGATACAGAAAAAAATTCGGGTTTTGGTCTTAAAAGTATTCAGGATCGTATACTTTCGTTACATGGAACCATGAAATTAAAAACAGGAAAAAACAGTGGAACAAAATATGTTATCAGTATTCCTGTAAAGGAACAGGAACCATGATTAAATTATCTATCATTGAAGATATTGATGAGGTCAGGCAGGGTCTAAAATACCTTATTGGTGCAGATCCCGATATCCAGGTATTAAAAACCTACAGTAAAGCGGAAAACTTTATCGACTCTTTCCCCCTTTTTACTACACCGGATATCATCCTCATGGATATCGGACTACCGGGAATGAGTGGAATTGAAGCAACCCGGATAATTAAAAAAGCGTATCCGGATATTGACATTCTGATACTCACCATTTTTGAAGAAGAAAAAAAAATTCTCAATGCCATACAAGCAGGTGCAACGGGGTACATTCTAAAAAATACAAGACCGGGAGATCTTGTTTCCCAGATTAAAAGCATTTATTCCGGAGGGTCACCCATAAGCCCCCAGATAGCAAGAAAGATACTGGACGAGTTCAGAAAAGAAACAAAAACAATTGAGAAAAAGGAGTATAATCTGACAAACCGGGAGAAAGAAATTCTTCGGTCTATTGTTGAAGGGCTTACATACAGAGAGATCAGCATGAAACACAGTATCGCATCTTCTACCGTAAAAAAACACATCCTCCATATCTACCGCAAGCTTGAAGTTAACTCAAAAGTTGAGTTTATAAAAAAAGTTATGGATGAAAATCTTGTATAGCACTATTTTTATACACCAAATGGTGTAGATACGCTCCTGACTATCCTTCTAAACAGATGAAAAGTTCTCATTTAAGGTACTACCGCTGAGGTATACCAAGGTGTCTACTTATAACAAGAAAAATGAGTATGGAGGATATTATGAGTACAGACACGAAAAAGGGTTGGTTTGACTGGTACTTCAAGTCAAACCTTCTCATCCGTATTTTGTTGGGACTGGTTTTAGGAGCCATCGTCGGCATTATAGCAGGACCATCAATCTACTGGGTTAATCCGTTTGGTGCATTATTTATCAGGCTTTTAAAAATGATTGTAATGCCTGTTGTTCTCGCTTCACTTGTTGTGGGATCTGCAAGTATCAGCCCTGCGGAATTGGGAAAAGTAGGTGTAAAAATTATTCTCTACTATCTTCTTACATCCGCCTTTGCAGTAGCTGTAGGTCTTCTTATGGGGAACCTTTTTAAACCGGGAATGGGTCTTGCCCTTGGAACTGCTGCTGATGCAGCCGGAAGAGTGCTTAAACAGCCTAAGTTTATCGACACCCTGCTTGCAATTGTTCCGAAGAATCCCTTTGGGGCGTTATCTTCAGGGGCCGTACTTCCGACTATTTTCTTTGCAATAATATTCGGAATTGGTATTTCCTACCTAAAAGTCAGTACCGTCGACAGATTAAAAAAAGTAGGAAATGTTCTTTTTGATGTTTTTGACGGAACAGCGGAAGTTATGTACATGGTTGTCCGCGGTGTTCTCCAGTACGCACCTATTGGTGTATTTGCTTTGATCGCCGTTGTTTTTGCCAAACAGGGGCCCAAAGCTGTCGGCCCTCTGGGTATTGTAACTCTTGCTTCATATCTTGGCTATATTATTCATGTTCTTATCATATACGGCGGGTTATTGATCCTGAACAAATTTAACCCGATTAAATTCTTTAAAAAAGCCCAGACTCCAATGGTTACCGCATTTGTTACAAGAAGCAGCAGCGGTACGCTTCCTGTCACCATGAGTACGGCAGATGAAAACCTTGGCGTATCAAAAAAAGTCTACTCGTTTACCCTTCCCCTCGGCGCGACCATCAACATGGATGGAACAGCCATATATCAGGGTGTCTGTGCGTTGTTTATCGGTTTTGCCATCGGTATGCCTCTTTCCTTTGCACAGCAGATGACCGTTATCATAACCGCAGTTCTTGCTTCTATCGGTACTGCCGGTGTTCCGGGCGCGGGAGCAATTATGCTTCTGATGGTACTGAACAGTGTCGGACTTCCTGTTGAGGCTGGAACCCCTGTTGCCGCTGCATATGCAATGATTCTTGGAATTGACGCTATCCTGGACATGGGAAGGACAAGCGTTAATGTAACTGGCGATATGACTGGTACGCTCCTTGTTGCAAAGAGTGAAAAAGAAGTTGACATGACGAAATGGAGTGCTTGATTTTATTTAATAAAACGATGTATTAAAATGAAAGAGGGGAAGATGTTGTTTCTTCCTCTCTTTTTCTTTGAAGTTTATGGAGGTATTTCAAATGCCGGTTTTATTGTGCAGTGAATGCGGCAGAGAGTATGATCCATCTTTACCGCGGTGGAAATGTGAATGTGGAGGACTGCTGGACCTGTCCTTTTTAAACTCCCTTGAACCAAGGTTGTTAAAAAACAGGGCATTCAATATGTGGCGGTACCGGGAAGTACTCCCCATTGACAGGGATGAAAATATTGTAAGCTTCCAGGAGGGATTCACTCCTCTTTTAAAGGTACTTTTCGGAACACGGAAAATTTTTATAAAGCAGGACCATCTTTTCCCTTCGGGATCATACAAAGACCGGGGAGCCTCCGTACTTGTAAGCAAGATTAAGGAGCTGGGAATACATCATGTTGTGGAAGATTCTTCAGGCAACGCCGGAGCAGCAGCAGCGGCATACTGCGCCCACGCTTCCATTGCATGTGATATCTATGTCCCGGAAAAAACTTCACCGGGAAAACTTATCCAGATTCAGAGTTACGGTGCGCATCTGTACAAAATACCGGGGACAAGGGAAGATACAGCAGCTGCGGTGTTGCAAGCAGCCGAAAACACCTTCTACGCAAGCCACAGCTGGAATCCCTATTTCTTCCAGGGGACAAAAACCTTCTCCTATGAGGTCTGCGAGCAGCTGGGGTGGAAGGCCCCCGATACCGTTATTCTGCCGGTGGGAAACGGAACCCTCTTTCTGGGAGCCTACATTGGGTTCAGGGAGCTGCAGAAGCGCGGCATACTTGATGCAATACCGAAAATGGTCGGTGTACAGAGTGCCGCCTGCGCTCCGCTTTTTGAAGGATACAGGCAGAAAAAAGACATCCCTATAGCAATTAAACCGGAGAGAACTGCTGCTGAAGGGATTGCCATTGCAAACCCTGTACGGGGGAAACAGATTTTAAATGCAGTACGGAAAACAGGGGGATCAATTGTTGCAGTACGGGAAGAGGAAATCCTTACAGGTCTCTCTCAGATGTATAAATCAGGATTCTACATAGAACCCACTTCAGGTGCCGCTGTTGCCGGAATAAAAAAGTATCTTGAAACAGCAGAAAAAGATGAAGTTATTGTTTCCGTTTTTACCGGACACGGATTAAAAAGCGGGGGGAAGGTGTATCATGAATAACGGAAAAGTAATTGTTATCGGCGGCGGTGTCGGCCCTTTAGCGGGAGTAAAACTACATCAGCTTATCATTGAAAATACAAAGACTGACGGAACGGATCAGGATCATTTTGAAATCTATCATCTTTCCAGATCCGGTGATATTCCCGACAGAACAGATGCCCTTCTTGCCGGGAAACCGGAACTGCCGGCAGAGGGGATGTTCCGCACATTTAAAATAGCCGACACTGCTCTGAAAACTGCCGGCAAACGGGGTGTCGGAGGTATCCCCTGCAACACGTTCCATGCTCCGGCCATATTTACCCGCTTTACCCGGCTTGTTTCAGAAGCCGGTCTCACCCTGCCTGCCCTTAACATGCTGGAAGAGACAGCAGCTTTTATCACAACCAGATATCCTTCCATCCGTACCCTCGGCATCATGTCAACAACAGGAACAAGGAAGGCCGGTGTTTACCATGACATGCTCGAACCCTTGGGGTTCTCTCTGGTTGAGATTGATGAAAATGATCAGAAAGAGCTGCATGAAGCAATTTATAACCATACCTGGGGTATAAAAGCAGTATCACAGATATCTCTCCGGATAAGAAATAAGTTTGAGCGTTTTCTCCGTAAACTAATAGAGAAAGGCGCAGAAGCTGTCATCCTCGGATGTACCGAGATCCCTTTGGCGCTGCCGGAAGAAGAACTCTTTGGAGTACCGCTCATTGATCCAATGCTCGCACTAGCCCGAGCACTTATACGGGAAGCAAACCCTCAAAAATGTATCTGATACCGTCCCAGGACCATACGACGTTTTTCTTTGTTGCCTGACTTTCTACCGGGAATCCTGGAAACTATATAATGATATTTCAGGAAATCACTTTTTTCTATCTTTACTTTTATTTCAACAATTCTTTTCTCGTATATTTAATACTTCAATTACTTGCTTGTGTATCGATTCTGAAAGATCATAAAAATATTTAATGGTTTCCACTTTTGGTATTCCTTCTGGGATTAACCCTAAATCTGATGGGTATCTTGTTTCTATATACACATCATTAACCTGGTCCAAAACATCTTCGTTTATTGATAATTTTATTCCACACTCTTCAATTAAACCATTTAATTTAATGAGATCATGAGTTCTTGGGACTTTTCTTATCTTCTCTTCAATTATTGCTTTTAATGATTTTTCTATTGACTGCTGACAATGAAATGCAGCACTTTGAGTAAGTTCGGGATTCTCCAACAATTTCAAAGCTGAGTCTAAGTCCAACTTTGAATATTTAATCCACTCTTTAACCCGCTTTTTCATATAACGTTTTACCAGTTTTAATTATTTCTTCAAAGAATGAACTTTTTTCATCTTTCATTATATCATATTCTTTTTTTGTGTAAATCAATAAGTCCAAGGATATTTTTTTATTTATTTCTCTTAACGATTTTCTTATACCAAGTTTTAATTTCATCTTTTCTTCATATGTTTCAGGAATTTTATCTATATCTAAAATAACAAAAAGATCTATATCACTTCCTTCATCAAATTCATCACTACTAACTGATCCAAATAGAATTATTTCATAGGCATTGTGTTCTTTTATTTTCTTAACAATTACGTCTAAATAATTGCTTATTGACTCTCTATTCATATTCTGTACTTTAATTTATTTTATGCTTATATGAAAGCTATTTTTGAAAATTTCAGTGCTTTTACTGTTCAATCATATCTAATATCTCTAATATTTCCATGATAGTTAGTACTTTACTCAGAATCTTCAAACTTTTTATCCCTCTCTATTTTTCCTTGCCCCTGATTACTGGACACTACAAAACACAAGTCCCGTATTATTGATACCTGTTAACCTCATCCTTGACCTCCGGTAATTATTGAGATAAGTTTACACATGGTTAAAAAAACAGTATTTTTTGCCGTTGCATTTGTGCTTGTTTCAGCCTGTGTATTTTCTCTTTCATGGAAGGATATCGAATTCTCGGCCGGAGCCTCAACCGATTACTATACCGGACAGGTACGGGAAATTGTCTATCCTGATTCCGGATGGACAAATCAATACCTGAGTGAACTCCTCTGGCAGATTGACAATATCGCCATGCTGACCGGCCGTTTTGCAGCTTCGCTTAACAATTTTTCCCTACATGTCTCCGGAAGTACCGCCCTGAACAAGGGAACCGGCCAGATGGATGATTACGACTGGGGGGACAGTACAATTACTCATTGGACAAACTGGTCCAACAGCGATATTTTTCTTGATAAATCCTTTCTTCTTGATGCATCGTTAACGTACAGCATTAAACCTGATACTGCCTTTACCATTCCAGCAGGAATCGGCTACAAGCTGAACTACCTCAACTGGAGTGATAAAGCAGGTAAGTATATTTACTTCTGGGATTTTAAAAACAATAATTATTATTCAAGTGTTCATGCAGGTGACTTTGGTGGTGTAGCCGGTATCAATTACACCTTTGCCCAGAACATTCTTTTTCTTACTTCCGGTATTCAGTATGCTAAAGGGCCGTTCACAGGCAGCTTAAACATCTCGTACTCCCCGCTCATATTCGCATGGGATCTGGATCATCATTTAATGAATAATCAAGACGGGAGCGGAACCTTCTATATCGACAGTTTTACTTCACATATCTGGTACCGATTGAAAGCTTCAGCGGCATATATGTTCAAACATAAGGGGACACTTGCTCTTGAAGCAGGTTTTGAGGAACTGCCTGAAGTAACTGGAGATGTTGCAGTTTATGACGAAGACTCTTCCGATCCATCAAAAATTGGTAAATATGCAGGAACATATAAAGATGGAGCAGGGCTCGCATCTAAAATCCTTTCCATCAGTATCGGGTATACCTACCGGTTTTAGACTCTTCCGGTAAATCCGTCACTTTACTTCGTCCGCATAGGGAGGGTCTGCCCCCTGACGGGAGCAGGTGATATCAGCACACCGGCTGGCAAAATCTAGTGCCTGTGCAAGATCTTCCTGCGTAATTTCCTGCAGGGAATGTATATTCAAAAGGCTGTTTTTTTCCAGCCAGGCAAGGAACCCTGCATGAAACGTGTCGCCGGCACCGACGGTATCAGCTACGTTAATCTTTCCTGCCCGTGCTTCTGCCCGGATGCTGTCTTTAAGGACAAAAGAACCGTCAGCCCCTTTTGTAACCGCAACAACAGCGGGGCCGAATTGTTTAATCTTCTCTGCCGCCTTTTCAAGAGACAGACGGGGATAGAGCCACTGCAGATCCACATCGCTTACCTTCACAATGGTCGAGAGTGAAAAGAGATGCTCACAGCGGCCGCGGAATGCCCCGCTGTCCTTTATAAGGACAGGCCGGATATTGGGATCAAAGGAAAGAACCCGCCGGCCATGTTCTCTTTCTGCAAGGGCCGCTATCACGGACCCTCCCGGTTCCATAAGCAGGGAGATCGATCCAAAAACAAGAGCATTGACAGAATCCGGCAAAACAGCCGGAAACTCTTTTTCATTTAAACTGCAGTCAGCAGTTCCTTCAGTATAGAAGGCATACTCAGGATCTTTCCCCTGTTCCACCTTAACAAAACCAAGGGTGGTAGGTTCACTGCCTCGCTGCGCGGAAGAGAGATCAACATTGTTCCGCTTGAGTTCATGAAAAAGCATCTGCCCGAAAAAATCCGTTGAAATACGGCCGAGAAATCCAGTCTCAACCCCCAGCCGTGCGGCAGCAATACAGGTATTAAAGGGAGAACCGCCGGTATGGGGTACAAAGGAATCATTCCCTGATTCTGTTTTACCCGGAAGCATATCTATTAAAGCCTCACCGCAGACATGGATCATGAAAGGACCTCCAAAATGAACGTTGCTTCATCATAAAAGTGAACTTTTCGATAGTCAAGTACATCATTTCCCGTTCCTGCTGAGCCCCCGCTCCAGAGCGATTCTTCCTGTCCGGATTGATTCAAGAATACTGTAGGGTTTCAGAAGGTTGATGGCACTGTCCACTGCATTTGTATTTCCCGTTACCTCAAGGGTCCAGATGTCTGCTGATGAGTCCAGAATTCTGGCATCAACAACATTCAGAATCTGCAGTACTTCATTTCTCTTTTCCGCGGTAACCGCTATCTTTATGAGCGCGTGTTCCCGCTCTATAATATTTTCAGACTTTATGTCCCAGACCTTTATCACATGGACAAGCTTCTGCAGCTGTTTCCGCACCTGCTCCAAAACTCCGTCATCACCCTGCACAACGATAGTAAACCTGCTTTTACCCGGCTGCTCCGTTGTCCCCACTGAAAGACTTTCTATGTTGAATCCGCGCCGGGAAAAAAGTCCTGAAATTCTGGTCATGACCCCCGCGGTGTTGTCACAAAGAATTGATATTGTATGTTTCATCTCTCCTCCTACTTTACCTGATCCAGAAGCGTATCTCCCGTTACCATGGGATATACATGAGCGTCATCTTTTATAATACAGTCAATAACCGTTATCTTTTTATTCTGCAGAGCTTTGCCCAAAGCAGCTTTCAGCTCGTCAGCAGTCTCAACCCTGTATCCCATACCTCCAAGGCTCTGCGACAGCATGTCGTACCTTATAAACGTATCAAACAATGAGGCATCAAAACTTTTGTCGTAAAACTCATCCTGCAGCTGCTTAATCATACCAAGGCTGGCATCATTCATAACAAGGGCTATAACGGGAAGATCAGCTGAAACAGCAGTGGCAATCTCCTGGTTCGTCATGGTAAAAGAACCGTCTCCTGCTATGAGAACAACCGCCTTATCCGGAACACCTGCTTTAGCACCGACTGCCGCGGGAAGACCGAATCCCATGGTGCCTAAACCGCCGGAGGTTACAAAGGTTCTGCCGGCAGGTACAGACGAGTACAGGGCTGCAAACATCTGATGCCTTCCGACATCCGTTACAAGAACATGTTCCGGAATAACTGCATCAACAATTCCCAATATTCCCGGCACTGACAGATCAGAACCAGAAGCACGCAAAGGATGGCTATCGGCAATCTGACGAAGATGTTCTACCCATGTACGGACATTTTTCTTCTTTATACTGGCAGTAAGCTTCGGAAGTATATTTTTGGCGTCTCCCACAATGGGAAGATATGCCTCCACATTTTTACTTATCTCCGCCGGATCAATATCCACGTGAATCAGCTTCGCGTGAGGCGCAAAGGTAGAAAGTGACCAGGTTGAGCGGTCTCCAAACCGTGTTCCTACCGCGAGAATACAGTCAGCCTCTGTTACCGCGGTATTTGCAGCGACTTTCCCGTGATAACCGAACATACCGAAGTTGAGGGGATCATCATTGGAAAAAGCCGATTTGCCCATAAGGGTATGAACAAGCGGAATATCTGAAGCTTTCACAAAATCAGCCAGCTCTTCAAAAGCATCGGAGTGAAATATTCCGCCGCCGGCAATTATAAGAGGTTTTTCCGCCCTGTTTAAGAGTGCGGCAGCTTTTTTTATCTGTCCGGGGTGTCCCGCAATAGTAGGATTGTACCCCTCAAGACTGAACTTCTTTTCATTACCCACTGATATTTCCCCGTTCTGGACATCTTTCGGAATATCGATAAGAACAGGACCTTTTCTCCCGGTAGAAGCAAGAAAGAACGCTTCCCGTACCACAGGGACAATTTCCGCGGCTTCCTGGACAAGATAGTTATGCTTGGTTACCGGAATGGTTATTCCGGTGGTGTCCACTTCCTGAAAGGCGTCATTACCTATCATGGTCGTAGGGACCTGTCCGGTTATGGCTACAATGGGTGAAGAATCCATGTAGGCAGTTGCAATTCCTGTAACAAGATTGGTTGCTCCCGGTCCGCTTGTAGCAAGACAGACACCTACCTTTCCCGTTACCCGTGCATAGCCGTCCGCCATGTGGGCTGCACCCTGCTCATGATGCGCCAGAATATGCCTGATTGAGGAACCCCTTAAAGCCTTATAGATGGGCAGGTTCGCTCCTCCCGGATATCCGAAAATAACATCGACTCCCAGCGATTCGAGGGTCTTGATAAGAGCCTTTGCTCCTGTTATCCGTCCTCTTTTCATACTTCCTCCTTAAAAAACAAAAAACCTGCTGCGCAACGGCAACAGGTTTAAAAACTTACAAAAGTTTCTTATCTAGCCGCCGCGGCACATGGATAAACCATCGACATTGACAAGTAGGACGACCAGAGAAAGAGAAACTGTATTGACTGTACATAACTGACGTGAAATCTTCATGTTTCAGACAGTTTAATGGGAGAGGCATGAATAGTCAATGATTTTTTTCCTTTTTCCGGTTATACTGTTATTCATGAGCAACATTAAAGTAAAACCCGGGAAAGGTGAAAAGGTTCTTCTGCATACGTGCTGCGCTCCCTGCTGCGCTCCTTCAGGGGAAAGGATGATAGAGGATGGGTATGACATTACCCTCTTTTATTCAAACTCCAACATCTATCCTGAAAAAGAATACCAAAAAAGACGCGATGAAGCGAGACGGCTTGCTGAAATCTGGGGCGTTCCGATACTGGAGGATTCGTGGGATCACAGGGAATGGCTGGACTTTGTTAAAGGGCTGGAAAAAGAACCGGAAGGGGGTAAACGTTGTGCAAAATGTTTTGAGTTTAACCTGCACAGGACAGCGCAGAAAGCACAGGACCTCGGATTCCCCTACTACACCACTACCCTGACGTTGGGTCCGTATAAAAACTCCAGAATGATATTTGAAATAGCCGAAAAGTTCCCCGGATTTATCGAATACAATTTCAAAAAGAAAAACGGATTCCTGCGCAGCATAGAACTGAGTAAAAAGTACAACCTTTACCGGCAGAATTACTGCGGCTGTGAATTCAGTTTCAGGGACCAGTAGCCGCAGGTTTCAATGCTCTCCATTGCTTTTTTACATTTTTATGAGTATTTGAAATAAACGATTCCGTGGAAACAGCTCGTATCGAAAGAGAATTGAAAGAGAAAAAAGCCGATTATAAAGCAGTCGTAGACCGTTTAAACCTATAACAGAATACCACTATAGCATTGAAAATACTTGTGCCCCCCTTTCCCCGGGGAAATGGTCCGGGGAGAGGGGGAGCACCTTACAGATGTTATTTCAAATAGCTGCTGATAAGGTTGTAGCAGTTGTTTTCTTCAATCCGGATAATTCCCATTTCCCGTTTCGCGTTTTCGGGAGAATCGGATGCGTGTGCAGTATTAACCATAATGTTGCTTCCGAATTCCCTGCGTATGGTGCCTCCCGGAGCCTTTGTCGGGTCTGTCGGGCCGAGTACATCCCTTATTTTGCTGACGGCGTTTTCACCTTCATATATAAGGACCATACTTTTTACCTTCCCCGGATTATCCAGTTCCTCCAGAGGGCATTTATCGGGATTCGATCCTGACATAAACTCCACTATCTGGTTAAACTGGTCAACAGCGTACTCTACACCGAACGAATCACTGAGACTTTTAAGTGTTTTATCCGACAACACAATAGAAAACTTCTCTTCCAGTGTTTCTTTTGCCTTTTTTCCGAAAACAGGGGCAAGTTTCTCTTTCAGAACATCTTTTACCGGTCCGTAAAACTCAAGGGCTTGGGCTACAGACATCTGCTGAACCTTTGTACTGATAATCCTGAGACCCGTTCGTGAAAACATGTCAATAATGGTTCCGGGCCGAGAGCTTGCGTACATCCAGTTATCAGGTTTTATAATAACAAGTGTCCGTTCAACCTTATCCTGATTTTTATATTTCAGATTATTAATAACAGGAGACTGCGTTTTAAGATAATCAGCAAATAGTTTCATATTAAAATCGGCATCTTTCTGATTTCTCGGAGTTAAAACCGCCGGTTCAAAATGCTGTACCTTCTCGGGATCATCCTTTGACATGATGATGTCCGCGTAGGTATCACGGATTGTTTCCCCGGTAATCGATTCAAGCCCCATGTTCTCTTTATGAATGGCTCCGGTAATATCAGACAGCTTTCTGCAGGCATCCTTCCCTCTGAAAAGGAGCATAAGAACCCTCGGCTTCCTGGTATTGGAAGGAACAAAACAGTTAAGAACGTAATCACTTAAAAGTTTTCCTGCTTTTTCATCATCAGGAGAAACGGTGCGTTTCAGGGAGGCTGCATACTGTTCGGCAAGTTCCTTAGAGGGATCAAATATCTGTGCTCCGACAAACTCAAGATCTACACGGGACAGAAGCCGGGAAATAACTCCACCTGTCCGGCTCTTGCTGATAGTATACGGGGTAACAAGTACGTACGATAATTCTTCTTTCATATTTTTTCCTGCTTTGTAATTTTAATAAGATTATCTGTTTTAATACATATTCCCTGTAAAGGTCAAGAGGTCAAGTAACGGCAGGTAAAGAAATTACAATCCTGGTGCCATGCCCGGACAGAGGTTCCTCCGCACGAATGGCACCTTTATGGAGATGAATAATTTCCTTACTTATTGCAAGACCGAGGCCAGAACCCCCTGAAGCCCTGTTCCGGTGGCCGTCTACCCGGTAGAAACGGTCAAATACCTTTTCCCTGTCAGATTCAGGAATTCCGGGGCCGCTGTCTTCCACAGATATACACACACTGCTGCCTTCATACCATGCGGAAAGGGAAATAGTCCCCCCTTCCGGGGTATACCGGAGGGCATTGGAAACAAGATTTCCAAGAACCTGATTAATCTTCTGGAAATCAGCAGATATCTCCGGCAGGTTCTCCTCAATGGTAAGAGGCATTGTTATATTCTTGTCCTTCAGCTCAGGCAGAAAGGCCGCCGCGGCGAACTCAAGAAGATCCTTTACATTCTGACGTTCAAAGGACAGATGAACTGTCCCTGCTTCCGCGTTTGAGAGATCAGAAAGTTCCTCAATAAGTTTTGTAAGCATGAGTGTCTCGTTATAAACAAGCTCAATCCCCGCTTTATCGGTTTTGTATATCCCCTCAAGCATCATTTCCAGCCGTCCCTGAATAAGGCTTAACGGAGTGCGGAGTTCATGGGCAGCATCTGCTATAATCCTCCGTTTCCATGCTTCAGCTTCCCGGAGTGAACCGGCCATGGCGTTAAAGCTTCCCGCAAGTTCCCCTAGTTCATCACTCTGCGTTATATCAACAGAAGCATGTAAATTTCCTTTCGCTATTTCCTGGGATGCAAGGGTAAGTTTCTTGACAGGCTGGGTAATGTGGCGGATCAGAAAAAAGCCTACAATACTTGCGGCTGCTATCATGCTGAAAAGAGATAAAAAGATGGCACGGGCAGAGCTTTTAAGGAACTCATTCTGGAACGGCAGAAATCCTGATCCTATCATTGATCCCACATATACGTATCCAACCGTTCTTGAGTCTGCAAGAACGGGAACACCCTTACCTTTCGGCAGTTCCACCGTGTTAAAAGGTTCCCCCGCGGATATAACGACATCGCCCTCCCTGTCAGTTACAATAACGTGAATTCCCTGATTCTGTCTGCCTCCTCCGAAACGGTCTGCCATCCGCCCCATAGTCCCCGGTTGCATTCCCTGAAGATAGATATGCTGGTACGGTTTAATTATAAGCGTTTCAGCCCCCGTCCATGAATTCTGTTTTTCATAATAGGAGCCGAGGGTAGCCGCCAGTTCTTTCGCTACCGCTATATCCCCTTCCCGCACCATCTTGCTGAAGGCGGTATACGTGGCTCTGTTAACGGTAAAGGCCACAATAATTCCGCCCAGACCGATGACAAGAGCAAAACTGATCATGAGTTTGTGCCAAATCCGTATTTTATGCAAGTTTGTACCCTACACCCCAGACAGTCACAATGTATTCCGGTTTTGACGGAACCGGCTCAAGAACCTTCCGGATATTTTTTATATGTACATCGATGGTGCGCTCATATATTTCATAGGATACTTCCTGAAGAACACTAAGGAGATCACCCCTGGTAAAGACCCTTCCGGGATTGGCAAGAAACACCCGCAATAGCTCAAACTGAACCATGGTAAGCTGAAGCGGCACCCCTCCCCTCCGGACTTCCCGTGCCCGTACATCCATTTCAATATCTTTATAACCAAGTTTTTCCTTACCGCCGGCAATGCCGGAATCTCCCTTCCCTGAACGGCGGAGTACCGCACGGATACGGGCCGCCAGCTCCTTCAGGCTGAAGGGCTTTACCATGTAATCATCAGCACCTATTTCAAGTCCCATGAGTTTATCCGCTTCTTCAGCCCGGGCAGTAAGCATGACAACAGGGATTGATGAAGACTCGTTTCCCGAGTTCCGTATTTTACGTATAATATCAATACCATCTATCCCCGGAAGCATGTAATCCAGAACAAGAAGGTCAAAATCCCCCTCGTTAAACTTCTTCAAAGCTTCGATTCCGTCAGAAGCACCGGTTACTTCAAACCCTACTGCAGTAAGGTAATCACTGACCATTTTCAGGATTTTAACTTCATCATCTACAACAAGTATTCTTTCCATAATTTCAGTATACACAGAAAATGTGAATATTCTATGAATTTCAAACTATGGCGAACCACTATTTTGTATTTCCCCAAAAACAGGACAAGTAACCAGCACAGCTTCTCATAATATCCCTATAATTTCTTCACACTTCCTTCATACTTTACCGTTACCTTTCCTGTAACAAAACCTAAAAAAGGATGGATAATGAGTAAACTATTAAAAAAGGGGATGGTTCTTACCGTGATGGGTATCATAAGTGCCGGCGGATTAGCTGCAGTCACTTTTAATGATTTGGCATCCGGGCTTACGGATCTCTATACTGTTAAAAGTGCTGAAATGCAGCTTGCCAGCGCGGGAAAGAACATCGAAGTACTTAAAAATCCGGAAGACTGGGCGGTCTCACTTAATCCCGGTATTAAAATTACGGATAAAACTGAAATTACCGGATCGCTTACCGTTAAAGTTCCTCTGGGGCTTTCTCCTGCGGAAAAGGAAAAGCTGAACGTTTCCAGGGACGCGTACACCATGGCCGAGATATCAGTGGATACTGCGAAAAGAAAATCATTTTCTACACTTTATTCACTGTACCAGGAAGCATGGCTTCTGCAGGAAGAAGAGCGTGTCCTGACTGCGGAGCTTGAAGCGGCGAAGGCCAAAGCAGCAGTCTTTGAATCCCATTATAAAAACGGCAGTGTATCACTGACGGATCTAACCGCGGCTCAGAATGATCTTCAGGAAAGGGAGATAACCTCTTCCCAGGAACTGATGAAACAGCGGATTTCATGGTATGAACTTTCTTTCACGGTAAACAGAGCTATCAGGGAGGACGTACTTGAGAGGTATGAACTGCCCATGAAAGAACTTCCGACACCGCCCGAACTGTCTCTGTCCGCTTATGATACTGATCCGGACATTAAGTCCCAGCAGTTAAAAATAGCTCAGCTGCGGCAGACAATAGCCCGTCTTAAAACGGCCAATATATCTCTCAGTATAAAACCCTTTGCGGGAATGGGAGACCACTCGGTTTCCATGGAATACACAACAAGTAATCCTGCAATTTCCGCTTCTTACGCGTATGCTGCTTCCCAGGGAGGAACGGCAGGAAGCACATGGAGCGGCGGTATTACGTTCGGTCTTGCATATACCGGCGGGAAAAGCGACGCGCAGAACGTATCGCTCCTGGAAATGACCGTCGAGCAGGAAACCGCACGGCTGGATTATATGCATGACCTGCTTAGCCTGCGGATCCGTACTGCCTATCAGCAGTATCTTAAAGCTGAAGATCTTCTTGGACAGGCTAAAAAAGATCTCGAACGGAGTATGGATAACAAAAAAATAGTAGAGACCAAAGCTGCCCTCGGTCAAGCAGCTGAGTATGAACAGAAGGAAGCACAGGCAGCCGTTTTACGGGCACAGTGGAAGGTTGAAAGTGCCAGAATCGACGTTGAAAAAGCATATCTTAATACTGCTGTTACAGCATCATGGGAGAATTAATATGACTAAAAAGAAAATTTTTATCGGAACAGGCATTACAACGGCAGCGGTACTGGTGCTGCTGTGGGTATTTGTTTTTAAGGGGGCCGGTACAACCGGGGCCGTAGAGGCAGCAGTGAATCTCCAGGGAGTAAAAGCTGTTCCCGGATCGGTGGCTATCAAGGTGGAAGGCCCTTCCGTTGCTGAACCGTACCGGACACAGACTATCCGCTCCGCCATAGAGGGTGTTGTTACCTTCTCAAGGGGAGAAGGAGAAACTGTCGAAAAAGATGACATTCTTGTAACGCTTGATGAAAGTGATAAAAGAATTTCTCTGCAGCAGTCGGAAATAAATCTTTCAAAAGCACAGCTAAACCGGGATAAGAGTAAGGATCTCTTACAGAAAGCCCTTGTCTCTCTCGAAGGGAAAAAGAAGCTTTTTACAGAGGGAGCTCTTTCGGAAGACCAGGTTGATGAAGCCCAGGCAGCAGCGGATAATGCTGAATATCTCCTGAAATCGGCTGAACTTGATCTTTCACAGGCCCGGCTTGCTCTGGAGCTGGCAAAAAAGGATCTGAACAGTACAAAAATTCGCGCGCCGTTTTCCGGCGTGGTGATAAACGGAGAACTTGTTCCCGGCGATATGGTAAGCAAGGGAGCTCCCCTCGTTACTATCGCTGATATTTCCCGCATCAGGCTTACCGCGGAGGTGGATGAATTTGATATCGGCAAGGTGGAAAAAGGCCAGCGGGTATCCATCACCAGTGATTCTCTTGGTGATAAAATACTGACATCAAAGGTTGATTCCATAAGTCCTGCTGCTGAAGTTGTCAACAATATATCCATTTTCAAGGTTTCAGCAGTTATCGGTAATACTTCCGGTATTCTGAAACCGGGTATGAGCGCTGATATTTCCATACTGATAAAAAGTGACAAGGGGCTTATCGTTCCGAGCAAGGCTGTATCCCATATACGCACCCGAAGCTACATCAAGGTTCTAGAAAACAACGAAGTAAAAACAAAGAAAATTACAACCGGCGCGGACAACGGAATAAACATAGTGGTACTTGACGGCTTAAGCGAGGGAGATGTTGTTGTATTTGAACAGCCGGCAGGTTTTTCACTCGGAAGTACCGCTGACAGTACCGGTAATTCTGTTATTCCCATTTCAATTCCCGGAGTACGGAAATGATAAAAATAGAGAATCTGTCCCGGTACTATAAAATGGGGCCCACCACCGTTAAGGCCATAGACGGTATTAACCTGTCCATAGAGGGCGGCGAGTTCGTCTCCATAATTGGTCCCAGCGGTTCAGGAAAGTCCACACTGATGAATATTGTAGGATGCCTTGACAGTCCTACTACCGGTACCTACAGCCTGGCAGGGGAACAAACTGCAGCTTTGAATAAAGATCAGCTGGCAGAAATAAGAAACCGTCATATCGGGTTTGTCTTTCAGAGTTTTAATCTTCTGCCCCGTGAAAGTGCCGTGGAGAATGTGGAGCTGCCCCTTATCTATGCCGGAGTACCGCCGAAGGACCGGAGGCAGAGGGCCCTGGAAATTCTAAAACGTGTTGACCTTGAAGGGAGAGAGTATCATCTTCCCAATGAGTTGTCAGGGGGGCAGCGTCAGAGAGTTGCCATTGCAAGAGCCCTGGCAGTCAGGCCCAAGATTCTTCTGGCTGATGAACCCACCGGTGCTCTGGACACAAAAACAGGAGCCCAGATAATGGAGTTGTTCAGAGAACTTCAAGCTGAAGGGGTTACCCTTATTATGGTAACCCATGACAGGGATGTCGCTGCCCAGGGAAAAAGAATTGTGGAGATACGGGATGGACAGATCCTTGTGGATGTTCCGGTACAGGAGTGGAAAAGATGAAAACCTTCAAGTTTACTGAATCAGTAAAAATGTCCTTACGAAGTATCGCGTCAAACAAGATACGGTCGTTCCTTACCGCCCTGGGGGTCATGATTGGTGTTGCAGCCGTTATAGCTCTTGTTGCGCTGGGAAACGGATCACAGAAATCCGTTGAAGCAAGCCTGCAGTCTCTAGGATACAACCTGCTGATTGTCTATTCCGGGCAGCCCAAGGGTCCGAGTCTGGTCCGCAAAAATACAACCAATATAGCGCCATCCCTGACAGATGAAGACCTGAACTTTTTAAGTAATCTGCCCAAGAATATGGTCCTTCATGCCGCACCCGAGTCTTCTGTATCCGCGCAGATTAAGTTTGGAAATACGAACACAGGGGGAACAGTTGTGGGGACCAATCTTGAGTATCCTTCAATTCGTAATTTTCATCCGGTCTATGGTGCTTTTTTTACAGAAGAAGAACTTAATTCAAGAAAGCCGGTTGCTGTTATTGGAGCCCAGGTATACAAGGACCTTTTTAATGAAGGGTTTGATCCTGTGGGCCAGAAGATACGTATCAACGGGATTGCTTTTACCGTTAAGGGGATCATGGAAGAAAAGGGATCATCAATGACCGACGCACAGATATTCATACCCATCACTACCTTTCAAAAGTATATATCCGGATCTGACAAGTATGCTTTGATAAATATTCAGGCAGCCAACATGGATACCATGAGGGACCTTCAGAAGTTTATTGAAGGGGAGCTGCTCCATCTGCACCGGCTTCCGGGCATGGACTCTGCTGATTTTTATATAGCAAATCAGCTGGATTTGTTAAACACCATGGAGGGGGTTACCAGTACGTTCACTCTGCTTCTTGCCAGTATAGCGGCCATCAGTCTTCTTGTAGGCGGTATTGGAATTATGAACATTATGCTCGTTGCTGTTACCGAAAGAACGAGGGAAATCGGAATACGTATGGCACTGGGAGCCAAGTCAAAGGACATTTTAAGTCAGTTTCTTACAGAGGCAATTATCCTGTCGGTAGGGGGAGGTCTCATTGGAATAATTATAGGGGTGTTGACATCCTACGGAGCCAGCCGGTTCGGCGGTATGGCTTCGGTAATATCTGTTCAGTCTGTTTTTGTTGCCTTTGGCTTTGCGGTGGTTACCGGATTATTTTTCGGCGGTTACCCCGCGTATCAGGCATCAAAACTGGACCCGATTGAAGCATTACGCTACGAATGAAAATACAGAGGAGAGAGAAATGAAGAAATTTTTTATTATCACATTAATGGTACTGCTGCCTTTGTCAGCGGTTATGGCACAGAGCTCACCGGATGATCCGGCGATTATCAAGGCAAAAGAGGAAACAGCAGTTGTTTTCGACCTGGGAAGACTATTCGGTTATCTGAATACGATGGAGAAGGAAGAGAAAAGTCTTGCTCTTACACAGGATCAGCTTGAAAGAATATACAAAATTATGGTTACCATTAAACAGACCAAAAGGATGGAAAGTGAAAATGCCGACACAATGATTACAGCCATGGAGGATGAGATCCTTACTCCTGACCAGCTCATGTACACCGATCAGCTGGCAATAGAGAAGATGGCTGCCCGCACCTCAGGGTCAGGATCCGGCGGAGGCGGCGGTGGTCAGATAACAACCTATATTGCAGGGGGCGCTTTTAATCCCATGAGTGATCCGGCAAAAACCATTGGTAAAGATTTTGAAGCGTTCTTTGAATATGCTTCGAAAAAACTGGGAAAATGATCCATCTGTTGATTCTTTTAAAGCAGCAGCTCTTGTTACCTGGTAGTAACAAGTATGGATGAAAAGAATAATGATTTTTTAAACAAAAAGGCGCTGGAACATTTTAACATACACTATCTGTTTCCTTACCAGCGCCTTGTTATTACAAATATCCTTGAAGCGGCAGGTATCGACGGATTCAAACGGGAACCTGAAAGGAATCCCGTTACCGGAGAGTGGGAGATGTACGATACAAGACCGGTTCAGATTGTTATTCTTCCCACAGGATCGGGAAAATCGCTCTGTTACATGCTCCCGGCAGCACTTCTGCCGGGGGCAACACTTGTTATTTTCCCCCTCCTCTCTCTTATTACAGATCAGGCGCGGAGGCTTTTGAAAGCAGGGTTCCATCCCGCAGTGCTTAAGGGCGGGCAGCACAGTACCGAACGGGAAGAAATATGGCGTACTATTAAAAAGGGGAAGACAAAAATCATTCTTTCAAATCCTGAAACCATACTGCGGCCGGAGATTCTTTCCCGCATAAAGACAGCAAAAATAAGCCATCTTGTCATAGATGAAATGCATATCGTTTCTGAATGGGGAGACACCTTCCGCCCTTCATATCTTAAAATAAAAGAAGTATATAAAGCGGTGGACATTGCTGTTATAACCGCTTTTACGGCAACTGCCTCTCCGGTTATTCTGTCACGGGTTAAAGAGATCCTGTTTCTCGGCCTCTCACCGGCTATTATCCCGGCAGATCCCGACCGCCCCAATATCCGTTACCGTGTTATCCGTTCACTCTCAAAAAATCATGATCTTGCCGCGCTTATACACAGAGCGGAACGGCCGGTGCTTGTCTTTAACCGAAGCAGAACCGGTGCAGAACTAACAGCCCGGTATCTTGGAAAAGTACTGAATGAAAATGACATCTATTTCTATCACGCAGGACTCTCATCTGAAGAAAAGAAAAAGATTGAAAGCTGGTTCCTCCATTCAAAAAAAGGAATTCTTACCGCCACCTGTGCCTATGGTCTGGGGGTTGATAAAAGCAACATAAGAACGGTGATACATCTTGACCCTCCTCCCTCAGTAGAAGCTTATCTCCAGGAATCGGGTAGAGCAGGAAGAGACAGAAAGGAAGCGGATGCCATCCTCCTTGTTTCGGAAAAAGATTTTCTAAGCGGTTATGCAATAAAAAATACCATCTTAAAAGAAAGATACCTGAACTTCCTTCATGCTGTTACTGACGATACTCACTGCCGGAGACAATCGCTCCTCAAACTGCTGGGAGCAGACAATGACAGCTGCAGCGGCTGTGATGTATGCAGCAGAACTGTTATTACATCCATGTCGGGAATCGATGAAATTACCGGATACGTAAAAAGCCGTAACCGGAAGAGCTCGGTAAGAGAGGCTCTTCTTACCCTTGGAGGGAAGCAGTACCCGGAGGTTTATGCAGAACAGTATTACCGGTCCCCCTATTACAGGGCACTGGAGGAATGGACGCTTCCGGAAATAAAAGAAGCCCTTACAGCATTAAAAACAATGGGATGTATTGCTATTCCAGGACGGGGGCCGTACAGAAGAAAACTGGTATACAAACATCCGCCGAAAGCTAATTATCCTTTTTCCACTTTTCGAAAGCATCCTGCTCATTCTTCCGGTAAAGATTAAAGTCCCCCTCTAAAAATCCGTTAAAGGTGTTCCACGGAGACTTTACTTCCGGTTTTTTTGAGGCCAGGGGCACTGCCGGCAGCGGTTTACGTAAAACCCGGGCCGCTCCCGCATACCGTCTGCTCCAGTAACGGGTATTGAGATTGGTTTTGATAACTCCGGTTTCAGGCCCCCCGGAGACGGCATGGATGATGAAATTATTTCCTATAAAAAGAGCCACGTGGGTAATAACATTCCGTGATGTACCGGTTGCAAAAAATACAAGATCTCCCGGAGCAAGCTGTGAACGGGAAATCCTCCTGCCGGACCGGGCCATGTCCCGGGAAATGCGCGGCAGCGAAGGGACACACTTTTTATAAAGGTACGTAATAAAGCCGCTGCAGTCGAAACCCTCCGGTGTCGTTCCGCCGTAGCGGTAAGGGGTACCAATAAGCGATTCAGCCTTTTTGATTATTCCTGAACCGGTATTTTCAGCAAACAGGGGAAAAACACAGAGAATCAATATCCATAGGGCAGCAGCTTTTTTCATTTCTACACCTCTTAAACTATCTTTTTTACTATCGGCACCATCCCGTTTAACAGTAACAGAAGGATGACCTTTTCCAAATGATATGGTATAGTCTGGTATTTCTTTTTTCTACAGGAGCAATACATGGCAAGAGTCAGAATAGCTGAAGCGGTTAAAAAAGGTACGGTACTTGTTGCCGACGGCGCATGGGGAACGGCCCTGCAATCACGGGGATTAAAGGGGGGAGAATGTCCTGAACTATGGAACGTTGAACACCCGGATCTGGTACGCGACGTTGCGCTGTCATACATACAGGCAGGTTCAAATATCATAGAAACTAATACCTTCGGAGGGAACAGATACAAACTTGAATATTACGGACTCGGAGGCAGGGTATCTGAATTAAACAAAGCAGGGGTACAAATTTCCCGAGAAGCAGCCGGAGAGAATAACTGGGTTATAGGTTCCATGGGACCTACCGGGAAAATGATCCTCATGGGAGACGTTACCGAAGAGGATTTCTACCGGGTTTTCAAAGAACAGGCAATCGCCCTCGAAGAAGGGGGAGCAGACGCGGCAGTTATAGAAACCATGAGTGCCCTGGACGAAGCCCTGGCAGCCATCCGGGCGGTAAAAGAAAATACAAACCTCGAGATAATCAGTACCTTTACCTATGAACCGACAGTACAGGGACCATTTAAAACAATGATGGGAGTCGGACCGTCGGAGGCCGCGGCTGCTGCGGTGGAGGCAGGAGCAGACATTGTCGGGGCAAACTGCGGAAAAGGATATGAGGGAATGACAGATATTATTAAAGAAATTAAAGCTATCCTTCCCGGCATTCCCGTTATTATTCAGGCAAATGCCGGGCTTCCTGAACTTGTTGACGGAATATCGGTATTCCCCGCTACTCCGGAAGAAATGGCAGAGCAGAATCCCTATTGGATTAAGGCAGGAGTAAACATCATCGGCGGATGCTGCGGTACAACAGACAAACATATCCGGGCAATCCGTACGGCAGTAGACTCCCTGGTAAAACATGACTGATACGGTCAAATCGCTTGTTTCGAGCTTGAAGGGAGTTATTGATGTTGTCCCGTTAACCGCACAGAACAAGAATGATATTCTTGCTCTTGAAGAATCCTATGAACATTCGCAGAGCATAAAATTGATAAACTCCGGTGTAAAAAATGTACTCCGCCGCAACAGCGTGCTTGCCCTCCTTAAAGATACCAGCTTCAGGACCCCTCCGTCACCAACGGTGCTGATGGTTGAAGAAGTGGAAGGGACAGATGCAGTTCATGATAATGTTAAATTCCTTGACGGGAAATGGTACCGGATTGTAGGAGAAGAGATTTTCAACCGGAATGTTTCTTTTCAGGAAGAACATATATTCATCAGCAGCGGATTTGTATTATTCCCGGAGCGGCGGGAAAACAGGGAACACATTCCATCATACTTTCTTATGCCCTCCGTAGCATTTCCGGAACTGGAAAATAAAGACCTTGATATTACCGATGTTATTTCCGCCAGTCCCTCATCACTTTCAGATGATTATCTACGGGATAAATACAAACTGTCAAAAGATAATCAGCTTGCTACCATTCTGGTGGGGTTTAATGACGCTTCCTGATGCTCTTTAAAATGATCTTTCTTATTGCTATAGTACCAGTATGACAGAAAACCAAGCCCGGATATTAGTAATAGAGGACGAACCTACCATTATAGAGTTCCTCCGTACCGGATTAAAGTACGAAGGGTACGAGGTTATCATAGCTCCGGAGGGAAAAAGGGGACTGGATCTGGCAGAAAAAGGAAATCCGGATCTTATTATTCTCGATCTGATGCTTCCTGATATCGATGGGATAAAAATTTGTAAAAAACTCAGAATGGAAGGGAACAATGTCCCTGTTATTATGCTTACAGCAAAAACCAGTGTAGAGGACAAGGTTTCAGGGCTGGATACAGGGGCTGATGATTATATTACAAAACCCTTCAGCTTTGATGAACTTGTTGCACGTATTCGTGCGCTCCTCCGCAGATCGGGTCATAAGACCGAAACAGCCCTGCTGGAAATAGAAGACATTACCCTTGATACCTCCAGTATGGAAGTGAAAAAAAATGGGGAAACAATTCATCTCACTCCCACCGAGTTTTCATTATTGGAGCTTTTCATGCGGCATCCCAAAAGGGTATTTACCCGGGAAACATTACTTAACCGGATTTTCGGTTATGATTTTTCCGGTGATACCAACATTGTAGATGTACATATCAGTCATCTGCGGGATAAAATCCAGGATAAACCTCCCCGCCTTATACGAACCATTTACGGAAGCGGTTATTCACTGAACAGAGATAAGGAATAGCCTTATGACTATTTCCCTTAAAATGAGACTTTCACTGCTGCATTTGCTGCTGCTTATGATACTACTCTCTATTTTCAGTTATGGAATTTTTACCGGTACTAGGAATTTCCTGATACAGAATACCGCGGTAAGACTAAGGGCACAGGCAAAACCGGTCATTGACAGATGGATGAATGGAAGTATAAAGGATTCCAGCTCCTTATCAAAGGAAGCCTCCTTGCTGGCAGTTGATCTTACTTCCCGGGATACCGCCGCACTGGTAATGGATAAAGCAGGAGTTATTCTTGCCAAAGGAAAGAGATTACCTTCCGAACCGGTACCGGCCCCTCCGAATCCGTCTTACTTCAGCAAAAGTCTTTCCGGAGAAAATGAGATAACCTATATCACAAAAGAAAAAGATGAAATGTTTCTTGTAACTCTTATACCACTGAGGAAAGCTTCTGACCCGTCAAAGGTTGTAGGGATTGTTCAATTGAGTACATCTCTTTCCCCTCTTAACGGATTCCTTAACAGGCAGAAAACAAGACTTATCCTCGGGATTCTTTTAATACTTACCGCAGGAGCCTTAATCGGATTCTGGATCACGTATGTTTCTCTCAAAGAATTAACCGGCATGGTAGAAACATGCAATCAGATCGCAGCAGGAAACTTGAGCAAGCGTATAAACCTTCCCAGAAGGACAGATGAAATCGGGCAATTAGCGGATGCTTTTAATAATATGATCAAACGTATAGAAGAACTTTTTGAAACACAGGCCCGCTTTGTTGCAAATGCAGCTCATGAACTCAGAACACCGCTGTCGGCACTTCAAGGCTCTCTGGAAGTATTGATGCGGGGTGCCCAGGATGATCCGCAGGCTTCCCGCAGGCTGACCCAGGGGATGTACAGAGAAATAACACGGCTTACAAGGATGTGTGAGCAGCTTCTTGATTTAACACGTATAACAAAATCAACAGATATACACAAAGAAAAAATAAACATTAAAAGTCTTTTTAATGAATTTCTGCACTATGCTGAAATAATGGCTGAAGGCAGAAAAATAGTTATTAACGGAAGTTCCGGACTTGTTTTTACCGGAAACCCTGATTTTCTCAAACAGATACTATTTAATCTTACTGATAATGCCGTACAGCACACAGAACAAAATGAAATGATAACATTTACCTGGAAACAATCGGAATCCGGAATTATCTTTAGTGTTTCAGATAACGGCTGCGGAATATCGCCTGAAGATTTACCCCATATATTCGAACCTTTCTACAGGGGAGATCCTTCCCGGTCAAGAAGATCGGGCGGGACCGGGCTGGGACTGGCAATTGTAAAAAATCTTGTAGAAGCCAACGGCGGACATATAAAAGCTGAAAGTATTCTACTTAAAAAAACGGTCATCACTTTTTCATTCCCATCTACCTGATCTTAATGAAATCTTAATAATTTCTTTAACACTTCTTCACAAGTTGATTGTACATTTTAGGTATGCACAGTTATGACAAGAATTTTAATAATCCGCCGCCTCCCCCGCATCATCATCCAGTGCCTCAGGATGAGAAACGCCGTGCACGCTTTGAACTTGACAGCGCATACCGGGAACTACGAAGAGGAGAATTAACAGTACAACAGATAGAAACCTATCTGCCTGATAGTAAGGAAGCAGTTTTTGGCAGGAAAATACTGGAGACAGCTTCTGATATTTATCAATCCGCAATTGAAAATTTTCAAAACAATTCTTTTTTTAAAGCGTCGGAGTTTTCTGTTTCTGTAAAAGATCTGATGAGAGGGATAGACAAGTTTTATCCTGATAGAGAGCAAAAAAAATTATAAAGGACATCATGATAAAAATACGGGGGAAAATAGACTATTTTTTTTTGATATCCATAAGTATATTAATTGCATTTTCAGTATTCGAACCGAATAAAATAAAAGAATATCCAAGCTTCATAGGATGGAGAACCATAAGTCTTCTTACAGGACTTTTTATAATAACGACTGGATTAAAAATGAGCAATTTCTTTTATTCTGTTTCAAGAAAAATGGTAAAGAAGGTACGGGATGAGAGGGCCCTCTCCTTTCTCCTTATTTCGTTATCTGCCCTTTTTTCAATGGTTCTAACAAATGATATAAGTATTCTTATTATTGTTCCGCTTACGTTAAGCCTGTCTGAGGTTATTAAAAACGATACTGGGAAATTGATAATATTTGAGATTATTGCAGTAAACACAGGGTCTCTCCTTTCGCCTATAGGAAATCCCCAAAATATTTATATCTGGCATAATGGACATATTCCTTTTTTCAAGTTTATTCTAAAAATGTTTCCACTTTTTGCTGTATTGTTTCTCCTTCTCATTATTTTTTCTTTTGTTATGTCAAAAAAGATTTCTCTATCATTTCAAACGAAAAACAATAAGAGAGAAACAGATAAAATGCTTCTGTTTGTTTCCAGTATTTCATTTTTTTTATTTATTATTTCTGAAGAGCTGAATGCCGCTTTATATGTTCTCCCGGTCATTTTTTTAGTATATCTCGCTTTATTCCGTAAGGTCTTAAAAAAAACAAACTGGACACTGATTATTTTATTTGGAGTGTTATTTATAGACATCCATATGTTATCAGATTTATCTTTAATAAACAAAGTATTACATTTCCTTAAACTGAACAATGTTACCAATCTGTATTTTTCAGGGATTTTATTGTCCCAGATGATAAGTAACGTTCCTGCCGCATTGCTGCTTTCACAGTACAGCGCAGACTGGATTCCTCTTGCGTACGCGGTAAACATAGGCGGTACCGGAATTGTCACCGGATCTCTTGCCAGTCTTATAGCTCTCAGGCTTGTCAATTCGAAAAAAACATTTATCCGGTTCCATAAATATTCCTTTCTTTATCTGTTCTTGTCCGCAGGTATCGGATTTCTTCTGCTGACTTTTATGGTTTAATCCTTTTTCTCTATGTGTATGGAAACGTCCTTTGGTAAAGCCAGCCCACATGCAGCTTCCACCCCTTTTAAAATGGCACCGGGGACAGGGCACGTTCCATGACTACAGAACTCCTTGCCAAGTTTGTACACAGAGGAATCTCCCAGTTTTGCAAAGACATCCTTCATGGAATCAATCTCCTGGATATGTTCACCTATCTGCCGTATATCAGGACAGTCGGATTCGATAGATACCTTTGCGGACATCATGTCGCTGGATTCAACGGTAATGCTGCTTTTAAGACCACATATTCCAGGGTCCACCTGCACTTCTACAACACTCATACTTTCCCCCTACACTTCAGGAAAAATCATATCATCCATATATTTTCCCTGGAAAAACGTATTTGAAGAAAGTTCAACGTACGTTGCCAGGGCAACAATGTTCTTACACTGATCAAACTGCTTCTGTGAAAACGAGCACGCTACAGCACCCTGACCGGATGTATTACCGATAAACTCAGTCCGGTCCAGAAGAGCAGCAGGAATAAGACCGATAGCAGCTGCACTCTCTCCTGAGATGTAGCTTCCGAATCCTCCCGCGATAAACAGATGTGCTATATCATCAAAGGTCTTCCCTGATTCATGCAGAAGCGTTGCAGCTCCGGCAGCTATTGCAGCCTTTGCAAGCTGAACCTCCCGAACATCCCGCTGAGTAAATACTATTGCTTCACCTGTCCCGCTTTTATCAGCGTCAATAAGAAGAATAGCAGGCCCGTCTTTATCAACAAGCCTCGTTTCCAGGAGCCGTTTCGTAGATTCTGTTTCAACTTCATCAGCAGTACTTATTCTGCCGGTAAAATCTACTACGCCTGATGTACGTAAAGCAGCGGCAGCATCAATAATTCCGGAACCGCAGATTCCTGCCGGTTTACCGTTACCTATTGTTGTACAATGAACAACTCCCTCATCTATTCTGACAGTATCAAGGGCCCCTTCCACGCCTCCCATTCCGCATGAAATATGTGCACCCTCAAAAGCAGGGCCGGCAGCGGTTGAACAGTAGTAAAGCTTCTCACGATTTCCAAGAACAATCTCTCCGTTCGTTCCAACATCAATCAGGATGGAAAGTTCCTCCCTCTCATACATTTTTGAAGCAAGAATACCTGCAACAATATCTCCACCGACATAACCAGAAATGGAAGGGATAAAAGAGAACATACAGTTTAAAGGGAAATCGCCCACTTCCTTTGACAGATGGGTCATCTTTCCCAAAAAACCGGGAATGAATGGGGCTTCTGCAATTCCTGCGGGATTTATAGCTGCGAGGAGATGCAGCATGGTGGTATTCCCCGCAAACACAATCGAATACAAATCGGTTTTGTCAATCCCGTTTCTGTCAAGAAGCGTTAAAGACATTTCCCCGATTTGGTTCAAAATTTTATTCTGTAATTTTTCAAGACCATCGGAATTTTTTATACAGTAATCAATGCGGGAGATTACATCTGCTCCCATTACCTTCTGCCTGTTTAACCCGGAAACAGTATCAATCACCTTTCCCTTTGTGAAATCGAGGAGATGAGCAACAACAGTTGTTGTCCCGACATCCACCGCAATTCCGTAATTGGTATCCGTTGTGTCACCTTTTTCAACTGCAATAAGACGGCTTCCTGAATATACAGCGGTAACACTGAAATCAGAATTTCTCAGAAGAGAAGGCAGTTCCCGTTTAACTGAAAGAGGGATGTAGAGATCTTTAATATTAAGCATATCACATAGACGTGTCAGATCATCACGCTGATCCGTAATAGTAGGCTCAGTAAGGGACAGATATCTTTTTTTTACAACAGGATCAAAATCAAATAATACGCTCGTATGATCTTCCCTGATCTGAGCCCTTCGGTTTGCTCCGTCAAGTTCGACGGTAATGTTTTCACCTATCGTAAACTGGCAGGCAAGACGGATCCCTTTCTTCATTTCAGCAGGCGACAGGAATCTTTTTTCCGCTTCCTGAACTTCCGCACTGTTTCCTTCAGAAATAAAAACCCTGCACTTCCCGCATGTTCCTTTCCCGCCGCAGGAAGCATCGATATGAAAATCGTACACTCCGGATAAAACATCAAGAAGATTTTTTCCTGTTTTGGTTTCTATCGGTATATTTTTTGTATCAGTTTTAACTGTTACAAGGACATCTGCATTATCCATAAGTAAAGTTCCTTCCCTTAATGTTACATATAGAATTCCTGCAGCCTTGTCAGCCTGTCAAACCCTGTAAGTTTCAGGATATCAGTAACTGCTTTCATTGCCGGATGATCAGGATCCAGTTTTTTATACTTCTTCTTTGTACTTCCGATAACATGATCCATTCCCAGGGGGTTTGTCAATGTCAAAAAAGCAGATTCCAGGGGTGTCCGTATCAATGCTCCGGAAGCAGTCCGTGGTGGCAGCTGAACAGAGAAGTTCGACAGCCCAACGGACATATGGCAGCCTTTAAGCTCCTTTGATGCATGAATAAGTTTTACTCCGTCAATCGTGGCGTTTGTCAGACCGTTCATATCCGCACCAATCGGTCCCATACCGGGATCAAAAAATAAATCATCGTTTGTTATATAATTGCAATTTTTTATAATTTCCTCACGGACCCTCAAAGCTGCTTTAAAAATCTCTTCTCCGGTTTCATTAGGTTTTAAGTCTCCGTTTATGGAACTCTCTGTACAAAGAACAATAAATTTTGCCGGTTGTACTTTTGCAAGATCAACAAAATCCAGTCTTAGTTCTGAAATTGAGTTTATCAGCGGCATCTGCCCTCCCGCTTTCTCGGGAAGGTACGCTTCAAGTCCGGCCTTTTGAATTGCAAAGTCCGGTGAATCTATACACAGTGGAACTGAAACAACATCCTGAATTTTCCGTACAAGGTCTCCCATAAGGCTGGGGTCCCTTAGACCAATATTTACATCAATGTATGCAGCTCCCTCATCAGCCTGCTTTTTCGCGAGTTGAATAATACCATCAAAATCACCTGCTTCAAAAAGTTTGTGTGTTGAAGGAACAGAATCGTTTATTTTTTCTGCAATAATTTTTAAATCAAAATCACCCATGGATCACCCCTTTATCTTTTTAAAAAATGTACTCCTGTCGTACGCAATAATATTGTACTTTTAAGTTTTTTTTTGTAAAAACCTGACTGAAGATAAAAGATATTGCTCCTCACTGGTTCTATGATATACTTACGCTCATGAACGATCACAACCTCGAACCTGAGTATACTTTTGATAAAGAAATAAAAGCAGCAGAAAACTATCAGAAAGCAACAAATATTCAGTGTACTGTTATTGATTCCAGCGGATTTATCGTCGAGGGATCTTCCCCTCATACACTGTGTACTTTCTGTGCGTCTGTTTCAAAAGAAAAAACCTTCCCGGATTATTGTAAAAAAGCACATCTGTATGCAGGGTACCAGGCCGAACGTTTCGGCGGAAAATATATATATTTTTGCCCCATGTCATTGATGCATTGGACATCTCCAATCTTCCATGATGGTCTTAAAAAGGGAGCTCTTATAGGGGGACCCGTTTTTACCTACGATCCTAAGGATTTCGATATGAAAGGGCTGTCGCTTGAAAAGACATTACTTCCTCAGCAGGAAAAAATTTTTCATAAGCTTCTTGATACTGTCCCCTATGTTTCTCCTGACAGGGTAAACAGTCTTGCAGAATTACTTTTTATAAACTCCCGGTATCTTTCCACCCTGGAGCATGAAGATGAAGAAGATCAATCTGCTCACGAAGATGCAATTCTGAATCAGCAGTTTAAAATCAGTGAATATATCAAGTATATCGAAACTATGGAGGGATCCCTCATGGAGGGGCACCGTTATCCTCTGGAAAAAGAGAAGATACTCCTCAAACAGATTGCCCGGGCGGATGCTTCAGGGGCCAGAGAAACATTAAATGAACTGCTCGGCAGTGTCTTTTTTTCAAGTAACAAGGATTTCGAAATCGTTAAGTCCCGTATTCTGGAGCTTATTGTTCTTCTTTCCCGGGCTGCTTTAGAAGGCGGGGCGGATGTTGAACAGATCTTCGGTTTAAACTATCAGTATATCAACAAAATCCACAGCTTTTCCACTGTTGATGAACTGGCATACTGGTTATCCAGGATAATAGTACGTTTTACAGATCTCGTATTCACGTTAAAATCCGTTAAACATGCAGATATCATCTACAAGGCAATAGATTTTATTAACAGTAACTTTACAAAAAAAATAACCCTGGATAATGTTGCGGAAGCTGTATACTTGAGCCCTGCATATTTCAGCAAGGTTTTCAAAGAACAGACAGGAAGCAGTTTTACCCAGTATCTCAACCGGTTAAGAATTGAAGAAAGTAAAACTCTCCTTCGAAACAGCAGCATACCTCTTGTTGACATAGCCGGTATGGTAGGATATGAGGACCAAAGTTATTTCTCCAAGGTTTTTAAAAAAGTGACAGGAAGTACACCGGGGAAATACCGTGATACAAGGGGTTATGTTCCTCCGGATAATCAGGAAATACACGAAAAATGAAAAGGTAAATAAGTACAAAAATTAAAAAAAAATCAAATACTCTCATCATATTCCGCCGTATACTGTTCATGGTAAAAGAGTGTATTTCAAAGGAAACGAGGTGAAATTCCTCTGCGAGCCCGTCACTGTAATCGAGGACAAACCCGTTGATACCACTGGCAGTAAGCCGGGAAGGAACGGGGGTGGTAGATCCGAAAGCCAGGAAACTTTGGTACACCGGCAAGAGATGACTTCGTGGTTAAGGTCTGAAAAAAACTTTAAAGGGAGTCTTTATGGCAGATTTTGAAAAATGTTCCGAAGCCCTTCAGAAAGGAAGAGCACAGGAAGTTGTGGAAATTGTTCAGCAGGCAATTGATGAAGGGATGGATGCACAGTCCATTCTTGAACAGGCACTTATGCCCGGAATGGACATCGTTGGTGTTAAATTCAAAAACAATGAGGTTTTTGTCCCTGAGGTTCTGATTGCTGCACGGGCCATGAACATGGGAGCAGCCCTGTTAAAACCTCTTCTTGTGGAAGAAGGAGCGGAACCTAAAGGCAAGGCTGTTATTGGAACTGTTAAGGGAGATCTGCATGATATCGGCAAGAACCTTCTCCGTATGATGATGGAAGGGAAAGGGATCGAAGTTATAGATGTCGGTACCGATGTTTCAGCAGAAAAGTTTATCGAAGCTGTAAAAGAAAATGATGCAAAAATTGTAGGCTGTTCCGCACTTCTTACGACAACCATGACCCAGATGGAAAAAGTTGTAAAAGGTTTTGAAGATGCCGGAATCAGAAATGATGTTACCATTATGATAGGGGGTGCCCCGGTTACACAGAAATACTGCGACAGCATCGGTGCTGATCTCTACTCTGCAGACGCGGCATCAGCAGCAGAGGCGGCTGTAACTGTATTTGAAAAATAATATCGTTTAATTTGAGTTTCCCAAGACAAAAAAAATACCTCCCTTCACCGGGGAGGTATTTTTTTCTGTGTACCTGTATCCGTTCTGATTCACCCTGCTTTTAACAGTTTAATAATTTCAGGAACGACCTCGAAAAGGTCACCGACAACAGCAACATCGGCAAGCTGCATAATGGGTGCATCAGGATCCTTGTTTATTGCCACTATAAAGTTACTGGACTGCATTCCCACAAGATGCTGGATTTGTCCGGAGATACCGCAGGCAATATAAATTTTAGGCTGAACAGTCTGTCCTGTCTGACCGA
Source organism: Spirochaetaceae bacterium (assembly GCA_015493635.1). Taxonomy (GTDB): domain Bacteria; phylum Spirochaetota; class Spirochaetia; order B11-G9; family B11-G9; genus S145-15. The sequence continues at coordinate 2,856 of WGCU01000030.1, read as the reverse complement.
CCTGGTGGGGGTACGCAATCCATCCTGAATCGATAGTTGCTCTGCTAGCACCGACAGCACCGCCGACAAGAGAAGCAAATTCTCTGAGAATTTCAAAACCTTCAGAACTCTGTACTCCCCTCCCTCCCGATACAATGATATCTGCTTCATGGAGATCCACTTTTACATCACTGTTTTTTTCTTCTGACAGTACTGTCAGCGATACTTCTTTCTCACTTTCAAGAAGTTTTTCTACTATTATTTCTCCACTTCTCTCCCCGTCTTTCTTTGGTACTTTAAAAACCCCCTGCCGTACTGTGCTCATCTGAGGACGGTAATCCTCACATTTTATGGTTGCGATAATATTACCTCCGTAGGCAGCTCTTGTTTGGAGAAGGAGTCCAGTTTCACTGTCAATTGCAAGATCCGTGCAGTCAGCCGTAAGACCGCATTCCGATAGAACGGCAACACGGGGCATTATACTCCGGCCTCTGCTTGTTGCACCAGAAAGAAGGATTTCAGGTTTGTAGCCGGCTATAAGCCTTGATATAACCGCACCATGGATTTCATCATTAAAAAACTCCAGCGAAGGATCATCTATCATCAGCACTTTATCCGCGCGCAAATGGAAACTCTCTTCAACACTATTCTTTAGGTCTTTTCCAAGAATAAGACAGACAACTTCACTCTTTTTCCGCTTTGAAAGATCATCAGCAAGCTTTCTTGCAACGCCAAGAAGTTCTTGTGTTACTTTGTGCAGTTTGCCTTCCGTAATTTCCGCAAGCACCCATACATCATTAAAATTATCTGCGGTTACTGTTTCGGTTAACTTCATTGTATGCTCCTATAATTTTACTTTCGATTTAAGAATGGCAACAAGTTCCTGCGCTGATTCAGCAGGAGGTTTATTCAGAACGACGGTGTGTTTGTCCCGGGCATCAGGTTTTCTTGTACTAACCACTCTTGTCGGGGAACCATTCAATCCAATTTTTTCTTCATCAGCCTGTACCTCATCCACTCCCCATACAGGGACTTCAGTTTTCCGGGAGGCAAGTCTTCCTTTTAATGTTGGAATTCTTGGAGTATTTATATCCTTCAAAACAGTAAGCACTGCTGGAAGATGCACTGCACAGATATCGTTTCCTGTTTCATGCATTCTCTCTACGGTAAGAGAGGTTGACCCTGATTCGACCAGCTTTGATACGTAGGTAGCCTGGGACCAACCGAGGTGTGCTGCTATCCCAGGCCCAACCTGTGCTGTATCACCGTCTACGGCCTGTTTCCCGCAGATAACAAGATCAACATCCCCTATCTTTTCAATTCCTTTAGATAAAACATAACTTGTTGCGTAGGTATCCGAACCGCCAAAGGCTCGGCCGCTTAGCAGAACAGCTTTATCTGCACCGCAGGCAACTGCTTCACGTAATGTTAAATCTGCTCTTGATGGCCCCATGGAAAGAACAACAACCTCTCCGCCGTGTTTCTCGCGCAGGAGGAGCCCCTCCTCCAGAGCATACGTATCAAAGGGGTTCATCATGATTTCAACACCGTCTCTTACAAGGCGTTTTGTTTCAGGATCTATCTTGACATTTGTTGTTCCGGGAACCTGTTTTACACAGACAACAATTTTCAATCCGCCGTAAAATTTACGTTCAATATCTGCAAGCAGATCAAACTGTCTGCGGTAGTTCATCATGGCAAGGTAAACTTCACTTCCGGGATAATTCCCATGGAGTTTTTTTAAAGCCTCCACCGGATCATAGATGGTTTCTTCAGGTATTTCATAACCGACACAATCCGAAAGAAGATGAAGTTTTTTACTCATCCAGTTTTCCACAACAACCGGTATGTCATAGTTTTTTATCAGCTTATCAACAACAGCATTCTTTTCTATTACCGGCTGGGTAATAATGTACGCCGCCCCTGCTTTAATTTTTCTGTCCAGCTTTTCAAACTCCTCTTCCTCCGGTTCATACGGATTAAAGGCAGCACCGATATGGAATACTCCTGGATATTCTGAATTAATGTATCCGATAAGCTCAACGGAGGTAACGGCATTTACTCCGGTAATTCCCAGATCACCGGGAGTGAGTTTCGGCAGCCGGATACTTCCGTCTCCGGAAATAACAAGAAGATCATTTATTCCAAGACTGATGCAAGTACTTAAAATTATATCAAGTTCTTTTTTTGTATGAAACGTATTAAGATGAATTGATACCTTTCCAGGCAGCACAGGGAGTGAGTATTCTTCAATGATCTCTGTACCCTGAAAAGAAAGATTTCCCATGGCATTGTCAGTAATACAAACAGTATATCCTGCATCAATTACCCGTTTATACTTTATTGAAAACTTTTCAAACCTTTCTTCAAGATTCTCAACGTCCTGCCGCGGCGGAAGGACTTCCACATGATAATGACTCATTTATTACCCCTCTTACCTTATTGTCTTTAAATATAGTAAGAGAGAATTCAATTGAAATATTGTATTTTAATTCTATTTTAGGTAGATTTTTATCTTTATTTTTTGAGATGGAAATACAAAAAAAATCCCCTCCTTCAAAGCAGTTTTCTCCTGGAATTTCTAAAAAAGTGTAAGGAGCTCTCTCCGCTTCTTACAAAACAAGATGGCCGCTCTGCTCTTAAGTGGGCAGTAAACAGTTTTCCCTATCCAAATAAAGTGGCTCTGACAGGGTTAACTTCGAAAGATTAGCATCATGCTCCCCTTATATTTTTGAGCTTTTTGCGAAGTACCCCAACTTACTATACTGAGAGAAAATAACAAAGGGGTCAAAAATATTTTACCCCGAGAGAATGCCCTGAAGAGGCTTTAGAGCATCTAAAAGCCAAAAATTTGTAATATTTACCCCACAAAAAAGG
>WGCU01000029.1 GCA_015493635.1 Spirochaetaceae bacterium | reverse complement strand
CAGGAGCCTAAAATCACAAAAAAAGTACTGATTTTACCTTTGAGAAGAGGAAATTCAATAAAATAGAGGTCATCTTGATACAACGGACATTCTATTATAAATATTGTCATGTATTATTTCGCTAAAATGGGGTACTTCGCAAAAAGCTCAGCCGGTATTGATCTTGACAGACTGCAGGAATACTTGAATGCACGATCCATCAATGCCTACCTGGATTCAGTCCGGGAAGCTGGTGAGCGGGCAGCAGGGATTGTGCGGAGTATGCTTGACTTCAGCAGGACAGGAGCGTCCAGACGTGAAATGTGCGATGTGAACGAAATTCTGGATGAAGTCCTGAAGATAGCTTTACTGGATTATGACATGAAAAAGAAGTACGACATAATAGATGCCCGGATAATAAAGAAGTACGATTTTTTAGGAGCCAGGGGAATGTTTGTCCGCTCAGAACTGACCCAGATGTTTCTAAATATTATTAAAAATGCGGTCCAGGCCATGGCGGAAAATAATTCCGATGGGAAAATTCCGCAGATAATACTATCCACCAAGGGTACTCCGGAAACAGTTATTATCGAGATTGCGGATAACGGCCCCGGTATTCCGGAAGAAAAAAGGTCTATCATCTTTGAACCCTTCTATACAACCAAGGACCCCGGTGTGGGAACAGGGCTTGGGCTGTTTATTGCTTACTATATAGTTACTGCTCATCATAACGGATCCATTACGGTAACAGATAATGACGGAACAGGAACAAAATTTATTATTGAACTTAAAAAGGAATAATAACAAAGATGGAAGTACTTATCATTGATGATGAAAAAATGATTGCCCAAAGCATAAGTGATTACCTTGAAGACTCGGATATTGAAACGAGAGTGGCGTATGACGGCGGAGAGGGGTATGCCTCTCTTCTTGAGAAGACGCCGGATATTGTTATTGCTGATCTTAATATGCCGGTTATGAACGGATACGAGTTTATTGCCAAGGCAGCTGAAGCATTTCCTGACCTTCCTGTTGTTGTTATTTCGGGGGTGGGGAGAGTCTCCGAGGCAATACAGGCAATCCGGGCCGGGGCATGGGATTTTATTTCCAAACCTGTTACTGATATGGAAGTTGTCCTGTACACCCTTGAAAAAAATATGGAGAAGGCAAAGCTTATTTCTGACAACAAGCGGTACCAGGAGAATTTGGAGGAACTGGTAAAAATACGGACCAGGCAGCTTGATATCGTAAAAAAGCAGGTAATTGCGTGTCTTGGTAAAGCTAGTGAATTCAAGGATACTGAAACCGGGCTTCATGTCCAGCGTGTAGGGGAGATATCCCGGCTTCTGGCAGAAAAAATGGGACTGGAACATAATTTTTGTTCCCTCATTCGGGATGCTGCTACCATGCACGATGTCGGGAAAATAGGTATTCCGGATGCGGTGCTTCTCAAGAGCGGGCCGCTTGATAATGATGAATGGGCTGCCATAAAAGAACACTCCCTTTTGGGGTGTAAAATTCTTTCACCCTACTACGAGGGTCTTACCGGGAAGATATGTACTCCTGAGTATCTTCTTGCCAGGCACGGTAATGATGACTTGATGCTGGTGGCAAAGAGAATAGCCCTTTTCCATCATGAAAAATGGGATGGGAAAGGGTACCCTTATGGTTTAAAGGGTGATACCATCCCTGTTGAAGCAAGAATTACCGCTATAGCAGATGTGTATGATGCTCTTTCCAGCGACAGGCCGTACAAGAAGGCCTTCTGCATCGAGGAATGTCTTGCCATTATGAGGGATGAACGGGGAACCCATTTTGATCCGGAGATTATTGATCTCTTTTTTGAAAATATTGAAGCTATTATCGATATAGAGAGCCGTCTCAAGGATTGGAGTTTTTAAGAGGAGACAATGGTATTTAATAAAGTAAGAACCCGGATAGCCGCGGCAGTTGTTGCAATTGTTCTTTTTTCTCTGATCTCTGTATTTTTATTAATTGAATACAGGGTGAGGGATGCTTTGCAGAAGAACATAGAAGCCAATGCTGTTAGTCTTCTGGAGTCAGTAGTAAATACGAGTGAAACCCTTTATGCCTATACGGTTGTCTATCGTGATTCAGTGATACAGCGTCAGAAAAAAGAACTCAAATCTCACACGGATATTGCTTTCTCTATTATTTCCGATATCTATAACCGGTACCGCACGGGTCTTATAAGCGAAAAAGAAGCAAAGAGATTATCAATTCTTTATTTAAAAAATATCAGATACAATGATGGGGTCGGATATTTCTGGATAAACGATACCGGCCGGCCCTATCCGAAGATGATTATGCACCCAACCATTCCGTCATTGGATGGAGAGATTCTTGACAAAGAAGAATTTAATGTTGCTTCAGGAAAAGAAAAAAATCTTTTTACTGCCTTTGTAAATGTTTGTCTTAAAAAAGGGGAAGGTTTTGTAGCATATAAATGGCCGAAACCGGTAACCGGCGGAGTTACCAAATATCAGCCTAAATTATCCTTTGTCCGGTTGTTCAAACCCTGGGGATGGATTATTGGTACAGGGGTATATATGGATGATCTTGAGAGGAATATAGAAACTTACAAGGATATGGTGGTTGAAAGGCTTAACAAGACACTATCAAAACAGAAAATAGGAAAAAGCGGATATTTTTTTATATTTGACAGAAACAAAAGGATGCTTGTGCATCCTTCCCTTGCAGGTACTGATGCAAGTGCTCTTGTAGACCCGCATACCGGAAAACCGCTGATTGAAGAATTTATGGAAACTGTCGGAAAAGGTAAACAGTCCATGGAGTATTTCTGGGATAAAACAGGAGATGAAGGGAATTATACCTATGCAAAAAAAGTGTTTATCCGTTACTATAAGCCTTTAGGATGGTATATCGGGAGCTCCATCTATAAGGATGACTATGAGCGGGTAATTTTCCGGCTTACAGGAGCTATCTTTTTAATCGTTCTTGCCTTTACGGTCATTTCTGTTTTTGTATCCATTGTGGTCTCTAAAAGGCTGGTATCTCCTCTTAACAGGCTTGTTTCGCAAATTAAAACCATGAACAGAAACGGAAATGGCCAGGTACATTTTGCGGTGGAAGGTCCTGAAGAGGTGAAGATTCTCAGCTCCACTCTGAACGGATTGCTTGATACGGTAAGAAAATCGCAGGATCATTACAAGAATCTTTTTGACAATGCACTTGTCGGGATATACCGGGTAACCCTTGAAGACGGGTTATTCCTGGAGGTAAATGCAAAAACGGCAGAACTCATCGGACGTTCTCCGGAAGAAATCGTAGGGAAAATGACAACGATGGATCTGTACAGAAATCCCGAAGAACGTTCAGAGGTTATTGAAAGATTGATGAAGGATGGCGAAGTAAACGGATACGAGCTCGATATGGTTATGCCCGATGGCAGAGAGGTAACCTATACCAATTCCATAAAGTTGTATCCTGATGAAAATTACATTGAAGGAATCGTTATTGATATAAGCAAGATGAAGCTTGTGGAAAAAGAGAAAGCGCACCTGCAAGAGCAGCTTGTTCATCATGGAAAGATGGAGGCAATCGGGCAGCTTGCAGGGGGTGTTGCCCATGATTTTAACAACGTCCTGGCCGGGATAATGGGGGCAGCTGAGCTTCTTGAGCTTCCCGGAAGAAATCTTGATGCAAAGGGGAGAGAACTTGTAAAGATGATTATCTCTTCCGCTTCACGGGCGGCTGACCTTACCGCCAAATTACTGGCCTTCGGAAGGAAAGGGAAGATTATATCTGAAGGGGTTGATATTCATAGCTTAATTCAGGAAACGACAGCAATTCTGGAAAGAACCATCAACAGGAGTATAGAAATAAAGGTCAGCCTTTCTGCCAGGGAAAGAACTGTTACCGGAGATAAATCAGAGCTGCATAATGCCTTGATGAATATGGGAATAAATGCATCCCTGGCTATGAACGGTGAGGGAGTACTGACTTTGAGAACCTCTAATGTTACTTTCGGAAAGGATTACTGCAGTGCAAGCCCTTTTGAAATAGAACCCGGGTTGTATATTGATATTGCAGTGGAGGATACAGGATGCGGGATAAAAAGAACGGACCTGGATAGAATATTTGAACCCTTTTTTACAACAAGGGAGCAGGGAAAAGGAACCGGCCTTGGATTGGCGGCAGTGTATGGTACCGTACAGGATCATCATGGAGCGCTGGATGTTTTATCGGAAGAGGGTAAAGGTACCGAGTTTCATATGTATCTTCCCTGTTCAAAAATGGAGGTAACACCGCATTCTGAAAGAGAAGATACTATTAAAGGGACAGGTACTGTTCTCCTTGCTGATGATGAAGAATTTATACGTGTTACCGGGAAGAACCTGTTGGAAGAGCTCGGATATTCTGTTATTCTTGCCGGAAACGGACGGGAAGCACTTGATTTGTTCCGGTTTGAATATGAACGTATAGATCTTGTTATTCTGGATATGATTATGCCGGAGATGAGCGGTACAAAGGCTTTTTTCCGGATGAAAGAGATTGACAGTACCTGCAAAGTGCTGATAACGTCCGGATTTACGGATAGTGAGGACATGAACCGTCTAAAAAAAGCGGGGCTTTCCGGTTTTATAGCAAAGCCCTTTAACAGTAAAGAACTCAGCAGGATTATTGCTCAGGTACTGGCATAGTTATGCATCTGTCTTAAACTTTTCTATATCCTTCTCAATAAGATTTATGTTCTCTTCATTTTTGATTCCCAGATTATACAAGTTTGAAATATTACTGTTCATATCGTGGACAAGATTGTTGATAATATTCATCTTTTCAGTTGTTTTTCCAGAGAGAGAGACAACTTTTTCAATTGCCTCGGTAATTGATACCGTTTTGGAACCAAGGGTCCGGGATGATTCGTTGATGGTTTCGGTTGTGTTCATTAAATCACTCTGTGCTTCCGATATCTGATCACTGGCAAGGGCCAGTTCATGAAGCCCCTGCTCCATTTCATCGATACCGCTTGATACATCTTTTACTCCTGAAGAAATGGTATGAAAAGACCCCGCGGCATTTTTTGAAATATCAAGGGTCCCGTTGATTTTTTCTACAATGGTATGAAGAGAAGATGAAATATCCTGAACGTTCCCTTCAACAGATTCGGCAAGTTTTTTTATTTCATTGGCAACAACCGAGAATCCTGCTCCGGCTGATCCTGCATGGGCTGCTTCTATAGCAGCGTTCATGGAAAGGAGGTTTGTCATTTCCGCAATATCGTTGATTATCTTGATCATTTCCAGTACTTCCGCAGCGGATTCCGATATTTCTGTAACTGAATTGATCGTTTTATTCATTTCAGTTTCTCCAGCTTCTGCAAGGGAAACCAGATTGCTGGAGAACTGTTTCTTTTCCCGGGCTACTGACGAAATATTACGGATAGAAGCTGCCATTTCTTCTATAGCTGCAGAGGCTTCGGTTAATGCGGCTGATTGTGATTCAATTAATACAAGCAGCTGGGAGAAAAAATCACTTATTTCATCAACTGATGATTTTGACTCTCCTATTTCAGTACTTAACAGCAAGTTGTCCTGTTTTACCCCTTCACTGCTTTCAACGAGATTATTCATGCCGGTTTTTACCTGGTCAGTGTTGGTTTTAAGGTTTCTTCCTATATCACCACTTTGAACAGTGACAGATTTCATACCTGAAATAATATTTTTCAGTTTTGACATAAAGGTGTTAAAATGTTCCGACATGCGTCCTACTTCATCCTTCGAATGGATAAGTAACTGTTTGGTGAGATCTCCTTCCCCTTTTGAGAGTTCTTCAAGCATTCGTGTTGTTTCAATAATAGGCTTTGTAATTCTGCTTATCATGAAAATAAGGATAACAATTATCACTGCGAGAATAATAACGGCAGTGAAGGTGAACTTCTTTACAAGAGAAAGGGTCTGAAGCCTGATACGCTGGCTTGAGGCAGTAACCTTTTTATCAATGTCATCAATATAGACCCCTGTTCCAATAATCCAGTTCAAAGGTTTAAAAAGCCGCACGTATGAAAGCTTCGGCTGTTCTTTGGTCAAGCCGTTTTCTGTCGGTTTCGGCCATTTGTACTGGACAAATCCGTCCCCTTTTGCTGCACAGGCATTTACCATGGCAACAAACAGGTTTTCTCCTGTCCCTTTAACTACATTGTATTTTTTATTATCGAGGGTTTTGCCGTCAAGAGCAGGAACTGTAGGATGCATTACCATTTTGGGGAAAGGTCTGGACATATCGTTGATCCAGAAATATCCTACTCCCTTATCGTATCGGAACTGCTTTACAGAGTTTTTTATAGATTCCAGCATGTCTCCGCGGGCATCATCGATGTAGATACCGGTTCCTATAATCCAGTTCCATCCCGCTACCCTGCGTACATAGGAGAGTTTCGGCTGGTCCTTTGTAAGACCATCTGCGGTAGGTTTCGGCCATAGATACCTGACGTATCCCTCTCCGCTTTTCGCTGTTGCTTTAACCATGGCAGTGAATAAATTCTCTTTTGTCCCCTCTACTACATTATACGTGGTACTGTTGAGAATTTTCCCATCCAGGGCAGGAACAGTTGGATGCATGATCATACGCGGGTAAGGAAGAGTTGTATCATTAATCCATAAATATCCCGTGCCGTTACTGTACCGTATGTTTTTTATATATTCAGATGCCTTTCTCTTGGCGATGCGCTCTGTTATGGAACCGTTTTTTACCTGATTCTGCAAATCGGCAATAATTGAATAGGCAGAATCAACTACACTTTTGAGTCTGCTCCCATACACTTTTTCCAGATATCGGTCTGTGTTATAGTTATGGTAGATATCCTCAACTGCGGTAAATACCATATCAAGGGTGTCCGTGAGTTTTGCCCGGTAAATGTTCATCTCTTTTTCCCTGATGGAAGCGGCTTCTTTCTGCCCGTTGCTGTAGAGGGAATATACGGTAGTGATGGAAATAACAAGAATGGCCAAAATGACGAGAGCAGAAACAGCAAGGATAAGACGCACTTTCAAACTGTTTTGTTTTTTCAATGTGAACCTCCTGCCTATAATAAAAAGTACCTGAATCCGTATCAAAAAAAAGGATTGGTATAAGATTGGGCCCCAAAACACTATTTTGATTGAAGGATATAAGCAAACTTGTTGAAATGACCGTTGCAGTGGTTCCAGATTGCTTTATTTTTGCTGATTTTATGCCTTTTCAGCCTTTTTACAAATCACTTGGAGACAGTTATCCCCTAATGTGATCTCATAACTCCTTCTTATTGGAAATAACTTACAAGTTGCAAAAGGTTTTGTATACCTTGGAGAAGACCGGCAGCCATGGGTCATGTTCCCAAAGCTTGATCTTCCATGTACGGGCATGAAAGACAATCTTGCATCCTACACGGATAAGATCATCTATCACTTTTCTAAGTCGTTTGCGGATTACCTGATGTTCATAGGGTAGATCCGTTTTAAAAAGTAAGGCTGTCTGCCCCATAAGGCGTAAAGCATTAAAAGCAACCATGGCTATATGAAGTACAACAGCATTTACAGCAAACTTGCCCGAGGGGAGCCTTTCTATTCCCATGTCAGACTTGAGCTCACTGTGAAACTGTTCACTTGTTCCGTGAGCATGATACAGTTCTATAACTTCTTCCGGCTCTTCACAAAGATTGGTCCAGTATGTTTCTACTTCAATCTTTGGGAACAGTAATTCTGCTCCTGATTTGTCTACATATCGTTCTGTAACTTTGAATATAATATCCATGGAGTTAAGAGTATTATCCGAAGCAGGAGTCCTGCCGGTGTGAACTCCTGTGTATATGGTTCTTCTTTCGTTGTGTGAGATGATTTTACCCTCTGCTTTGGCAAGATCAAGCCAATATTCACGGGACTCTTTGCGGAGATTTCGTTTGATTAGAAAGAAATGTCCGCTTTCGGAAAGTACTTTAATGGTAGATGCGGCATCGTTACCACTGTCAAGGCGAAATAAAACCGGATAGTTCAGGTTGAGTGAGTTTATTATTTCTATATTGTGAGATAGATATTCCGGTGTATTCTTTTGGCTGTGCTGTTTGCCTTCCCGAAGCTCTGCATCAAGCATATAGCCTTCTATACCAATGTAGCTGAATATGGGTGCATATCCATCATGCCCCTTGTATGTACGGCTTACTCCTTCTTTGTTGCTGCCGGAATTATCCAAAGGTGATACATCTACATCAACCGGAATGTATTTCCTTCCGTCTACTTCAACAGGGCTTATTCTTGTCATATTCAACAGCTTCGTATTGCACTCTGATATCTTTTGCAGAACATGGTTTTTACCTTCAGATATTTTTTCAAGGTAGAGGCGCAGAGTTTCTGCAGCAGGTACATACTTTAAATCAAAAGCATCTCTAAAAAATGGATCATGTCGAAAAAGCTTGATCTCTTCGAAGCGATTTCTACCCTGGACGTGGAGACCATACATAACCCTGATCATTTCCGGATGCACAAGTTGTTGTTTTGATACAGGATCTGAGAAGTAAAGGCCAATTTTTTCAGAAATTTTGGCTGCTAATGCAATTCCCCCTGTGCTTTGAACCTGTTCTGTGGTAGAATCTATTTCATAAATCATGTTCACCCCTTTGGTGTTTTTAGTTTTGTAGTTAAAACATTATAGCCAAAGGGGTTGCTTT
>WGCU01000028.1 GCA_015493635.1 Spirochaetaceae bacterium | reverse complement strand
AGGAGCCTAAAATCACAAAAAAAGTACTGATTTTACCTTTGAGAAGAGGAAATTCAATAAAATAGAGGTCATCTTGATACAACGGACATTCTATTATAAATATTGTCATGTATTATTTCGCTAAAATGGGGTACTTCGCAAAAAGCTCAGTGTAGTCTCAGCTTGACAGTATTTTGCAGGGCAGGTAACATGTTGGAGATGATGAGGAGATAAGAATGTCTGACGTACAGATACGCGAAATAGATGAAGCTGATATTGATACAATCCTTGCGGAAGATATCGATTTTACCGGAGATCTTGATTTTGAAAAATCATTGATGATAAAGGGTAAATTTAAAGGTGATATCCATGCAAAGGGTGCATTGTATATTGACAAGAATGCTTTTGTAGAAGCACGGGTAGAAGCGGATATTGTATCTTTGAAAGGGACTGTACGGGGGGATGTATTTGCCTACACGAGAGTAGAGCTCTTTTCATCTGCTATGGTAGACGGTGATATAACAGCTCCTGATGTTATTATGGAAAGCGGCTGCCGGTTTAATGGTATATGTAGAATGGAATCTCCTCTAAAGGAAAAAAATAATGAAAATTAAACAGATTTTTTTTGTCCTTGCGCTTGTATTGACAGGTGTTTCTGTTTTCGGACAGGTAAAACCGGATGCCCTCGTGCTGTATAATAACGGACAGTACAACAAAGCAATTAAAGTGTGCAGAGGTGAACTTGCATCAATGCCAAAAAACATGGACTCATATTCAGTTCTAACCTGGAGCCTCTTAAAACTTGGAAAGTACACTGAGGCTCTTGATGAGGCTGAAAAAGCATTAAAAATTTCCCGGTATGATGCCCGGCTTGTAGAGGTGATGGGTGAGGCATCCTACCATCTTGGGAAAAACAGCGACGCTCTAAAATGGTTTCAGGAGTATGTCGTTCTTGCGCCTGCAGGAACAAGGATTGATGTTGTGTATTATTACATGGGGGAAATATTTATCCGCCTTGGTGAATACAATCATGCAGACATTTCCTTTACCACCGCGGTACATTACAGCCCTCACATTGCCAGATGGTGGGCCCGGCTCGGGTATGCCCGGGAGATGGCAAAGGATTACACATACGCGATAGCAGCGTATAAAAAGGCCCTCAGCCTCAATCCTGCTTTATCCGATGCAAAAAGAGGTAAAGATCGGTGCGAGAAGCTGTTGAGATCCAATGGATGATGGAGGCAGCGTTTTATACTCTCGGCTGTAAGCTGAACCAGTGTGAAAGCGAAGCCCTGGCATCTTCCTTCAAGAGCCGGGGTTTTTTTATTACGAAGGCTTCTGAAAAAGCTGACATCTACGTGGTGAATACCTGTACGGTTACAACGAAAGCGGAACAGAAAGCTCGCAGAATGATCCGTAAATTCGCCCGGGAGAATAAGGATGCTGTTATTTTTGTTACCGGGTGTTATGCTCAGTTAAACGCGGAGGTTCTATCGGGTCTGGCCGAAAATGTGTTTGTTGTTCCGCTTGTGCTGAAGCATACTATTATGGATCTTCCTGAGTTTATTCTTGAAAAAACGTTGTCCGGTATGAGTCTTACTGAAGCGGCCCGGTACTTTATTGACGGCAGAACTCAGATAATACATGAAGAAGACCGGTTCAAGTTTATCGGTTCCACCCATACGGTACATACAAGAGCTTATCTAAAAATCCAGGACGGATGCAATAACAACTGTGCCTACTGCAGGGTGAGAATAGCCCGGGGAAAATCTGTCAGCCTCCGTTTGGATGAAGTTATTGAAAGGGCCCTAGACCTTGAGGCGGAGGGGTATCGGGAGATAGTGCTTACCGGGGTTAATATCTCTGATTACCGGGATCCGGATCATCCTGAAAAAAGACTTCCCGCCCTTATCCGTTCCTTGACTTGTTCTCTCAAAACGGCCGGAATCAGGCTTTCTTCCCTGGAGCCTGACATGATAGATGAGGATCTCGCCGAGGCAGTTATGCATCCGTCAGTTGCTCCTCATTTCCATATTCCGGTCCAGAGCGGCTCGGACACGGTTCTTGAAAAGATCCACCGTCATTATAAAGCGGACAGGGTGCGGAATGCGGTAGAACTTCTCAAAGGGGCAAAGGATGATCCGTTTATAGCCGCAGATATTATTGTGGGGCTCCCTTACGAAGCTGATGATGATTTTGAAGCTTCCTGTTCTCTTCTGCAGGATTGCGGATTTTCCCAGATTCACATATTCCCCTATTCTCCCCGGCCGGGTACGGAGCTGTACACTGTTCCCCTTCATGTGCCTGAAAGGGTAACAAAGGAGCGTGCCGGCCGCATGCATGATCTCGCTGCTTCCCTGTACAAAACCTATGTAAAGCGGTGGATGGGAAGGGAGGTTTCCGTCATCCTTGAAAAAGAAAGCAGTACCACAGCTCCTGTATTCTGGACGGGGCTTTCAGAAAACTATCTCCATATGAGAGTTCACGGTGTCCCCGGTGCGTCAGAGGCAAGGGGCCGTGTCGTCCGCGCGGTGATAACTGCTGTGGACAACGGTATTGATGCAGATTTTGTGGAATTTGTTTAACGGAATTTGTTTTTTTTGAGAGAGAGTACTATACTATAAATTGAGGAAATGTAAGGGGGAAAAATATGAAAAAAAAGGCAGTTGGTTTTTTAATGAGGCTTAGAAATCCACCACCTTTGGTGGTGGTCATGGACTGAAGGCTATGCCGTAAGAAAAGTATGATATAATAAACATATGGCAAAGTGGAAAAAAATAGCACACGTAGTGTATCAGTGTAGTTATCATATAGTATGGT
>WGCU01000027.1 GCA_015493635.1 Spirochaetaceae bacterium | reverse complement strand
TTGAGTAGTATTATTTTGGGTAAGCCGGGAATAAGCAGAGCTCTAACTCGTACCTTTTTCCCGGTTTATCCTCCCTTTTCAAATTCTTCTACAAGAATTCTTTTCGGGAAATTATCTCTCTTTATTTAATTTGGGCGCGGGAATCAACAACTCCCATCCAAAGAAAGAGAAAAAGTCCAAACGAGATAATAAAAGTCCAGCTGCCTCCAAACTTTGCTACTTTATCCGCTATGTTTTGTCCAATAGATAATTTTTCTTCCCAATCATCCTCAATATTGTCCGATATGATTTTCTTGTTTAAAATAGAGTCTATAACGTTTTTATCCAAATTATCAGGTTCATCGTCACCTTTGTTTATGAGCCCTTCCAAATGGATATTTCTATATTTAGCAACTTCATCTTCAGCGATGAAACAATTTCTGTTAAAATCCGGATGATCTTTTTTTATCAGGTTATAAATGGATTCCCGTAATAGATAGGCACTTGCGTATAAATTATTTTTTTTAATTTCTTGTGTTATATTCTTTCCGCATATTATTCTTTTCATAGTACAGGTTCCTTCAAAGTAGTATCCGAGCTGATGTATCTTATGAAACTGTTCATGTTCCGAAGTACAGATCGCCGAAATCTCCCAGGCCGGGTACAATATATGCCTTTGAGTTTAACTCCGGATCTATATATCCTGTTATGATAGTTGCTCCAGGTGCGCACTTCCTGAAAGATTCAATTCCTTCCGGAGTTGAAATAAGGTTTACAAAGATAATTTTTTCTTCAGCTACACCGTGATCTTTCAGCACCTCTATGGCCTTACAGACGGAGCCCCCTGTGGCAAGCATGGGATCGAGGAGGAGAACGTGACGATTTGCTATATCAGGGGGAAGTTTAGCATAAAAAAGGGTGGGCAGAGCGGTTTCTTCATCACGCTGAATAAGAATTTTACCAATACGGATAGCCCTGCAGACTTCACGGACCGCTTTTTCCATAGATTCTCCCGCACGGACAATAGGTACAGCACAGAGCTTGCCGACAAATTCACTGCCGCTGAACGACGAACCGGTGGGGGTGGTAACTGTTTTCCCGCGGGTAGGAAGCTGGTTTAGTGCTTCCTCGACAAGCAGACGAATCACTCTATTTGCGTAAAAGATGAACTCATTTCGCTTTGTTTCTTTATTCCTGATAATGGTGAATAACACTTCCAGCTGTGGGGTATATGGAAGAACAATGACATTTTTCATATTGTATCTCCTGCCCTCATGATAGAGAAAGTTTATGGTATCGTCAATAACACTTGGTTCCGAGAGCTTTTATTTCATGGGGCATGAGCCGTTTTTCAGGTCTGAAATAGGTCTTTGGAGAATAGTTGTACAGATCGGATACTTGAGTCATATAGATACAGGCAAACCGTTCCACCTGCTCTGCAAATCTGCTTTCTTCAGATCCTGCCCGGAGTATCTCTCCCCAGTAAGGGTTGAAGTATTTTTTCAGTTCGGTCAGCTGTATTGAAATCTGGGAATTAAGTTCATCAATTTTATCAAAAAGTTTTGTTATTGTTTCCCGTTTAATTTTTTTCTCATGCCGGGTGATATCATAATGATTAATTTTTGCTTCCAGTTTTGATTTTCTGTTCATAAGCGTTGTAATTTGATGTTGTACATCTTTCGAAGCTTCAATATTCTCCATTTCTTTCTTCAGATCTCCCAATACCAATGCTGTTCTCCAGTTACATGATTTTTTAATGGAAACAACATCCCCGAAAATATGGTCTCCCAGATAGAGGATCTCGCTTCCCTGAACATTCAGATCCTGCTGAAGTTTTTTAAACCAGCCTCCCTGGAATATACCTTTTGAAACTGGTCCAAAATGGTTTTTCATTAGTCCTGTTTTTTCATCAACGAGAAGGAATTTACTTGGGTATTGAAAGAAACCGGGTTTTTGAGCCAGGGTTATAACAATGTCGAAAACATCCTGCCATTTCTTGTGTTTCTGCAGGTATGGATTTATTGCAAAGTTCAACAAATCGTTCGTATATGTATAATCAGAGTTTGTTATAATCATCAGTTTCTTGCCGTAATCAAGATACCGTTCCAGAAGACGGGCGACATCGGGATCAACTGAAATATATTTTTTGAAATCCCGGCGAATTATTGATTTCAGAGAGTCGTTCTGATGAACAGTATCAAGCGACGCTTTGATGTCATCGGCAATTTGATGATACTCCGGCAGCTTTAAACCATCGTCTTTTAATTGAATAAGCTGGGCATAGAGTACACCGAAGGAGATGGAGAATGATGTGTCGAGACTTAAAAAATCAGATGTTTTAATATCAATAGCCATTTCCTGATAAATTCTGTTTTGTTCCTTGTAGTCAATTTCAGTAAGGCCGTGATAGGCTGTCTTTACTTTACCGTACCTGCTGAGCTGAATGAGATTCCCCTTATTTTTGTCTATAACGAGCCCGACAATTGATCGTAGAAAGTCGAATGTCAGTGTCTGTATCTTTTTGGGATAATCGAAATCCCTTATAAGCGTTTCTATTGAAAGTCTATGGGTAGTTTTCTCAAGTTCTTTCGTATCATAACCCACCAGGGTGTAGTCCATATCAAACCCGATAACTTTAATTCTTTTTAGATTGAGCATTCTGTTTACAAAAACCGGCATGGTACCATCCTTCTTTTTCCTTATTCTACCCCAACTTCCCACAAAAGTCTATTTGTGATAGGGTCTTTGCATCATTAGATCATCGCAGGATAGGAGGTGCGTATGTCTCATTCAGATAAAAAACCTGCACTTGTCATTATGGCAGCGGGGATAGGGAGCCGCTATGGAGGGATAAAGCAGATAGATCCGGTAGGGGAACACGGAGAAGTTATCCTCCATTATTCTATCTATGATGCAGTTCGTGCCGGATTTGGAAGAATTGTTTTTGTTATACGGCCCGATATTGAGCAGGATTTTAAAAAGGCTGTTCTTGATAAGCTGCCTCCCTCTCTGGATGTGGCAATTGTGTATCAGAAACTTGATTCAGAGCTGCCCTTTCCTGTTCATTCAACCCGTTCCAAACCATGGGGGACGGCCCACGCAGTGCTCTGTGCTGCCGGTGTTGTTGATACTCCTTTTGTGGTTATCAATGCCGATGATTACTATGGTGCCGATGTTTTTCATGATGTTATTCCGTACATGAAGACTATGGATGCCTTCTCCACTGATTATGCCATGGCTGGATACACCTTGCGGAATACCCTCTCTCCCCATGGTTATGTTTCCAGGGGAATTTGTAAAACTGATCCGGAAGGTAATCTGGCTGCAATTACCGAGTGGGAAAGGATAGAAATAGACGGAGAAAAAATATATGCCCGTCATAAAGCAGAGGACACAGCTGTTTTCATGACCGGCAGTGAGCCGACATCCATGAACTTTTTCTGTTTAAGTCCTGCTTTTTTTAATCAGACAAGAGAAGCTTTTAAAAAGTTTCTTATGAAGGATGAAAATCTTGAAAAGAATGAGATATATTTACCAATACTACTCGGAGATTTGATTTTGAAAAGAGAAGCGGCAGTAAAGGTTATTCCTACAGATTCAAACTGGTTTGGTATGACCTACAAGGAGGATCAACCGGTGGTAAAGAATGCGTTTAAAAAGCTGATTCAGGATAAGATCTATCCGTCACCGCTGTGGAAATAGCAGGTGAATGGAGGTATGAGAATAAAAGACCGGAAAAATAAGTTCC
Organism: Spirochaetaceae bacterium; assembly: GCA_015493635.1. GTDB lineage: Bacteria > Spirochaetota > Spirochaetia > B11-G9 > B11-G9 > S145-15. The sequence continues at coordinate 64,678 of WGCU01000027.1, read as the reverse complement.
CAACGTTTTTTGCTATGGTGTTGCTTCTTGGTATTGTTTATCTTTCCACGGGGTGTTCTTCAAAACAGAATGTTTTTCTAAAGAATGATGGTTCCGGAAGAGCGGATATCAGTATAGAGCTGCAGCCGATGCTTATGCAGTACGCCAGGGATATTGCCGGCGGGTTTGCGAGTGGAAAGGAAGTTTCCGGATTACAGTTCTTTGACAGAGAAAAAATAAAAAAGCATCTCAACAGCATGCCGCATATTGTGGTTAAATCAATTGAAACTCCCACGCCGGAAAAACTGAAGATTTCTTTGTCCTTTGATCGCATCAGTAAAATCTTTCCGGTATCAGAAGTTGATACTATCCCGGCTCCTTTTCAATTTAAAACAAAGAATGGCGGTCAAACCTTTATTTTTACCCTGACCAGGGAAAATTTTAACGCTCTTACAGAGGCCCTTGGGTTTGGCGGCAATGAACTTGTTACAACTTTCGGCCCACAGAAAGATAATCCTCTCACAAAAGATGAATATACGGCGATGATTGAGTATCTTTTTGACGACTATGGGTCAAAGAAGCAGATAGACTCCATGCTTAACACTTCATATATTACAGTGGATCTCATTGTTCAGGGAGTTTGCAAAAAAGTTGAAAGCAGTCCGGATGTTATTGTTTCCTGGAAGGGCTCTCATGTTAAGATAAAAATACCTCTCATTGATGCGCTTACTCTCATACATCCGGTAGGTTTTAATATTACCTGGAGTCAGGAGCCGTAGAATCCCCGTAGCATCTGTCGCAGCGGCACTGTTCCCTGTCAATAAATATTTTATATTTTTTAACGAATCTGTCAGGACGGTAACTCATCTTGGCCTGCCGAAGCCCCGGATCTCCAAGATCCTGTTCCCGGTTCAGATATGTAAAATGTGATCCGATCATGGCAGCAAGAGACTTGTTGATAAACTGGTAGATCCCTTTGTGTCTTGTGCCCGCTTTTTCAAAATGTACAGTAAAATACTTGCCTTTGTTTATTGTTTCTCCCATGGAATAAGCAACAGGGGCTCCGTCTACATACGTTATACAGCCGCATAGTTGCAGAGGTTCCATCAACATAAGAGCTTCTTTTGCGGCGTTGTAGTCTCCTTTATCCGTCGTTTCCGTAAGCCGGTGCTCTTTCCATGCTTCAAGAATAGTAAGGGCATCATGTTTGTTTTCCTCTGTAATATAGTGTTCTTCATAGTTGTAGTTATTAATGAACGCGTTGACAAGATTTCGTTTTTTATGGAGTTTTTTCCCGGCAAGGGAAACAAGATTTTCCCTTTTGTAAAGATAGTCAAAGTTATCTCTGTCTTCAAGAATATGGAGTCCTCTCTGTTCAAGACGGATCCTTTTCTCATTGATATCCCGTTCTGAGACAGCCTTGAAATAATGGTAATTCTTCAGAATATCGGTGAATGTTTCATCATCGGGAAATCCAAAGGGAAACATGCAGAAAGGAGATCCGTACTCTTCTCCGAAGATCAATAATTTCCGGTCACGGGAAAGAGAGACACGGTAGTGGTATTTTCCTTTGAACAGATAGAGTCCTGCAAAAGTGAATTCGGAGATCCCGGTTGAAAGACGGTGAAAATCTTTCTGGAGCAAGTTTTGTAAATCCAGAGACAGGGGGACTGTCTCCGGATATGTGGTAATTTTCATCTCTTTAAAATATGATAAAAATAGTCAAAAATCAATAAGAATCGGCTATTCTTTTACACCGCCTTCGGAAAGGCCTCCTGCCAGATTCTTTTGTACAACCATGAAGAGGGCAATAACGGGAATTGCTGTAAGCATGGATGCTGCCATGATACGGTCCCATATCGCGTTTTTAGATGTAAATAATGCCGTAAGACCCATGGGGAGTGTATAGAGATTTTTAAAACCTTTTAGAAAAATTGATGCAAAAAGATATTCGTTCCATGCGATCATGAATGAATAGATAAAAACAGTAATAATGGCAGATAAAGACAGCGGAATAATTATTTTTAAAATTATGTTAAATCTTCCCAACCCTTCTATCATCGCTGCTTCTTCAATTGAATAGGGAATGGTTCTGAAATAGTTTCCCAGCATGTACAGGGAAACGGGAAGGGTCTGAACCATGTAGATAACGATGAGAGTAAGAAATGTACCAGTTGGAGTACTTAAAAACCCTAATTTTACGAAAATGCGGTACAGCGGAATGAGGAGAACGATACCGCCGAACATATACACAAACAGCACTGACCGCTGTATGGTTGAGCGTCCGCGGTACTGTATCCTGCTGAAAGAATACGCACCGAATATTGCGATGATACCGGAAAGAGCGGCAGCCGTAAAAGCAAGAATAAGCGAATTTTTAAAATACTCAAAAAAAGGAAAAACATTACCGGTATCTTTGTACCGGGCAATAATCCTGTTTTTTTGGGTCTTTGTAAGGTTCGGTGTATTTTTAAGAAGATTTTTAATAGAGTCGGGAAGACTTTTCTCTGCCTGCCCAATGTTCAGCAGTTCTTTGTATGCTTCAAGATTAATTTTGCGTGGAATGAGAGAGGGGTTTCCCCAGTCCCACTGATATTTTAATGACGTGGAGAGCATCTGTATAAAAGGGAAAAGCACGAAAAAAACAATAAAGAGAATGAATAGTACAAATCCCGTTGACCGTAGTAAGCTTTTCTTTTTTACCATTTAAGCACCTTCTTGACGTAGATAAAAATGAAACTAATAAGGAGGGAGAACTGAATAACCGCAATAGCAGCACCTTGTCCCATTTCCATGGTGCCGGTAAATGCCTTGAAGTAGGTATAAATCGACAGGACCTTGACATTCCGTGTTAAAAGGAACACTTCTTCAAATTTATTGAAGTTCCAGATAATTCTAAGCAGGACAATGGCTCCCATAACAAAATAAATTTCAGGGAATGTTATGGCTTTAAACTTCTGCCATGAATCTGCGCCGTCAATCTCAGCAGCTTCAAAAAGATTCTTGTCAATTGCCTGCAGCCGGGAAAGGATCATGAGATAAGAGAAGGGAAAATTCTTCCATATACTGAAGAGGATAGCAACCCACACCGCTGCTTTCGGCGAACCAATAAGATTGAAACGGTCTGCAAAGAGATGAAGTTTGTTTACGGTAACATCCATAAATATTCCGTTTACCGGATCAAAGATAAACTGCCAGGCAAAAACGACCGAAATAACCGGAGCAACGTAGGGCAGGAGAATAAGGCTTCGGACAAGCCATCGTAAGGGGAACGTTTTGTTCATTGCCATAGCAACAATGAGTCCCATAAATGTTGTCCCGATAGTTGTAAAGATAACATAAAGGATCGTTGTTATAACAGAATTCCAGAAAAAAGGATCCAGAACAACATCTTTGTAATTATCCAGCCCGATGTAGGTATTCCCGCCGTCAAGATTTACGTTAAAGAAACTGAGATAGATGTTGTAAAAAATCGGATATAAAATGAGGGACAGAATAATGAGTAAAGCGGGAAGAATAAGTATCCATCCGAATATTTCTTCTCTTGCCTTTCTGTCAAGACTGGCGGGGTATAATCTCCTTACTGTTTCCATGTATATCTCCGAAATAAAGGGGGATGGAGGTTAACTCCATCCCCGAATTACTATTGTTTTGCTATTTTCTCCATTTCTGAATTAGCCCATGTCATTGCCTTGTCAACATTCATTCCTTCCTGTGTAATTTTGTAGATCATCTGAGGAATAATCTGTTTAGCACTTATCTGACTTGCTGCTACCATCCTTTTTCCGTCTACAATACTAAATGTTTCAATATTGTTAAGTCCCTGGATAATTTCAGCCATTTTCTGTGGACCGTAATGTTTAAAAATGCCTTTGGGATCATTCTGAAAGAGAGGATTGGTTGCAATGGATTTTAATACCGGATTCATGCCGCCGGGAGCCATGTGGAGGAATGTAATGTATGCGTTCTGTGTATACAGATAGTTGATGAATTTTTCTACCGCAGAGGTTACCGCAGGATTTTTCTGTTTAAACAAACCAAGAGCAACAACAACGCCGAATCCTGCAGGCTGTTTATGTGTCATAATGGGAGCAAAACCGGTATTCTTGACAAGATCGGGATCAAAACTGCTTCCTTTAAGATTTTTAAAATTCTCTCCTGTAAGAGAACCTTCCGCTACATCCTGCAGAGCAAGATCATCCATTATATAGGTGGAATAGTAGAACATGGCCAGTTTACCCTGTAGGTAGTAGTCACGTGCTCTCCATGTCTGTGGTCCGGGAGGAGTATATTTTGCAAGTTCTGCATAGTATTCCACTGCCTGTTTCATATTCGGGGAATCAAAAATCAGCTTGCCGTCTTTATTAAAAAGTGCGGCGTCGTTGGACATGGCAATAGGAGTAAAACACTGTTCAGTATATCCTTCCGCTTTTGTTCCAACGAGTATACCATATTGATTCTCATCAGGTTTATAAAAGTATTTAGCTGCTTTTAAGGTGTCTTCCCATGTTGCAGGAGGTTTTAAGCCCGCTTTTTTAAACCAGTCTGAGCGGTACCATATACCCTGAATCCATCCGTGGTAAGGAAGCGCGTAGTATGTCCCCTTACTGCTCGTTTCAAGAAGTTTCAAGGTCCCCGCGTAGTATTTGTCTACACCAATACCCTTAATAATTTTTGTAGCAGCATCAGTATCAAGGATATTGTCTGCGCCGAAAGCAACTGCTGTTTCAGCCCCCGCTTCAAACATACCTGGTAATGTTCCCGCTGCAGCTGCAGTCTGAACATTAGCAGCCATATCATTCTCGTCTACAGCCACAAGGTTTATTGAGATATCAGGATTGAGTGCGGTAAACGTGTCAATAAGAACCTGAATGGTAGCCATCCTGTTTGATTGTGTTTCTGTTGTCCAGAAATCAAATGAAACAGGACCTGATGCAGCTGCTTCTTTCTGTCCATTGGCAAATACTCCTGTTAAGGGAAGTAAAAGCAGGACACACATGAATGTAATAAATACAATTTTTCTCATGGTAGCTCCTTTGAAAATATATTAGATCGTCTATAACTCTACAGATGGTCCGGTACTTTCTCAACATTATTATGGTACTGCTTTGGTACCAGGTTGGTACTAGTACTAAGATTCTTCAAAGAAGGATGCAAGATGTGCGGATTTGGCCACTTTTATGGCGGCAGACCGGTCGTGTACTGACAATTTGGCATAGATACTGTGAACATGATTTTTAACAGTCTGTTCGGCAATATACAGTTTTTCACCTATCTGAATATTATCCAGACCTTTTGAGAGGAGATACAGTATTTCCTGCTCTCTTTTGCTGAGTGTTTCAATACTTCTTATGCTGTCTTTTGCAATGGAGGGAAATGATTCCCCGTCCGAGAATTCCATAAGTTTCACCATGATCCGGGGAGATATCTGGACGGTACCTGTCTTTATGGCTCTGATTGAATCGACCAGGTTTTCAGGAGGGACATCCTTCAGCATATACCCGGCTGCACCATATTTTAATGCTTCATGGACATACTCATCATCATCAAAGGTTGTAAGCATCATTACTTTAATATCAGGATACTGTTTATGAATCACTTTTACGGTTTCAACACCATCCATAACAGGCATCCTGACATCAAGCAAAACTATTTCCGGCGGTTCTCTCCGGATACTTTCAAGAGCCTCTTTTCCGTTGTGGGCAATCTCTGTTATGGTAATATCTGCTGCTATTGTTTCGAGAACACTTTTTAAGCTTTCTATAAAGAGTATTTGATCATCAACGAGCAGTACTTTGATGTTCGGCATCATTCTCCTTATGGGGTTCCTTATGAGGGATTGAAGCTAATATTTTAAAACCATCTGCGGCGCTCTGAACAGCCAACGTTCCTCCAATCCCTTCCAGCCGTTCTTTCATACCCGCGATACCTATTCCTTCGACAACCTTTTCCGCTCCGATACCGTTATCATGAATGGTAATATGAAGTAAAGAGGCTGTATTCCAGAAAGATATCCGTATTTTTGTTGCCATTCCGTGTCTGAATGCGTTTGTCATTCCTTCCTGAATTATCCTGAAAATGATAGCATAGATTCTGTCATTTGTAAAACCGGTGAAATTACCATATTCAACCTGGATCTCTATTCCCGTTGCTTTACGAAAGGACGCTATCAATTCTTCAATCATACCGATCCCTTCAACTTGTACTATCTTTTCACTTCTGAGCTGCCGCAATGCAGCTCTCGTTTCAGAAAGACCTTTTTGTGCCTGGGAGCGGGTAAGGGCGAAAAGCTCTTTTTTCTTTTCATTGTCCTTATCAGGAAGCCGCATTGCTGCTTCCATCATCATGATAATATTAGTCAGCGCGTACCCGACAGTATCATGGATTTCTCTCGATACCCGTTTCCGTTCGTTCATGAGAACCTGAAACTCGAGGGTTTTTACGTAACTCTGGAAACCGATATTTGCAGTGCTTAATTGGCTGATTGCTGAATCAAGATGTTGTATTTTCTGTACGTAAAACTCTTTTTTTCTGTTCTGTATTTTAATAAACTGGCTGAATCCTCCCATGACAAGAAGAATAAACGCGGAAGTAAGAAGCGTCGTAAAAGGAGCTGGGATAATTTCGATCCACCAGGCCTGGCCCTGCTTCTGTGTCAGGAGAAAACCGGTTATAAATATAACCTGCAGGATACTACTGCCCGGAGGATCAAGGTAGAAAGATACTTCGATGATAAGCACGATCATAAGGATCAGGTTTATTGCAAGATAACTCCCTAAGGGATAACAGAGAAGAAAGAGGAGGAAGAAACGCAATATCAGAAAAATCGAGAGAGAGATAGAGGTTTTCATAAAGAAAAGAGCCACAGAGATAACGGTTGAGAGCATAAGAAGTATATAGAAATATTCACTGAACAGTGCACCAATATTCGTATGCAGGTACTTCAGATAAAAAACCAACGCGGAAAGTACACTGCCTGAAATGGAAATAATGAGAGCAGAAAGTGAAAAGACGGCGAGCCTCCCTTCTTATAGAATCTTTGTTATTATCGGCATCTCTTTTTTTTTCATTTTCCCTGAAATAAGAAAATTCAAACCGAATCCCATGATGAGTCCCAGAAATCCACCTGCTATTCTTAAACCTTCGGATGTGTTCCACAACATGTCAGTTATCGAATAGAAAGTGAAGAAAAGTACGATGGGAAATACAATTACCCGTAACAGTGCGCTTACAGCCTGACCTGCGGGAAGATCAACTTTTACTAACTTCCCTTTTTCAAGGGCAAGATGATTCCTGTTTACTGCACGGTAGGTACGGCTGTTCTGAGCTGAGGCGCAGGAGGCACAGTTGCCTGAACTGCATGAAGCACACCCTGATCCATCCCCATAAACCTCTATTTCTATTATGTCATCATTGACAGTTTTTATAATACCTGTTGTTTCCATTGCTTATACTCCAAAATAAATTGCTTTTTTAATAAATCTACAATACAATACAATAATAATTATTATTTGTAGGAAATGAAAGCGTATTAGAGTATTTTGGAGGTATTTTGTGTTTCAGAAACAGGTTATGATGAGGAGAGTCCTTTACGCGCTCCTTCCCATTTATCTTTTTTCCATCTATCTGTATGGTTGGCGTCCCCTTGCTGTAGGGGCTGTTGTTTTCTTTTTCGGGATTCTCACTGAGTTTCTCTTTATGAAGCAGCGAAAACAGAAGGTATCAGAAGCAGTCCTTGTTACAAGTATGCTTTTTACCCTCTCAATGCCTCCTCTTGTTCCGCTCTGGATTGCAGCGGTTGGTATTGTGTTCGGTGTCCTTTTCGGGAAAAGCATCTATGGAGGTTTCGGTAGAAATATCTTTAACCCGGCAATTACAGGGAGGATCTTTATCTATATAACCTTTCCTACTGTTATGACCGGGGGATGGATGGCTCCGGGCAGATTTGGTACCCTTGGATCTGATGCGGTAAGTTCGGCAACACCTCTTGCCCTTATTCATGAAGGGGGAACACTTCCTTCATTGGGGAAGCTTATTTCAGGTATTCATCCCGGTGCTTTTGGAGAAAGTGCCGTTATACTTATTATCCTTGGAGCTGTATATCTTGTGTATACAAAAACTGCCAGCTGGAGGATAATGGTTTCCATTCTCGTTGCATTTCTGGTTCTTCAATCTACGTTTTATTTCACTGGACTTTCAGCAGCTCCGCCTCTGGAAAGCCTGCTTTCGGGCAGTCTCCTGTTCGTAACAGTCTTTATGGCTACCGATCCCGTATCTTCGGCGAAGAAAAAAACGGGTCAGATTTTTTACGGAATTCTGATTGGTACTGTTTTCTCCCTTATCCGTAATTTTTCACTCTTCCCCGAAGGAGCAAGTTTTGCCGTTCTTATGGGAAATACCTTTGCACCCCTTCTTGATGAATGGGCAGTAAAGCTGAAAAAGAAAAAACCTTCCAGGGTAGGAGGATTGAACGCATGAAAAAAGATGGAGTTGTGTATACTGTTTTATTTTCTTTTCTTGTTGCGTTTATTTTTGTGTTTTTTCTATCTCTTGCCTATGGTGCAACAAAGGGGAAAGTTGCGGAAAATAAACGCCTGATCATGGCCAACGCATATCTGTCAGCGGCGGATATCCCTGTTCCTGATCCTGCAAAAGCAGAAGAGATTTTTAAGAAAGTTTTTCCTGATTTTAATGCATCCGCTCCGTACAACGAAGCAATGGTGAATGGCAGGGATATTATCGTAAGTCCTTTCCAGGGCAACGGATTATGGGGAACAATAACGGGAGTTATTGGTGTTACGAAAGATGTAAACACCATGATTGGCCTTTCCATTGTTTCCCAGAATGAAACACCGGGACTTGGAGGAAGAATTGATGAAAAGTGGTTTCAGGATCAGTTCAGGGGTGAAAATATTAAAAACGGTATTGAAGTCAGTCATGGCGGCGGTACCGGAGATACAGACCCTGATAATGGAGAAGTCGATGGCATAACAGGCGCTTCAAGAACGAGCAGTGCTATGGAAGTTATGCTGAATAACAAGATTAAAATGTTAAGAAAGGAACTTGGAGGTGGAAATTAATGGTTGATACTCCTGCAAAGATACTTAAAGAAAACGTGTGGTACAGTAATCCTGTCTTTATCCAAATTCTCGGGATATGCTCTACATTGGCTGTAACTAATAATCTTATGAATACGGTTATTATGACAGTCGGCCTCATGTTTGTTACCGGGTTCACCAATGTTACCGTTTCTCTCCTGAAAACTCTGATACCCCGGAAAGTGCGGATGATTGTTCAGACCCTTATTATAGCTTTCTACGTTATTATTGTTGATATTCTGCTTCGTGCGTACCTGCCGGATGTAAGTAAGGCTTTAGGCCCCTACGTAGGGTTAATAATAACGAACTGTATTATTATGGGAAGAGCAGAAGCCTTTGCCCAGTCAAACGGGCCGCTTCTTTCTTTCTGGGATGGTATAACATCCGGACTCGGTTACATGTGGGTGCTTATGATTATTGCTTTTATCCGGGAATTACTGGGGTTTGGAACTCTTTTTGGTTTTCCTGTACTTCCTGCCGGGATGACACATTGGACAATTATGGTTATGGCTCCCAGTGCTTTTTTCCTTCTCGGTACTTTTATCTGGGTTGCAAAATCAATCATGCTGAAAGCTGAAGGAGGTAAGTGATGGTTCCTGATATAAACCCGTTTGTTTTATTTTTCGCCTCGATTTTTACCAGTAATATCCTTCTGGCAAATTTTCTCGGCATGTGTTCCTTTATTTCTATTTCCAAGGATATGAAATCGGCCAATGGTCTTGGCCTTGCTGTAACTGTTGTCCTTGCATTGACTTCGATGCTGAACTGGGTTGTGTTGAAGTATGTCCTTGTTCCCCTGAATCTTCTTTACCTGCGTTATATTATCTTTATTATTGTTATTGCTGCGACGGTTCAGGTACTTGAGATGGTTATAGACAGGGTTTCTCCTGCGCTCTATATGGCTTTAGGGATATTTCTTCCGCTTATTACGGTTAACTGTGCTATTCTTGGTGTGGCTCTTTTTATGCAGATCAGGAACTACAATTTTATACAGACCGTTCTCTTTGCTACAGGATCCGGTCTCGGGTGGTGGCTTGCAATTCTTGCTCTCGCTGCTATACAGAAGAAGCTGCTGAAGGCTCCTGTCCCTGCCGGTTTAAAAGGGCCTGGAATTACCCTTATAACAATTGGTTTTATGGCTATGGCATTTATCGGGTTTTCCGGTATGCTGAGTGTACAGTAGGAGGATGCTGATATGAGTTATATTGTTGCGCCTCTCGTTGTTGCTGCTTTGGCTGCAGTTCTCGGAGCTGTTATTGCAGTAGTTGATAAAATTGTTAATAATTACGGAGATGTTACCATAAACATAAACGGTAAAAAATCTCTTACGGTAAAGGGGGGAGACAAACTTTTGTCATCCCTGGCATCTCAGGAGATATTTATTCCTTCGGCATGTGGAGGAAGGGGGAGCTGCGGTGCTTGTAAGTGCAGGGTTGTAAGTGATGTCGGCCCTCATCTACCGACTGAGATTCCCTATATGTCAAAAGAAGAGATTCAGAAAAATATCCGGTTAGCCTGTCAGATAAAGCTGAAAGCGGATATTGATATAGAAATACCTGATGAACTTTTCAATGTAAAGAAAATAAAATCCAGAGTAAAAAGTATACGAAATGTTACCCATGACATAAAAGAAGTTGTTTTTGACCTTCAGGGAGAAACAATTGATTTCAAGGCAGGACGTTATGTTCAGCTTGTTGTTCCCCCGTATGGTAAAATGAAAACTAGTACACAACGTGCCTATTCGATGTCATCAAAACCATCTGATAACGGTGTCGTTGAACTGCTTATCAGGCTCGTTCCTGGAGGTATTGCTACCACATGGGTACATAATTTTCTCAAGGAGAATGATGAAGTTGAGCTTATCGGTCCCTTTGGTGATTTTGAAAAGAGGGAAACAGACGCGACGATGGTTTGTGTAGCTGGAGGTTCCGGGATGGCTCCTTTTAAATCCATTCTGTATGATATGTATGAGAAAGGGGATTTTGATCGGGAGGTATGGTACTTTTTTGGAGCACGTACCGTAAAGGATCTTTTTTATCTTGAAGAGCTTAAAACTCTTGATAACAAATGGGAGAACTTCCATTTTGTTCCCGCTCTTTCAGAACCGGATCCGGATGGTGGATGGAACGGTGAAACCGGACTTATTACCGATGTGCTGGACAGGTATATAAAAACGAAAATGCGGGCTGATAAGGATAAAGAGGGGTATCTCTGCGGAAGTCCTGGTATGATAGCTGCCTGTAATAATGTTATGACAGGTAATGGGATTCCGCTGGAAAAGATTTACTATGATAAGTTTGCGTAGGTAGGGAGGTTCATATATGAAAATGTCACCAGCCATGAGGAAGGCTCAGGAAAATATGCAGCCGGGAGTTATAACAGCAGAAGGATTTCTAGGGAGTGAAGAGCATAGCCTTCGGGACATAATAGTCCGGGATGAGGGAGAGATGCAGAGACTGGGACTGGAATTTGATGAAACAGCCGTATTGCTGAAACATCTTGTAGAAGAAGGGCGGAAGGGTCTTGGAGAACCGGTAACGGTTGACGGGAAATGGCTTGTTCAAACCTGGGAGGCGAGGGGACATCTTGCCTGTCCTTTTGAAGACGGTATTTTTAGGAAAATAACTGCTGAAATAGAAAATAAATCAAAGAACATCAAAATTATCGTTACTGACCTTGCAATTCATCTTATGGAAACGCACCATTTCCTTGAGGGGACAGGTTCTTCTTTTCGTCTTGATCCGGAAAAAATGAAAAAGGTTTTGAAAGACTAGACTATGTATGGGAGAGGGAACATGTTTGAAAACTGAAAGGAGAACACATAAACTTCTTGATTCTATCTTTACTTTTTTTCTTATTTTAAGTTTAGCGATTTTTCTTGTTCTTGGCAGTCTTATTGTAATACTCAGGTATAATGAATATAGCATAAAAATTAAAAACACCTACAAAGTACGGCTTAACGAGCAAAAGAATCTTATAGAGCAGAAGATTGATGATATTGAAGATCTTGCCCTTTTCCAGAAAGAACAATCGACTCTCCCCTGGTTTTCACAGAAAAATCTTCTTCGTTTTATTTCGGGAATACGGTTTGGAAAGAATGGGAATGGATATATCTATGTAATAAGGAAAAGTACCGGACAGGTTATTATGCATCCTGTCAGCCCGGATACAGTAGGAAGAGATGTAAGGAATATTCGCGATGCTGATGGAGTAGATATCGGCAGGGAAATGTATCAGTCAATTGCTTCAACAGGGATGGCTTTTTTTAGATATTCCTGGCTACAACCGTCAACAGGAAAGATTGTTCCAAAAATAGGATACGCCCGTTATGTTCCGGAATTTGACTGGATTCTTGCATCCGGGGTCTATTTAAATGATATAAATGATGAAATTCAGGGATATAAGCAGCAGCTTAAACGGACAATATTCTGGAATACGATGGCCATTCTCGGTGCAATGCTGGGAGGACTGGGAGTATTCGGTTTTTTCCTCTACATTGTCAAACAGCGGTTTATGAGGGATCTTGGTCAGGTCAGTGAATTTTTTAAAAAAGCTGCAGTCGAGGGGAACCAGATTGATACGAACGCGCTGACCTATCAGGAACTGCAGGACCTTGGTGCTTATCTTAATATTGTTATTATAGAGAACAACCGTATCTATCAGCGGCTTACAAGTCTTGCCGAGCATGATTCTCTTACCAGTCTGTTTAACCGTAGAAAGTTTATGGAACATCTTGAAAGGGAGTTTCAGCTGAGCAAGCGGTACAGTCACTCTATTTCATTATTAATGATGGATCTAGACCATTTTAAAAGAGTAAATGATACATACGGACATGACGCCGGTGACCTTGTTCTTAAACTCTTTGCAGAATTATGTGAGAAAAGTATTCGTGATGTGGATATTGCAGGAAGACTTGGAGGTGAAGAGTTCGCTGTTTTAATGCCGGCCACAGAGAAAGAAAACGCGGTCATTGTAGCGGAACGGATACGGAATGAAATTGCTCATAGAGATTTTGAGTATGGAGGAAAATCTTTTAATGTGACAATAAGCATCGGTGTGGCCAGTATTCCTCCTGAAAGACTGAATTGTTCCGCAGAGTTATTGAAGATAGCCGACACATTTCTCTACAGGGCAAAGGAAACAGGAAGAAATAAGGTTTGTCTGTAGTTATTCACGGGGGTATTGTATGGATCTTGGAATAGAAAAGAAAGTTGCTTTTGTTATGGGGGCTTCTTCCGGTTTGGGACGAGCTGTTGCAGAGGAGCTTATGAAAAATGGAGTCCAAACGGCAATCTGCGGAAGAAACAGTGATAAACTTGCGGCCGCATGCCGGGAAACAGGTGCCTTCGGTGTGCAGGGAGATATCTCGGATATAAAAAGTGTACAGCAGATGCTTGATACGGTTTCACATAAACTGGGAGATATTGATATTCTTGTTACCAATACAGGGGGCCCTCCGAAAGCTGCTTTTTCTGAAACAGATGAAAAAATGTGGGAAGCTGCTTTTCGAAATCTATACCTGAGTGTTGTAGCTTCTGTACAATATGTTCTGCCGGAAATGAAGCAAAAACAGTGGGGAAGAATTATTATGCTTGCTTCCATGGCGGCAAAAGAGCCGGTAAAAGATCTTGTCCTTTCCAACGGAATACGATCCGGGCTGCTTGGCCTTTCCAAGACGCTCAGTACAGAGAATGCTCCCTTCGGTATAACCGTTAATATGATACTCCCGGGATTTATGAAAACTGAGCGGTTGGAAAATCTTGGTATTGATCTTGATGCCGTCGGGAAATCAATTCCGGCTCAAAGAATCGGCAGCCCTTCAGAACTTGGGGCCCTTGCTGCTTTCCTTGCCTCAGCTTCGGCGGGATATATAACCGGCCAAGCAATTACCATTAACGGCGGGTATACCCACAGCATCCTCTAAATATTATTATTTTAATGAAAGGTATCGATACCCCAGGGTAAACCCTGGACCCAGTCCGCTATCGCGGCCTATTCCGCGGCAGAGCCGCGGGGTATAGACACCTTTCGTTCTCTGCACTCGCTTAGGGCAGGAACCAACAAGTTGCCCCGCTCCACTCACTCGTTTGAGAATAATCTATCTGTGGTTACGTGAGCCCATTTTAATATATTTTTTGTGAAATAATATGAAATATTAGTTTACAATGATTTAATATAGTTGTATATTAATAATACAAGATATAAAATATATTATGTAGTAACTGGAGGTCTGTAATGAAATATGATGTAGTTGTTTTAGGCGGGTCAGCGGCAGGATTGATAGCGGCAAAGAGTGCAAAGCTTTCTTTCCCGGGTAAGAAGGTCCTTATCATAAGAAAAGAGGAAATATCTCTTATTCCATGCGGGATCCCTTATATTTTTTCCCGGTTAAAATCTATCGATGATGATATTATGGGCATTGATCCATTAAAAAAGCTTGGGGTCGAATTTCTTATTGATGAAGTAATACGGGTAGATATCACATCGAAGAAGGTTTTTACCCTGAAAGAATCTGTGGAATATGAAAAGCTTGTCTTTGCATTAGGATCGACACCGTTTGTTCCTCCCATTGAAGGAATAAAAAATGATGGGATCTTCACTATTTCCAAAGATTATAACTACCTGCAGAATGTTCTTGAAAGTATAAGGGAAGCCAGAAAGGTGGTCGTTATTGGAGCCGGTTTTATCGGTGTTGAAGTCAGTGATGAAATAAGAAAATCGGGAAAGGATGTGACTCTTGTGGAAGCCATGGACAGGGTACTTCCTCTTGCGTTTGATGAAGATATTGCTTCGGTTGTTGCTGATAAACTGAGTTCCAACGGGGTAACGATAAAAACAAACAGCCGGGTGAAACGTTTCAGTGCTGCCGGCGGGCATGTCAATGCAGTGGAGCTGGAGGATGGTGAGAAAATTGAAGCCGATACGGTTATTGTATCCATAGGGTACCGGCCCAATACAAAAATTGCCAAAGAAGCAGGGTTGTTTATCGGGAAAAACGGCAGTATCTGGACAGATGAGTACCTCCGGACTTCGGAAAAGGATATCTTTGCCGCGGGAGACTGTGCGGAGCACAAGGATTTCTTTACCCGGAAAGCAACAAAGCTGATGCTTGCTTCTACGGCGACCTTTGATGCACGGGTAGCTGGCTGCAATCTATTCGGATTAAAAGTAATCCGGGAGAATAAAGGGAATATTTCCATTTTTTCATCGGCAATCAACGGACTTGCCATGGGAGCAGCAGGGGTAACAGAAGCTACAGCCCGTGTTGAAGGATTTGAAGTTGAAGTAGGTAAATTTACTGCTATTGACCGCCACCCCGGTGCAATCGAAGACAAATCTCAGCAGATTGTAAAACTGGTTTTTTCCAAACATAACGGTATTCTTCTTGGTGCTCAGGTTGTAACAGGTAAATCGACAGGAGAACTTATCAATATCCTCGGCCTTGCAATACAGAAAGGGATGACCGCTGTTGAACTGGCCACCCTTCAGGTTGGAACTCATCCTCTTCTGACAGCTGCACCGACCATGTACCCTATTATTATTGCTGCAGAAAGTGTTGCCCGGAATATCTGCTTAAAATAGCATTAGTCAAAGTTCAAAGATTTTACACCGGCCGGAAAGATTTGCTTTCCGGCCGGTGTGTTTTTAAACGATAGTATCGTCCTTCAATGATGCCGCTTTCTCTTTTATATAGGTGCTGAAGGATATTTTGGGTACGGATACCGGAGGCTTTGCTTTAACGGTTATTTCTTCCCCTGTTTCGGGATGCCGCAGTATTCTTGCTTTCTGGGGGCCTTTTTGTTTTAGGGAAAATCGTCCAATCCGTCCTAATGGCACACTTTCTCCAAGCATCATTCCTGTCTCAATAAGAAGGATGTAGTCATCAATAATCTTTTTGGCCAGAGTACCAGTTATATTATATTTTTTTGCTATATATCTTGCCATGGATTTTGCGGTAAACTGATCCGGAATATTTGTTTTGTCTATGTAGATACTACGGTTGATTTTCATGAAACCGTTGGTAAGAAAAATCATACCCTCATGTATCCGCTCTTTCTGCGTCTCTGTGGGAATGGAAGTATTACATACAGCTATTTTATAAACTGCCGATGTTTTTTTTAATTTTCCTCTGGAAAATACAATTGATGAACCGGTTTTAACAGGTGCGCCTAATGCGGTATTAACTATGGAAACTGTTTTGGGTACATCACTCCGGAGGCTGATACTTGCGTATTCTACCTCCCTTGTCTTTTCTTCTTCCAGAGGTCCAATACTGAGGATGGATCCTGAATAGGTTAATACAATAATACCGCGGGGATCAGTCTCCGGAAAGGTTTCAATCATCTCCAAGTCAAGCATTCCTGTCTGCTGCTCAAATAAAAGACATTTTTTGTTCCATGTATCCGCAAGGATTTCCCGGAAATCATTGGTATCCGGTAGTTCTGATATCTTTATCAGAGATTCAAGATGCATTCTGATGTTTGCTGGCAATGAATTAAATGACACTATTCGCTCCTTCATGTATATGGTGGAAGTATAGCACGGAAAGTAATTATTTTCAAATATTTACGAAAAAAATGGTTTTTTATGGAAAATAGTAGTATATATGGATGTAGATAAACCATGTGGAGGTAAAAGATGAGTGATTTTTTTGCAAAAGTACCGGAAGAGGTACAAAATCATTTAAAGCAGCTTGCCGGTTCGATAAATTTACCGGAAGGTGCAGATGCGCTGGAAGTTCTTGCCAGGGGATGGCTTGAAAAGGAAGAGCACTTCAATAATCAGGTATCCGAAAGGAACCTTGAGGAATCGGATGTTTATGCTGCCGATGAAACAAGAGGCGGATTAATAATGACACAGTCAGGATCGTTGCTGACCATTGGACCGCTGGAAGAAGATGGGCGAAGGGTGGAATACGCAAGTATCGGTTTACGTACCGATGTTCCTGAACGGGCCGAAAAGAGCGGATCAACATTGAAAGGAGATGTGGTTCCCGGAGAATCGGCAGAATTTTTGATTGGTCCCATACTCAAGAGTTCTCCTGTATACAAGATTGTTATTATTAAGGATGAAAATCTGCTCATGGATGTTACGCAGGTGCTTGCAGACGATTTTATTGAAGTTAACAAAACCCTCATATTTGAATAAATGATGAATAGGATACTGGAAGGAATACGCGGAATGGCGGGAAAGACTTTTCCTGATCCACGGGAGATCGGAATTTCTCTGGAGAAGGTATTGTATGCATTAAAAAACGAATCTCCGTCTATCCGTCCTCCCGGGAGCAGCGGTGAACCAGGAGGGCTTATTCTACTTAAAGCCCTTCCGACAATTATTGTTCCGGATCTTCATGCACGGACTGGATTTCTGGGATCACTTCTTTCTTGGAAACCTCCGTTCAGTACCCTGCCGGTATTTGAGGCGTTGGAGAAAAACCAGATTCAGATTGTTTGTGTTGGAGATGGCTTCCATGCTGAAACAAGGGCTGTTAAGCGGTGGCGTACAGCTTTTGAAGAATATAGAGGCGGCTTTAGAAAGCACAAAGCGATGGATGATGAAATGAGGGAAAGCCTTGGTGTCATGATGATGGTGATGGAACTTAAAGCATCTTTTCCGGACAGTTTCCATTTCTTAAAGGGGAACCATGAAAATATTGCCAATGAGAATTCTGAAGATAACAGGTCTTTTGGTAAGTTTGTGTATGAAGGTGCCATGGTTGCCTCATGGTTTCACCGGTTCATACCGGAGGATATATTCTGGAAGTACTATGAATTTGAAAAAAGATTACCGGGATTTGCTGTAGGAAACGGGTTTTGTGTCACACACGCCGAACCACGGAGATATCATTCCCGGAAGGAACTGATAGATGCTCTCATTAAGAGGGAGATTCTTTTTGACCTTACCTGGACTCCAAACGGAGGAGCGGAAGAGGGAAGTGTTGCAGCTTATCTTGAAGAATATTTCCCCCGGAATCCTGCTGCCCGGATGTTCGGCGGACACCGGGCCGTACCCGGCAGATACCGTACCCGGGCTGAGGGAAAGTTTATTCAGATCCATAATCCTGATACATATAATGTAGTATTTATCACTGATATGGCAAAGTTTTCTTCTGATAAAAATATTATTATTCTGCCTCGTAAAGGAGTGGAGCTCTATGGCGCGAATCCCTGAAAGTATAGGAAAGTACAAGGTTGAATCACTTATTGCCAAAGGCGGGATGGGAGCTGTATATAAAGCTATTCATCCAACTCTCGGCCGGCCCGTTATCATTAAAAAGCTGACTCTGAGAGGGCGTAAGGACATTACCGAGCGGTTTAAACGGGAAGCGAGAATTCTTATGGATTTCCGCCATGACGGGGTGGTTAATATGTATGACCACTTTAAGCTGGGGACATCGTACTACATAGTCCTTGAGTTTATAGACGGCTGTGCACTGGACAGCGTTATAAAGAAACAACGCTATCTTGATAACGGAACTGCCGCATATATCCTGTACAAGGCTGCTTTAGCGCTGAGTTACGCTCATGAGAAAAAGGTAATCCACCGGGATATAAAACCGGCAAATATAATTCTGTCAAAAACAGGAGAAGTAAAGCTTGTTGATTTTGGTATTGCTGTTTCTGATGAAGACCTGGAAAAAGATCTCACCCGGGAGGGCATGAGCCTTGGTACGCCCGGTTATATGGCACCTGAACAGTTTCAAAATACAAAGAATGTCGATTTAAGGGCAGATATATATGCGCTGGGAGTGCTTGCCTATGAATTATGTACAGGTAAAAAACCCTTCCCGGGATTTTTCAGTCCTGATCTCGTCCTTACCATTCAAAAGGGAAAGTATCCACCGCCGCGTAAGTATAATCCTCATATTGCGCCGGTGCTTAAGACCTTTATCCGGAAAGCAATGAGAACAGATCCGGGGAAGAGATACATGAATTTAGAACCTGCTATCAAGGAACTGGAACGATACCTTAAGCACTGGGACAAGGGAGAGCTCACTGAAGCAGTTGCAGGCTTGGCTAAAGGGGATGATCCGGAAAAGCCGCATCAGAGGAAAAAGAAGCGTCTGCTTCTTAAAGGAATTAGTGCTGCCTTTGTAATCTGTACTCTTACCATTGCCGGATTATTCAGTTATTTTACCGGCTTTCATAATACGTTGCTTCATCCTTCGGAGTATAATTCAGTTACTTTTTCTGTTTTTATACCCCAAGGGACACAGCCTCCTGACAAGATTTATCTCAATGCCGGGCTCTATAAAGACGATAACAAACAGATCCCTTCTGTGCCAGACCGGAGAGTTATTTTTCTGTACACAAAATTTAAGAGATCAGACCGATACCGGTTTTCATCAGTACCGGTATTTCTTCCCGCAGGAGCATACAGGGCCAAGTTAAAGATAGAAGATTCGGTTACCTGGTACTCCTTTCTTGTGCAGCCGAAAGGAACTTCCGGAAAAAAATCAGGTACTGTGATTCTGGTAAACAGGGTACCGGCAGCACATTATGCTACTTCAGTGCATGTTATAGCTATTGATACAGAGAATAATCAAAAAATTTCCAGTGGCGTTACTGTTTTTCTTTCTCAAAACAGAAGATGGGTTCCTTTGACGGATACTGAATCTTTAACAGGGGGGAATATCTATAAATTCATGATAAAACATGAAGGATATTATCCAAAAATATTTTCTCTTAAGATTGAAACCGGTCAGAATGTACTGAATATAAATGCCGGACTTGTACCGCTTCCCGGAACACTTGTGCTAAGCAGAAACAGGAAGGGTATTAAATGTACGCTTAATGGTTTAGATCATATCCTGTCAGCGGATAAGGTTCCTGCAGTGCTTTATTTTAATAAGAGTCTCCATTTTAAAGGGAACATATCTCCTGCCCACTACACCCTTGACCTTCGGTATATGAAAGATCATGTCTCTTTTCCTCTGGCCATCAGAAAAGGAGAAGGGGTTACCATTCTGGCTACCGTGGATCCGAATACGGGTAAACTTGGGTATGAGATAAAGTAAGGAGTTTGTATGACAGCATTTTTTAAAAAAATTTTCATGGTTGCCATTGGTCTTACTGCCGGCGCGGCCTCGTGGGCAGTCATTGAGATTCTTCTCAGTTACGGTGAACTGATTGGAAACTATTTTGTGTGGAATATACTTTCCGGCGGATCGATAGGGCTGCTTTTTGGATTTTTTTTCGGAAGTGCCGAAGGGATCCTGTTTTCAGACACTTCCCGTTCAGTAAAGGGGGGATTTGCAGGAGCATTGCTGGGTTTTGCCGGCGGAGCCGGGGCGCTTCTTCTCGTTCAGTGGTTGCTGTATCAGATTGGAAATACTGAAATATTTTCTTCTTCCGCAACAAATTCAGTTATAGTCCCTGTTTCACGTACGTTTGGATGGGCTCTTCTTGGACTTGTTATCGGTTCCATTGATGGAATAAGAAGTATGTCGTTCAGGCGGACCGCTATCGGTAGTCTTGGTGGTTTTATTGGAGGAATTACAGGAGGGATGGTACTTGAATTCCTGGTAAAACAATGGGCAAACAGTCTTGCGGCACGGGGCGCCGGGATAATGATCCTCGGTGCCTGTACAGGACTTGCCCTTTCTCTTTTTGAATATTTTCGTTCGTACGGGCGTATAAAAATTCTTACCGGTATGTACCGGGGTAAAGAGTATGTACTTGTTATGCGGAAAACAAGGATAGGAGCGTCACCGCGGGCTCATATTCCTCTTGGCAACTATGGCGGTGTTGAAAAATATCATGCTGTATTATCCGCAGGACGGGGAGGAGTATCCATTCAGCCGTTAAACGGAACCGTTATTGTTAATGACAAAAAAACAGCGGAGTATGAACTGAAATATGAAGATGTTATTCAGCTTGGAGATGCAAAACTTTTGTACCTGCCGAAATAATCTTCCCTGGAGGAGAACGATGAAAAGAAATAGAATTATTATATTTTTATGTGCAGGCGTGTTGTTCCTGCCGGGAATCATTCCGGCACAGAACCTGACAATTACACAGATAGATTCAGCAAAGCTGCTTACTTCATCAACGGTAGACTGCTATGTGAGTATAACGGATAGGGCTGGTGTTCCTCTTTCCTCTGTAAATTCTTCTCTTCTCCGTGCGGAACATGAAACGGCACACGGAATGACACCGGCAGAAATTGTAAGCATAGATAAAAACGAATCATCGAATACAAAGATTACCTTTCTGCTGGTCCTGGATAATTCCGGAAGTATGTACACCTCCCACAGAATGGATCATGCTGTCAGGGCTGTGAAAGATTTTTTAGGTAGTATTCATAATGATGACGTAAGGGTTGGTCTTGCAGTGTTTAATACCCGCTATCATCTGCTGGCTGAACCGGAAAATAATATGGATACGGTTGAAGCGGCTTTGTCCGAAATAAAAAAACCGGATAATAAAGATGCGTATACTGAATTATACTATTCTATTGGACGTGCAGCAGAAGATTTATCAAAGTATTCTGGAAGAAAGGCTGTTGTTCTTCTTTCTGATGGAGAAAACTATCCCTATTTTACTAAATCGGGAAAGATTCATCCTGATTTCGGAGAAAAACTTTATCAGCCGGAAGATGCCCTTATTCCTCTTCAGAAGGACGGTGTTACGCTTTATGGAATTAATTTTTCTCTGAGAACGGACAAGGCTCTTTCCTCCATAAGTACCGGCTCAGGGGGAACAGTGTACAGTGCCTCAACTGCCGGAGAACTCTCCGGTGTTTATGGTGAAATAAAAAAACGGATAGAAAAAGAATACAGGCTTACCGTGGCAGCTCCTCTTGTATTTCTGGAAGCGCCGGCGGTTACCATCCGCTATGCGGGAGTGTCCGATACCCGGACCTATTCTGCCCGGTCGCTGATGGGAAGTCCAGCAGATAAACCCGTTTTGTTTTCTCTCATTGTTTTTGGTCTGACACTGATACTATGGGCTCTTTTAATGCTTATACGTTTTGAAAAGGCAGCATCAGCAGCTGAGATTTTCATGATTCCCACAGGGACAGGAAAACCTCTGCAACGGACAATTGTTATCGATTCGCACCGGACGGTGATAGGCCGTTCTCCTCAGGCAGATTTTACCGTAGCGGGGATTTCAGAAATGAAAGAGAACCATGCGGAAATAGTGAGAGATGAAAAGAAAGGGACATATACAATACTTTCGGATGAGAGTATCAGCGTCAATAACAATCTGACAAAAAAGCGGGAATTAAAACCGGGAGATGTAATCAATGTGGAAGGTGCAACGATAGTTTTTGATGCACCGGAGAAATCTACAGCATCCCGATAGTCTTGGATGCCAGCACTGCTGCTCCCATCAGGTTTGCATTGATTCCTCTTTCATCAATGACAGAAGGTCTTAAATAATTCATAAAGCCCATCTTTCCGAGAACCCGCTGCGTGGACGGTCCGAAATAGGGCAGCGCGTAGCTGGGCTTTCCTCCCAGACATATGGGAATATTTTCAGGCATACCGTCTTTTCTTGCTCTTCGAAGAAGTTCCCGGGTAGCATACGCAAGGACCTTGCCGTACAATCTGTCGGTATTTATTGCTGATTCCACCCTCATGCTGGAAAGCTTGCTTATGTATTCTCCGGCAACAGAAGGATCAGTCATTTTCTCTGTTTCTCTAATATCAAGAAAACGCTCATAGAAAGTATCATCACCGACAATGGCTCTGAAAAGACGGCAGCGTCCCGGACCGGAAAGGATAACTTCCGCCCGCAGGGTGTCTGTACTGCCGCAGGGTCCGGTAAGAGCATTTTCCCCTTTTTCTTCAGCCAGGATCCTTTCAAAACGTTCATAGGAAGCATGTACCTCATAGAACAAATTTTTTAAATCAAGCTTGTTCAGGGGAATAATGTATCCCGGTTCGTTGGTCGGGTGCAGCGATTCATCCCTGCCGTCCCAGTTGGTAGCAGGAAAACGTACATCCCCCTCTCTGGAAATCCATACTCCCCCCCAGCCTCCTCCAAATACCCAGTAGAGTATTTCCATACGGAGAATGCTCCATTCTGCAAGCCCCCCCGCATTTGCATCATTATCAATTGCTGTTGGAAGGTTAAAGATATCTTCCAGGGTTTTTTTCAGATTATATCCGTTAAACTCAGGTGAATTCTGAATAAGTTGAAACGTCCCATCATCTTTCAGGATTCCTGCACTTGCAATACCCACTGCACGTATTTTTTTAAGAGTAACATCAGATTTTTTTATGAATATACGAATTGCACGTTCAAGTGCCGCCGCATAGGAATGAAACCCCTCTCCATACTTATCAACTTTCAGAATATCTTCCGCGATCTGTTTCTGAGTCCCTTCAAACAGTGCAAGTTTTGTTCCGAGCCCTGTTCCCAGATCAAGTGCAAGGTAATAGTTCGTATCTTTCATCGTCCCGCCCTTTCTTTTAGTATCGCATAAGCAGTATCTTTATCATCAATATCTTTTAGAAGTACTTCAGTTTTACATGAAATAAGAGGAACACGTTTGATAAATGAGTATTCAATTGAATTCTGTTCAAATACCTCCTTTGCAGGGTCACTCAATATTCCGGCTTTAACCTTTTTACAGCCAAGGTAGTGTATTAAAAGTGCCGAGGCTTTTCCGACAATCTTATCTTCTATAACGAGAGATTCTGCGGGATAATTTTCCTTTTTAAGAAATTCTTCCAGGTCAAAAAGCGGATAGAGCCACTTCCCTGTACTTGAAAATATTATATGGTTTTCAAATAAAACTTCCAGCGTTGATGATTTTTCCACTGTAATTTTTTCCTCTTAGTGTCTTTTGTTTAAATATATAGTATAATTATAAAAGACAAAAGAGGGAGGATTTCTATGAAGCAGCTTAAAAAGGGTGATAAAGCCCCCTATTTTTCTCTTAATGATCAGAATGGTGAAACAGTATCTCTAGACAGTTATAAAGGGGAAAAAATTCTTATATATTTTTATCCAAAAGCCAACACCCCCGGGTGCACAACACAGTCATGCGCGGTAGAGAAAGCGAGGATGGATTTTAAAGGATTCCATACAGCAGTTATAGGAATAAGTCCAGATTCAGTAGAAAGACAAAAAAAGTTTGCGGATAAATATAATCTTGATTTCCCTCTTCTCAGTGATGAAGACCATGCTGTAGCAGAGGCTTACGGAGTATGGGGAGAAAAAAAGATGTATGGGAAAAAGTACAAGGGAATTATCAGGTCATCATTTCTCGTCAATGAAGAATCTGTTATTGAAGAACGCTGGTACAAGGTAAGTCCTAAAAATACGGTACCTTATGCCATGAAAATACTGGAAGACAGATAAAATGGAAAATGTCCGGGTTAAAGATGTCTATAAAACACTTACAAAAGAGCCGCCGGTTCTCAAAGCTGATGACCCGTTGAAGGCTGTGGTTCATATTTTACTAAAGGACCCCAGATTTAAAAGTGTTTATGTTGTTGATGATACCGGCAAACTTATAGGGATTGTTTCAACGTTACTATTTCTCAAAGTTTCTCATTACCTGCATGGTAAGAAGTCCGTAATGAAGGATGATGTCTTTAATGCGATTAAAAGTGCCAAAGCGGAAAAAGTAGGTGATATCATGCACCCCCCTGTGTTTGTGTATGAAGAAACAAAGATCCTGGATGTTCTGGAGATGATTTCACGTGAAAATATTCAGGAACTGCCTGTTGTTGACGGGGAGGGAAAGGTTATTGGAGACTTGAATTGCCTTGAAGTCTTAAAAAGAGTCTGGCAGCTTTAACAGATGGACGTTTTTGTTTATACATTCCTTCTGCTTGGTGCTGCGACTTACATGGGACATCTCATGGTAAAATTGAAACAGCCTGAAATTCTGGGAGAAATCCTTGGCGGAATTCTTGTCGGCCCTGTTGCTCTCTTTATCCTCTCAATTGTTTTTGTACATGAAAAACCTGAGCTGATCAGATATTTTTCCCATGAGGAAGCAAGTTCTCTGCTTCAGTCTCTTATTGACTTCTCAGCTGTCTTTATTATGCTTGGGGCGGGTCTTGAAATTGATCGTAAGGACCTTCTTAAAGCGGGGAAAGCTTCAGTTTTAACCGCAGTATTCGGGGTTATTGTTCCTTTTTCGCTTGGATTATACGTAGGAAGAATCCTGCTTGAACTCTCGCTGCTGGCATCCCTCTATATAGCGACGGCATTGTCAATTACCGCAGTAGCTCTTTCTGTAGCAACCCTGCTTCAAGTTGGAAAGTTAAATACCAAGCCTGGTATTACCATAATCGGGGCAGCTGTTGTGGATGATATCCTCGGCATTTTAATTCTTTCTGTTTTGACAAGTGTAAAAAATGGCGGTGATCTTCAGCTGAACCTGATCATTATTAAATTTATAAAAGCTCTTTTCTTTATTGGGCTATCCATAACCCTTGGACCTTTTATCGGGCGGAAAATATTTAAACACACGGGTACTCTTTCTTCCAATGAGAGGTTGTCTCTTGTTCTTATATGGGTTTTTGTTTTTTCGATGATTGCTCACCTTGTTAATTTACACCTGATGATTGGAGCGTTTCTCGGGGGATTAACAGTCAGGGAGTATCTTCATAGTGCGGAAGTAGAGAATCTTGAGCGTTGGATTTGGGGATTTTTCGCTCCGCTATTTTTTGCATGGACAGGGTTTTCTGTTACCCTTTCGGGATCGTCCCTCGGATTGTCTCTGTTGTATATTGTTCTTGCCGCGTTTATGGGGAAAATTATAGGAGGATCCTTCGGGGCCCTGCTGGGGGGAATAAGACCGAAACATACTCTTATTGTAGGAATAGGGATGAACGGACGGGCGGCTGTTGAACTTGTTATAGCAAATATAGCCCTTATGGAAGGAATTATTTCAAGGGAGATCTATTCATCAATAGTTTTTATGGCTATTATAACGGCCGTATCAACGCCTTTACTGCTCAGTATGAGTATTAAAAAACTAAACCTATAGCTGTATATTCTTTGAAAGCAGATCAAGAAAGGGAATAGCTGCCGGCAGTTCGGGGAAAAAGCTGTTTAATGCTTTGTATACAAGACGTGATCGTGTTCCGGAAACAAAATCATGTACTGCGTGGTAATATTCAAAAGGTGTACGGAGATTTTCTTTCTTTACTCTGCCGGTTAACAGGGCCTTATAAAAGGTAAGAAATGACTTTTCAGTCTTACTGTAAACGGTATTCTGAATCTGTTTATATGAAGAAAGTATAAGTGTTATGAGCTCGTGGAGAGTGTATTCTTTTATAACAGGAATACCAAGTACAATTGCCGCGCATTCTATAAGAGGAGTAATACTATCCTTGTATGTACGTAATTCTGCTGGAAGCAGTGGCAGGAGGACTTCCTTTTCAGGTGCAAGCATATCTGTCAGTATTTTTTGGGTTTTTGGTTCAGCATGGTAGAAGTAGCGGATGCCTTCTATTTTCCCGAATATTTTCAAGGTATCAAGGTACCCAAGAAGTTTGAGCTGTTTCAATATATCTGTGTTGAAATTGAGAATACCGCCTAAATCAATGGAATTTTTAATATATACGGTATTTGTTCCCGTTATATCCGGCCTTCTGTTTCTTCCTGCACCGGAAATATCAATAACTATAATCTTTTTATAGCCCCTGTTTTTTATCATTTGAAAGGGGATATTGTCATAGATTCCACCATCAGTATATTTGTTTCCATCTATTGTTGTGCGCTTGAAAGCTGGAAAAGAAGCACTTGCCAGCAGGAATTCAGCCAGTTCACCGTCGGGGATATCTTCCAGAAAGAGTTCTACCGGTTTAAGTTTATCCACATTAAACGTAACAAGGCCAAGATCAAAGTCCTTTTTGCGTATATCAGTTTCATTAAGGGCATCTTTAATCAGATTAAGGAGCGGTGTTGAATCGAGGCCTCCGAGTTTCAAAATGGATCTATTAAGATCCTTGAGATATTTTATGGTTCCTTTTGCAAGGTAGAGCTGCCCTTTGTAGACTAATTCAGAAGGTATACAGACAATTTTATCAAGAGAAATATTGTCCCAGAGAGTTTCAGCTTTTTTGAAATCTCCCTGTGCAATTAAAGCGGCATTCAGTGCACCGACAGAAGCACCGGCTGCCGCTTCAATATCAATATCCATTTCACGGAGAGCCTTCCATGCGCCGATTTGATATACTCCCTTTGCACCCCCGCCTGCCAGAACGAGAGCGGATCCTTTCCTGTCTTTCATGCATATAATATACTCATTTTTCCCTGTATAATCAGAGGAAAAGTGGAATTATTTGTAATAATCATGCTATACTGGGAGTACATATCGAGAAAAGAGGACCGGATGGGACAGGGAATTAACAAAGTAATAGATTTTTTTCATAAATTTTCAGAGCAGGAATCTTTTATTATAAACGAAGATACCATAGAGAGTTATGAAAGTTTTTATCGGCAGCAAGCTCAGGAAATAAGAAAGCATCTTACGTATGAACATGATTTATCAGGATCCATGAGCGGGAATGAATCTGTCGTTGTAAAGTTTAACATTAAAACGTATATCAACAGGTTTGATAGATATTTTACAGAGAAAAAGATTTACAGCGGTTTTCCTCAGGATGGATACTACAAACTTTTAGTTGATACCTTGATACCGGAGAAGTCAATTTCAGATCTTATTCCGGCAAGAATTCAAAGACGGCTTTTTTTGGGACTTATTGATAAAACAGTTGAAAGAAATGGGGTAGGAAGAAAAATCATTATAAAATACCTCTGGGAGTATATATCATCACTGGAGAAGCCATTAAACAATGTTGATCCTGATAAAATTCTTGAAATTTTTAAAGAAACTATAGGTGAGTTGGACAAAGATAAGGAGAGCTCTCGGGACGTTAATGCACAGATGAATAATTTCCAAAAGCTGGATATTTTAACCGAAATATTAGTGCTAAATAAAATCAGGACATCCAAAGATATGAGACGTTTATTAGCAACTTCAAGTTTAACAGGCTTTATTATAAAAGTCTTTATCCTGATTTTGCTTGGTATATTTTCGATTGTTGCCGGGGTGTATTTTGCAAAAACGTATCCTTCTCTTTCTTTTGCCGGTTGGATGCAATTTGTAATAGTAGTGTCCAGTATCTGGATTATTCTTTTTATAATAATTATTTCTTCTTTTATCTATTCCAAAACCCGCCGCAAGACACTCTTTCGTTCGGTTACGGGCATCACAAAGGTTCTCCAGATCAAACCTGAAGTTTTGAAGGTTTTTTATAAAAACAGGTATTTAATTGACTTTAGAAAGATACGTTAGCGATGCATTTTGACTGTCTTGTCCTTGGCAGCGGCCCGGCCGGTTTCTACGCTGCTTTAAGCTGTACGAAAGAAGGATATTCAGTTGCCCTTGTTGAGAAAAGTACGTGGGGTGGTACTGGGTTCAGGGATGGATGTCTTCCTGTAAAGACGGCTCTTGACCGGATGAGGCTGTATGAGAAAAGTAAGACCCTATTTCATAGTGATGAAAAATTCCGCAGTCTTTCTTTTTCGGATTTTTTCGTAAACAATGAAAAAAAGATGAAGAAGGTTGAAGGTTTACTAAAAGAACGGCTGCGTGAGGCAGGGGTACAGCTCTTTCATGGAGATGGATTTTTTCACTCTGCAAAAGTATATGAAACTGCGGGAAAGATACTTACTACTGAAACAGTTATCATAGCAACGGGCACACAACCTTCAGCTCCGGAAGGGATTATCCTGGATTCCGACACCATTATAACCCACAGAGAAGTACTCAGGTTGAATACAATTCCGAATGAAATGATAATAATTGGAGGTAATGTAGAAGGCATCGAGTTTGCTTCACTTTTCTCTGCTTTAGGTGTAAAGGTAACTGTTCTGGAGCAGGGTTATGAAATTCTTCCCGGAAATGACAGAGATCTGCTAAAGCCGGTATTTGATACGCTGAAACGAAACGGTGTTACACTCCGGTCAGAAACACGGGTTCTCTCTGCCGGTTCAACTGGAGAAAGAGCCTTTGTAGAACTTGTAAACGGAGAAAAGCTTTACGCTTCCATAGTCCTTATCACGGGATGCAGGAAACCCAATCTACCAGAGGGGTTGAATAATACAGGAGTCATTTTTACCAAAACAGCAATCCCTGTAAACGCAAAACTCGAAACAAATGTACCGGGTATATTTGCTGTGGGTGATGTGAACGGGATCCACGGCATGGCGCATACTGCTATTCAGCAGGGTATGTTTATTGTTGAAAGTATAAAAGGGCGGACAATCCCCCTGAACTATGAAAATCTCCCCCGGGCAATGTTTACGCTTCCGGAAGTTGCCGGTGCAGGAAAACAGGAATGGGAACTGCTGCAGGAAGATATCCCCTATAAAACGGTATCGTTTCAGCTTGCGGATACATGGCGTGGATTCTCAAAGGACGTTCAATCGGGAATTATAAGACTTGTTTTCTATCCTGGTAATACACTTGCAGGAATATGGATGAGCGGTGAAAATGCTTCGGAAATCCTTTCTTTTTCCGGTCTCCTTATTGGTAAAGCGGTTACCAAAGATGATATTCTGCGTAATCTCTTTATCCACCCGACACTTGGTGAAGGAATACTTGAAGGGGCAGCTCTATAGTACTACAATATACATAGAATTTGATGGTCAGGAGAAGGTGTGGATGTTTCCTGAAAAAAAATTAGAAAATAAACAGTTTCGTGATCCTCATGAATCTATGGTTTTGAATCCTCTGACCCTTGGTTTTACCGGTGAACAAGCACATTTTGAAAGAATGTACTGGAATTTTTCTGCTCAGCAGGTTCTTAAAGCGAACAGGGCGGCTCTTGTCGCCAGTATTGCCGCATACAGTTTGTTTGGAATTCTTGATGCTTTTCTTGTCCCCCGGCTGAAGTGTTTTTCTGGATTCTCCGCTTTGCTGTATATGATACACTTGCTCTCTTTTTACTGGCTTTATCTTTTACTTCATGGTATCGAAAGATACAACAGATTCTTTTCATGGTCCTGGAGGTTTTGGCCGGTTCCATAATAATTGTCATGATTATTTCTGCACCGCCGCCGGTAAACTATTCATACTACGCTGGCCTGATTCTTGTTTTTATGATGGCCTATACTGTTACACGAATGAGATTTATCATGGTTTCCCTCGGTGGTATTATTATCGTTCTTTTTTATGAGATAGCCGCAGTAACGACGGGTACTCCGCTTACTGTTCTTATCAATAATAATTTCTTTTTTATTGGAGCAAATATTATTGGAATGATAGCAAGTTACGGGATTGAACGTTCAGATAGACGGAACTTTTTTCTCAACTATCTGCTTAACAAAGAGAAAGAGAAGGTTATGAACGCAAATGATGTGCTGGAAGAGAAGGTTCTTGAGAGAACAGCACAGTTGAGAAATGAAATAAATACAAGAAAAGCAGCACAAAAGAAACTTTCAGGTTTGCTGAAGGAAAAAGATACCCTTCTGAAAGAAGTGTATCACAGAACAAAAAATAATATGCAGATAATAGCATCATTGATATCTCTTGAAACTTCAAAAACGGATAATCCTGATGCAAAAAGAATATTTAAGAATAGCGAATTGAAAATACAATCCATGGCGATGGTTCATGAAGGTTTGTATGAGTCGGGAGATTTGTCAAAGATTAATTTTAAGCATTACCTGGAGAATTTGATTCCTTTAATGATTGAGAGCTATACGAGTTCCTCCATGGTATCCCTTGACCTTAAACTTGAAGATGTTTTTATTTCGATTGACAGTGCCATACCCTGCGGTCTCATTATAAGTGAGCTTATAATAAATTCTCTGAAACATGCTTTCCGGGAAACAGGAAAAGGAACAATTACGGTACGGCTTTCATTTACTGCGGATGAAAACATACTACTCTTCTTCTCTGATGACGGTGTCGGTGTTGAAAAAAACTTTGATTTTAGAAAACAGGATTCTATGGGTTTGGAAACAATATTTGCCCTGGGAGAACACCAGCTTCATGGTTCGATCGAGATGAACGGGGAAGGTGGTGTCTCCTGTAAGCTGAAATTTAAAGATACCGCTCTCCTGTAATATTCCAGAATACTTTCATTTTGTAATGGAAATTTGTTTTAAAAGGTTACATATTTCTTTAGTATCTTCTGAACTGATCCCCATGTGGGTTACAAACCGGATTGTATGGGGACCGGCTGCTCCGGCAAGGATTCCTTTTTTTGCAAGAGCTGATACAACATTTTCGGCTTTCCTCTTCCCTGTTGAAAAATAGAGGATATTTGTTTCTACTGTTGAAAGCTCTATTTCTGCCCAGGGAACCTCTGCCAGTACATGGGCAAGCAGCTGTGCATTTTCATGATCTGTTTTTAGGCGTGTAATGTTGTGTTCAAGGGCATAAATACCGGCAGCTGCAAGGACTCCTGCCTGACGCATCCCTCCGCCAAGCATTTTACGTATCCTACGGGCTTCGGCTATAAACTTTTCCGTTCCGCAGAGCATACTGCCCACAGGAGCCCCGAGTCCTTTGGAAAGACAGAATGTGACCGTGTCAGCATGGGAACAGATTTTTTTGACTGGTATACCTGTTGCCTCGGCGGCATTAAAGAGACGCGCTCCATCCATATGAACTTTAAGGTTATTCTTTCTTGCAAAATCGTTTACTGCTTTTAATTCTTCAAGCTTATAACAGGTTCCGCCTTCCTTGTTGTGGGAGTTTTCTATTTCTATCACTTTTACCTGCGGCATGTAGTAGATATCCGGGCGAAGATGTTTCTGCAGTTCTTCCGGGATCAGGATTCCCCGCTTCCCTTCGACTGCAACCGGCATTGCTCCGGCAAGGGCGCTCAGGGAAGAGAGTTCATAATGAATAATGTGACTGTTTTTGTGCGTAAGTATTTCTCCGCCCTTACCAGCATTTATATATAACGGGATAAGGTTTCCCATGGAACCGGAAGAGACAAAGAGTGCAGCTCTTTTCCCGGTTAACTTTGCGGCTAGATCCTGGAGCTTATTTATGGTGGGATCTTCGGCATAGACGTCATCGCCGACATCTGCCGTATACATCGCCTTCCTCATCTCTTTTGAAGGAAGCGTTAAGGTATCACTTCGTAAATCATATTTTTTCATATTTCACATCCGTAAATATTTTCTTACAGTGTATCATGCTGAACGTTTAAAATCCATCCATCACCGGGATATTCCAAGCTTTTTCATTTTACTTTGAAGTGTTGACGGTTTTAACCCCAGCATTTCCGCGGCACCGTTCTGTCCGTATATTTTTCCGTTTACCGCTGTAAGGGTCATGATAATATGATTCTTTATGACTGAATCCAGCGGGAGAAATTCAAACTGATCAGGAGAACTGGATTTTTGTTCCCTGCTGTCTGTATACCTTTCTGAAGAAATAAAATGAGAACGTTCAATCCATCTGCCTTTACAGATTATAACAGCACGTTCGATAGTATTTTGAAGTTCCCTGACATTTCCGGGCCATGGGTGGTTCATTAAAAATTCTATACTTTCCCTGGAAAAATCCAGGTTCTCTATTCCGTACCGCTGTTTAACAGTGCTTAGAAAATAGCGGGCAAGAAGAATAACGTCATCAGAACGTTCCCGTAATGGCGGAAGATGGATGGGGAATACATTTAACCGGTAATAAAGATCTTCTCTGAACGTTCTCTCCGAAACTGCTTTTGTTAGATTCCTGTTTGTTGCTGCAATAATACGGACATCGGTTTTTATTGTTTTTATCCCGCCGACACGTTCAAATTCTCCTTCCTGAATAACCCGGAGTAATTTAGGCTGAAGATGCAGTGGGAGTTCTCCTATTTCATCCAGGAACAATGTACCGGAATTTGCAAGTTCGAATCGGCCGGGTTTTTTCTGTACTGCTCCGGTGAAGGCACCTTTTTCATGACCGAAAAGCTCGCTTTCCGTTAGGGTATCGGTCAGTGTAGAACAGTTGATAGCTATAAAGGGACCTTTGGCACGTAATGACAGCTGATGAATTGCCCGGGCCGCAACCTCCTTGCCGGTACCCGTTTCCCCCTCCAGCAGGACAGGCATATTCGATCCCGCAACAAGTTTCATGTTGTCAACAACTTCCAGCCATCGGGGGGAATGCCCGATGACCCCTTTCAGGGTGGTTGTTACATCGCTGAGGAGATTGTTCCGTTCGTTGATAAGATGCTGATTCTGTTCAAACAGGAGCTTGTTGGTATGATATTGAGCGAGGTTCACTGAAAGCAGCCCGGATAACGTGCTGATAGAGGAAACAACTTCGCTGCTGAACATGTTGCAGGACTGGTGGTCCAGCGTCAGGATACCGATAGGAGTATCCTGAAGATAGAGGGGAGAAACAAGACACGAATGACCGTCCGGAAGATCAAGAATTTCGTTATAGGTATCGATATGTTTCTCATCCTCTTTAAAAAGGTATGTTTTCCTGTTGTCAATGATCCGTTTCAGATCTTTTCGGTAATGGAGAGATATTTCAAAATCGTCAAGTTTGCTGGTGTACAGGGGGCCTTTTGCCTTCCGTACCTTGAGTATTTCATCATCTTCAATACTTAAAACAACAGCAAGTTCATAGTCCACCATATTTTTTAGTACATTAAGTATGAGATCCATCGTATTATCAGGGCCTATGGTAAGGCTGCTGTTTTGCATCTATACTCCCCTACCGAAATGGCGGTATCATCTAAATATCGGTGTTATACTACCTTTATTTCGGTGTTATGTAAAGAGCTGCACGTTTACAGTGCTTTATAATCGTTCTAAAAAGTTGGCACAAAATATGCTTAGTACTATATAGATATTTTATAAGGAGATATAAACATGGACGAAAAAAACATTAATATGCCGCTGCTTGGTGATGAATTCCCTCAGATGGATGTGGTAACAACCCAGGGGCCTATGAGCCTTCCGGGAGACCTGAAAGGGAGCTGGTTTGTTCTGTTTAGCCATCCGGCGGACTTTACACCGGTATGTACAACAGAGTTTGTAGGGTTTCAGCGAAAAATGAAAGAGTTTGAAGCTCTGGGAGTAAAACTGATCGGTATGTCTGTAGATCAGGTTTTCAGTCATATCAAATGGATAGAATGGATAAAGGAGAAACTGGATGTTGAAATAACATTTCCGGTTGTGGCAGCAAACGATACCATTGCCAATAAACTCGGCATGCTCCATCCGGGGAAAGGAACAAATACAGTACGCGCGGTATTTATTGTTGATCCGAACGGTAAAGTCCGGCTTGTTCTTTACTACCCCCAGGAAATCGGAAGGAATATGGATGAGGTGGTAAGAGCCGTAAAGGCTTTGAAAGTTTCCGATGAGAACGGCGTAGCAACTCCCGCTAACTGGCCGGAGAATGAACTGATTAAAGATAGAGTCATTATTCCGCCGGCGAGCAACCAGAAAGATGCAGCAGAACGGCTGAACAAGTATGAGGGGTATGATTGGTGGTTCTGTTATAAGCCTTTGAATTAAACTGACAAAAGCTGCTCGTTATTGAGTGGCTTTTTTTTGTCTATTGATTATACTTGGTAAATGGTTTTTCAACAGAAACAGGAGAAGTACCTTATTACTGCAGGAGCGTTTTTTGCTTTTGCAGTATTTGGGTTTATGGATAATTTAAAAGGACCTGTTTTACCGGTTCTTCTTTCCAATTTTAACCTTTCCTATACCAAAGGGAGTACGATTCTCCTTATGCTCTATCTTGGTTTTATGTTTTCCATACTCGGTTCAGGCTTTTTTGCCGGTAAGTACGGTAATGTGAAGGTACTGCTGGACGCAGGAATAATCATGGCTGTTGCAGCAGCGGGGATGAGTAAAGCAGAAACACAGGGAGTATTGTATCCCCTCTTTTTATTAATTGGTATTGCCATGGGGAGCATTGAGGTTGGTGCAAACGGTATAATAACGGATATTTATCCCCAAAAAAGCGGTAAATATCTGAATAATCTGGCAGTTTTTCACGGAGCAGGATCCATGGCAGCACCGGCGGTTGCAGGCATTGTTCTTGGAAAGAATATACCCTGGCAGTCTCTTTACAAAGGATCGTTCTTTATTATTCTCTTCTTCCCGGTAGTTTTTATCGTAGCTTTATGGGGTTCTCAAAAATTAACGATACACACAGATCAGATAAAGGATGATGATAAGGGTTCTCTCTTCCAGGCACATCTCATACTGCTGGCAGTGCTCATTTTTCTGTATGTTGCCAGCGAGATAGGTTTTTCATCCTGGCTTGTGGACTATCTTTTAAAGGTACGGGGGTTTACCCTTGAATCCGGGTCACTTATGCTGACGCTTTTCTGGGCTTTTATGATGAGCGGCCGTTTTATAGCAAGTTTTATTGTAGAAAAGGCCGGATATCTGAAAAGCTTGAGCATAGCTGCTTTTTTATCCCTCCTTGTTTTTAGCCTTGGTCTGCTTCCCGTTCCCTTTTTTGCCTTTCTTCTCCCCTTAACGGGATTATTTTTTGCAATGATATTCCCGACAATTACCGCACTGGCTGCAAAATTCTTTCCCGGTATAAAGCATAAAGTGCTCAGCCTTCTTTTCTTTTTTGCCGGTCTTGGCGGACTTGTGGGCCCCTGGGTTATCGGATTTACCGCTGACCGCCTGGGAATAGCAGGAGCGTTTCCTCTCCTTGTTTTCTTTATTTCCGGTATCATCTGTATACTTCTTATCCTGAAATTCAAATTTGATTTAGAATGAAAGGCATCAATACCCCAGGAGTTCAAAAAAGTTCGGAAAGGTAATGCTGACAGCACTGTCATCATCAATAACTGTTTCTCCCTCAGCTCCGAGAGCAGCAACAGCCAGGGCCATAATTACCCGGTGGTCACCGTGTCCGGAAACGGAAGCTCCTTTCAAAACCGCACCGCTGTTATCCCTTCTGCCGCGGATAACCAGCCCGTCATAAAGTTCTTCTATATCAGCACCCATTTTTGAAAGTTCTGTTTTCATAACAGTAATACGGTCTGTTTCTTTAAGCCGAGCCTGGGGAACGTTTATCAACCGTGTTTCCCCTTCCGCGAAACATGCGGTTACTGCCAGAGCGGGGAGGGCATCGGGGGTATTATTAAGGTCAAACGTACCGCCGGATAACGGACGGCCGTGAATACGCACAAACGTTTTCTCTGTTTCAATTTCACATCCCATCTCTTTAAGCATAGATACAACTGCCTTATCCCCCTGGGAGTCTGTCATATCAAGACCGTCAAGCGTTATTGTCTGTCCTGTGAGGGCGGCGGCACACAAAAAGAATGCAGCGGATGAAAAATCTCCCGGAACCTGTTTGTCAAAGGGCTGAAACTTTTGACCTCCGGGAATGAAGAACCGGCTGAAATTGTTATTTTCATATATGACAAACTGTTCATCAAGCCACCGGAGGGTCATTTCGACATAGGGCTGCTCCCTGAGAAGGGGGACTTCAATTTCGGTATTACCGTTTGCCAGGGGTGTACAGAGCAGGAGACTTGAAAGATACTGACTGGTTGGGCATTCAATGGTTGTTTTCCCTCCCTTCAGCGGTCCCTGGATAGAAAAAGGGGGGTATCCTTCTTTCTCTTTGCAGGATACAACGGCACCAAGATCCCGGAGACTTGTTAACAAGTTTTCAGCAGGTCTGGATTTTATCTGATCATCTCCGGTAAAGGTTACCGGTATTGATGAAAGAGCAGCCAGCCCCGCGGCCAGGTACAGGGTTGTTCCTGAGTTTCCGGCATCTATGGTGATCCCTTCATGCGGATTTTTGCTGAAGAGTTTTCCTCCAGTACCCCTGACGATCCAGCAGTTTTCTTCTCTTGTAACCTGTGCTCCAAACAATTCTACCGTTCTTATACAGGAAATGGTATCTTCTGATTCAAGAGGATTTCCAATGGTGCTTGACCCGTCTGCCATTGCCGCAATTAAAAGTGCTCTGACTGTATGGGATTTTGACGCGGGAATGGTTACCCGTGACGGCAGTACATGATCTGCAGTTATTGTCCGTTTCATAGTGCTTTATTGTACGGTCATGGTCCGGGTGTGTCAAACGATATCCTGTGAGGATTTTCGTACTACCCTGTGTACGAGGAACCATGAAAGGGTTCCGGATACCGTATAAGAAATAACAAGAGATAGAAAGATTCCCGTTATTCCCAAAAGTGCTTTCCCCGCATACGCAAGGGGAATGTACAGGATAAACATCTGGAAAATGGTGAGGGATGCAGCGTGGAGGGGTTTGTTAAGGGCGTTAAGGATCATGGATGAAATGTTAAAGATTCCCTGGAGCCCGTATACAAAAGGTACAATACGAAAGTACAGTACCGCAACCGCAATAACAGCCGGATCTTTTGTGAAGAGGGAGGCTATGGGCTTTGCAAAAAGAAACAAAATGACAAGGAGGATAACGCCGATACCCATGGACAGCAATGACGAAAATCTGATCCCATGATAAATCCTTTCGTATTTTTTTGCCCCGAAGTTCTGCCCGGTAAAAGGCGCCATGACAGCGGACATAGCCATGGTAAAGAGAAGTGCAAAACGCTCAAACTTTACTGCAATTCCGAAACCTGCTACAGCCTGAGTCCCTATGGAAGCAAGAAGCGCCGTTATAACACCTGCAGCAACCGGTATAATTAATCGTGTTACTGCTGCAGGGCCGCCTACAAAGAGGATATTTTTCCATGATGCAGTAACCTCCCTGAAGCGGGGTCGTTTAAAGGTAAGTATTTTTTCCCGTATGCCGAGAACATACAGAGCAACAAGAAAGGTTATGCTTCTGGAAAATACCGTTGCCACGGCAGCTCCCTGTATACCCCAGCGGGGAAAAGGACCGATCCCGAAAATAAGAAGCGGATCAACAATCATGTTAACGACAGCTGCAATCATCATTATTGTTCCCGGTGTTTTAGTATCGCCGAGTGCGCGGATAGCGCTGTTCCCGACCATGGGAAAAACGACAAAAAGCAGGCCGGCGTACCATATCTGCATGTACTGTTTTATCATCAGGAGGATGTCTCCCCGGGCGCCAAGAAGTCTGAAAAGAGGATCTATGGTTATTTCTCCCAGAATAACAAAAAAAACTATAAACATAAATGAAAGGCTCAAGCTATCTGTGGTGTAGCGGATTACTCTATGGTGATCTCCCCGGCCAAGCGCCCGGGATATAACCGAAGAAGCCCCGACTCCCATTCCCAGCGCAATGCTGTTCAGAACGAGAACAACGGGATAGGTAAAGGAGAGAGCTGCCAGAGGGCCGGTTCCCAGCCTCCCTACATAGATTGTGTCAACAATGTTGAAGATGGAAATACCCAGCATACCAAACATCATGGGGATGGAGAGATTGATTATCTGTTTACGGATATTTCCCTCTGTAAGGATTGCCCTTTTTGAATTTTGTTTCATAGTACCTCTGGAATCACCTTAACGGCCGTTGTTCCAGGTCTCAAGACCTTTTCTGAAGGATCTTCTCATTTCTTTCATGAAATCAGAGGAAAACTTGCGGAGATAGATATGCTGGCCAAGATTTTCTGCAGGTTCTCTATAGGGTCTGTCCCTGAACTGTTCTTCAGTTTCCCTGAACATCCGCTGAAAATCGCTGTGTGAGAAACGGTGATAGGAGTTTTCATGGACAATAAAATCTTTGGGAAATCTGGATACCGCTTTTTCCGGTTTTTTGTGTTTCGGGTATCCCAGGATCAGCATGGAAACGGGGAATGTCCAGGGAGGAAGTGAAAAGATCTTTCTGTGCTCCTCAATGTTTTCTATAATGTCACCTATGTAGCAGGAACCGAGACCCAGGGACTCTGCGGCAATGACCACATTCTGAGCGGCGATAATTGCGTCATTTGCTGCAAGAAGAAGGTCTCCTCCTTTTGGAACAGCATAGGCTGTGTCCATTTTTTTACAGAGCCCGGGAACGTCAGAATAATCAAAGTAATCATACAAACGCTGCATATCCGCCAGGAAAACAAGAACCATCGGAGCTTTTGCAATCATGGGCTGGTTGTCGCATGTTTTGACCAGACGGTTTTTTATCTGCTGGCCGGTTACGTTGATAATGGTATAACTCATCAGATTCCCGGCAGTAGGGGCGGCCAATGCCGCTTTCAAGAGTATTTCCCTGTCTTCAGGGGATATATCCTTATCTGAAAAGAGCCGTAGTGATCTTCGGCTCAAGAGTGTTTTTAATACTGTATTCATGAACACGAGTGTATCATGCATTGAAAAAAGACGCCATGACATATTGATTATATATGTAAACATGCGTATATTCATCAAAAATGATTCTTTACGACAAAAGAGGAAACTATGAGTAAAAAAATTGCTTTTTGTCCTACCATGACACCCTTTGCTGACAATATCAGTAAATCGGTTAAAGAAGTGAAAATGATTGAAATGGGGAGTGCCGCGCAGGTTCTCGGTGCTTTGAGGAGCGGAACTGTTGATGGAGTTCTTATCGGAAGATATGCTAAAGCGCAGGAGCTTTCTGCCGGAACGGAACGTGAAATATTCCGGGAAGGGTACACTCTTGTGTACAAAGTAAAAAGCGGAATTTCTGAAGAACAGTTAAAAGGTATTACCATAAAAACATACCTTGATGCAGATCTTATTTCTGATTTTATTCCGCTGTTTGGTTCTGTTGAATATTTGGGCTCCCTTGATGAATGTATCACAGATGGTTTTGAGGCTCCTGTCCTTATTGACTGGAAAGATTACCGGGATGATTTTGAGCTTCTTATTCCCATGAACGCGTATGGAAAAGTTCCTCTCTTTAGAGCTCCCGTTTTATACTATAAAGACATAGACCGTTCTCTTATTGATCAGATACGGAGCGCTGTTAAATGAACACATATGTTCTTGGCGGGATACTGTTTTTTATTGCTGTCATTCTTTCAATGTTCGGCAAGGGAGGCGGGGAGTTTTATGTCCCCATATTTCTCACCGTTGGAATAGCTTTTAATCAGGCGGCAACAACATCATTGTTTATCCTTATGGTTTCAGGGACTATTATGATGCTTGTCTATCACCGGAAAGCTCTCGTTGACTGGAAGCTGGGATTTGCCGTTATTGCAGCCTCTGCCACAGGGTCTTTTATTGGAGGGTATCTCTCCATCAGTGTGAATCCAGCCTATTTGAAAATTGTTTTTGCTCTGCTTCTTCTTGTTTCAGCATATTTTATGTCAAAAAAAGAAAAAAAAGATTTAGCTCTGCAGAAGGGGTACATCTGGAAACGGAAGTGCTGCGGTGAAGAATATTCGTTCCCTATTTTTATTGTACTGCCCGTAATATTTTTTATTGGATTTCTTGCCGGTATGGTTGGCATCTCCGGCGGAGGACTCATTGTCCCGCTTCTGATTATTCTCGGCGGACTTCCCCTCCGAATCGCTTTTGCCACAAACTCCCTTATGGTCCTTTTCTCCTCGGCTCTGGGGTTTCTCGGGCATGGGCTCAATACGAGTATTGACTGGAAGTTTACGCTGATACTGGCGGGATTTATCGCGGCAGGGGCATTGATCGGCGCACATTTTTCTTCCAGAGTAAAGGTTGAACATCTAAAGAAGATATTTGTATGGATACTTGTTATAGCAGCAGTGTGGATGGTTGTAAAAGTATTTTTGTAAATTGAGGGGGGCATCATGCGTATGCAGTATATTACTTCCTGCTGAAATGTGTGATATACTGCGCGTATGGATCCTTTTATTTCAGTTATTATACCCGTCTATAACCGCTTTGAGCTTTTGAAAGAAGCTGTCTCAACGGTTATGGGACAGAGTTTTACAGATTTTGAAGTTATCGTTGTGGACGACGGTTCGATGGATATGACCTCAACTATTCAGCTCTACTATAAAAAAGATCCCCGGTTTATATATAAAAAGATTGAACATAACGGTATGCCCGGATTTGTACGGAATGCCGGGGTAAAAGAGGCAAAGGGCACCTATCTTGCCTTTCTTGATTCAGATGATCTGTGGATGAAAAATAAGCTTGAAAAACAGGTAGAGTTTCTCAAAAGTAATCCGGGGATACGGCTTGTCCATACCCGGGAACGGTGGATCCGCAATGGAAAAGAGATCAGCCAGAAGGGGCAAAATTATCAACGGTCCGGAATGATTTTTTCAGACGCTCTTGTAAAATGTATTATTGGCCCTTCCACCGTTCTTATTGAAAAAAAGCTTTTTCTGGAAACAGGCGGATTCAGAGAGGATCTTGAAATTGCGGAAGACTATGAGCTCTGGCTTAAAGTTACCGACCAGAATGAAGCCGGCTACATTGATGAGCCGCTTATAACCAAACGGGCGGGGCATGGAGAGCAGCTTTCCGAGAAATACGGGCAGATCGAGATATTCAGAATACGGGCACTTTATGATCTGGTGGAAGCAAAATACTTCACCGGCCCCCACTTGAAACAGGCACGGCAGGAGCTTGCACGGAAAAGCAGAATTTACGCTGCGGGATGCAGAAAACGGGGCAGATACGAAGAGGGAGCCCGATACGAAAAACTGGCAAGGCGGTATTAATGGCGGAAGACA
The DNA here is from genome assembly GCA_015493635.1 of Spirochaetaceae bacterium. Lineage (GTDB taxonomy): Bacteria > Spirochaetota > Spirochaetia > B11-G9 > B11-G9 > S145-15. The sequence continues at coordinate 23,110 of WGCU01000027.1, read as the reverse complement.
ACAAGATTATCTACTCCATGGTAGGAGTAAGCAAAAAACACGGTAGTAAAGTAATTTTAAAAGAGATATACCTCTCCTATTTTTACGGAGCCAAGATAGGCGTCCTGGGTCTGAACGGTGCCGGAAAGAGTACCCTGCTCAAGATCCTGGCCGGTGCCGACAAGGATTTCATAGGCGAGACGGTTCTTTCAGAAGGCTACACAATCGGATATCTCGAACAGGAGCCGCAGCTTGATCCGGAAAAGACGGTACGGCAGATCGTGGAAGAGGGAGTAGCAGAGATCGTATCCCTCATGAAAGAGTACGATGAGATAAACGAAAAGTTCGCCGAACCTATGAGTGATGATGAGATGAACGCGCTGCTGGAAAGGCAGGGGGTTGTCCAGGACAGGCTGGAAGCCCTTGACGGCTGGGAACTTGATTCCCGCCTGGAACTTGCCATGGATGCCCTGCGCTGTCCGCCGGAGGATATGAAAATTAAATACCTGTCCGGCGGGGAGGTGCGCCGGGTTGCTCTTTCCCGTCTGCTGCTGCAGAAACCGGACATTCTTCTGCTGGATGAACCGACAAACCATCTGGACGCGGAATCTGTTGCCTGGCTTGAGCATCACCTTAATCAGTACGAGGGCACGGTTATAGCCGTTACTCATGACAGATATTTTCTTGACAACGTGGCAGGATGGATACTGGAGCTGGACAGAGGAGAGGGAATCCCCTGGAAAGGCAACTACTCCTCCTGGCTTGAGCAGAAACAAAAACGTCTTGCCAACGAAGAGAAGCAGGAAAGTGCACGGCAGAAAACCCTGCAGCGGGAGCTTGAGTGGATCCACATGAGCCCCAAAGGACGGCACGCGAAAAGCCGGGCCAGGGTAAAATCCTACGAAAGCCTTTTAAGCAGTGATACCGCGGAGACAGCAAAGAACCTTCAGCTGTACATCCCCTCGGGTCCCCGGCTTGGCGATATTGTCATACGGGCAGAAAAGGTAAAAAAGAGTTTCGATGACAAGGTTCTCTACGAAAATCTTGAGTTTGATATTCCCCCGGGAGCGATAGTCGGTATTACCGGTCCCAACGGTGCAGGGAAAACAACACTGTTCAAAATGATTACCGGAGAGGAACAGCCCGACAGCGGAAAGATTACCGTAGGCGAAACGGTCAAACTTACCTACGTGGACCAGATACGGGGAAAACTGGATCCTGACAAAACCGTCTGGGAGATGATCTCCGGGGGACACGACATCATAAAACTCGGCAGGAAAGAGATGAACAGCAGGGCCTTTGTTTCCCAGTTCAACTTTAACGGCACCGCTCAGCAGAAGAAGGTGGGTGTTCTCTCCGGAGGCGAGCGTAACCGGGTGAACCTTGCCATGATGCTGAAAGAGGAGGCGAACGTACTTCTCCTTGATGAGCCGACCAACGATCTTGACGTTAATACAATCCGGGCTCTGGAGGAGGGGCTGGAGAGTTTTGCCGGCTGCGCTGTTGTAATATCCCATGACCGCTGGTTTCTCGACCGCGTCGCAACCCACATTCTCTCCTTTGAAGGGGAGAGTGAAGCCTTCTGGTTTGAAGGCAGCTGGAGTGAGTACGAGGATGACCGCAGGCGCCGTCTGGGCGATGCAGCTGTTCAGCCTCACCGGATAAAGTACCGTAAGCTGACCCGTGATTAGAAAGGAGATGGTACAGGGGGGAAAGCCTTCCCCCCGCTTCAACCCCGCCCGGCGGTAAGTAGTAAAGGCGGGCCAGACATCCGCCGGGTATGCTCCCGCTCAATCCGGTTCCGGTAACCCTCCACCGGCGCGGGAGCCGGGTTTTCCGCTCCCCCTTCTGTTTGGTCAATTCTAAAATAGTTTCCTGCGTGTTGTTTACCGCTTTATATCAAATACCGCTGCGGTCAGATTGCTGAGAGGCTTTTGAACAGTCTCTCTCGGACAGCCTATTGTCATGCGCGCAAATCCCGCTCCTTCCCGTCCAAACCAGTAACCAGTCGCAAAGGCAATTCCATCTTCTTTTGTTATAAAATTTTTCAATGTTTTTATATCCAATCCAAGATCCCGGAAATATTAAATGTTTTAGCCGGAGAGATACAGGCAGCTCCATCCTGTAAAGCATCCTCTGAAATACTCAGATAAGGAATGAATTTGTGAGGAGGAAGGGCAAAATCGGCGTGAATCTCGTCTGCAATGACAAAAACATCATGACGGCTGCATATCTCTGCTATCTGCTTCAATTCGGCTTTTGTCCAAACCCGGCCTACTGGATTATGGGGGGAACACAGTATCAACACCTTGTTGTTTTGATCAGATGCTTTTCTTTCCAGATCCTCAAAATCAATGTGATACCGCCCCTCTATAAGTTTAAGAGGGTTCTTGATGATTTTTCTCTAAGTACGTTTTATAACTATCCGGAATTCAAAAAAGACAGGAGGTTGGATAATGATCCCGTCTCCTTCATTCGAATGCTGACTGATCAGAATTGAGATAGCGCTCAAAACTGACGGGCTTGTCTTTATATATTTCCGGTTGATCTTCCAGCCATATCTGTTCTGATGCCAGAGAACAAGTGCATCGGTTAAGCTTCCGGGCTTGTACTCATAACCGAAAATACTATGAGAAACCCTTTTTTCCAACTGCTTCATTACAACTGAAGGAGATTTGAAATCCATATCCGCCACTGACATGGGAATTAAATCTTTGTTTCCAAGATATCTCTCAGTCTTGAACTAAAGCAGTACCCATCCTTCCACTTGGAGCAGGTTTCAGCTATACTTGTACCTATGTACAACTTTTCCCTGCTGATAAAACCAGCCTCTGCCGACTGTAATCTCCGGTGTGATTATTGTTTTTATATTGATCATCTTTCGCCTGAAAAAACCCGGATGTCGGCCGCAACGCTGGAAGCGATGGTCCAGGCGTATATGAGTGTCCCGCTTAATCATTATGCTTTTGCATGGCAGGGAGGCGAGCCGACACTTATGGGGCTGGATTTCTTTAAAGAGGCTGTTGCCCTGCAAAGGAAGTACCTTCCCCGGGGAAGCTCATTCTCCAACAGTATACAGACGAACGGAACCCTTATCACCGGAGAAATGGCCCGCTTTTTTACGGAACATAACTTTCTTGCCGGTATCAGCCTGGACGGTCCTGAAACCGTGCATGATATGTACCGGAGAAATTCTGCAGGGCAGGGGTCCCACCGATGGGTAATGAAAGGTATAGATACCTTACGGCGGAATAATACCGAGTTTAATATTCTTACGCTTGTGCACAGTGGTAATGTGGGTAAACCTGCCGCTGTGTATAAATACCTGAAAAGTAAATCTTTTTATTATCATCAGTACATTCCCTGCGTTGAGTATAAGGGAGAAGAACCGCTCCCCTGGACCATAACTGCAGAAGAGTGGGGGGACTTCCTTATCGGTATCTTTAATCAATGGAAGAGGAAGGATGTTCGAAGAGTCTCCATCCGCTTTTTCGATTCCATACTGCATAAGCTTGTTCATGGTAACCCAACGGTGTGCTCCATGGATAAAAGCTGCATCCAGTACTTTGTTGTTGAGTATAATGGAGATGTGTATCCCTGCGATTTCTTTGTGCGGGATTCTTTAAAACTCGGTTCTGTCCATAAAGATTCAATGGATTCGCTTCTGGAGAGTAAAAAATACCATACCTTCGGCGAAGAGAAGATGAATTTTGATGTGGAATGTCATACCTGTCCGTACCTTGATTTCTGTTACGGGGGATGCCAGAAAGAAAGAATCGGCGGCCGTAAAACGGTTCTCTGTGAGGGATACAAAGCATTCTATCAGTATGCTCTTCCTTTCTTTGAGAAGCTGACCAGGGAGTTGAAATAATGAAAGAAATTATCGGAGTTACCAACAAGCTTCTTACAATTGATCTTTCGCAAAAGAGCTGGAAAATAGTAAAAATCGATCGTAACGACCGTAAAATGTACCTTGGAGGAAAGGGGCTGGGGCTTAAAATTTACTACGATATGTTTTCGAACCGTCTGGACGATATTGAACCTCTGGGAGAGGAGAATCCCCTTGTTTTTATGGCAGGGGTACTTACCGGAACAGGAGCAGTCTGTTCAGCGCGGTTTGCAGGGATAACGAAATCTCCCCTGACGGGAATAATGGTAACCTCTTCCTGCGGCGGCCCTTTTGGAGGAGCCCTGAAAACAGCCGGATACGACGGTTTGATAATTTTGGGGAAATCCAAAGCACAGACCTGGCTGGAAATAACTGATGAGACTGTACTGTTCCATGATGCATCTTCCCTCTGGGGAACGACAACCCGGGATGCTCAGGGAATGCTGAACCTTTCGGGAAAAGACGGTGATCTTGTTATAGGTCCTGCCGGAGAAAACGGGGTCCTTTACGCGAACATACTGTCGGGTCACCGGTTTTTAGGGCGCGGCGGCATGGGTGCCGTTATGGGAGGGAAGAACCTCAAGGCGGTAGCAGTCAGGGGAAGAGCCTACCGGGTACGGCCGGTGAAGGAAGCGATGTTCAAAAAGATTCGAAAGAAGGCTTCCCTCTATATCACAAAGAATGACTTCTCACAAAAATATAACAGATTCGGAACAGCTTCCAACGTGATTCCGGGGATTGCAGCCGGGTATGTTCCGGTAACAAACTTCACGTACCGGACTGACGAGCGTTTCAGGGTTTTATCCGGGGAAGCCATGGCTGAAAAGTACAGTACCACAAATAGTTCCTGTATCCCCTGTTCTATTCAGTGCGGTCATAAGGGGACCTTTCCGGATGGAATCGTAAAACAGATCCCCGAGTATGAAACAGTGGGCCTTTGGGGACCCAATATAGACAACTACGACTCTGATAAAATCGGGGAGTGGAACCTTCTCATGAACGATCTTGGCATGGATACCATATCCGCCGGCGGTACGGTAAGCTGGGCCATGGAAGCGGGAGAGAAGGGGCTACGGGAGACGGAACTGCGTTTTGGAAAGATTAACAATATTGCGAAAATTATCGAGGATATTGCTTACCGCCGGGGTGAGGGGAAAGAGCTCTCTCTGGGATCGAGAAACTTAAGTAAAAAGTACGGGGGAAAAGATTTTGCCATACAGGTAAAGGGGCTGGAGATGGCTGCCTATGATCCTCGGGGTGCCTGGGGGCAGGGGCTCAGTTACGCAACAGCTAACCGGGGCGCCTGCCACTTAAGTGCATACCCCCTGGCGCTGGAGGTGTTATTCGGGTTTCTGGAACCTTATACCACCCGGAGCAAAGCGTTCTGGGTTGATTTTTTTGAAAACTTCAATGCCGCACTCAATTCACTGCAAACCTGTCAGTTTACCTCCTTTGCCTACATACTGGAACCTTTTCCGGTGAATATTTTCCCTTTTCTCATACTTAAAATTGCCATGCAGCATTTTCCTGCTCTTGCTGTTTTTTTTCTAAACTTCGGTATTTTGAACGGGACTTACGAATCAATAACCGGGATAAAACTGTCGCAGAAGGACTTTATCACCGCGGGAAGAAGGATTCATATTCTGGAACGGTATATGAATACAAAAATGGGAATAGGGAGAAAAGATGATACCCTGCCGGAGCAGTTTCAAGCAGTACCCCTTGAGCCCATGCTGAAGGATTACTACCGCATTAAGAAATATGATAAAAACGGAGTTCCCACACGTAAGATCCTTTCTCTGCTTGGTATAAATCCTTAGAAAGTCCAGAGTCGAAACCTAAAAGCGTTCTTCTGTTTTTGTTTGCTCTACTTGCGCCTAAAACGTCGTTATGGTATCCTCCCTCTATGCTGGAAATTCGGGATCTTATACGTTTTTTTGATACAGGATTTGTACTGAAGCTTTTTATACTCTTTCTTCTCCTGTCATTGATACCTGTAGGCGAGATGTTTTTTCTTATGTATGCGGACAGTTACGTAAATATATATGTTCTGATGGGGTCTGTCATGGCTGTCAGTTTTTTGGGATTTTTACTGGCGTACTGGCGTGTTGCTCTTGTTTTAAAAAAGATTAAACGGGACATTAAAAATGATATCTATCCTGAAAAGTCTCTTATGCAGCTTGCAGGCAATTTTACAGCAAGTATCTTTCTGATTTTTCCGGGATTTATCAGCTTTTTACTGGGTGTTGTCATGCTGTTACCTGGAGTTACTCGAAGAATTGGTATTTTATTCAACAACACCGATAACAAAACCAAAGCTCTTTATGAATACCTGAAATTGTACGACTTTTAATGTTTGATTTTTTCAATAAGTAAGAGAACAAGATATTCCAGGAAGGGGAATAGTTTCCATATCCTCCACGGTTTTTTTAAGGCTTTAAAAAACCAGTACATTCTACCGTCCCAGTGTTCTGTGGATATACGCTCTTTTTTCCCGGCAAAAATTTCAAAACATTCCCCGCACCACAGAAACAGTCCCGCGTTAAAGTTTTTCATATTTTTATAGAGCCATACGTTTTTCCCCGGTATTCCGTTTCCACAGAGAAGCAGCGAAGGAGCAGCTTTTTTTATGGCTAGAGTGATGTCTTTTTCACTGTCTTTTTTGAAGTATCCGGCACATCTCCCCACTATGCTGAGTCCGGGAAAAGATGCTCTGAGATTTCCTGAAACAACCTGGATGGGAGCGGGTTTCATGCCTGCAAGATAGAGTGTCTTTTTATATTTCTCCAAGGTACCAAGAAGTTTTATAACAAAGGTAAACGGCATATACCGTACCGGTACCGGAAGTTTCAGAAACCGTGCAGCGCTCAGGATCCTTTTGGAAGTGGGAATAACAAGGCTCGCCTGGGCAACTGCCCTTGCAAAATCATTATTCCTCCGGGCCTTTAATAAACCGTCGAAAGAGAGAAAAACAATCTGATGCTGTCCCTTGTCAGCAAGAAGGTCCCGTATGGTATCATCAAACGCTTCATCAGGAAGAATATCTATCGGAATATTAAAAATGTGGATTCTTTTTAGTGTGTTATTAACTGCCAATCTTCTCTCTCCGTTAGGATACTTTGAACTGCACCAATAGCATAGAGGGCTGCTGTCTCCGCCCGTAAAATATTTGTTTTCAACATAACCGGTTTAAAACCGGTTTTCAGTAAAAATCCGGTCTCATTTTGTGACAGCCCCCCTTCAGGTCCTACAAGGAGGGAAACTGCTTCCGGATATTCGCAAAGATACTCATGTAAAGAATGGTTTTCAAGGGGGCTCTGGTGAAAAAAGAGCTTTATTTCCTTTTTTTTTGATTTTTCCGGAAGATTCAATAGAGAGCAGGGTTTCTTTATTTCAGTAATTACCCGGGATCCGCTTTGCTGGAGAGCTTCTTTTATAATTCTGTTCCACCGGTCAATTTTATGCTTCCCTTCTTTTCCATCAATGCGGGGAACAGTATATTCAGAGAGAAGAGGTACTATTGTTTTTACCCCTGCTTCTGTGGCCTGCCGGATAATCCTGTCCATCTTTTTACCCTTGCAGATACACTGATACAGAGTAATCTCAGAGAAACTATCCATATAATGTCCGGTAAGGGGAACAGCTTCCAATTCCAGGGAATGGTTGGTAATGGAAAGAACGCGCAGAGAAAAAAGATTACCACCCTTGTCCTGCCCGGGGAAGGTATCATCTTCTTTCAGGCGCAGGACGTGTACAAGATAATGGTATTCTTTTCCCGTGAGGGAGAGTGTTTTTTCACCTGAAAAAAAGTCCGGGAGCAGTAAAGAGCGCATACTATCCTGATATAAAACTTACATGTACATTTCTGGTTCTCGGACCGTCAAACTCACAGAGGTATACTCCCTGCCATATACCGAGAACAAGTTTCCCCTGTACTACGGGAATGGTAACACTGGACCCCATGGCACTGGCTTTGATATGAGCGGCCGAATTACCTTCACTATGCCTGTATCCGTCACGTAAAGGGACAATTTTACCAAGTTCCATCAGGATGTCTCTTTGTACATCAGGGTCCGCATTCTCATTTATGGTAATTCCACAGGTTGTGTGCGGAACAAATACAAGACACATACCGTCTGCAGAATTGTTCTTTTGAAGAAAATCCTGCAGAGAAGCAGTAATATTTACAAACTCACTGCTCCTGGCGGTATGAACCGAAAAGTGCCGGGAAATCATTTCTCCATTCCCTTTATCTGGCCTGTTTTAATAAGTCTGACAGCTTCCTGAAGTGTCAAATCAAATTCAAGGTCATAGACAGGAGGAACATCCATATGGAGATCAATTTCGTTCCGGATAAGCTTTTTAAGGATTCTGTCATCTAGTTTTATGCCTTTTTTATGGAGGCCCTTGATGAAGGATGCTTCCATTGCAGGAGTAATTTCAGGATTGTTATCCACAAACTGAGTAATAAGGTTTTCTTTAAGAATGGTACCAAGAGCTTTCGTTTCAGCATCAGTAAGTTTTTTCTCTTTTACTTCCACATCAGGTTTGATTCCGATTTTATCAATATTTACTCCTGAAGGTGTATAGTACTTCGCAATAGTCAGTTTAACACCGCCGTCATGGAAGGGCATTATTTTTTGAACCGATCCCTTCCCAAATGAAGTTTCTCCTACCAGAACTGCTCTTTTGGTATCCTTGAGAGCTCCTGCCAGAATTTCAGCCGCGGAAGCAGAACCTTTGTCAATAAGAACAGCTATGGGGATATTTTTAGGAACCAAAATGGATCTGTGAGCGGTAAATACTTCATTTTCACTTTTGATACGGGATTTAGTGCTGACAATGGTACCGCTGGAAAGAAAAAAGTCAGCAACCTTTGCCACCGTATCAAGAAGACCGCCCGGATTTCCCCTTACATCAATTATAAGGGATGTATAGTTGTTTTTTTCAAAGTACCGGATGGCTTCTTTTACCCGGTCATCGGTATAGGGTGTAAACTGGATTATCCGAAGATACGCAATACCTCCGGGAATCATTGCTTCTTTGACAGTTGGAATTTCTATAATTGCCCGTCTGATCTTTTTCTTGAAAACGATATCTTTACTTCGTAAAATAGTAACTTCAACCTCAGTTCCGGGAGTTCCGCGGAGTTTATGTACGACATCATCGATAGAAAGTTTATCTACCGGTTCTTTTTCTATTTTTGTAATGTAGTCTCCTGCATGGAGTCCTGCTTTGTAGGCGGGAGTACCTTCAATCGGGGCAACAACCCGGACGTACTTTGCGTACGGGTCATCTTCGGTATCGTTTTTTGCGGGTTTTGATATATATAACCCCACTCCTCCGAATTCTCCCACGGTAGTATCATTCATTTTCTGCATATCATTGGCAGTCAGATAGTAGGAATAGGGATCATTCAAGCTGTCAAACATCCCTTTGAGAGCTCCTTCATACAGCTGTTTCGGTGGTACTTTATCCACATAATTCTGTAGAAGAAACTGAAACAGATATTCAAACCGGCCAAGATATTCTTTTGTTTCATTCGATGACGGGGAAGCAATTGCTTTTGGCGCAACAAGCAGAAAAACTGAACTTGCGGCAAGAAATACCGTAACAGCAATCCATAAAAAGCGCTCTTTATTTTTCATAGTAAACTCCGTATTCTTTGTTATTCTTTTTTTTATGCTGTTTGTCAAGTATTGACGTCTGAATAACCATAGCATAAACTAGCCGTATCAGAAAAGACAGGGAGTGTGTTGATGCATGTATTACCGGTAGCGAGCGGTAAAGGCGGTGTTGGGAAATCTTTATTTGCTTCTAATATTGCAATTGCTCTGGCTGAAGCAGGTAAAAAAGTAATCCTTGCTGATCTGGACCTTGGAGCATCTAATCTTCATCTTATATTGGGTATTGGAGCGGTAAAACAGGGCATAGGTACGTTTCTTACAAGCAGTAATCTGAGTTTTGAAGATATTATTATTGATACAGATTATAAAAACCTGCGGTTTATCCCGGGAGACGCGGAGATACCGGGAATGGCAAATCTTAAAACCGGACAGAAAACAAAACTGATCCGTAAATTATTTACGCTTGATGCTGATTTTCTTATTCTTGATCTGGGAGCCGGTACAAGTTTTAATACCATAGATTTTTTCCTGAGTTCTTCAATGGGTGTTATTGTTACTGCTCCTACGTTAACGTCTACCTTGAATGCCTATCTTTTTCTGAAAAATACTGTTTTCAGACTCATGACCAGCATTTTCAGTAAAAAATCTCCTGCCGGGATGTATCTTGAGAAACTTCGAAAAGAGGGGACATCACTGCAGAAAGTGTATATTCCAAAGCTTCTGGAAAGGATTAAGCATGATGATCCGGAAAGTTATCTCAAGTATCAGGAACGGATGAAGAACTTTCATCCCATGCTTATTCTTAACATGCTGGAAAACCCCAAGGATGCTGCCAAAGCTGATAAAATACGGAGATCTACCAAAGAATATCTCGGTGTTGATATGGAACATCTTGGTGTTATTTATTTTGATCACTACCAGGAAATAGCCCTGAATTCAAGGCTTCCGGTTATAAAATACAAACCGGAGTGTGTGCTCAGCCAGGCGCTGTACCGGATAGCTGATAAATTGATTCAGAAGGATGATGACAGATTCTTTACTCCCGATATCGAAGGGTTGAAGAACAGCTATATAACAGCAAACATGGAAGCCGAGATAGATTTCAACGTTAAAGCTGAAACGATGGAAGAGATGCTTCACAGCGGCGCTCTTGCTGAGGGAGATCTTATTGATACCATTAAAGCTCAGCAATATGAGATTACGGCTTTAAAAAAGGAGAATCACTTTATTAAAACCCAATTATCAAAGGCAATCGAAGAAGGATTTACAATGTAGCTTATGGGTAAAAAAGGTACTGTTTCTTTACAAGTTGATGACTCGGCACTGCAGGCTCATCTCGTTTTCTCTCCAGATGACAGCGGAGAGATCTGCACTCGTCAGGGTATTGATTTGCTGCTTAAAAAATCCGGGATTTCATTGGAAGAGGGAAGTAAAAAGATAGAAACATTCTTAACGCAGATTGAACAGAATACGGGAGAGGTTTCTTTTCTTATAGCAGAGGGAACGCCGCCTGTTTCCCCTTCTGACGGTATCTATACCTGGAAAGAAATGCCCATTCCGGATGAACTGATCCCTGACGCGGAAAGACTCTTTAAAACAGCGCTGGACCCGGAGTTGTTCGAAGAGAAGGTCGAAAAGGTTAAGGTCAAGAAAAAAGTAAGGGAGAAAGCAAAGTTTCCCTTTAAAAAAGAATCAGTAAAACTTGTTACCGTTGTGGAAAAAAGAATCAAAAAGGTACCGGTGGTGGTAAACCCCGCGGTTATAGCAACCGGGTGGGCGGATGCAGGGATGATCCTTGCGGAAAAAGGAAATCCCACGGAAGGGAAAGAAGGTCTCTCTGTTACGGGGGAAACCCTGGATCCCGGTGAGCCGGTTCATGAGACAATATTCTGCGGCAACGGAATTAAAGCGGAAAAGAACCGTCTGACAGCCGAAGTCTCGGGGTTTGTGCGGCGGGGTGAGAACTGGGTCGAGATTATACCTTTTAAAAATCATTTCTGGGAAGTAGTTCTCTCAAAAGATAATGCGACACCTTATTTGAATCTTAAAACGGGTGATGAACTGGCCTCTCCCCCTCCCGCGCAGAGTATCATAAAAAAAACCCTTGAGTTTGGATTTTCAGAATCAGATCTTATATCTCCTGATAGAATTACAAAAGTAATTAATGAAACGATCAATACCGGTGCATATCTGGAAAATTATCCGCTTTCTGTGGATAAGGATGCTTCCTACACTATTTTTGTATCGGAAGATGGGCTGAAAGGACTGCTTACTATTGAAAAGGGCAGCGGGAAGGGAAAACCGCTGAAATTGAGTAATATAGGTGAGGCAATTAAGAAAAGCGGATTTATCGGGCTCAATTATAAAAAGATAAAAGAGGATCTTGTTGCTTTTTACCGGAGTACCGAGAAAGTTTTGAAAGACTATGTTCTTTCGGAAGGAAAGGCTCCCGGTAAAGGCGAACCCGGATCGCTGGCGTTTGAGTGTTCTTTTATGGAGCCCGGAGAATGTAAAGCATTCCTTAAACAAATAAATGACAACGATGAAGATTTCCCCCTTTCCAATGTCCAGAAGTGTGCTTCGGTGGACAAAGATTCAATTGTTGCATCAGTTACCGGCATGAAAGCAGGACCTCCGGGCAGGGATGTGTACGGGAAAGTACTCCCGGGAATAGAAGGAGACCCTCCGGAGATTCATGTTCTTGAACATCTCAGGCAGGAAGCTGGAACCATTACTTCTGAAATAGACGGGGTTCTGCTTTACAGTGAGGACGAAGCGGGCATTATTTCTTTGAAAGTTGTGTACAACAGTCAAAGTGCGTTGACGGTTGATGTTGCGGATGACCACATGCATGCCTATGTTACGGTGCATGGCGGGAAAGAAGCAGGCATAAACGGTGAAGCTATCCGGAAAGCCCTTAAAGAACGTGGTATTGTAAAAGGAATTGATGAAGAAAGTATTTCACTGATCCTGGAAGGGATAAACGCGGGAACTGATTGTGAAAATGTCCCTGTTGCTGCCGGTAAGGAGCCGGTTCAGGAAGGGAAGAGCCGGTTTAAGCTGCTCATAGATATCAAAGAGAATTCAAACGTCTCCATAAGTGCTGACGGGAGTGCTGATTATAAAAATCAGGACAACATTACCGTTATAACGAAGGGTATGAAACTTGGAACCATCCTGTCTCCTGATATTTCAGCTGAAGACGGGTGGGATATTACGGGTAAGGTAATAAAAGCAGAGAAAGCACCCCCTCTTGATTTGGAGATAGGAGAAAATATAGCACAGGAAAAAGATGATGAAGGGAATATAACGCTTGTTGCTGAAACAGGAGGCGAATTATTTTACGATACAAAGAAAATTTCGATACGGAATTTTCATGTTATCAAGGGCGATGTAGGTCTTAAGGAGGGAAATGTAAAGTTCCCGGGTTCTGTAAAAGTGGGCGGCAGTGTTACCTCCGGCTTTTTTGTTATGGCAGGGGGTGAAGTTCAGATAGCGGGAAGTGTCAATGCTTCATTAATCTCATCCGGTGATTCCATTATTATCGGGCAGGGTGTTATAGGCGGCGGGAAAGCTGTTTTGCGGTCAAAGAAAGATATCGATATGGCTTTTGCGGAACAGGCTATTATTCTTGCGGTTGGAAATATCAGAATAAAAAATTCCTGTCTCAGATGCAGAGTAAAGTGTAATGGTGCCCTGTCATTGATAAGTGACAAAGGAGACCTTGTTGGAGGACAGATAAAAACAACAGGGGGCCTCAATGCACATAATGTCGGAAATAAAAAAATTATAAAGACAGAGATTTCGTTCGGCCAGAATTATCTTGTTCAGGATCAAATTGAAAAGGAAGAAAAAGACCTCGAAAAATTGAAAGCGCAGATAGCCAAACTTGATTTTCTAATGAACCGCTTTGAAAAAGAAGAGAAGCAATCCCATGTCATGAAAGCACGAAAACAGAAGGTGCTGCTTATGAAATCCATAGAGAGAAAGGGAGTGCGGCTTTTTACCTTAAAAGAAAAGTTTGAAGAACATTTTCCCTCTGAGATTCGTATCCGGGGAACGTTGTATCCGGGTGTTGTTTTTGAAAGTCATGGCAGGTTTTTAGAGGTTAAGCAAGAGAAAAAAAGTATACGGATATTCTTTAACCAAGACAGAGGTTCCATAGATATCGAACCGCTGAAACAGGAAGGTACATAAAATGCTGCTTTATATAAATTTCCCTGCATGGATCAAACCGGTTATCATACCGGGGCTGCCGTTGCACTGGTACGGCCTTATGTATCTTATTGCTTTTGGAATAACGTATCTTTTATTCAAATACCAGGTAAAGAAAGAGAAAATCAAGCTGAATGAAGATGAGATAACCAATTTTTTCTTCTGGACCATTTTGGGATTGGTTATAGGTGCCCGAATTTTCTCTTCTCTTGTGTACGATACAAGCGGGGTGTACTGGAGAAAACCCTGGCTTATCTTCTGGCCTTTTGATGCCAATATGAGACTTGTGGGACTGCAGGGGATGAGCTATCATGGAGGTCTTATCGGAGCAGTAACAGGGGCCGTACTCTACGCGCTTAAGAAAAAACTGAATTTTTTTCAACTTGTTGATCTTACTGTTGCGGGGATCCCTCTGGGATATTCTTTTGGAAGACTTGGAAATTTCATAAACGGTGAACTCTGGGGAAGAGTTACAACAATGAAATGGGGGATTATATTTCCTCATGCTCCGCTTTTTTCAACCAATTACAGCTGGGTCAGGAAGATTGCGGATACTGTTCATCTCTCTTACAATCCGGGAGATATGATAAATCTTCCCCGTCATCCTTCGCAGCTGTACGAGTCATTTTTTGAGGGGTTTTTTCTCTGGTCTGTCATCTGGTTTTTCTTTCGTAAACGGAAAAAGTTTGATGGATACCTGCTGTGCATGTATCTTATCGGATACGGAATTATCCGGTTTTTTCTTGAATATTTCCGGGAGCCGGATATCGATATCGGATTTCCCATCCATTTTGGAGCAAAAATATATCCCACGGCACTTTTTCTTTCTCCCTTTAATTTTACAACAGGACAGATTCTCTGTGTTCTCATGATTATTACCGGAGCGGTTCTGTATGCAGTATTAAAAAACCGGGTAAAAAAGGTTTCTCTATAGGGGATTCCCCTATAAAAAGACTCAAAACATCCTTATTGTTCAATATTCCCATTCCTGTGAAAATAATTCCAGGGTAAGGGAAACTATGATAAAACAAAAGGTAAAGAAAGAGAATGATCCTCTCACTGTCTATCTGAAGCAGATCTCGGTTTATCCTCTCTTGAACAAGAAAGAAGAGATAATGCTGGGAAATAAAATTGCAGCTCTCAAGGGTGAACTGGAATATCTGGATAAAGCGCACGCCGATCATGAACTAACGCGTGAAGTATTTATCAAAAAAAGAAAAAAGATTCTTGGCGAGTATCATTTTTACAGAGATAAAATGATAAATGGAAACTTGCGCCTTGTAGTCTCGGTAGCTAAAAAGTTTCAGTACCGGGGGCTGAGTCTTCTTGATTTAATAAACGAAGGGAATATCGGTCTCATTGAAGCTGTAGAGCGGTATGATGCCACACGGAAATGTAAATTCTCAACCTATGGAATCTGGTGGATACAGCAGGCAATTGTAAAAGCCATTTCGGATAAGGGGAAAACGATAAGGATTCCCATACATGTTGTGAACACCATGAAAAAGTGCTACTCAATCAGTACCTATCTGGAACAGAACCTCGGGCGGGAACCGACAGGAGAAGAAATCGGCAGTCTTCTTAACATCCCGGGGCGGAAAGTTGAAAAAGTCATGACCTATTCAGGAGATGTTGCTTCTCTGGACATAACCGTCGATGAAGAGAATTCTACAAGTTTATCAGAACTTATCGCGGGTAAGAACTATACAGCTCCCTTTGAAAATGCCTTTTTCCGATCGCTGCAGAAGATCCTTGATGAATCCATGGATATTCTCAGCAAACGTGAGAAAACAATTATTAAACTGAGATTCGGTATTGGAGGAGAAGGGCCGCTTACCCTCGAGGAAATAGGAAATCTTATCGGGGTAACCCGGGAAAGAGTACGGCAAATTCAGAATAAGTCAATAGAAAAGCTTAAAAGCGTTTCAATGATTATGGACTTGAGAGGAGTAGTATAATATCAGTATGACAGGGCAGATACTTCTTATTGATCATTCGGTACCTCTCAGCAGGAGTGTATCTTTTGTTCTTACACAAAACGGTTATCACGTTGATGCTGTGAAGGATGAGGATAATGCTCTCCATAGTCTTGCCTCTGACGGATACGACCTTATTATTGTTAATCTGAAGGATGTTGCTTCCTACGGTTCGAAAATTCTGAATTTTTTACAGAATAGAAAGGACTCTTCTGCTCCTCCTGTCCTTGGCCTGACAACACCGGAGGGGGAAAGGGACAGTACGCTTGCAAGTTCTGCTGGCGTTACTCAGTGGCTCTCGGTACCTTTCAGCAATGAAAAACTTCTTAGCTGCATAAAAAAAATATGGTGAAGTACAACTATAAACGAACTTTGAGCCATCCTGGAATTGTAATCGGGATGGTTTTTTTGTATGGTGGTATGTATGATAAAGAAACGATTGGAGAAACTTCGCAGTGTAATGAAAGAGAAGGGTGTTGATGCCTATATTGTTAACGGCAGTGATCCGCATAACAGCGAATATCCCCCCCTGCGGTGGAAAACAAGGAGCTGGGTGACCGGTTTTACCGGCTCTGCAGGTACTGTTGTTGTTACTCGGGATAAAGCCGGCTTGTGGACGGATTCACGGTATTTTCTGCAGGCTGAAGAAGAGCTTCAGGGTTCCGGTATTACACTGTTCAGGATGGGGCTCTCCGGGGTTCCACCCTACGGTGAATGGCTTAAGCAGTCCCTTTATGATACCCAGATAGTCAGCAGCGATGCCTTTACAACAACCCTCGAAGAACATGAAAAACTTGAAAGAGAACTTTCCGGGAAAGGGATACGGTATGTTCCCGGTGAAGATCTACTGGACAGTATCTGGGATGACAGACCTTCTCTCCCGCAGGAAGAGATTTTCCAGCTGGATACTAAATACTGCGGCAAAGACCGGAAGACAAAACTGAATGAGATCCGTGCCGTTATGGAGGGCGAAAAGGCTGGATTATTCCTTGTTTCCTCCCTTTCAGACATTGCATGGGTACTGAACCTCCGGGGGAGTGATGTCCCGTATAATCCCCTTTTTCTTGCCTATCTTCTTATTGGAAAAGAAAATGCAGTGTTATTTACCGGAATTGAAAAGGTTTCCGCTGAATTGAAAGATATCCTTTTTGAAGATGGTATTCAGGTGCAGCCGTATCAGTCTGTGCAGAAATATATTGAGGAGTGCGATGCAGACCGTGTTCTGTTTTCTCCCCAGTCAACTTCAGTTGGTATGGCTTCCCTCTTTCATGGCAAATGGCAGGTGGTGAAGAAACCGGACTGTACCGTAGAGATGAAAGCTGTTAAAAATCAGGTGGAGCTTGCCGGTGTACGTAATGCAATGAAAAAAGACGGAGCCGCATTAGTCAAATTTATGAAATGGCTTGAAGAACAATGGCCGGTTCCCGGTCTGGATGAGATCCTTGCTGCAGAAAAGCTGACAAAGATGCGGAGTATGCAGGATGGTTTTATGGGTCCCAGTTTTGAGACAATAGCCGGGTTTAATGATCATGGTGCCATTGTACACTATGCGGCAAAACCTGAAAGCGCGTATGTGCTTGACAGACCCGGATTCCTGCTCCTTGATTCGGGAGGGCAGTATCTGGACGGTACCACCGATATTACCCGTGTTATTCCTGTCGGAGGAAAGCGGGACAGTAATGTCAAGAGAGACTACACCCTTGTTCTGAAAGGGCATATTGATCTTGCCCGGATACAGTTTCCTGAAGGGACAACAGGTATTCAGCTCGATGCAGTGGCACGCCGCAGTTTATGGATGGAAGGGAAGAATTACCTCCACGGGACCGGCCATGGGGTGGGGCATTTTCTTACGGTCCATGAAGGTCCCGAAAGTATAAGTACCCGCCAGCCTTCCACGCCCCTGAAACCGGGTATGATTATATCTGATGAACCGGGACTGTACCGGGAAGGGAAGTACGGGATCAGAATTGAAAATCTTTTTACGGTTGTAGAAGCTGAGAGAACTGAATTCGGGCAGTTTTATTCCTTTGAAACGCTTACCCTCGCTCCCTATGAAAGAAGTCTTATTGATACCAGTCTGCTTACCGAAGCTCAGCTGAAATGGGTAAATGAGTATCATGAAAAAGTGTATGTGCTCCTCTCTCCCCTTCTTACGAAAGATGAAAGGGAATGGTTGAAAAGTAAAACTGAAGCTTTGAAATGAAAAAGAGCAGACAAAAGGAAATTCAAACAGCTTCAATTGTTGGAATTATAGGGAACGGTATTCTTTCAATAACAAAAATAGGGGCTGGAATTATAGGGGGATCGTATGCTCTTATAAGTGACGGAATAGATTCCGCAACTGATATTATTACTTCGCTGGTAACGCTGTTTGCTTCCCGGATCATTGACCGTCCTCCGGACGAGGAACATCCTTACGGCCACGGCCGTGCAGAAACCCTTGCAACCAAGGTTCTTTCGTTTGTTATCTTTTTTGCAGGTGCTCAGCTGGCATTTTCTGCGGTTCGTAATTTTTTGTCGGGAACAAAACGCAGTATTCCCGATCCTGTTGTTATCTATTTTGTCCTTCTTTCCATAGGAGGGAAATTGTTTCTTGCCTTTTACAAGTACAGGGTAGGGAAAAGGATCAAAAGTTCCATGCTTATTGCGGATGCAAAGAATATGGTAAATGATGTTATTATCTCAGTCAGTGTTTTAACCGGGCTTATTGTAACCTTCATTTTAAAGATGCCGATACTGGACACGATAACCGCTTTTCTCATCAGTCTCTGGATAATGAAAACAGCCTTCGGGATTTTTATGGAAACAAATGTTGAGCTTATGGACGGGCTTGAGGACACGTCCATATATAGAGATGTTTTTAATGCCGCGTGTAGTGTGAAAGGGGTCCGTAATCCCCATAAAACAAGGATTCGGAAGATAAATACCAAGTATGTTGTTGATATGGAAATAGAAGTCGACGGCAGTCTGACAGTTAAGGAAGGACACGAAAAAGCCACCGAAGTAAAAAAATGCATTCAGAATCAGATTGACAATGTATACGATGTTATCATTCATGTTGAACCGATTGGAAACAAGGAAACATCAGAGACGTATGGTTTGTCAAAGAAGAATTTTAATGAATAATCAAGGTATTCAAGGAGAAAGGATATGGTAGAAGCTTTACAGAAAAACAGTAAATTCAACAAACGGAGGGGGCCAGTTCTCCTCATTATTATGGATGGAGTAGGATTCGGTAAGTATAAAGAGGGGGATGGTTTTAAAGCGGCTGAAACAGAGACCCTGGACGCATTGATGAAGAGTGAACCCTGGGTAAAATTGAAAGCTCACGGAACAGCGGTAGGTCTTCCTTCGGATAAGGATATGGGTAACAGTGAAGTGGGGCATAATGCTATTGGATGCGGCAGAGTTTTTGATCAAGGTGCTAAACTTGTGGAAAAGTCGATAGAAACCGGCTCGCTATTTAAAGGGGAGACCTGGAGAACATGTGTGGATACGGTGAAGCAGTCGGGAGGAACACTGCACTTTTTGGGACTTCTGTCAGACGGCAATGTGCATTCAAATGTTGCTCATGTGCGTGCAATGATAGAACAGGCAAAACGGGAGCATGTTGCCAAGGTGCGGGTGCATGCCCTGCTTGACGGACGGGATGTGGGAGAAACCTCCGCACTGGATTACTTTGATCCTTTTGAAGAATTTCTTGAAAATTTGAGTGACGGTTCTTTTGACGCAAGAATTGCATCCGGAGGAGGGCGGATGGTTATAACCATGGACCGTTACAATGCAAACTGGGATATGGTTAAAAAGGGCTGGGAAATACATGTTCTCGGCAAAGGGCGTCAGTTTTTATCTTCCCATGAAGCTATTGAAACATTACGTAAGGAGACAGGAGCTATAGATCAGGATCTCCCCCCCTTTGTTATTGCTGCAGACGGCAAACCTGTCGGCACTGTTGAAGACGGAGACAGTTTTATCCTCTTTAATTTCAGAGGCGACAGAGCGCTGGAGATAACAAAGGCGTTTGAAGCCGGTGATGATTTCAAGGAATTTGACCGGATCAGGCGTCCGGATGTACAGTATGCCGGCATGATGGAGTATGACGGTGATCTTCATATCCCTAAGCAGTACCTTGTTACTCCGCCTGCGATAGACAGAACGATGAGTGAATACCTTGTTGCTTCCGGTGTAAAACAGTTTTCCATAAGTGAAACGCAGAAATTCGGACATATAACCTATTTCTTTAACGGCAACAGAACGGAAAAATTCAGTGAGGAGCTTGAAACGTACGTTGAAATTCCTTCTGACAATGTCCCTTTTGAACAGCGCCCATGGATGAAGTGCGCGGAGATAGCGGACAGGGTTATTGATGAAATCAAGAAGGGAGAATACGAGTTTATAAAGATGAATTTCCCTAACGGAGACATGGTCGGCCATACAGGAAACTGGGAAGCGGTTATCTGCTCTCTGGAGGGGCTGGATTTAAGCATTGGAAGAATTCAGGAGGCAGTCAAAGAAGCCGGCGGAATAATGATTATTACGGCGGATCATGGTAATTCCGACGATATGTTTGAACACGATAAAAAAACCGGCAGCGTCGTTATAAAAGAAAACGGTAAGCCGAGAGCAAAAACATCCCATTCCCTGAACCCTGTTCCCTGTATTATTTATGATCCTGAAAGTAAGGGAGAATATTCAAAAGAACTTCAGGAAGGTCTGGGGATAAGCTCCCTTGCCGCAACCTGTATCGAGCTTATGGGGTTTGTTCCCCCTAAGGACTACGACAAGAGTGTTTTAAATTTTACCTAATTTTTAGGGTGGATCCCCGGGAATGGGTTTATTTTGTCAAACCGTCCGATGACATCGGTGTAGATACCGGTTTTTTCATAAATGTGCACCTCGAAATGGAGGTGAGGCCCTGTTGAATGACCGGTATTACCGATAAGTCCGATGACTTCGTTCTGCTGCACAAGTTCCCCGGGTTTCAGCTTTGCAGGATACTTCATGTGGGCATAGTACGTACCCCAGGCTGTTGCTTTGGGGTACTTTCGTGTCACTTCCCTGGTCAGTTTGTGTTTGATCAGAATATAGTTGCCGTACCGGTTGTCCCACCCCTTATCCATTACAATTCCGGAAGCTGCTGCCACAATATTGCCGGGGGGATTTCCCTCCCGTACAATAAGCCCCGCGTTATCCACGTATGCAATATTGCTGACATTTATAATATCAACTGCATAGTGGGGGCTTGCGCCTCCTGATCCCAGCGGGTTTTCACGGATGGACATGTAACCGTCTGTTATTCTAAATCCTCTTCCGTCATTTTTTTCTGTATTGAGCTTTACCGGATACACCATGGAGGCAAATGCAGGAGACCAGTCTGCCAGGGGCGTCACTGTTTTCCGGTCAGTTGCCAGAAAAATACGGGCCTGATACTCTTCTGTGGGAAGTCTGGATATTTCGTAAAGTATTTCGCTGTAGTTCGCTGCCTGAAGAATGTTCCGGGCGATGAGACGGTACGCTTTTTTTCTGGCGGGAAAGTACTTGGTTAATTCTTCCGACATTCTCAGTATGTTGACATAGGCATTTTTCCGGTCAAAGTCAAAACTCTCCTGACTCTGTTTCAGCTTATCAACAAGTAAGGAAATCTGTTTTTCAGTATCATGAAAGAATTCCTTTGTCCGGATATCAACATTTTTAGAATAGGTATCCATTGATATTTCAACTTTGCGTTTAAAGGTATAGATGTGGGTTGTATAGACAAAGACAAGTCCCAGAATTCCTATAGCAAGAATTCCTGCTATAATAACGGCAAAATACCGGTAAAATAACAAATTAAGCTTATGGAAGGGACCGTTCCTGTTAAGTTCACTGTCCTGCGGAAGTTTTATGCTGAGTATATCGTCCGCGTTTTCCAGCGTTTCTGTTGAGTAGGTTCCCTTGTCGATTTGAGCTGCCAGTATGACTTCAATTCTATTAAGAAGATCATCCGCTTCTTTGTCTATTTTGTAGTAGGCTACAGGAGTCTCATATTTTTCAAGCTCGGTAATTTTCCATGTTTTTCCCTTTTCCAAGGTCCACGCACGGTATATAATCTGACCCCTGAGTTCAGAGGAGACGATCTCCTGAACGTAAAGGACTGAACTGTTAAGTTTAATGATATTGATAACATACACTCCGGGAGAAACACCGTCGATAGAACACCGCACAGGTTTGCTTCGGTATGATTCATTGTCTCCCAGCCAATCAAGGAAAATTCTTGAAATAGTTGCTATATTTTTCATAGTATCCTTTTGATTTCATTTTTGACAGGCAGATGTATTGATCGACAGTAAGTAAAGAACTGATGCTTACCTGCTTAAAATTAATATATTAGAGGTGAATTTTCAATAGGTAGTTTCATGATCTACGGTCATTATAAGGAAGAAGAGCATAATAACAGGCGGTATGGACTGATTTTACTGCCAAATAACTGTCTTGACAACGCCATGGCAGTTATGTAATATGCTATCCAGTGTCGCCCGGATGGTGAAATTGGTAGACACGCTAGTTTCAGGGACTAGTGGGGGCAACCCCGTGGAGGTTCGAGTCCTCTTCCGGGCATAAAAAGCTCCGGCAGCTGTAAGGCTTCCGGAGCTTTTTTAGTTATCAGACGAGAACCTACGGAGTGACGGCGCGAGTGAACAGGGAGCGCAAATCAACAGGATGTTGATTTAGGAACCTGAGAGCCCTTTTCCGGGACAGGAGATTATCTTTTTACATCTTTGATTGTAACGGGAAGTCCTTAGGATGTTTAATTATCTCTAAAGATAAATCTACATCCAGGTCAGGCCAATAAAAATGATTTTCCCCTAACTCTTCAACATTAAGAATCCCACTGACAGGAGCATCTTTAAACCATGGAAAGTCAGTATAAGCCAGGAAATACTCTGTCTCTGCATTTATTAACCAAAAACCATGATTTGAAATATTAGTGACTTCAGTATTTAAAGTGTTTCTGCCATGAGCTTTTAATTTCATCATAATGTTCCTCCAGGATTAGTTTTATTTCATTTAGCTGATGTTGTGACAGGTTATGATTTTTTGCCAGTTCAATTTGAGGATCCATCCAGAATTTTGCTTCTCCATTTTCAGAATGTACATGTATATGCATTCTACTTTCCTCTCTGGAGAAAAAGAAAAATCGATAACCCATTTGCCTGAAAACTGTGGGATTCATTATATCACCTCAATATTGCAATATATCTTATTTTTGGATATTTTCCAATTATATTATAGATGAGCTTTTTGCGAAGTACCCCATTTTAGCGAAATAATACATGACAATATTTATAATAGAATGTCCGTTGTATCAAGATGACCTCTATTTTATTGAATTTCCTCTTCTCAAAGGTAAAATCAGTACTTTTTTTGTGATTTTAGGCTCCTGA
>WGCU01000026.1 GCA_015493635.1 Spirochaetaceae bacterium | reverse complement strand
GGCACCTTTTTTTGTGGGGTAAATATTACAAATTTTTGGCTTTTAGATGCTCTAAAGCCTCTTCAGGGCATTCTCTCGGGGTAAAATATTTTTGACCCCTCTGCTATTTCCTTTCATTACAGTAAGTTGGGGTACTTCGCAAAAAGCTCAATAGGCCCTTAGCTATAGAGGATGATTTTATGCCTTTACCTAACAGGGGGATGTTGGCTAAAAAACTCCTTTATATATTCCATTTCCGGAACTTCCTGCGTAAATTGTTGATGGATCCGACGGATCGATAGCTAAAGAATTAAAATAAAGAACTTCGAGGCCTTTATTAACAGGTTTCCAGCTTTCGCCTGCATTTGTACTTCTGTATATTCCTCTTCCGCTGGATAGATCGTGGAACGGTTCGTCGCTTGTGGCTGCGTAAAGAATATTGCTGTCGGCAGGGCTGATCCTTAGTGATGTAATTTTCAGGTTCTCCGCATCTCCGAATCCTTTATTTATTCTTTCCCATGTTCTCCCGCCATTACTGCTTTTGTAGACACCTCCGTAAAAATATTCCTGTAACGTATGGTCGTAGTCACTGGATACTGCTGTGTAAACTATTTTAGAATTCCCTTTGGGAACTGCAATGTCCAATACACTTATCTGGGGGTTATCTGCATCAATTCTGTTCCAGGAAATACCGGCATTTGTTGATTTAAACAATCCACCCTGAATCGTCTGCGAATATTTCCCTTTTTCAATTATTTTAGCCTTTATACCTGCGTACAGGGTGTTTGAATTGTTTGGGTCTATGTAAATTTTCATTACCTGAAGGTTGTTGTTAACACCCAGTCCTTTGTTTACAACAATCCAGTGTTTTCCTCCGTCAACTGTTTTGTAAATACCGTTATTATAGCTGGCGGCATACAGTATTCTTGATTCAACAGGGCTGTTCGTATCAAGCGCCATGGACCATATCTGCGCATCAGGAATACCATTGTTAAGTGCTGTCCAGGACTCTCCGTAATCAGAACTTTTATATATTTCACCAAGGTTTTCTTCCCACCATCCGCAGGATGCGTATATTATGTTTGGACTGTCAGGATCTACTATAATGTCAAAAGTATTGTCTTTGTATTTCATCCCTTTTTCTGTTTTCTTAAAAGAGTTTCCTCCATCAACGCTTTTTAAGAACCCGATATCCCAATATCCTCCGTATACATTCATGGAATTCGCAGGATCGACAGCAATTGCATCAGCACAGGTTGTTTCAAATCCTTGGCCCTCCCAATAACCGTCTCCTTTGTACCTGGTGTACAGCTGCTTCCATGATACTCCGCCGTTTTCTGTTTCAAAGAGATGCATGGATGTTCCGAAAAGTACACGGTTGGAATTAACAGGATCAATACCCATTGCCATTGGGGAAACTCCATGGTCAGGAATCCATCCCAAATCCATGTTTTTATTATCTGCTGCATCAGCTCTGCTTATCCATTCCCATGAGGCTCCGCCATTGGTAGTTTTGTAAACACCGGGATCAGGTGTCCAGGACATATTTCCGGTATAAAGAACTTCAGGGTTGTTCCTGTCTATAACTAATGTTGTGTAGTTGCAGGTAAAGCCGCTTTCTTTCCCAATAGTTTTAGGCAGGCCCTTGTTTACAGCTTTCCATGAATCTCCGCCATTGGTGCTTTTGTAGACACCGCCTTTCCAGTGCCAGTTTCCCGGTTTAGTCCATAGAGTAACATAAACAGTATCGGTATTTACCGGATCAACAACTATTTTCATTGCTTTTAATTTTGGTAGTCCGGTTTTTTTCTGTTTCCATGTTTTTCCTGCATCGGTACTTTTATAAACCCCTTTGTCGGTAGCAGCGTAGATATTGTCAGGGTTTTTGGGGTCAATATCCAGAGAATAGATCATTGCATCTTTGTTAATACCTGTATTCCAAATTAAAGTCCAAGTTTCTCCTTTATCCAGACTTTTATAGATAGATCCTTTTATTTCTACAGAGTCCCAATGATAACTGTTAAAGTCGTATCCTCTTTTGTGAACACCTACACCGGCGTAAAGGATATTATGATTAACAGGATCACAGGCTATATCGTTAATTGGTGCACTGAAAGAAAACTTCTCGATTTCAGGAAATCCGGTACGTTTTGCCGTCCAGGAGTCTCCTCCGTTGGTTGACTTGTAGATACCGCCTCTGGTGGCTAAATACAGAGTATTGGTATTATCCGGATCATAGGCTATATCCTGTACAAAGTAGTTTGAGAGCCCTTTGTTTTTTATTTTCCAGCTTTGGCCGTTATCAATACTTTTATATACTCCCCCTACATCACAGCCAACATAAAGGGTATGCAGGGGGTCTTCTACAACTGTAATTGCAGAGATCCATCCGCCTCCCCCGGGGCCAATGGGCTTCCATTCCCCTTCAGAGTATAAGCTGCAGGTAAACATATTAAAAATTGTAAAAAAAACTATCAGCTTTATGGATTTCATTATGCCTCCTGTCAGCGCTACACATAAATTTATTAACCTAACTATATATACCTAATCAGTCTGTTTAACAATAATCCGTGAGTGCTGTTTCTTTCACGATTTAAGAATAGAGATAATTTCGTCTAACCGGAATACCCACTAAAAATAAAATTAATCTTTTGTGTACACACACTGTCCAACCTGGTCAATATGCTCAATCAGTTCCGGGGTAGAAATACTCTCATAGTGAACAATATCAAAATAATATGGAAGCGGTAATAATTCATTAAGCTTATAAGATAGAGAAGCTATAACATCAATATTTATTTTATCACCATAAACAGCTAAATCTACATCAGATCCACTGGAATAATTTCCTTTGGCTCTGGATCCAAAGATTTTTACTTTTTCAATTTCTGTGTAATTTTTTATAGCGGTCAGAATTATTTCCAAATCCTGATCTTTAAGACCAAAACTCATTCTACTCTGCTTTTTTCTTTAAATAATAAATGAAGTTCTTTTAATACCGGAAAATATTTTTTACGAATATTCAGTTCGACTGCCCTGGCAGTTTCTTCTTCATATGTGTGAACAGTTAAATTCCTGCTTTCAAGGGCTTCAATCCAGGAATGACCATCCTTGAGAAGACCACTCTGAAAAGCCTGCTTAAAAGCATCCCGTGGACTTTTTATAATAAAGCCCTCAATTTCCTGATAATCTTTAAGAAGCTTCCAGGAAAGTTCAAATGTCATCTCAAAGAATTTTATCAGACCAGCCCGCTCAGCTTCTGACGGATGTTCTATTTCAACAGTATCTTTTAATAAGTTATAAGCCTTTTCAAAATTCTGAAATCTCTGTTTCCATCGAATATCTGACATTCCAACTCCTTACAACAACCACTTCCCCGGACAAGCGTTAAGGTTTACAGGGACGAGCGGCGGTACCGAAGGAACAGAACCTCCGACAAACCTAATGATAGGGAAAATAATCGAGGGGCGCAAGGTCGAAAGCGTAAAAACTTGGCTAATAGTCCTTCTGCGGAAGACAAATGGCATTAAACCTTATTAGTGATCACATAGTACTATCATATGTAGCATTTGATCTGTCTTTAATATTAAAAGTAAGGTATACTTACGGCAGCTACCTTATAGAGGAGGTTCTTATGCCTTTATCTAAACAGGGAAAGAATGGCAGATATACCTATGCTGACTATAAAACATTGCCGGATGATGAACGGTGGGAGATTATAGATGGTGTAGCTTATGATATAAGCCCTGCTCCAAAAAGGATTCACCAGAAAGTATCTTTTGAGATTTCACAGCAAATAGGCAATGCCATTGCAAATAAAAAATGTGAAGCTTACAGCGCTCCCATAGATGTAAAACTATCTGCCCTTCCAGAGAAAGATTATCATGATATTGAGAATGAAAAACTGCTGCTCTATGAGAAATACAGTGTCAGTGAATACTGGATTGTACAACCGGAAGCCAGAATGCAGAATATGTCAAGATAGATCTGTCCAGGGTTTTTTAAGTTTAATCAATTTCTGATCAAGCACTTCAACTGACTTCTTGCCAGTCCTAACTGCCTGGCTGTGATTTCAGCATCCAGAGAATCCTGCTATCTTGTTTCAAGTTTTTGGATTACAATACCGAAACTATTGACTTTCGTGTAGTTTAAGGATTATATTGGATATATCAGGAGGCGCTTTTTGATACCCAGAAAAGAATATTTGAATTTTTTGATACGTCTAAAAGATTTACATCTGATTAAGGTTATTTCGGGAATTAGAAGATGCGGCAAATCAACACTGTTAGAGTTATACAAAAATTATCTTTTGGAACAGAATATAAGCGATGATCAACTGATATTCATCAATTTTGAAGATCTTGCATACGATGCATTGCGGGATTACAAATCTTTGTATGAATACATAAAACCTAAAATTAACACCGATAAAATGACTTACATTTTTTTGGATGAGATCCAGCATGTTAGTGAATTTGAAAGAGTTGTAGACAGTCTTTTTATACAGAAAAATGTCGATATTTATATAACTGGTTCAAATGCCTATTTTATGTCAGGAGAATTAGCCACATTATTATCGGGCCGTTATATTGAACTTAAAATGCTGCCTTTATCTTTTGGAGAATATTGTTTAGGCGAAACGGGAAACAGAACGTTAAGCGAGAAGTATAGCCGATATCTGCTTAACAGCTCTTTTCCATATACAGTGCGGTTGGGTAACCAAAGGAAGGTTATTTTTGATTACCTGCAGGGATTATATAACACAGTCATACTCAAAGATGTCGTTGCCAGATACAAAATAACTGATGTCATGATGTTGGAAGATGTTGCCAGATTTTTGTTTGATAATATAGGTAATCAGACTTCAATTACTAAAGTGGCAAATACGATGACTTCACATGGCATAAAAATCGATCCCAAAACGGTCGAAAAATATGTATCAGCGTTAAGTGACAGTCTAATTATTTATAAAGCTAAGAGATACAACATCAAGGGCAAACAATATCTAAAAACTTTGGGAAAATATTACGTTGTAGATATCGGTCTTAGGTATATGCTGCTGGGTCGAAGAAATACTGATGTGGGTCATATACTCGAGAATATCATTTATCTGGAATTGATTCGGAGAGGGTATGACGTATATGTTGGACAAGTTGGAGACCAGGAAGTCGATTTTGTAGCAATGAATGATGAAGGTATTAGCTATTATCAAGTTGCAGCCACTGTGAGGGAAGAATCGATTTTAAAACGCGAGCTGGCCTCTTTACAGAAAATAAAAGATCATTATCCAAAATTCATACTGACACTTGATGATGATCCTGAAGCAGATTACAATGGGATACGCAGAATAAATGCTTTATCATTTTTGCTGGAAGGCCATGAGTAACCGAAGGTATTCAATATTCCCATTGCTTGTTTTCTGAAAATTATTGTAAATTCAATATCAATCTTATACCGTAGTCGACCTCTGCCATTGTACCCTGGGATAAAACACAAACTTTATCAATTAATCTTCTTTTGTCGAGTGTTGCTATTTGGGAGACATTGATAACACCGTCTTTAGATAATCCCGATTCATCTTTCCCGACATAAACATTGCCTGGAGCACCCGCTAAATCCAGATTAGTAGTTATAGATGCAGCGATAACCGTTTGTATTTTACTCTTGTTAAAAGCATCATCCTGTATTATCACTACCGGTCTTTTAAAACCAGGCTCACTGCCGAAAGAGATACCCAGATCAGTCCACCAAATTTCACCACGAATCATTTTTCACAGCTTCCCGGAAAGAACGCACTCCAGCTTCCGTAAAATCTTTTTCATCGGTTGTGCTGCCAGAATAAACGTTATTTAATTTCTCAGTGATTTTATCCTTATTATGATGCTCGATAAACTCTTTTATTGCTTTAACGTACAACTGACTTCTTGCCAGTCCTAACTGCCTGGCCGTGATTTCAGCATCGTTAAATAAATTATCAGGAATAGATATTGCAGTCTTCATAATTAAAGTATGACTATAGTATAACCAGAAGTCAATGCCCACGGCTTGCTGCGGAATAGCCAAAATAGCGACTCAGGGGAAGGGTTTATGTTAGGGTATTGATTCAGGTTATCTTCTTTGTTGACATAAGGCAGTCAATAGCATACATTATTAGTATGAAATATCTGAATTGGAATTCCCAAAAGAATAAAATATTAAAACAACAATGCGGAATATCATTTGAAGAGATAGCTTTTATGATAGAATCCGGAAAAATAATTGGAATTGAAGAAAATCCGGGACATTTGAATCAAAAAATGTATATTCTTGAAATTGATAACTATGCGATTATTGTACCATTTGTTGAAAATGAAAACGAGATATTTCTTAAAACTGCTTTTCCAAGTCGTAAATATTCAAAAAAATACGGCTCAAAGGGGGAATAATGGAAAAATTAAATAATAAGGCGTTTGATCCAATTAATCAGGAAGAAAAAGAATTAATGGAATCTATTGAACGTAACGAATGGCAAACTGTAAAAAATATCGATCAGGAAAAGGAAAAAGCCATGACTGCAGCCCGGAATACACTAAAAAAAGACAAAAGGATAAACCTTAGACTAACCCAGAAGGATTATCAGAAGATTCAGATAAAAGCAATTGAAGAAGGTATTCCATATCAAACCCTTATTTCCAGTCTCGTACATAAATATGTCAATGGTTCTTAGGTATCAATACCCCGCGGTAGACCCGGGTTTGCCCGCTTCGCTGGGCAAACTGGACATAGGCCGCGATAGCAGCCTGTTCCAATGCAGCAAGCTGCGCTTTATTTTAACCTTTCGTTTGCAAACCAAACACCCGGCCGCCCAAGAGGGGGTGGCGGAAGACCGGCCCGGCTCCGCCCGGCGGCGCGTGAGCAGAGCCGGGAATGCGGAGACGGAAACAGCAGGGCTGAAGCCAAGGGGAAACTTCCCCCTTTAGAAACAGATGCTATGTAACAATTACCCGGAAGTACCGCTTCTTTCCAGCTTTAAGTAGAAGCTCACCCTCCTCCACAAAGGAGGTGTCCACCGCGGCGTTTATGTCAGTGATCTTTTTGCCGTTTACCGAAGCTCCCCCCTGGGTTACCAGACGGCGGGCCTCGCTCTTGCTCGAACAGAGGTCAGTCATTGCAAAGAGGTCCATTACGTTTATCCCCTTATCCAGATCTTCCTTTTTCAGATCGATGGAAGGGATGGCGCTCTTGTCCTGCACCGCAGCTCCTGCTGCCGAAAACGCCGACCGTGCAGCCTCCCTGGCTTTCTCCGCCTCCTCTTTACCGTGGATTATCTTTGTCTGCTCGTAGGCAAGGATCTCCTTGGCCTTGTTTATCTCCTTGTCCTTGAGACTGCCGAGCTCTTTCACCTCTTCGGCAGGGAGAAAGGTAAAGAGCATAAGGAACTTTTCCACATCCGCATCCGCTACGTTCCGCCAGTACTGGAAATACTCGTAGTGAGAGAACATCTCCGGATCCAGGAACACAGCCCCCTTCTCCGTCTTGCCCATCTTCTTGCCGTCCGCCCGGGTTACCAGGGGAAAGGTAAGCCCGTAGACCTCGTTCCCCTCCACTCTCCGGGTAAGGTCAACGCCCGCAACTATGTTGCCCCACTGGTCGTCGCCGCCGATCTGAAGCCGGCAGCCGTGCTGCTGATTCAGCACGAGAAAGTCGTAGGACTGCAGAAGCTGATAGTTGAACTCGATAAAGGAGAGCCCGGTTTCAAGTCTCATTTTGTAGGTCTCAAAACTGAGCATTCTGTTTACCGAAAAGTGTCGGCCTATGTCCCGTAAAAACTCTATGTAGTTAAGGTTTCCCAGCCAATCGTAGTTGTTTAAAAGGAGGGCTTTGTCATCGGAAAAATCGATAATTCTGCCCAGCTGTTTCTTTATGGAGTCTGCGTTCTGCCGGATCTGCTCCACGCTCTGGATCTTCCGCATCTCGGTCTTCCCCGAGGGATCGCCGATCAGTGCTGTTCCGCCCCCCACTACAGCCAGGGGTCTGTGCCCCGCCCGCTGCAGATGTGCCATGGCGAAAAGGGGAACCATGTGCCCCACGTGAAGGCTCTTTCCCGTGGGATCGACCCCTACGTAAAAGCTGATCTTCTCCTTTGACATAAGTTCGTCAAGTTTATCAAAATCGGTACACTGCTTTACAAAGCCGCGTTCCTTTAATACATCAAGTCCGTTTCCCATTATCCTCTCCTGTACTCCTTGTTGGCCTTCCGTATTACCGAGGTAAGCTCCGCTATCGGAACACGTATCTGCTCCATGCTGTCCCGGTATCTCAAGGTTACCGTTTTATCGTCCTTTGTCTGGTAGTCTATGGTTACGCAGTAGGGGGTTCCTATCTCGTCCATTCTCCGGTACCTGCGCCCTATGGCCCCGGACTGATCGTAGAAGGTGGAGAAGTCCCCGCGCAGTTCTTTTTCAATATCCTTTGCAAGATCCGCTATTCCGTCCTTCTTGACGAGAGGAAGAACGGCAACCGTTACCGGTGCTAATTCCGGATGGAAGTGCATTACCGTCCGTACGTCTCCCCCCTCGAGGGTTTCTTCCTCGTAGGCATCGGAGAGTACCATAAGCACCGAACGGGTGAGCCCTGCGGAGGTTTCTATTACGTAGGGAATGAACCGCTCCCTGGTCTGATCGTCCAGGTAGGTAAGATCTTTTCCGGAGAACTCCGCGTGCCGGGAGAGGTCAAAGTCGGTCCGGGAATGGATCCCTTCCAGCTCCTGCCATCCCATGGGGAACTCGAACTCTATGTCAAAGGCATCCTTCGCATAGTGGGCAAGCTCGTTCTCTCCGTGACGGTGAAAACGGAGCTTGTCCTTTCTGATTCCCAGCTTGTCATAGTAGTTTATTCTTGATTCCTTCCAGTACTCGAACCACTTTTCATCCTCTCCGGGTTTGACAAAGAACTGCATCTCCATCTGCTCGAACTCCACTGTTCTGAAGATGAAATTCTTGGTGGTTATCTCGTTTCGAAAGGCCTTTCCTACCTGTGCTATTCCGAAGGGGATCTTGACTCTGCTGGTTTGAACCACGTTCTTGAAGTTTGCAAAGATTCCCTGGGCGGTCTCGGGACGGAGGTAGATTATGTTTGAATCGTCCCCGGATACCGGTCCCAAATGGGTTGAGAACATAAGGTTGAACTGCCTGGGCTCGGTAAAGCTCTCCTTGCTTCCGCAGTTGGGGCAGGGCTTGTTTAGATCTATCTGGTCCGCCCGGAAACGGGCCTTACACACCTTGCAGTCAACCATGGGGTCCGAGAAGTTATCCACGTGGCCTGAGGCCTTCCATACGTCGGGGTGCATCATTATGGCAGCATCCAGTCCGACTATGTTGTCGTGAAGGCGGGTCATCTCCTTCCACCAGTAATCCTTTATATTGTTCTTTAGCTCAACTCCCAGGGGGCCGTAGTCCCATGCGCCGGAGAGCCCTCCGTATATTTCGCTGGACTGATATACAAATCCTCTCCGTTTACAGAGGGAAACCAGTTTTTCCATTGTTACTTCAGCCATTTAAAACCTCTCTTTCAAGTTTATCTATTGCAATCTTTATCCGTTCCGCGGTCTTTTGGACACCTAAAAGTTTGACGGAGCCTATTATGGGGGGCGATACGGTACTTCCCGTTACCGCAACCCTGAGGGGCATGAGTACCGAGCCGAGTTTGACCTCCAGCTTTTCCGCCATACTGCGGAAGATGGTCTCCGCCTCCTGTTCATCTGCTTTGACTATTTCCTCTATAGCGGTAAGGATCTCCTTCAGGATACGGAGGGTTCCTTCTGCATCCATCTTCTTCGGAATAAGGGCCGCCGCTTCGTAGCCGGTAATATCTTTGAAAAGGAAGGCGGAGAGCTTTGTTATGTCGCTTAAAAGGTGAAGCCTTTCCGCCATAAGGGGCATCATATTTTTTACTGTCTCCATTTCCTCTTCTGTTACCGGATCGGAAACAATTCCCTCCTTCTTCAGGTAGGGGAGAACCAGTTCGGTAAGCTCCTCCATGGACTTCTTTCTTATGTACTGCCCGTTGAACCACTCAAGCTTCTTGTAGTCGAAAACTCCGGGGGCTTTGTTTATCTTCTCCAGTGAAAAGAGCTTCTCCAGCTCCTCTCTGGTAAAGAACTCCCGTTTATCGTCGTAGGCCCACCCTACCATGGAGACGTAGTTGATAATTGCCTCGGGGAGATACCCTTTTTCCCTGAACTCCACAACGCTGGTTGAACCGTGTCGCTTGGAAAGCTTCTGTCCGTCCTTTCCCATTACCATGGGCAGGTGGCAGTATACCGGGGGTTCCCAGCCGAAGGCTTCGTACAGCATAACATGGAGCGCCCCTGAGGGGATCCACTCCTGAGCCCGCAGAATATGGGAGATCTTCATAAAATGATCGTCCACCACGTTGGCCAGATGATAGGTGGGGAAACCATCTGTTTTAAGCAGGATCGGGTCCGGAGATATATCCTTGTTCTTTCTGGTAACCTTTCCAAGGAGTACATCCTCGAAGAAGGTCTTTCCCTCCAGGGGCACCTTGAACCGTATTACGTAGGGCATTCCGGCAGCCAGTTTATTGTCGATCTCTTCTTGACTGAGATTCCGGCAGTGTCTGTCGTACCCAAAAGATTTCTTCTCTTTCTTCTGCTCCTGTCGGAGGGCATCCAGCCGTTCGGGGGTACAGAAACAGCGGTAGGCCTTCCCCTCTTCCAGGAGTTTTTCCGCATACTCCCGGTACAGGTCAAAACGCTCCGACTGAACGTAGGGGCCGCAGGGACCGCCTACAACGGGGCCTTCGTCCCACTGTATTCCAAGCCATTCCAGGGTATCGTACAAGTCCTGAAGCGCTTCTTCACTGTACCGTTCCCTGTCTGTGTCCTCTACTCTGAGAATAAACTCCCCCCCCTTAGACCGGGCGAAGAAGTAGTTAAAGAGGGCAGTTCTTATCCCCCCGATGTGCTGCAGCCCCGTAGGAGAGGGCGCATAGCGTACACGTACTTTCATGATTTTTTCCTTATTCAAACAACCAGTTTACCGCGTCATCAATCAATTTGGAAAGCACCGCGGCAATAACATGAGACCGTTCCTTTTCCCTTTCAAGATTAAATGTTTCCCTGGTATATTCTGTTTTTAATTTTGATTTTTTCTCTTCAAGACATTTCCTCTCTTCCGGGTTTTCCGCTGCGGCAGAGAGACTGTATATCGTCAACAGGAGAAGAACCGGAGGTATCTTCTCACCGCAGAGTTCCGTAAGGGGCAGCAGGGCTTCTTTACTCTTCTTCTGCAGCAAAAGGGAAAACGCATAGAGATACGTGATCCATGCTCCATCGTTAATGTACGGTTTAAAAAAAGCTTCCATCTTCTCCGGATTGCTTTCCAGAAGGACCGGAAGACTGAACGGAAGAAGGAGTTTCCTGAAGAGAGCCGGCTTTTTTTCCCGGACACGCACACCAAGACGTTCTACCGCTGCCAGATTACCGTTCATCATGGATGCGTTGATCATGATCCGTACAATAAACCCAGGGGGGACCTTCCCCGGCTTCATTCTGCTGTTCAGGTATATTTCAAGTTCTTTCCACTGCTCACCCTCAAGAAGGGTAAACAACTTCCAGTTATAGATAAAGTAGGAATCAATAGCGACAATAATGAGCAGGAAAGCCGCAACATAATACCAGCTTCCAGACCAAAAGAGTGCTCCGTATTCACCTCCTAGCATAAAAACCGGCATTACTGTTATAATGGCAAGTGAAAAAAGGACAACAATATTGAATAATATAAAAATTATCTTAAATTTCAAGCATTTTTCTCCTATAATATAGAGTAGAGTGTACTTAAATCGGCATGGGGGGTCAACGGTATAAAAATGAATAAAATATCGATTGAAAATTTACCGGAAGGCAAATTTATTGACGAACCGGTGTACCTTGACGAAAAGTACATACTGCTTTCCCCGGATATTGAAGTAACCCGGGAGTTAAAATACCTGCTTACAAAATGGGAATTTAAGTTCGTTTTTTCTGATGGCACTCCCATTGAAACTCCTCCCGTTAACAAAGGTATAAACGGGACAGGCGGCACCTCCCTGCTAGACAAGACGCTTAAAGAGCAGGAAGAGGAAAAGGAAGTTTTTGATTTTTTTAATAAGAGTGTTGATTTCATCGATTCCTATTTCAATCAGTTTCTGGAATCTAACATACTTTCAATAACTCCCCTTTCCGACAAAGTAAAAGAAATTATCACCCAGATCCGTGAGCATCGGACACTGCTCCTTTCCATCCCTACAAAAGAGGGGCTAAACAATGATCCTGATGTATACCTTGCCGTCCATTCCATAAAAACAACAATACTGTCTCTTGCCATAGGGGAATTTATCAAACTCCCTCCCCACAAACTCATAGAGCTTGGCATAAGTGCGATGCTTCATGAACTAGGTATGCTTCGTCTGCCTGCCAAGATCTACCGTAACAGCCGGATTCTTTCTGAACGGGAACGGCAGATGATCCGGACCCATCCCGTTATTACCTACAATACCCTTAAAAAAGCGGAGTATCCTTCTCCTATCTACCGAGCGGTACTGGAACATCACGAATACATTGACGGAACCGGATACCCCCGCGGTATTGACGGCAGCAAGATATCTCTCTACGGTAAAATAATTGCCGTAGCATCAGCTTACTGCGCAGCAACATCAAAAAGGGAATTCAGAGACAAAAAAGACGGTCACAGCGGCATTATGGATCTCCTCACAGGGAAAGGGAAAAAGTATGATGAGACAATTCTCAGAGCACTCGTTTTTATTCTCTCGGTCTACCCGGTGGGAACATACGTCAGATTAACCAACGGTGTTCAGGGGATTGTTATAAAAACAAATCTGGAAACACCGAAGAATCCAATTCTCAAACTGCTTACTGATGAAAACGGGGCCCCTTATAACCACAAACCGATTCTTCAAAGCCACCCTGAAGATGATGTCCAGATTGAACGGACATTGAACAAAGAAGAAATAAAATCCCTTAAAGCCCTTTTCACGTAAAACATTATAATTTTTTTTTCTTTTCGTTGACATGCGACCAATATTCATATAGTTTTGGAGCTCATCAACTATGAAAGAAAATTGCCTTTGCATTCAAAACTTTATCAGCACTGACATGTCCTCTGAAAATTATTCCCGGTACCGGAATGAACTTATGACAGCACTGAATGATCCGGCTATTTTGGACAGATCGTCTCTCTTGGCGGATAACGCTCCCCTGAAAAAGGAAGCACAGATTATTATTGACGCCTTTGAATCTGTTACAAACGGAATGGAGAACCCGGAAGCCATATCTAATCTTGACAAAATCAGCAGTGAATCGGTTCTATCCCCGTGGAAGTTTATTACCCTTGCCATTAAATCCTTCTATAACCAGGATTACAGCAGCATGACTGCTTTTTTAGAGGACATTGATGAAGAAACCCCTCCCTATCAGCTCGGCCTCATGCTTCTTCATCTCTCAGGAAAAATTGAAATTTCTTCACCCAATAAAACACAAAAAAACTTCATACACCTTATACAGAAAGACAGATCCATTTATCAAAGCACACGGGACCTCCTTGAAGATGCCCTTGCCAACAATATGGAAGAACTGTTTATTGAGACAGCTGTACTTCTTGTACGTGAGATAAAGAGAAAAGATGCTGAAGCAGCAGAGAGAATTGCCCTGTGGAGTATTAAAGAAGCAGCTGAAAGAGATTTCAGTCAAACGCTCTTTCTCCATAACTACAAGCTTATTTTTGGGCAGGCGGACGGGCTGCGTCTCTTTGCCCTGGCGCTGGGTTCTGTTGAACCTGATATAAGTATTCTCTTCTGGCTGCAGAGTCTTACTTCAAATATACGCAGGGGAGATGCTTCCCATACTGAAATTGCAGCCTATTTCACTATTATTTCAGAAGAGATAGACGGTGTCTTACGAAATGAAGCAATACTTGCGGAAGAGGATGATTTTATCAATGGATTTGACAACATGATTCTCCGTTTATACGAAGAATGCAGCACCTATTTCCCGGAACTGGTTACCGGCCGGAACGGAAAAGTTTCTTTTGATCTTTTTCATACCTTGAAATATGAAATTACAGGGGAATCCGCCGGCAGCCCCACTGTTTCAGAACGACAGACAGTTCCTCATTACGAAGAAACAGGAAACAGGAAAAAACAGCCTGTACAGCTTACGTTATTTTAAAGGAAACCATAATGCAAAGGTATGAAAAAGCCTACAGTAAACCCGATTCACAAGAAATCAAGCTCATCGTTGAAAGTCTGCGCTCTCCGAAACCGCTTACCTCTCTTCAGGAGTTAGACACCCTCATAAAACCCCTCCCCGGTTATATAGGGCCGGGGGAATGGCTAACATTATTAAAATAGTTACTGTACAAATGAACCATTTCGTATTAGAATTCGCTCATGAAAGAAATAACGGTAACATTTAATAATTCTACTAAGGACTACCCTTACGGAACACGGGTAAGTACTGTATTAGATGATTTCAGGGGAAAAATACACAACACCCCCGTTGCGGCTTTAGTAAATAATGAACTGGTAAGTCTGAGTTTTAAAGTTGAAATTAACGCGTCATTACAGGCAGTAACACTGGAATCTCCCCTGGGAATTCGAATTTTCAGGAGAACACTTTCATTCATACTTGCCATGGCATCCCGGCAGCTTTTTCCAGATAGAGCTCTTATAATCGGGCACTCCCTCGGAGACAGTTACTATTATTATTACAATGGAGAAGCCGAAATTTCAGACAAGGATATTAACGACCTTTCCAGAGTGATGCATGAAATAATAGAAGCCGATCTACCCATTGAAAGGAAGGTTATTTCTTACGCCGAAGCTATCAGTTTTTTCAAAAATGAAAATCAAAAAGGTACAGCGCTGCTTCTCCGGTACAGGAATGAATCAAAGATTCCCATCTATGTATGCGGAGATTTCATTGATCTTTCATTTGAACCGATGCTTCCAAGTTCAGGTCTTGTAAAACCCTTTGAACTGCGCAACTATCCCCCGGGATTCCTCTTAAGGTATCCAAACCGTTCCACACCGGGGACACTCTCCCCTTTTAAGGATATACCGACTCTTTTTAATGTGTACAAGGAGTACAAGGCCTGGGGTAAAATTCTTAATGTCAACTGTGTAGGCAGATTGAACCGGCTTTCGGAAAACAGGGAGATAAAACCGTTTATCAGAGTTGCCGAAGCTCTTCAGAACAAAAAAATATCTCAAATAGCTGATGATATTTATACAAGAAAAGGCAATGTCAAGGTTGTCCTCATTGCGGGTCCTTCCTCTTCAGGGAAAACAACCTTTTCCAAGAAACTTTCCATCCAGCTGCAGGTTATGGGTTTTAATCCGGTAGCTATTTCTCTCGATGACTACTATCTTCCCAATGACCAAACCCCGCGAGACAAAGACGGAAATCCCGATTTTGAAGCGCTTCATGCTCTTAATGTTGAACTGCTGAACAAACATCTTCTTGCTCTTTTTGCAGGAGAGGAAGTTGAAATACCGCTCTTTGATTTTAAAATAGGGAGGCCTAAAGAAAAAGGGAAAAAACTTCGTATGCACAAAAGGAACATCCTTATTTTAGAGGGTATTCATGGTTTAAATCCGGAATTAACTTCCCAAATTCCAACAGATACAAAGTACAAAATCTACATTTCCGCTCTTACCCAGCTTAATCTTGATGATCACAACAGAATTCCTACGACTGACAACCGTCTTATCAGACGGATGGTACGGGATCATCAGTTCAGGGGAAACAGTGCAGGCGATACTCTCCGCATGTGGCCATCGGTGCGGCGGGGAGAGGATAAAAATATATTCCCCTATCAGAACCAAGCCGATTCAGCCTTTAATTCGGCTCTCGATTACGAACTGGCAGTCCTGAGAATATTTGCTGAACCACTCCTGAAAACGGTGAAACCTTCCGATGAAGTGTATACCGAAGCACGGAGGCTTCAATCATTCCTGTATAATTTTTCAATGATTCCTCCCCGCTACGTTCCCGCTCAGTCTATTCTCAGAGAGTTTATCGGGGAGAGTGATTTTTCCTACTAAGGAGTTACCGGTCCAGAAAATCGGAAAAAAGATAGTAGATTCTGCCCTCGTCATTCATTTCCATAGTCGCGTGTCCCTTTGTAACAAGAGTATTCAGCAGCTGCTCGGTAGTATCCAGTGAGGTACCGAGAGCAAGTGATGTTTTCGCAACAGTAACTATACCACTGTTTTCCCGGGCCAACCGGAGAATAGTCTTTTCTTCATTTACTTTCTGTTGGTTTAACCTGTCCTTTTTCCGTCTCCGTCCTGCATACACAGTGAAAAGTGATGAAGCTCCCTTTGCAAGAAACATGATACCTATTCCGAGCAGAAACAACCGCCATAGAGATGTTCCGCCATGTCTTCCCATCGCCCCTATTGTCCAGCTGAAGGGGCTGTAGAGAAAACCTGAGAACCCGAGAAGAACAATTCCGGTAATAACCTGCCTTATTCCTCTTCTACCATATCTTCTACCATATCTTCTACTATATCGAGACATCGTTCCCTCTCTTTCTCAAGATCAATAAGTGTATCCCAGTTCCCCCGTTGGGTTGCTGCACCTGTAAGTCCATTTTTAAGAAAAGCCAGATAAGTGTTCCGTTCAATGTTTTCCGCGCCCAGAGACGCCAGATGGGGTGTATAAACCTGGCAGTCTATGAGGGTGAAGCCTTTCCGCAACAGTGCCTTCACCAATAAAATATACCCTGCTTTTGAGGCATCGGCAACCGCTGAAAACATGGATTCGCCAAAAAAGACTGAACCGAGGGAAAGGCCGTACAAACCTCCCACAAGTTTACCCTCCTGCCGCACCTCCACAGAATGGGCATAACCGAGACGGTAAAGTTCCTTATACCCCTCAACCATTTCTTCCAAGATCCATGTAGAATCCTGTCCTTCCCGTTTTATCTCTCCGCATGAACGCATAACTCTTTCAAAATCCTGATCCAGCGAGTAGGTAAAATAGTTACGTTTGAACGTTCTTATCATTGATCGGGAAACATGTATTTTTTCAGGGAAAAGCACCATTCGGGGATTGGGACTCCACCATAGAATAGGCTCCCCTTCCGAATACCAGGGGAAAATTCCCTGCCGATAGGCAGATAACAGCATACCGGGAGAAAGATTCCCGCCCATAGCAACAATGCCCTCTTCAGAAGAGGTTTCGACAGAGGGAAACAGAAATTCCGTCTCTTCAGAAAGGTAGGGAAAAGAAAAATCCATGAATCTGCCGTTCCTATCCCTGAACAGAGACCGTTATATCATCATTCTCAACAGAGACGGCCGCTTTCCCGCCGTCTTTTAACGCTCCAAAGAGAATTTCATCAATAAAGAAATCCTTTATCTTTTCCTGAATGAGACGCTTTATATTCCGTGCTCCAAACTCGGGAGAATATCCATGCTCTGCCAGCCAGAGGATACATTCGCGGGAAACTTCAAGGCGGATGGATTTTTTCTCAAGTTCTTCGGTAAATATACGCAGTTCCTTCTCAACAATATGTTCAACAACATCCCTGCCAAGCTTACCAAAGGTAACCACTTTATCAAGCCTGTTACGAAATTCCGGTGTAAACGTTTTTTCAACAGCATCATGTATTGCCTCGTCTGTAACCCGCCGTTCACCGAATCCTATAAGATCCTTACCGATCTCCCGTGCTCCCGCGTTGCTTGTCATAATAAGAACAACATTTCTAAAGTCGGCTTTCCTGCCGTTGTTGTCAGTAAGGGTTGCATAGTCCATTATCTGCAGAAGAACATTAAAAACATCACTGTGGGCTTTCTCTATCTCATCAAGCAGAAGTACTGCGTGAGGTGTTTTCCGGATAGCATCAGTAAGCAGTCCGCCCTCTTCATACCCGACATAACCGGGAGGTGATCCGACAAGCCGTGATACGGTATGCTTTTCCTGATACTCACTCATATCAAAGCGGATAAGCTTAACCCCGAGAACGTCCGCAAGCTGGCGGGCAAGTTCCGTTTTCCCGACACCAGTCGGCCCCGCAAACAGGAAAGAAGCAATGGGTTTTTCTCTTTCCCCTATTCCGGCCCGTGAACGCTTGACAGCTCCTGCAACCTCTTTAACCGCATGATCCTGTCCGAAGACCCTCGTCT
Source organism: Spirochaetaceae bacterium (assembly GCA_015493635.1). GTDB lineage: Bacteria > Spirochaetota > Spirochaetia > B11-G9 > B11-G9 > S145-15. The sequence goes on along the minus strand of WGCU01000026.1, from coordinate 129,631 downwards.
TAAGCTCACTTTCAATGTTTCGCAGTTTATCAGTTTCGGTAGTGGATACAGTCTTTTCAGGAATACCCGCAATTTTTGCCACCACCTTCTCAATGGTTTCCCTGCCGATCTCAACGGGAGCAGAGACAGCAGCGTTCTGCTTAAATGATCTCATCTGGATGTAGGCTCCCGCTTCATCGAGAATATCTATTGCTTTGTCAGGCTGGTGCCTGTCGCCCAGATACTGGGCAGAAAGTTCAAGAATGGACAGGAGCGCTTCCTCCGTATACGTTACATTGTGATAGGTCTCATACTTCTCCTTAAGGCCTTTAATAATCTGCAGGGTTTCCTCATCGGTTGTTTCAGGGACATAGACTTCCTGGAACCGTCTCGTCAACGCCCTGTCCTTGCTGAAGCTTTTTTTAAACTCATCGTAGGTTGTTGAACCAATACATCGGATGGCACTTGAAGCCAGAGCAGGTTTTAACAGGTTGGAAGCATCAAGAGCTCCTCCGGATGTTGCGCCCGCCCCGACTATTGTATGTATTTCATCAATAAACAGAATTACCTTATCCTGCTTGTTCAGTTCCCTTATAATCTGTTTTATCCGCTCTTCAAAATCCCCTCTGAACTTTGTGCCGGCAACAAGACCACCCATATCCAGAGAAAAAATCCGGTACCCTTTTAAGAGTGCAGGAACAGAATCCTCTGCAATGCGTGAGGCCAGACCTTCCGCCAATGCTGTTTTACCAACTCCCGGTTCTCCTATAAGAATAGGGTTGTTTTTAAGTCTCCTGCAGAGTACCTGCTCGATACGTTCCAGGATGGCTTCCCTGCCGATTAACGGTTCCATCTCCCCCTGCTTTGCAGCCCGGGTAAGCTCCCGGGTATATATATCCAGAGCACTCTTTCTTTCCGGCTGCCCCGGCTGGACACTCTCCCCGTTCTTTTCTTTCACAGTTTCCTCTTCCGTCCCGCCTCTTTCCCTGCGGCTGACAGACCTGAGGAGCTTACCCCGGGAAACTCCTGCCTTACGGAGGTAAAAAGCCCCGTGAAGGGTCTCCTGATCAAAGAGAGACACGAGAAGATCACCCAGATCAACACTATCCTTCGATGAAGTCTCAGTATGAAAAAGTGCCGATTCAATAATGGACTGAAGTCCAACACTCTGAATTGGTTCACCATCTTCAATGGTGGGGATGTATTTTTCCAGATACTTTCTTACATCATTCTGCAAAGCGGTGGTATCCACACCGCAGTCGGATAGGATGGACCGCACATCTTCAAAAAAAAGAGAAACATAGAGAATATGTTCAGGGGTCAGATACTCATGGCGGTGCTCTTTGGCTTCAAGATACGCTGCATTTAATACACTCTGTACTTCCAGTGAAATTTTCATATACCGCGGATTACTCCTCTTCCATCGTACATTCAAGAGGGAACTCGGCATCCTGTGCCAATTTTTCAACCTTTATAACCTTTGTTTTCGCTATATCATACGGATACAGACCGACAACACCCCGCCCCTTTCTATGTACATCAAGCATGATTTTTGTTGCTTCTGCTGCTGTTTTATGAAAAACAGTTCTAATTACTTCCACAACAAAATCCATCGTTGTATAGTGGTCATTCAGCAGAAGAACCCTGTACAGAGAAGGTTCTTTAAGCTCTGTCCTGCTTTTATTTTCAATTTCAGTATCTCTTGATATTCCCATGAACTCCCTCATCTCATACCGATTACTTTAAAGGTGCGTAGTACAACGACTCGCCCCTACCGCTCCTTCCGAAAAGAGAGACTTGTACCTCCACAGGAAGAGCATCCCTACCAAAATTAGAATCTTGCTTAGTAGAATACGTAAGCACGTAGGTACCCATGTGTTTTTTCTGAATATCACCTATTATCCGGCTTACACCCGCCGGCCGGTAAAGCTGAAGCATCTCTCCGCCTGTCTTTCTGCAAAGGTACGCAAGTTCCGGAGATACATCGCTTTTTGATCCCGTATAAACAGCATAAAAAGTAATGTTATTATTAATGAGAAACTCATAAATTTCATCAAGACTGTAATGAGAGAAAGATTCCTGAGGCAGTTTCCCCGATGTAAGAAACACCACCGCTCGTCTGTCGCTTTTTTGAACAAGTTTTGAAGCTGCCAGACGGACTCCTAAATCAAACTGCCAGTTACGGGTATAATTCCCCTCCGGTATAACCGCTTTAGCAAGGATGTCCGGATCAGAACTGCTTTCACTGTCTATGACAGGGACCCCTTCCGCTGTTATCACGGTAATAGTACCTTTCCCTTTCTGACTCGTTACCAAATCACTCAGCACATCTTGCCGGGCTTTAACGTTACCGGCCATCCGGAGAGAGCCTTCCAGAAGAAGCGAGATATTCGTTATCTTTGACTTGTTGCCTGCGTATACAAGTTTTGCACCTGACACAGGGTAACTGTCTTCGGTAACAAGAAAATTATTATCAGCAAGCCCTACAATCGGGGTTCCGTCTATGGTAGATACCGAAAGTTCAACATCTACTTTTGGAAAAGCCCCGGAGACTACCCGGTCTATGGATACATTGAACCCCGTATACATTCTGGTAATATCCGCAAGATACGATAGTTTATTCCTGTTAAAATCAGCCAGAACAATATCCCCGTTAACATCCTGTACTGCTTTGAGAACAAGGCTGTTCCTGTTTTCACGTTCCATCACAACCCGAAAAGTTTCATCTGCCATATTAAAAACAAGAACCCTTCCTGTATCCGCAAGCAGAAAACGCCCGTCAGGAAGCATAAAAATCCCTTCCGGAGCTTTCAATACCGGTGAAGAAAAAGAACGGATGAAATTACCGCTTTTATCAAAGAGATACAGCGCTGTATTCTGTTTATCTGCAACAAGAATATTGTTATTGACATACACAATACCGGTAGGTTCAGAAAATCCGCCGAAATCTCCCGATTTTTTTCCAAAAGAAAATATAAATTTACCGTCATAGCTGAATTTTGAGACACGCCTGTTGCCTTCATCCGTTACATAGATATAACCGTAACCGTCAGCAGCAATATATTGAGGGCCGAGAAACTGTCCGGGACCGCTTCCCGACAATCCGAAACGTATTATTTTTCTGCCGTCAAGATCACTTCTGATAATCTGATCCGAACCGTAAGCAGAAAAAAAGAGATAACTATCTGCTTTTATAATATCAAAGGGATGGTTGATCCCCCGTACTCCTCCGGTAATAGAGAGAGTTTTTACACCGTTGGCCGAAATTTTCAGTATTTTGTTCTCTCCGAATGACGTAAGGTATAATCCCCCGTCATCCGCCGGAACCAGCGTTCCCGGCCGGAGGAACAGAGTGTAGTCTTTTGTTGTACCGTCAATCTCATGATACGTAACGTACCGTGAGTTATCTTTCAGGAGAGGCCCCATGTTCCTTCTGTACTGCACATTATCAACACGGACTTTCAGCGTGGAAGATCCACCACCGTTTTTTAAAACATCCTTCCAGTATGAGAGAGCCTGATCGGTAAATCCTGCTTTAAAATACGCGTTTCCCAGCCATATTTTTGTTACATTCCAATCGGGTTTAAAGGAAAGAGACTTTTCCAGAGAAAGTATTGCCTTGTTGTACTCCCCGCTCTGAAATGACACAATTCCCATGCGCAGATTATCAGAAGCATCAACCTTGGCAAGATCAATACTCTGTCCATAAGCGGAAAAAACTGCCGCAAAAAAGAGGAGAAAACCGTTTATACATCGACCAATATTTTTTTTCACACGCTTAGTATACACCGGAATTGAATAGATTTCTATAATTTACGAATTATGTTCAATAACTATTTTCAAATGATGCGCAATTATCTTGTTGTTGGACGCCAATGCATACGCTCGTTTCAGGTAAACCTTTGCTTCCTCCAGTCTTCCGGCTTTGTAGTAGGCCCATCCTAAAGAATCAAGATAGGCAGGATGATCATTCTTCATACGCACAGCTTTTTTACAGTACGTAAGGGCATCCTCAATATCCCCGCCGGTCTCGGCACCTATATATCCCCGGGAATTCAGAAGATTCGGATTTTCGGGTTCAAGATCCAGTGCTTTTTCAAGAAACTCGAGACTTCTGTCAGTATTTTTCTGGGCGTATGAAACATAACTGAGAATTGAATATACCTGGGCGGATTCAAATCCGACTTTGACAAGTTCGTCAAGTTCAAACTCCGCCAGTTTGTATCTCCGTGTAATGGTATAGATGTAGCTTAAAAGAAGACGGGCCTGATAGATAATAAGGATATCAGTATGGGAGGTAACCACCTGTTCTAAAAAAACAAGAGCATCTTCATACTTTTCCAGATTCGCATAGCAGAGTCCCAGATAGTATGATAGATCAGAATTTTCAGAGGGATCCTCCGTTACAAGAAGAAATTCATCCAGCGCGTTTTTATACCGCTTTGCACGGTAGAATTTAAGTCCGGATTCAAAATAGTTTTTATCCATTGAAATACAGTATCCCGGCACTGACAGGGGGGCTGCATAGAAAATATTCAGGATGAAACCCGAAAATCCGCTCATATTCTTCAAGCCGTTCCACGTACTGGTCTATAATACTCTTTTTCATGAGTGACACTGTGCAGCCGTAAAATCCCGGGCCAACCATTCTTGATCCTGAGCATCCGTCAAGCTCTGACGCCCGCTTTACAAGCCAGTCAAGCTCCGGTGAAGAAACCTCAAAATTGTCCCGGAGGCTCTCGTGAGACCTGTTCATGAGTTTCCCAAAGGAGAGGGGATCCTTGTTCTCAAGTATTTTTTTCCCTTCAAGTACCCGTTTATTTTCTTCTATGATATGAAGGCATAATCTCCGTGATGATTCGTAGAGAACTCCCATGCTCGATTTTATATCCGTTTCAGTAAAATCACGAAGGTTAACACTCCCGCCCCCCCCCGCATTAAGCTTATCAACAGCTTCCTGACAGCGCGAAATAATATCGGACAGCTCTTCCGTAATGGGAACCACCGGAATATTACTGTTTGTCAGTACAAAAACATAGTCCCCTAAAGAGAGGGGAATATTCGCGTACCGGAGAGACCTGACGTCAAGGAACAGCGCGTTGTTCTTTGTATTGAACAGAGCGGTAAACTGGTCGGTAAGTTTCTCATTCTTTCCGATAAAGGCGCTCTCTGAAAGATATGCGGACTGAACAAGCTGTATTTTCTCCAAACCGAATGAAAAGAGCTTGTCAAGAGCTAGTGCGGTGCTTACCCCCACTGCTGCGGAAGAACCAAGCCCCACCCCTTGAAGGAGATCGCCGCTTACGGAAACATCAAGCCCTGAAAAAGAATACCCCTGCTGGATAAGTTCAAACATGACGCCCTTTATATAGTTTGCCCAGCGGTCTTCACGCTTATACTTCAGGTTGGCTATGGTTGTCCGTTTCCGCTCATTAAGATCGGCAGAGTAAAACCGGAGCGAATTATCTCCCCGTCTGGACAGTGCTATTTTTACTGTCTGCTGAATTGTTGTCTGGATAACGTATCCATCACAAAAATCGGTATTCGCACCCATTATGTTAAAAGAACCTGGTGCCTGAGCAATTACTTCCGGCTCAACACCGTATTCTGTTTTATGCTGAAAAATTAAATTATTCATTACACCCGTCATTTTATTAGAAAATGAAGTATAAATCAACAAAATCTTTTTTTTAGTTACTCTTCCGCCTTGAAATGAAATAATTATGTACGATAGTATCCTATATGCTGGTAAAAAGCTTTGTCCTGGTAACCCTCTCCGCCTTGCTGTACGCTCTTGCCCTGCCGAATGAGCTGTTTAACTGGGGAAATCCATATTTAGGGTTTATTGCCCTTGTACCCTTTCTGTACACCCTTTATCACGTAAAAACCATAAAAGCCGCTATCCTTACCGGAGGGTACTTTGGTTTTCTTTCTACCGGTCTTATCTATTTCTGGCTTCTTTTTTTTCAGGACTTCTCACTCTGGACACTTTCCGGCGTTATTTTTGCCCATATTCTGTTTTTTATTTTCCTTGGGCCCCTGCTGTATACAGCAGGGAAGTACCCATCCTTTATCCGTCCCCTGGTAACAGCGGGAGTATGGATCGTCTATGAATACCTGAAATCCATCGGATATCTAGCCCTCCCCTGGGGTCTGCTTGCCCACACAACAGGAACTTTCTTCCCGTTTATTCAGATTTCGGATATCACCGGACAATGGGGGGTCTCGTTTCTTGTGGCTCTTGTCAACGCTCTGGTACTTGAAACAATGATTGTTCTCCCGGCAGGTTCATCAGCGGTGAAAGCGTCTCTTGCCAGGGTCTCCCTCTTTACCGGCATTCTCCTTGCCGGAGCACTTCTATACGGCGGCAGTATTCTTCAGACAAAGATTCCCGTTAAAGCAACTTTCAATGCTGTTCTTGTCCAACAGGATGCCGATTCATGGGTCGCAGGGAACGAAATGGAGAGCATCAGAAAGGGACAGATTCTTACCCGGCAGTCCCTTGAATCTTCAGCGGTAAAACCCGATATTGTTGTATGGAGCGAAAACGCTTTCCGCTACCCTTACACCGAGGGAAGCATCCGCTATCTCCGAAATCCGAAAAATGATCCATTTATTCCCTTTTTAAAAGAGATCGATACACCAATTCTTGTGGGAAGCCCCTACATTCTTGACCCGAAAACCTATTCCGCCCTTAATGCTGTTATGCTTATCAGCCCCCGGGGTAAAATTCTTACCTACTACGGAAAAACACACCCTGTTCCCTTCGCGGAAAATATACCCTTCTGGCATGTTCCTTTTGTACAGTCTTTCTTCCGCAACGTCCTTGGACTCCAGTCTGAAGGATGGGCAGTAGGTACCCCCAACATACTTTTTTCTTTTAAAAATAAGCAGGGAACAACCCTGCGTTTTGGATCACCTATCTGCTTTGAGGACTCGTTTCCCTCTATAGCCCGGCAATTTTTTCTTCACGGAGCGGACCTTCTTATAAACCTGTCCAACGATTCATGGTCAAAAACCGTCTCCGGAGAAACCCAGCACTACATTGCAGCTGAATTCCGGGCTATCGAGAACCGCCGGACCCTTGTCCGGTCTACTAATGCCGGCGTTACCGCGGTGGTTGACCCCTACGGCAAAGCCCACAATCTTCTTCCTCTTTTCATATCGAAAGCCGAAAATATAACCGTTCCGGTTTATGAAAAACAAACACTCACCTTCTATACCCGTTTCGGCGACTGGTTTCCCGTCCTCCTGTTTATTCTGCTTGTTTCAGGCCACCTGTATCTGCTGAAACGGCAGAATAGTTACCAATTCTGAATCAGTGAAGATAGATGCGTTTTAGCTTCGTATATGTTCGCCAGCAGCATACCTATCCTCCTCGACCAACTTGGTCTTTTTTAAAGATCCTTTTTCAACTGATCCCGGTCAAGACAGGACGCTTGCACTTTACCTCAGGAACAATTTTGGAATTAATTATGCTTTATAGTGGTACTTTTTTGGAATTCCCTTGATGAAAACCCTAAAAATCTTTTTAAACTAATCCCGCCTTTAAGTGATAAGCGGATGTTTTTGTTTATCGATGAAATACAGTATCTGAAAGATCCTTCAAATTTCTTAAAATATCACTATGACCTTTACCAGAACTCCCTTAAATTTATTGTAACCGGTTCTTCAAGTTTTTACATAGACCGTAAATTTAGAGATTCTCTTGCCGGGAGAAAAAGGATCTTTGAGTTATCCACTCTTACTCTTGCAGAGCTGTTGCATTTTAGGGGGAGAGACGATCTCATTCCTTATCTAAATGCCGGTAACGTCCCAATGGTCTATGAAGATGAAATAAGAAAATATTTTTACGAATACCTTATCTATGGCGGCTATCCTGAAGTTGTTCTGGAAAAGAATTTAGAGGAAAAAGCTTTACTCTTAAGAGAACTGTAGGAATCTTATGCCAAAAAAGATGCTGTGGAGTCTCATTTACAAAATTTGGATGTCTATATCCATATTCTAAAATTAACTGCCTCCAGGATAGGATCACTTCTCAATCTAAACACACTTTCAGCAGATACATCCGTTGATAATAAATCAGTTGACAGATATTTATGGGTAATGCGTAAATCGTTTCATATTCACTTACTGCTTCCTTTCTTTAAAAATCTCTCATCAGAACTGAGGAAAATACCCAAGATTTTCTTTGCCGACCTTGGTCTTAGAAATTCTCTTATAGAAAACTTCAAGCCGATAGGGCTTAGGGACAACAAAGGAGCCCTGCTTGAAAACTATATCTATCTATTACTCCGAAATAAGTTCTCAGGAGACAACATACATTTCTGGAGATCCCGTAAAAAACAGGAAGTCGATTTTATAGTGCAAAAAGATGACGGATCAGCAGCTGCATACGAGGTAAAATTTGACAGGGACAGGTTTAGAATTTCAAAATACCAAACCCTTATAAATGCATATCCTGATATACCTTTGGAATGTATAGATATGAATAACTGTCTTGAGTATTCTTTCTAAACAAGATTCCGGCACGGACATCTTGTATTCCAGAAAATATTACAAATTTGTGGAATACTATTCCATAAATTCTTGACAATTTGTGGAATTGGTCATATTCTTAACCATGTTCATTGAACGCTCATACAATCTGGCGGATATTTTACAAAGCGGGAAAGTTCTTGTCCTTTACGGCCCCAGAAGGGTTGGGAAAACAACACTTTTGAACAGTTTCTTATCAGGGACAACGCTGAAATACAAACTGGATTCCGGAGATAACATCAAGATTCAGCAGCTTTTTCAGTCTCAGGATTTTACAGATATTCTGGACTACGCAGAAGGATATGAGCTTGTTGCAATTGATGAAGCCCAGGAAATTGCCAACATCGGTAAAGGTTTAAAAATACTGGTTGATCAAAGACCGGATTTAAGAATTATTGCGACAGGGTCATCTTCTTTTGAACTTTCAAAAAAGATAGGAGAACCGTTAACAGGAAGAAAAATTACCCGTATTCTTTTTCCCATATCCCAGCTTGAATTGAATACTATCTACAACAAACATGAACTGAAGGAACAGCTGGAAAACATGCTGATATACGGTTCATATCCTGAAGTTATAACAACAAAAGACAAAGCCGGGAAAAGAGAATTACTGGAAGAACTTGTTCAATCTTACCTGTTAAAGGATATTCTTGCTCACGGGAATATCAGGGGTTCAAATGTCATATACAACCTTCTTAAACTACTGGCTTTTCAAACAGGATCCGAGGTTTCCTTCAACGAACTGTCCAATACTCTGGGAATTGATACAAAAACTGTCCAGCACTATATCGACCTGCTTGAAAAAACATTTGTCATACTATCAGTAAAAGGATTCAGCAGGAATTTACGGAAAGAAATAAACAAAAAAAACAAGTACTACTTTTGGGATACAGGAATTCGTAATGCTGTAATTTCCCAGTTCAACAGTATGGATTTGCGTAATGATATCGGGCAGTTATGGGAAAATTTTATTGTACTCGAACGTTTAAAGAAAAACACCTACCACAGAAACTTTACCAACTCCTGGTTTTGGCGGACCTACAACAAACAGGAGATAGATCTTGTTGAAGAGAAAGACGGACAGCTTTCCGGATACGAAATAAAGTGGTCTCCGGATAAAAAAACAAAGGTACCCACAGACTGGAAAAGAACTTATCCCGATGCTCGTTTTGAGATTATAAACAACAAGAACTATCTTGATTTCATTCTCAACGGAGTGAGTGGAGCGGGAAAACGTGGTGGCCCCGTTCCCAAGCAAGTGCAGAGAACGAAAGGTTAAAATAGCTGGATACAATGTCCCAAACATTTATGTATCTGTACTTATGAATGAGTCAATCTTCAATCCATTCCAGCAAGGGGCTCGACTTACCCGTGATAATGCTCTACCGGCCCTATCTCTTCCAGCTCAAAAGTGAAGAGGATGAGAAAAAACAGCGGAACCTTCTGTACGTTGCCGTTACCCGGGCAATGGATAACCTTAACATATTTGTCAACGCGGAGAAGAATTCCGTTCTGCAGGGCCTGTTGGACAGTCTGGAGGAGCAGCAGGAGCCATGATCCTTTTCTGCTCTCTCCTGTCAATCCTTCAGCCTGGCCACAAGCTCCTTGTACCGGGCAACCTGCTCGTCGAGTCTGCTGCCGTACGTCCGCCGCTGCCTTTTAGCAAGGTACCCCCGCTTCCAGATATCGGAGCTCCCCCGCCGCTGCAGGGCTCTGTTCAAACCTGCATACTCCCGCTCCGCAAGGTAACGGTGTTCAGTAAACTTTCCCGCTGAAGCACAGTACCTGCTGTAGATCTTCTCCCTGTCCGGAGTGCTGCTTATTATCTTTTTAAGCTTCCGGTTAAGCTTTTTACGCGGTACCTCCGGCATCCTGGAAACAACAGAATTCATCATCTTCAGCCCCTTCTCCGTATCTCCCGGAAGAAACATCGATGCACCGGGAAAGTACCGGGCCTCTAGCCCCCGGGAATTTATCTTTACAGCCGTTTTCAGGTTTTTCTGAGCCTCGCGGTATCTTCGTACATACATTTTAAAGATGCCCATCCTCTTGTTCAGCACGTAACTGTCCTTATGCCTTTTTAATCCTGCTTCCAGCACTGGTATTGCCTTTTTGTATTCTCTGAGGGTGTAGCGCCTGTAGGGTGAGTTATTCTCAAACGGAGTGAGTGGAGCGGAACAACTTGTTGGTTTCTGCCCTAAGCGAGTGCAGAGAACGGAAGGTTGAAATACCCCGCGGCTCTGCCGCGGAATAGGCCGCGATAGCGGCCTGAGTCCAGGGTTTACCCTGGGGTATTGAAACCTTTCATTCTTTACAAAACGGTAAAACATAATAAAGATATACAGGTCAGCAAGATCAAGAAACAGTGCTAAATAAAAATGTCCGTACTCAAGAAGGGTGTCAAAGCCAGCGTGAACAACCATGGCAGCAATAAGAAGCGGGATCACAAAAAACCGGTCTGTTGTTTTCTCCCCGGATCCTGAACTGTACCGGTACGCCCCCCACCCGAGCCCCCAGAAGGCAGCGAAGGTTACGTGCCCGAGGGTGGTTATACCCGAACGGATAAGAAGTACGGATAATCCGTAATCCATGGCATAGCCGAAGTTCTCCATAAGGGAAAACCCGAGAGCAGCCGAACCTGCCTGGATAAGGCCGTCTCTCGGTTCCTTTATGGACTTAAAAATACCTGCCAGGAAGATAAAGACAAGAAATTTGGTTGTCTCCTCAACGGGACCTACAATCAAAAAGTACGTTACAAAGGGGTCCTGACCATCATGCAGACCGGTTATTCCGTACAGTACAAATTCCCAGAGGGGATACATGACCATTACAAGAATAAGATTAAGGAAAACCCCCGCAATGATAAACCAGAACAGATAGTACTCATTTTTTTTATCAATAGTAAACGCATCAAGGTGATGGAGTATTTTCCCCCACGCGGCAAGAGCAGCAAAGTCGATTACAATAACAAGAAAGATAAAAAAAGAGCTGCTTACTAAGCAGCCCTCTCATACAAACAGATTACGGGACATACCCGGTTATTTGTTTGTTTTGATACCGTATTTTTTGTTGAACCGTTCAACCCGGCCTGCAGTATCAACCAGTTTCTGTTTGCCTGTGTAAAAAGGATGGCATTTTGAGCAAATTTCCACTTCTATATCTTTAGCGGTAGATTTGGTCTTGATTACATTACCACAGGCACAGGTGATTGTTGTCATCTCATATTTCGGATGAATTCCTGCTTTCATACTGTTTCCTCCATATTTATACCTTTAATCCTTATGATGATACGCCAGAGGTATTCATCGATCGAAGGAACGCCTCATTATTCTTGGTTTTACGCATTCTGTCAATGAGTAGTTCAATGATTTCCATATCATCCATTGGATTTATAACTTTTCTTAAAACCCACATCTTGTTCAATTCTTCCTCGGAAAGAAGGAGTTCTTCCTTTCTGGTTCCCGATTTCTTTATATTGATGGCAGGGAAAAGCCTCCGGTCCGACATCTTCCGGTCCAGATTGATCTCCATGTTGCCGGTACCCTTGAATTCTTCAAAGATAACCTCATCCATCCGGGACCCTGTTTCAATAAGGGCGGTAGCAACTATGGTAAGACTTCCGCCGTCCTCTATGTTCCTGGCAGCTCCGAAGAACCGTTTCGGCTTGTGAAGAGCGTTGGAGTCAACACCGCCAGAAAGGATCTTTCCGGAAGTAGGTACTGTCTGGTTGTACGCCCGGGCCAGACGGGTTATGGAATCAAGAAGAATAACAACATCCCGTTTATGTTCAACAAGACGCTTTGCCTTCTCAATAACCATCTCCGCGACCTGTACATGCCGGGTGGCCTGTTCATCAAAGGTAGAGGCAATAACCTCTCCTTTCACGTTCCGTCGCATATCGGTAACTTCTTCAGGACGTTCATCAATTAAAAGCACAATGAGAAAAATCTCGGGATGATTTGCCGTTATAGCATTGGCTATTTTCTGCAGCAGTATCGTTTTACCTGTCCGGGGAGGTGAAACAATGAGCCCCCGCTGTCCTTTGCCAATGGGGCAGAACAGATTTATCATCCGAGTTGACGGTTCTCCGTCGGCCGTTTCCATATCTATTCTCTCATGGGGATAGAGGGGGGTCAGGCTGTCAAAAGAGACCCTTGACTGGGCAATTGACGGATCATCATCGTTAACCTTTTCAACCCGGAGCATGGCAAAAAAGCGTTCTCCGTCTTTCGGTGAACGTATCTGGCCGTAAACAGTATCTCCCGTTTTCAGGTTGAATAGACGTATCTGTGAAGGAGACATGTAAATATCATCGGAGCCGGGAAGGTAACTGTTCTGGGGAGACCGGAGGAATCCGTAGCCGTCAGGTAAAATTTCAAGAGAACCGTAAGCATAGATTATACCGCCCTTCTGGGTATGGGTTTTCAGGATAGTAAATATTACTTCCTGTTTTTTCATGGTCAGCAGTGTTTCAGAAGCTATCCCCAGTTCCGTGGCTAAATCCCGTAAAGCGGGAACCGTCAGACGTGACAATTCATTAATACTCAACCGTTCGCGAGAACCGTCCGGTACCGGGTCTTTCCCTTTCTTGTTCTTGTGAGAGTGGCTTTTCCCGTTCTTTTTACGCAGGGTAACCGTTTTAACCTCTTCCGATGCATCTGACATATCCGGAGACTCTTCCTGAGTGTCTCCATCCATTCCAACGGATTCCTTTATCAGTTCCACACGCAGTTTTTTCCGGCGGGGGCGTCTTTTTGCTACTACGGATACATTCTGGGTTTCTGCGGGCATCCCTTCCTCACTTTTTTGTATAGATTCTTCATTTTGTGGTGATTTAATTAATGTTTCATTTTCAATGCTTTCCGGCATCAGGAACTCCATGTCAAATTATTTATATCTTCAGGGTTTAAAAACGGTTTCAAGAGGACTTTAATACACACTAAATATATTGCCACTTTCTGTAACTGTCAAGTCTCTTTTTCTCCGTCACCCAAATTTCAAGCAATAAAAAACCCGCTGCAACCGCTTTCCGGCGGATCCTGTCCCGTGAGCCCTTAAAGCGGAAGGGAAATGTCCGGATTTCTCCATCATGGCCGGCAATACCAATCCAGACCGTTCCCACGGGTATTTCCGTACTTCCGCCTCCGGGTCCCGCTATACCGGTAAAAGAGATCCCTATATCCGATCCGGAAAGTACTCTGACCGACTGTGCCATGGCAGCTGCTGTTTCGCCGGAAACAACCCCGTGAGTTTCAATTTCGCTTCTGTCAAGATGCAGATACACTGCCTTTGTACCGGCGGAGTAACTTACAACCCCCCCAGGAAAAACCTCAGAACTTCCCGGAATATCGGTAACCAGCTTGGAAAAAAGACCGCCGGTACAGGATTCAGCACTGGAAAGTGTATATTCAAGGTCCTTAAAAAGTGCAACCGTATACGCAGGAAGATCAACAGAACCATTTTTAAGCCGTTCTTTCCCGAAATATTCCTGCAGAAAACCTAAGAAAGCTTCCCGTTCCTGCTGCATCCCTCCACGAAGGTAGAGATGAATCATCCCTTCACCTGCCCGAGTTCCCCAGGACACCCCTGACCGGGGAAATTTGCCGCAGGCATCTTCGAGTAAAGATTCACTGAGAAGGAAGCAGGTTGCTTCAAGAAACTCTTCCGTTTCTACATGAAAACTCTGTACAAGATCAGGTACCACCGCACGGTCAAACATTCTCCGCATCTCATGAGGGGGTCCTGGGAGCGCATACAGAAGGGTATTACCGACAGTTCCCTTTAATCCGGGAGCTGTTCCTTTTGTATTTTGTATGGTTGAAAAATGTTCAGGAACAAAAGCCTGCCTTTTATTTGACTGCCCCTTACGGACATCAAACCGTGCAGCGATATCATCCCAGACATCCTGTTTGAAATCAAGGCTGCCGCCGGACAAAGCAGCAAGCATCTCCCGGGTAATATCATCCGAGGTGGGACCAAGACCTCCTGATACAATAACAATATCACTGCAGGCCGCAAGATTCCGTAAATCATCCGTTGTGGACAAGTCATCAGAAGCAAGAAGGATTTTAGTAACAGTAAATCCAAGTTCTGTCAGCCTGGACGCTATATATCTCCCATGAGTATCCTGTATCGTACCGTTGGTTAATTCAGTTCCTATAAGAAGAAGAGAAACATATGCTTTACTCGACACTGCCTACCGTCTTTTTCAGTTTATCAACCCGGGCGGAAAAAATATCCACCGTGCGCGGATCCTTTATCATCTCGCACTTCCCTTCAAAAACAACATTATCGGAGATACGGAGTCTTGACGTCCGTACATTCCCGTAAACCTGCCCTCCGGGCATCATTTCAACGTGACTGGACGCAACGATATTTCCCCTTACAACACCTGCTATAACAATTGAATCAACCTCTATATCCGCATTAACAACTGCTCCGGCATCTACATAAAGGAATCCAGTTGAAATAATCTCCCCTTTAAAGTTTCCATTAATTTTTAATGAATCGGTAAAATTCATTACTCCTGAAAAAACCGTTGTTTCCCCGAGGGTTGTTCCGATTTTTCGTGCATTATTGTTTCCTGTTTTTTTCATTATGTATGTCTCACATGTATATATTTATTTTGTATTCATGACAAATATGCCGTCCCAGTCTTCGGGAGGAGGATTATCAAGATAGTGCTTGCACCGTGCATAATAAACCTGGGAAGGTCCGTCCTCCGCATCTATCTTCAGAGCATCGGCAAAACATTTTCGTGCGCCTTTGAAATCCATAAGTTTATACTTTCTCCGTCCCTCAGCAAAAAGATCAAGAACCTTCTGTTTATCCTCACTTATCATTGATGGCTGCTCCCTGAAAGCTGCCCGCTTTCCTTCTTTTCAGATTCAAGAAAATGGGTCCGAATCCTTTTATCAAATTCCATGAGAAGAGAAGAATCGAGAGAATCCCCATTTTCCAGCTCCATGAAAGATACAATATCTTTCTCCAGTTTTTTAAAAGAAGAAAGGATATCTGAGGTTTCCTTTTTTACGTTTGCCACAAACTTTTCGGTTGACGCTCTGTCATCAAGGTCAAGATCCTCGGAGTCGGAAATAATCTGTTCCAGCGGAGGCTGAAAGGAACCAATAACCAGTTTAACCGAATCGCTTAAGGCCTTTCCAAACTGCATACGCTGTTCATTGTGAAAAAATTGCCGATACATCTCTCTGTTTTTCAAGACAGCACGTATCCGGGCTATTACCTCTGAAAAATTGAATGGTTTTGTTATATAATCATCCACACCCAGCTCAAATCCTTCAATCTTATCCTCAACATCATCCATGGCCGAAAACATGATGACGGGAATATCCCTGAAATGTTTGTATGCATCATCTTCCTTAAGGAGCCTCGTTACCTGCCAGCCGGACATTTTCGGCATAACATTATCGAGAAGGATAAGATCGGGATGCACTTCCTTAACTTTTTCAAGAGCATCAAATCCATTATCAGCACTTATAACCTCAAACCCAAGTTTAGAGAGCATGAGATCAAAAAAATCCAGATTCATGGGCTCATCATCAACAATCAGTATCTTTGTTTTCATACTCTATAATCCTATACTTATGCTCTCTTGTCAATTATTATATACCGTATCACGCCAATTGCAAGAACAAGAGCTGATATAATGAGAGAAAGTACTGCAAACCAGTTCCCCCATCTCGTATAGAGAGTAGTTACAGAATCATAAACAGGAACCTTCCCCACAAGATATCCTCTTGTAAAGGGTGTCAGCTCTTTAAGAATTCTTCCGTCAGGATCAATGATAACGGTCATGCCGGAGTTTGTGCTCCGGACAACACTTCGGTGGTTTTCCACAGCCCGGAACACAGACATCTGCATGTGCTGCATTTCTGCCGAAACAGCTCCCGACCAGGAATCGTTGGACATATTTACAATAACCTGGGCACCGTTACGGACAAAATTTCTGGATATGTATCCGAAAACATCCTCAAAGCAGATTGGTGTTGAGAATCTTACACCATCGGCATTAAAAACGGTATATTCAGTACCCTTTTCCCAGAAATGATACTTATGGCTCACAAGCAGCTGATAGAATTGAGGAAACATCTTCTTGTAAGGAAAACTTTCCGTAAACGGGACAAGGTGTGTTTTACGGTACGTCTCCATTAATTTTCCATGCTCATAAAGAAATACCGCATTGTAATCAACCCTGTTGTAGGTTCCGTCGGGAAGTACAGGAGGCAGTGATGGATCTTTCAGCTGACCGTCATCATTTCCGATAACGTAAGGAATCTTCTGGGTTGCAAGAAAATCCTTTAAATCCTTGACAAGAGCATACCGCTCATTATCAGTACGATACCGGGAATGCCAGTCAACACCGGGGACAAAAGCAGTTTCGGACCAGACAACAATATCAGGGTTTTCTTTAACTGCCTGAAGGCTCAGGTCCCTAAGTATACGGAAATTCCGTTCGTAGGTACGGATTCCCCCTTTCCAGGAATCAGCATCGTGCTGTATAAGAGCGACTTTCCATTGCCGGAAAGAAGAAAAATCCTTTAGAGAGAATGCGCCATACACGAGATTAAGTGCTATAAGAGCAAGGTATACAAAACCGTCTATTTTATGCTTTTTGAGAAAAGCGGAAAACCGAACCCCTTCTGTTTTCAACGCGTTCCCTATATACGCGGAAGGAAAAATAACGAGGAATGAAATTCCCCAGGATCCTGTAATTGACGCCGACTGAATAAAAGGAACAAACGAGTACATGGAATACCCAATGTTTCCATAGGGATATCCAAGGAACCCTTTTGTGCGGAGATATTCATACGATATCCACAGAAAAGCCTGAAGAATATATCCATATTTTGGGAAAAGAGTATCTGCCAGTTTCAAAAAAGGGAACAAAATCAGGAAATAAACTGCATAAATGATAGGGACAATAATAATTGCAAGCGGCTGAAAAGTGGCAAGCCAATAGTTAAAGAGTGCGTAAGTTACAAAACCATAAAAAACACCGTAAAGTGCAACAGCTTTCCAGTGACACCGGTGTATAACAACAAATACAGGTACAACCGAAAAAAAGGCAAGAAAAACATATCCGCCATGGGATAAAAAGCTTGGAAAAGAAAGCGAAAAAAGTACTGAAGATAAAATTAGCAGTCCAAGCTCTGTTACTGTTTTATAAAAAGAGGTCCGCAGTGAATTCATTCATTCTCCTGAAGGGTCAGAACCTCCTGGCTAATGTCTCAATGGCCAGGCTCGTTTCTTTAATTCCTTTCCGGGACGGAAAACAGCAACTCCGTGTGTATTAACGGGAACAATATCACCCGTTTTTGGATTACGTGCTCTTTCACGTCCCTTCCGTGTTCTAATTTCAAAGGTACCGAATCCCCGCAGTTCAATGACTTTGTCCGATTCCAGAGCATCTTTTACATGCTTGAAAAAACTGTCAATAACGCTGTGAATATCTTCCTTTTCAAGATCCACTTCTTCACGGATTGAATCAATTATTTCGGCTTTGGTCAGTTTCCTGCTGGAATCCATTTTTTTCTACTCCACACTCATTTTGTTGAGCATTTTATGAAACCGTGATTTCTTACGTGCCGCAGTGTTCTTATGAAAGATCTTCTTTCCTGCAGCAGTATCAATAAGCTTTGAGAGTTTTACAAACTCTGAAGCTGCTTTTTCTTTGTCAGCAGCTTTTACCGCTGCAAAAAAAGAACGTTTTGCTGTATGAACAGTACTCTTAGCCATTCTGTTCCGTAAGTTTCTCTTAACATTCTGCCTGTTTCTTTTGGCAGCACTATCTTTTGTAACCAATGGGCTCCCCCTCATTAAATTTTCATATTATAACGGTTTACGAAATTACCAGAATAAAAGACTCATGTCAAGCCTCATCAATCACGAAAAAAATCTTCATCAATATGCCAGAACCCTTTCGAGTCCCGAGATAGACTGGAAGATGGTATATCGATAAATCTTCCATCACTTGATACAACGGATATCTTCTTTGTGAGAATATTCACGCCGATAACCTTGAACCTCTCATCATTAAAAACTAATCTGACTCCTTCATGAGGGAATTTCGACTTTTCTTCTTTATACAGATCAAATTCATAGGAAAGACAACACAGCAGCCTTCCGCATGGACCGGATATCTTCATGGAATTAAGAGAAAGACTCTGTTCTTTGGCCATATTTATCGAAACAGGCTTCAGCTTATCAGTTACACCATGGCAGCAGTAAGTACGTCCGCAGACAGCCAACCCTCCGAGGACACGGGACTCATCTCTGACACCAACCTGCCGCAGCTCAATTCTCATTTTAAAAACTGCTACAAGATCTTTTACCAGTTCCCTGAAATCCACCCTCGATTCCGCGGTAAAAAAGAAAAGAACTTTCGATTCTTCAAGAACATAATGAGCTGAAATAAGTTTCATCTCCAGTTTATGATTTTTTATCTTCTTTCTGCAGATTAAAAACGCTTCCTTTTCTTTTTCAAGATTATCCTCATAGCGTTCAAGGTCAGCGGAGGAGGCTATCCGTACAATATTCTCAATACCTGTACTAACCGCTGAATCTATACCCGAAAGAGGGCCGAGAACTTTTGCAAGATCTTTCCCGTATCTGCTCCTTACAATAACATGATCACCTTTCTTTATGTCCGGACCGGTTCTGCATACCTGAGTCTCACTTGAATGCAGAATTTTTACAAGAACATATATTTCAGAGAGAACAGTATCACTCACTTTACATATCTCCAATACACATCGGTTACTTTAAAAGGTTTACCAACAACCCATTAATTTCATCAATTTTCTCAAGAATCTTTAATTGAGTCAGCTGATTCTGAAGCACTCCGGAAGCAAGCTGTTCAAGATTCCTGTTAATTACCCGTATTATGGTATACCTTTTCTGTTTTTTCAATGGATTAATACGCCTACTGACAGCAGTATCGGTTTCCAGAGAGTTTTTAACGACAAATTTCATAAAATTCGATACAGACTGCCGGTATTGTTTAATATTTTCCAGTGTCGGCTGTTCTTTTAACACATCACCTGTTTCATGAATTTCATCAAGCAGATCTTCCAGCTGTTCATTCGATATGTCTTCATCCTCAAGAGTGAACAGTTCGTTAAACCGGATGGATTGTTTTTCAACATTCTCCGGCAGGACGGAACCGGAAAAACCTTTCTTCTTGAGCCGGTGTTTATCCCTTTTCCGCTTTAATGGTGTCCTGTCTGCAGAGGTTATCCTTTCCATAAAGAAAAAGATCTCTTAACCGGATTGTAACGCTCTATATCTTCCACTTTTTCTTTCTGTGTTTGTACTGCCGCAGGTTTTTCTACTGTCGTTCCTTTTGCAATTTTACAGTCGCCGTTTAAAACAACCCCTTCTTCAGCAATGAGCCGGGGTGCGGAAAGATTTCCAATAAGCATCCCTGACGAAAGAATAACAACTTTATCCGTTGATGTAATATCCCCTTTTACCACCCCTCCGATAACGATGGTATCTGCTTTGATGGTACATTCCGCTCTTCCATTTTTACCGATAAGGACTTTACCCTTTGTTGTTATTGATCCTTTAAAATCTCCATCTATCCGGAGAAGTCCGTTTAGAAAAATATCACCCGAAAAACGTGTTCCCTCACCTACTATTGAATTTATAAACACACCGTCTGTATCTAGATGATCACTCATAGCTTTTTTTAATCCTTAAAAGTTTTACCGTATTCCGGACTTTACATTGAGAAAACGCAGAGGGTCTACTACCTGGGATCCAATTCTCACCTCAAAATGCAGATGCTGACCTGTGGAAAGACCGGTATTACCCATGGTTCCAACCCGCTGTCCCTGGGTAACTGTATCACCTTCATTCACAAATATCCGGGACATGTGGGCATATTTTGTACTGAATCCGTATGCATGACGGATAACAATGTAGTTTCCATACCCCATGGCTTCATAACCGCGCTCTATAACCTTGCCGTTTGCAGCCGCAAGAATAGGGACTCCCCTGCGGTACGAAGCAATATCAATTCCTTTATGTAGATACCACTGTCCGGTAAAAGGATGAATTTCAGGACCGAAATAGTTTGTTATCCGTCCAATACCTGAACCAACAGGCCATTTTGTCGGTAAATCAACGAGAAGCTTCCCCTGGGAAGACAAGAGTCCAGAGACCCTTTGAAGAGCTGTTTCAGACTTACTCATGAAGTCTTTGATGTTCTTTAAATCAGAAACTTCCTTGAGTGTGCCCCTGTCCTGTTCTTCAATGTTAAAAAAAGAAGCAAGATCCCCCGTTTCCGAATCTTTTCCGGTAGGTTTTGAGCTGCCCATTCCCAGAATACCGAGAGTTTTATTGAGTGTTGTTTCAAACGCACTTGAAACCTTTTTAAGATCGGCAACTTCATTCCTGACCTGCTCAAGACTCGCCCGGGTTTGCTGCAGTTCCGATGTACGTGTTACAAGGATATGGGACATCCCGCTGAATCTGGTACTGAAAACAAAAAACGCTACTATTACTCCTGCAAAAATGACGCTGATAAATACCATTGAAAAAACAGAAATTTTAAAATTGAAGATCTTTTTTTCCGAATGAGGAATAAGCATAACAGTAAAGCGCTGCTTCCCCTGAGATACCAGACGGTTAAAGAAATGGGAAATACTGCTGCTCAGCCTGGAAAACTGCCGCACTATAAAACGATAAACCCTGTTTTCTGCTTTTTTATATCCATGAGTTTGCGACATTATTTCTCCTTAGCGACAAAGATTACCATGTTGAAAAAAAATTGTCAAATACAATTGACGTCTGCAGGTCTTCGTGATACTGTTCCTTCATACAAGCGTAAATTCAAACCAAAATTGGAAAGCCTTATGAAATTGTTTGATACTCATGCTCATATTGGTCTTATAAATGAAGATCCGATAGAGCAGCTCATTATTACAAAAGAAGCAAAGCAAGCAGGTATAGCGCATATCGTCAGTATATGCAACAATCTGCAGGATTTTTTCCAGGTATACAATAATCTGTCTACCGCGAAGCACGTTTATCACAGTATCGGTGTTTCTCCTTCAGAAGTCTTACATCCCGGACACGATTGGGAGCTCAAAATTGAAGAAGGGGTCTCTCTTGACCGTGTCATAGCAATCGGTGAAACCGGTCTTGATTATTATCGGAAGTTTGGTGACAAAAATTCACAAATAGAACTCTTTATAAGGCAGCTTGAACTCGCGGAACACTTTAATCTTCCCGTTATCATACATAACAGGGAAGCAGGACGGGATGTCCTTGATATTTTAAAGACAAAACTCTCTCCAAGGGGGGGGGTTCTTCACTGTTATTCAGAAAATTGGCAGTTTGCTCAGGAAGCATTGTCTTTGAACCTCTACATATCTTTTGCTGGAAATGTGACGTACAGAAATGCACGAAATCTTCATGAAACAGCAAAAAACATGCCCCTGGATCGAATGCTTATTGAATCAGAAAGCCCTTTCATGGTTCCGTCCGCTTATCGGGGTAAGAGGAACAAGCCTTCATATCTCGGTGCAACGGCACAATTTATCGCTGAACTGAGAGATATCCCTGTTGAAGAACTTTCTGAGGCCCTGTATCAAAACAGCCTTGCATTTTTCGGTGTAGAGGATTAAACCAGAACTCCGGAACATGGATAAGGAACTTTTCCACCCTGTCCGAATCAGGAATATGCTGGTTCCGGGCAATCTGTTTCTTGCTCCCTTAGCGGGATTTACAGACCCCGCTTTCAGACAGATCTGTCACCGGCACGGGGCATCCTTTACGTACAGTGAGATGGTTTCAGCCGAAGCCCTTGCCAGAAACAGCGAAAAAACCAAAAATCTTATGAAAAGAGCCCCGGGGGAAAGCTTTTTGGGGATTCAGATATTCCTCCCGGACAGTTCAACCGCCTGCAGAGCGTTACCTGCTCTTCTAAAAGCACAACCTTCCCTGATAGACATCAACTGCGGATGCCCCGTTCCCAAGGTGATAAAGTCCGGCAGCGGAGCTGCCCTCATGAAAACTCCTGAAAAAATAGGTGAGATTGTAAAAGCAATCACCGAATGTACCGATATTCCCGTAACAGTAAAGATCCGTTCCGGATGGGACAGCAGTTCCATAAACTACCTGGAAGCAGCAAAATACGCTGTAGAGGCAGGAGCATCACTTGTTGCCATGCATCCGAGAACAAGAACCCAGGGATACTCAGGGTCAGCGGACTGGAACATGCTTAAAACCCTTAAAGAAAGCATAACTGTTCCGGTTATCGGCTCGGGGAACCTTTTTGCTCCGGAAGATGCCAAACGGATGCTGGAAGAAACAGGAATTGACGGCGTCATGTTTGCCAGGGGCGCCATCGGAAATCCCTTTATCTTTGAAAGAACAGCAGAACTGCTCCAGTCCGGAACCTGCCCCCCTCCCCCGCCGGTGGAGAAAAGGTTTTTCACAGCTCTCGATCATTTAAAGATGTGTATTACCGACAAGGGCGAACCCGTTGCCTGCAAGGAGATGCGGAAGCACATAGGAAGCTACACAAAGGGAGTCAGGGGTGGTGCCGCTTTAAGAAATAAGGTGGTCCACGCATCGACTTACAACGAGTACAAAAAAATATTTAAAGAATTCCTGGAAAGTTGACCAGTTACCTTAAAACATTACTCAATGAGTCATCTTACGGTAGATATCGTACATAATTATTCCCGCAGCAACAGATATGTTCAAAGAGTCTATTCTGCCGGCAGTAGGGATGGATACAAAGAAATCACACTTCTTTTCCACCAGGTCCCGCATTCCTTTCCCCTCTGATCCGAGAACGAGGGCAATTTTACCGGAAAAATCAACGGTATCAATACGCTGGCCGTCCATTCGTGCTCCATACACCCAATAACCGGCCTTTTTTAGTTTATCGATGGACCTTACAAGATTTGTCTCCTGAATAACAGGAACAAAAGAACTTGCGCCTGCCGACGTTCTGGCCACTACATCGGTCTCTTTTACACTCCGGCGGGATGGAACAAGAACAATGTCAGCGTCAAACTGAGCAGCACTCCGTAGAACAGCTCCAAGGTTATGAGGATCTGTTACCCCGTCCAGAACAACAACCAGAGAACTACCATCCCGCTTTTCGGCGAGGAAATCATCAAGAGTTTCCCATGTTATATCAAATTTTTCCCCTTCCAGAAGAATTCCTTTTGCCTGAAGTTCTCCGGATAGTTTTGAAAATTCCCTCTCAGAAACTTTTTTAACGGAAAAGCCGTTTTCTGCAGCAAGAGCGAGGATACTGCTGATTCGGGGATTCTCTTTTACATAGGAGACAACCCCCTTCCCTGAACCTGACTTGATAAACTCCTCAATGGCATGGAATCCTGTTAGAATCACTTTTTTTTCTCTCCAAAAACCTTAACCTGATCAATCGTTCCGTTAAAATCAAGATCACGCTCATACTTTGTTATATAACTGCCGTCCTTTATGTATACCCAGATATCAACCTTCTTATCAAAATTTGAATCAATTTCACGTAATGAAATAATACCGTCAGAATAAAAATAGAAATCGTCCATGGTACCATCATGATTGAAGTCAAAAATTTCCATTATCTTTTCCCCTTCTTTATTCTGCTTTTCCATGAAGTCCACTTTCCCGTCGCCGTTACTGTCGTAGGAATCGACGGGCTTCCCTCCCTCTATTTTTTCCATCTGCCGGGTAATTGCATTACAGTCAAGAACTCTGTTTTCACAAAAACCAACGGATAATGTAAATAAAAAAAATACAGTAAACAGTAGATACCTCTTTTCCAAATACTGCCCCTTTAAAAATACGATTTACCATGAATATCGGATTACCAGTATATTAAAAAGAGAAAAATATAAAAAAATCCTCCATGCAACCCTGGCATGGAGGACATATTTACCGCAGTTCCGAGAGAGGAACCGGTTTGGGAGTACCGGAATTCCCTTCAAGCTCAGAAAGTTCTTTTAGGAGAGCTTTTGCTTTCGAAGAAAGTCTTCTGGGAATATCCACCTGTAATTTTATGTACATATCACCACGTTTATGTGCATTATGAAGATAGGGAACCCCTTCACCGCGAAGCCGGAGTATCTTTCCGTTCTGCGTACCTGATGGAACTTTAAGTTTCACCTTCTTCCCTTCAATTGTTTCCACCTGTATTTCAGCACCCAAAGCTGCCTGGGTAAAGGATACCGGAATAACACAGTAAAGATCGGCTCCATCCCGTTCGAAGTACTTGTGAGGCTCGACGTTTATGTATACATACAGATCTCCCGCGGGACCGCCATTAGGGCCGACATCCCCCTGGGAAGGAATATTTATCCTTTTCCCCGATTCAATACCCGGTGGTATGGTAACTTTAATTTTCTGTGTTTTCTGAACAACACCTGTCCCATGGCACATCTTGCAGGGATTGTCTATGATAAAACCGTCACCTCCGCAGGTAGGACATGCTGAAGCTATGGAAAAAAATCCGGAACTTCTACGCACCTGTCCGCTTCCTCCGCAGGTGGGACACACTTTCCGCCCCCCTCCTGATTCAGCACCACTTCCATGACATGAGGGGCAGGAAACATGCCGTGAGTAGCTTATCTGTACTTTCGTTCCAAATACAGCATCCTTGAAGGGAATATTCAAATTGTACCGTAGATCAGCTCCCCGGTTTCTGGAATTCCCATGGCTGCCGCGTCTCCGGCCACCACCGAAAAAAGAATCAAAAATACCTCCGAAATCACCGAAGATATCTTCGAAATCCCGGTATACCGATGAATAATCATGAGCACCGCCGCTCATGCCTTCTACCCCGGCAAAACCAAACTGATCGTACGCCTGCTTCTTTTTCTCATCACTTAAAACTTCATAGGCTTCGGTAGCTTCCTTAAATTTCTCTTCAGCTTCCTTGTTGCCCTGATTCTTGTCAGGATGATACTTTATGGCGAGTTTTCGATATGCTTTTTTTATATCATCCTTTGATGCCCCTTTCGGGACACCAAGGACTTCATAATAATCACGTTTTGCCAATTCGATTTCCTTATTTAGTTAGTAGAATCATCATCATCGACAACTTCGTAATCGACATCTTCAACACTTCCGCTTTTCGGTTCATTATCAGTATGCGCACTTTCGTCGGTAGATCCGCCCGGGGCTCCAGGATCTGCACCTGCTGCTCCGGCCTGAGCTCCTCCGGCATTTTTATAAAGTTCTTCAGCAAGCTTGTGAGAAGCCTGAGTAAGAGCCTCGGTTTTAGCCTTAATATCAGCAACATCACCGGTTTCCAGTGCTTTTTTCAAATCAGCAACGGCCTGTTCTACCTTTTCTTTTTCATCAGCGGATAATTTATCACCAAGCTCCTTTACCGATTTTTCAGTAGAGTAGATCAGTGTATCAGCTCCGTTGACTGCTTCAACTTTCTCTTTTTCTTTTTTGTCTTCTTCAGCATGAAGCTCTGCTTCTTTTACCATCTTCTCTATTTCGCTTTCAGAAAGACCGGTAGAAGATTCAATACGTATCTTCTGTTCTTTCCCTGTCCCAAGATCTTTTGCCGACACATGGACAATACCATTTGCATCTATATCAAAGGTAACCTCTATCTGGGGAACTCCACGGGGAGCTGCCGGTATGCCGACAAGATCAAACCGTCCAAGAGTCCTGTTCTGGGAAGCCATTTCCCGCTCTCCCTGGAGAACATGAACAGAAACCGCAGTCTGGTTATCCGCAGCTGTTGAGAAAATCTGGCTTTTCCTTGTTGGAATGGTTGTATTTCTCTCAATAAGTTTCGTAAATACTCCTCCAAGGGTTTCAATACCCAGTGAAAGCGGCGTTACATCAAGGAGAAGTACATCCTTTACATCTCCGCCTAAAATACCACCCTGAATAGCAGCTCCCATAGCAACTACCTCATCAGGATTTACTCCTTTATGAGGTTCTTTACCGAAAAGTTTTTTCACTGATTCCTGAACAGCAGGGATTCTTGTAGATCCGCCGACCAGAACAACCTCATCTATATCAGAAGCAGAAAGCCCTGCATCTTTCAGAGCCTGAAGACAGGGAGTCTTCGTTGATTCAATAAGTTCTCCTACCATCTGTTCGAATTTTGAACGGGAAAGAGAATACTGAAGATGTTTCGGTCCGGACGCATCAGCTGTAATAAAGGGGAGATTTATTTCTGTTGACTGAGTACTGGACAGTTCGATTTTTGCCTTCTCAGCTGCTTCTTTCAACCGCTGGAGCGCCATTCTGTCCTGGGTTAAATCAATTCCATAATCCTTTTTAAAACTGTCAACGAGCCAGTCTATAACCTTCTGGTCAAAATTATCACCACCAAGATGGGTATCTCCGTTTGTTGATTTTACTTCAAAAACACCATCACCAAGTTCGAGGATGGAAATATCAAACGTACCGCCGCCCAGATCATAAACAGCAATTTTTTCTTCCTTGTTGTCTTTATTAAAACCATACGCCAGTGAAGCAGCTGTCGGTTCATTTACTATACGTTTTACCTCAAGCCCCGCAATTTTACCGGCATCCTTTGTTGCCTGACGCTGTGCATCATTAAAATACGCCGGTACGGTAATAACTGCTTCGGTAACAGGTTCTCCAAGATAATCTTCTGCAGTTTTTTTCATTTTCTGCAAAATTGCAGCGGAAATCTCCTGAGGAGAATAATCTTTTCCCTGAATGGCAACCCGCACTTCCCCGGATCCCGAGTCTTTTATTTTATACGGAACCATCTTTATTTCACCCGGCACTTCATTAAACCGCCGGCCCATAAATCTCTTTATTGAAAATATCGTATTTTCCGGGTTGGTTACAATCTGGTTTTTGGCAGGCTGTCCTACCAGACGTTCGTCTTTCGCAGTAAACCCAACAATTGAAGGCGTCGTTCTCTGCCCTTCAGAGTTCTGTATTACAACAGGCTCTCCACCCTCCATAACTGCAACACAGGAATTAGTCGTTCCAAGATCAATACCAATTATCCGTCCCATTTTATTATCTCCTTTACTTTACTATAAGTTATTTATTTTATTGCTCATCGGCAACTGTTTCTCCAGCTTCCGTTTCATTTTTTTTCATGGGCATGGCTACCTTGACTTTAGCCGGCCGGATAACTCTATCCTGAAGAATGTATCCTTTCTGATAATCCTCTATAACGGTCTCCGTATCATAGTCGGACGATTCTTCCATTCCTATTGCCTCATGTTTCTGAGGATCAAACTCCTCCCCAACGCTGACAATCCGGGTAAGACCCCATTTTTTTTCCAGCATTCCGGTAAACTGCTTCTCTATGAGCTCAATCCCTGAATGAAAACTGTCAAAATCCCGGGAAGCTGTTGCTGACTGGATTGCCCGTTCAAAATCATCAATAATGGTAATAAGATCCGTCAGCAGATTTACATTGGCATATTTTATTGATTCTTCCTTATCCTTCAGAAGACGCTTCCTGAAGTTATCAAGTTCCGCCTGTTTCCTGAGCATCTGATCCTTTATCTCCGATACTTCAGACTCAAGCTCCGCTATTCTGGCCTTTAAAATTTCTTTTTCATCCTGCTCCGGTACAAGTTCCTCCTGCTTCGGTTCTTCCTCCGCAGAAGCGGTTTCAGCTGGAACGTTCTTCCCCTCCGGTTTCTTCTTATGCTTTGCATTAGACATAACAACCTCTATTTCATGTTAATTTCACTGTTTATTACGTTTGACTGAAAAATACTAATCAATGTGCACTAGCGTCAAGCATTTTAGAAAAAAAGAGAGGAATCTCAGGAACCTGCTGCTGGCGTATGGAACAGCAAGAGAGAAGATACAAGATATGCAATATACATTAAAACAAGAATAACACCTTTAAACCGTGTAAGGCGGTATTTATGCCGCGCAAAAAGAAGCATTGTGACAACAACAGTTATCATTGCAGGAAAAGCAAAGTATATAATTTTTGGAGCAACTTTTATGGGACGGGCCAGAGACGCTGAACCGATAATCCAGAGTATATTAAGTATATCAGCTCCGATAATATCTCCGAGGGCAAGATCTCCATGCCCCTTCCGGGACGCAATAATACTCGTCGCGATTTCAGGAAGAGAGGTCCCGATAGCGACCAGGGTAAGGCCGATAATAACCTGAGGCACTTTAAAGTACGTTGCCGTCCATACGGAAGAATCAACAAGGAAACGGCTCGCTATGACAACACCGACTACTCCGCCGACAAATTTAAGGACCTGCGAAAGGACCGTTCCTTTCACATGTTCCATAACTTCATTGTCAATTTCTTTGGAAACTTTTCCGTTCTTCCTGCGTTTCTCACTAACGATAACCCATCCGAAATATCCGATAAGGATAATAATGAGAAAAGCCCCTTCAAAACGGCTTACCGTACCATTAAATGCGAGAATAAATGCAACAATATCTATGACAATAAGAAAGATTCCGGCGCTCTTGAGGATTTTACTGTCAACAGCAATAACGGTTGGGGCAACTATCATTCCAAGAGCAAGGGCAAGGGCATCATCGGCTATAACCGAACCGATGGCATTCCCCAGTGCAATCTCTGGATACCCTTTTAACGCGGACAACAGTGATACCGTAAATTCCGGGGTTGTGGTAGCAAAGCTGACAAGAACAATGCCGATAATCATCTTGGGTATATTAAACCGGTACGCTATTGCAACCGAACCGTCAACAAGAAAGTCGGCACTTTTTGTAAGGACATAAAAACTTATAAGGATAATGATAAGATGAACAACAATTGTATCAGGAATCATGGGGAATCCTACTATTTCTTCGGAAGTAATTCAAGGATGAGTTCAACCTCACCTCGTGATAATTTTGTTGCACTCGCTATTTCCTTTACCGACCAGCCCTGATGGGCAAGACGAGTTACAACCTCCCTCGTTCCCATGGATGGGGCTCCCTTATCGTTGGGGCCTGATTTACCGCCCTCTTTCAGAATTGATCCAAGCAGTTTAACCTGCTCCTGAGCCTGTTTACTCACTTCTTCAAGACGTGTCTCGGTTCTGGCAAGCCACTCCCTGGCTTTCTGCATCTTTTCAGTTCTTGTTTCAAGATCTTTTAAAAGCCCATCAAGGGTTTTAAGTTTTTCAATGGCATCATCCGCCTTTTTCTTGTTACGGGAAAGCGGCTCAATCCTGTTGGAAATATCGTGAATCTGTTCAGGGATAGAAGACACGACATCTTTCAAGGAGCGCACCTGCCCTTCCAGTTCTTCAAGAAACTGAAAATTCTTATCAACACTCTCTGTTGTCGCATCTATAATCTGGTTCTTCTTTTCTAGCCGTTCAAAGCGGACTTCGGTTTCTTTTTCAAGATCGGCAATGTTTTTTATTTTGATTTGAATTGCCTGAAGATCATCATGAGCTCCTGTTACCTGGAGAAGTTTTTGATCAACCGCCTGGGAAATATTTATAAGTTTCTTAAAATCTCCTTCCATCTCTTCAATACGCCGTTTCTCCGCCATGAATCTGTTTAATTTTACAGATACCTCATCACCCAGCTTCTTTATTGCCGCAAACTTTCTTTCAGTTTCCCTGATTCCATTTTCCTGAGCTTCCACACGGGTAAGTTCCGTCTTAAGATCCTCTATACTTTCCTGAAGACTAACCTTCAAGGAGTCAGCCCTCGTAAAAATCTTCGTCTGAGCAATAAAACCCTTCTGCCGTTTATCAATTTCCTGCAAATTCACCGCGAGAACCTTATAATTCTCTTCAATTTTACCAAACAGTTTATGCTGCAGTTGTTCTGATTTTTCCTTGGTATCCTGAGAAATTGTTCTGAAATCTTTTATCCGTTTTTCCAGTTCATTCTGCATTTCCCTGTTTTTCTTTTGAATTTCAAAGTAAAAACTTTCAAACT
Source organism: Spirochaetaceae bacterium (assembly GCA_015493635.1). Taxonomy (GTDB): domain Bacteria; phylum Spirochaetota; class Spirochaetia; order B11-G9; family B11-G9; genus S145-15. Next base: position 99,232 of record WGCU01000026.1, on the reverse strand, counting down.
CCCTGTTAAACTTTTCAAAAGCATCTTCCGTACGTTTCCTCAGTTCTCCCTCAAGATTAATGACACCATCACCAATCTCTTTCAACTCGTTCTTAAGCCGGGTTCGTTCTTCCTGAGTAGAAAGAACAAGATCATCGCGCTGGGATTCAAAATCTGTTTTTATCTGCGTGATATTTTCCAGTACTTCCTTGCGGAGATCACCGTAATGAGTCTGCATTTCAGTCTCCGCCGTCTGAAACTGCTGCAGAACTTTTGTCTGCCATACGGTTACATCGGACTGAGTTGTTTCAATCGTTGTCAGAAGATCTTTCTCCCTGCTTTCAAGGAGCTCTTCAATCGCTTTCAGCTGATTTTCAAACTCTCTGGATGATTTTTTCAATTCGCTGCTGATACCTGTTTTGTAATCTGTAAATTCCCGGGTAAAAAAGGTTGAAGAACTCTCTTTTACATCAAGAATTTCCTTCCGTATCTCTCCGGCTGTTGTTTCAATGGAAGCATCAGATTCTTTAAGTCGTTCTTCGATAGTAACCTGAAAAGCAGATACTTTTTCTTCAAATTTATCATGCTGTTTGAAAATTTTAGCCTGAAACTCCTCAAATTTCTGTCTAAATTCTTCGTTATACTTCTTTTCAACGGCACTGCGTTTCTGAACGTTTTCTTCGGCCAGGGTTCCCAGCGTTTGATCCATACCCTTCTGCCATTCCAGGAATTTCTCCTCCATGGAGGCATTTCTCGACTGCAGATCGGCAAAAAAATCATCTTCAAATATCTTTAATTTCTCCGATACATTTTCATAGGCCCGGGTCTTTAAATCATTAAGTTCGCTTTCCAGACTGTTGAGTCCCGTTGTAATTTCTTCCATTTCAGACAGGAATTTAACCTTGTATTCATCCCTCTGTTTTTCAAGGTTCTTTTCATACCCGCTGAAATCATCTTCAATACGCAGTACCGTTCTGTCCATAACAGAACGGAGGTTTTCTTCCAGGGCATCAATATCAGAACCTATTTCCTCAATTCTCCCAAACCGGTATGTCACCTCTTCTTCATATTCCGAAATACGTTTTTCCATCTCAAGAAACTTATTTCCAAGATTTTCTTCAAATTGACGTAGTTTTGCGGAATTTGCTTGATACTTCTCTTCAGAATCCTTTATATACGAAGTAAATTCATCCTGGAATGTATGAAAATCCTTATAAAGAACATCCCGTGTTTTTTTAAGTTCTCCGGTAAATTCCTCCCGCTGTGCAGCAGCCTTTCTTTCTATATCCTCTTTCAGACTGCTAAAAGCTTCGTCCTCCAGAGCAACACCCCTCGCAGCAGCCTTTTTAAGTGCCTCTTTATAGGCACCCTCAATCTCCCTGATATTCCGGGTAAACTCTTCCACCATCATGTTCAGTTCTTCACTTTTTTCTTTTACTGCAGTAGACAGCCGTACATTTGTATCATTAAGCTGTTCTTCAACTGCTTCAGCATCTCTCTTTTTTACTGCCAGGAGAGCATCCAGCTGTTCTGCAAAGTCCGACTGCAGTTTCTCTCCGGACTGTTCAGCCCGGTATATCTGTTCATCAAAGTTCTTGCTCATTACATCAACAGCATCACTGATCATTGCATCTTTACGTGTTTCAAAAGACAGAACCGAATTTTCCAGTTCCTTAACTTTCTCCGCGGACTTTTCAAGATCCTTATGAATTTTCGAAACATACTCTTTTGTATCTCTGGCAACCTTCCCCCGTATTGTCTGGAGGTCCTTTAAGTTCTGCTTTGCAAAATCATTTTTAATTCCTCCAATGGATTTTTCCAGCTGGAGTACGGAAATACCCGCATCTTTTATTCTTTTTCCGACTTTATCAACAAACTCTGACTCCTCATGAAGCCGGTTTAAATTCTCCTGAACTTTCAACGTCATAGTATTCAGATCTTTTAAAGCTGTATCATAGTCATCTATTTTTTTATAAATTTCTTCAACACGTCCGGCTCTTGAATCGAACTGATTTTCCAGTGATTGTATCCGCGCAAGGATTTCTTTCCCCGTTTTGTGATGAACTTCCAGCTCTATGGCAAAGTTCTTTACTTCCACCGTCTTTTCATCGACGTATTCATTCAGTTCTTCTTTAATTTTATCAGAATATCGTTTGATTTTTTCAAGTGAACGGTTATTTTTGTCCATCTGCCTGTATAAGGCAAGTATGACAAGAACAACAAGCAGCGTAATTATATTTCCAATAGAAAACACCATAGTTCCTCTCCCCGGTTTCTACCCTTATTGTTACCCAGTAATAACAAGTTGTCAATTATTTATAGCAAATATCCAATCCCGTAATGTAAGAAAGGAGGAAAAAGTTATATCAGCCTGTGAATTCTGCACTTTCTTTTTTGCAAGGTGTGCCGTTTTCATTCCTAAAGCGGCAGCTCCAACGACATCATATCTGTAATTGTTCCCTACGTAAAGAATCTCTTCCGGAAACAGATCAAATTTTTGTATCATCTTTTTAAACGGGACAGCGTGGGGTTTCAGAAACCCTGTATCCTCCGTAGAAAATGCAAAATCAAAGAAATCATCAACCCCCAGATACTCTAGTTTCCTTCCAACGGGAAGATCCGACATGGCCCCAAGGTGCAGCCCGGCTTCTTTTAATGAAAGCAGAACAGGCCGGAGGTCCTTAAAGGGTTTGATCCTTTTAAAAGCATCTTCCAGCCCCCCATAAATAAAACGGTTCATATAATCAGCCGCATCGTCTGGGCTCACCCCGAGAGAAGCAGCAAAAAGACGTGTCTGGGCAGAACGGAAATCCCCCTCGTACTGGATAGTACGGATAGTTTTCCGTACTCTTCCGAAATGTGAAAAGAGTACCGGATGCTTTAAAAAAGCAAAAAGTGAAAGAACGTACATCGAAGAATCTGGATACATTGTTCCATCTATATCGAATCCAACTGCTTTAATTTTCATTTCATTTTACCTTAAACCGTATGGTAATTTGTCCCTCCACATTACCATCCGCGGAAGAACCTCTGTTGAATTCCCATTTCCTGAGCGCTTCGAGAACCCTTGCTTCTATCTGCGGACTAACCTGGGAAACGAGAACTTTGGGGTCCAGTATATAACCATCAGGGGTCAATGTAAACGTAGCAGTTAAAAAGCTGTCATGTTCGATTTTCCGAAGCATTTCTTCAGGAATATTCAAGGTGAGTTTAGCTACCGGCTTCCGGGTATTGCTGAAATCACCAAGAGCAAGAGAAACAGTGTCAGGCAGCGGGACTCCAGCCGGTCCCGCAGTTTTGTCCGTCACCTCCGGCGGATGGGGGCTTTCCTCAGAAGAAGTACCTTCTTTCTGCAACGATGCTGTAAAAGCATTAAGCTCTGCAGAAGATATAACACTCGGTGAAGATTCTGCTGTAGGAGCTGGTGTATCTGCTGTTTTACCGGTGTCAGAAGTATCTGCGTAAACAATTTTTGAACCTTTTGGTTTTAGAAGGGGATTTGGTTTTACCGCTGTCAACTGCTCACTGCTGTCAGGGGTTGTTTTCATATTTGTATCCGGCCCCTTAACAGATGTCTGCTCAGGCGGTGAAGGAGCAGGAAGTGGTTTTGCAGGAATTGCAACAGGAGAAGGAGCCGCTTTAGGCGCCGGTCTGGAAACCGGCTTTGAGACTTTCCGGGCAGGATGAACCTTCTTTTCAGCGGCAGGGATCACAGCAGGAAGGTTCTCCGGCTTCTTGATAACAGGCTGAGGGACAACTTCCGGTTCCAGAAAAACGGCGAGGGGAGGTATTCTGGCAGGTACAGGAGGGGATTTTAAACTCCACATACCAAGAATAACAATACCCGCCAAATGAACTGCCAGACTTATCCCTGCAGCGGTAAGAAGTCTCTTTCCGTCCGCCCTGCTTTTCATTAAAGTTGTTTCATCCTTAGATTGATGCCGGTAAATCCGTTTTCTCTCAAGATATCCAGCACATGTACCATAAGACTGTACGAAACATTTTTATCACCCTGAACAATAACGCTGCGCTTTGATTTTTTTGAGTCCTGCTCCCCTATTTTCTTAAGGTTTTCTCCCAGAGTCGTAAGATCCCCTTTCTTTTTATTCAGATAGATTTCTTCAGAAGATACAATAGTTATAATTATTTTTGACATTACAACCGGTTCTGCCGTTACTGATTCAGGAAGATGAAGATCTATTCCCGGAGTAATAACAAAGGTACTGGAAACCATAAAAAAAACAACAAGCTGAAAAATAACATCTATCATGGGAATAAGTTCCACAGAAGCTATCGGCTTCAGTCTCCGCTTAAAAAGCATTACTTCCCCTCCTCAAGGAAAAGCACCATTTCATTAACTCTGTTTTCAAGTGAAATAATTATATGATTGACCTTTGCCACAAGGTAATTATAGAAGGCAATTGCCGGAATCGAAACAATAATTCCTGCCGCCGTCGTCAGGAGAGCCTCGGAGATACCCGAAGCAAGGAGTGAGGGATCACTTACCGATCCAAAACGGCCAAGAACTCCAAAAGCCTTTATATTTCCGGTAACCGTTCCAAGAAGACCCAAAAGAGGAGCTATATGAGCAATGGTACCTAAAGAAGTAAGATACTTTTCCAGCATAGGTATCTCAAGATTGGCTGCACTCATAATTGAGTCCTTGATTTCTCTTTTCCCGTATCTTCTGTGTTCAATTCCCACTTTCATCAAATTGGAAAGAGGAGAGGTATTATTCTCACAGATATTTAACGCTTCCTCATAATGTTTTTTCTCAATTGCCGATTTTAAATGTCCGATAAATTTCTCTTCGTCTACTTTGATTTTTCTGAAGTAAAATAACCGCTCAAGAATAATAGCTGTTGCAATAATGGAGAGGAGGAGAATAAAATACATTACAACTCCACCCTTGGATAATAAATCTAACATGTTTTGTTCTCCTTAGAGAGAGATTTTAATATTTACTGCCATTTTACCCGACGGCCGGCTGTATGGTCCTGCTTCAATTCTGTCTTTCTGAAATAAGAGAGGAAGAAGATCCTCAGCTGTTACATCAAGAAAAATACCTTTTCTAATTTTAAAGGAGAGATCTCCTCCCGCTTCAGGGAGGGCTAGAGGAATAAGACTCCAGCTTACTGAGGCGGAAGCTTTAAACATTCCACCCGGCGCTTCATAACTTAACGCGGTATTGATACTCTGTACCGGAAGAAGGGGATCTGTATCCGGCAGAAGCTGTCCCTTCCATTCCGCACGCAGTTCAGTTCCGGCAGCAATATCAAAGGAAAAGCCTCCCGTTACAGAAAGACTTTCCCGTTCATCCGAACTCATATAAGGGAAGAGTCCTGTAACGGGATCAGGAGAAGAAGTTTGAGGTGTACTCACAGCACCGCTGCTCTTTCCCCAATTCACATCAGCATAAATGACAAATCCTGAAAAAAGAGGGCTTAACAAATTCCCTTCCGCATACCAAGTGTCGGACCAGCCATCAGCATTTCCCGCAAAAGCGAAACTATTCCATAGATCGTAATTATCTGAAAGAAGTATTCTCCGTCCCCCTTCAAACCGAAACTGTACTGTTTTAGCGGCCGTACCCCGAAGGTATAGAGAAAAAGGATACAAAAATCCGCTTTCAGGCAGATATCCGGCTCCCGCATAGGCCCCCACATCAACAGAAGGAAAATGATACGATGTATTTATCCCAAGTTCCACCAGCTGCGAAAGCCATCCTGTTTCTTTTATATTCTCCAGCTGATATGATCCATCCAGTGCAAAACCGAACGCCCCTGATGAAAAATTTACCGTGCCCTTTCCCGTACCTGAAAAGGTATTGAAAACAAGCGGAGAGCTTCCTGTTAAAACTTTCTGCGCGCTTTTAACATCACCATTAAGCTGCCATCCCCAGGGAGTTCCTGTCTCATCCATCGTGAGTGAAATCGATCTGAACCGGCGGGCAACGGAAACATACAGGGGATTTTGTCCCTGCAGGCCATCTTCCTTCTCACTTAAAGATCCTTTTCCCTTAAAAGAAACAGCCTTTAATTCCCCGTAAAAAGTGCCCTCAAAAAGTTCTTTCCTATAAGAATATCCTTCTCCTGCTTTTCTAACTCCGTATCCGTCAAGACTATCATGAGAAAACAGAATGGAAAATCGTGGTCCGGATCCCAATCTGAAGAGTTTTATATCACCAGTCAGCTGGTTATCAAGTCCTGCACCAAGATTTCCATCGGTAAAAAAAGAAACCTTTTTCTTCTGCTGGGGAGTATCGAGTGACGGCAGAGGAATATCGGAAGGAAGCTTCTGAATGGTAATATCTGCAGGATCAGGAAGGTTAATACCAAGATCAGGAAGTTTCAAATCATTGTAATCCGGAATAATAATGGAAAGATCCTGTTTATCAGAACGCTCTATCTCTATTATTACCGGAGGTATCATAAGGTCAACAGAAGACGGTTTTTCATCTACTGCCCATACTCCTGTGGAAATTACACAAAGAAATATTACTACTGACAACCGTTTCAATGTCTCCCCTCCAGAAGCTTCCGCCCTTCACTCAGCCATTGAGAAGAAGGAAAATTCAATGCTAAAAGATTGATCATTTTTTTTGCTGTAGCCATATCTCCGGCATGGACAGCATTTTCAGCGGCCCGGTAAATGGAAACAGCAGCAAGATCTTTATCTCCCGGATTCATTGATGCCGCTTTCAGGAATGCTTTTACTGCTTTTTCCCACCAGTGCTTCCGTGAAAAATATTCACCGATGTAGTACTGTGCCCGCGCTGCTGCTGCATCATTCTTTTTTCCTTGACCTGCAACCTTTTTTAAAAATTCGTACGCTGTTTCCCATTTTTTTTCATCATTGTATAGATAGAGGCTTGCCAACTCTACGGAAGCATTCCTCCCTTCCCTGCTGGAGGCTCCCTTGCTTTCAATAATGACAAGAAGCGAAGCTTCCCGTTCCCCAAGACCGCTCTGAAGCAGTTTTAATTTTTTTATCTCAAGGTTAATATCTTTAACAAGACTATCCTCCGGATATGAAAGTACAAAATCACTGTAGTAGGACAATGCTTTTCTGTACTCCCCTTCATCAGCATAAACCGCCGCTATTTTTCTTAAGATTTCACTTCTGAATGTACTTTGTTTATACTGCGCCGCCAGCTTTTCCCAGACAAGAAGAGCTCCGTATTTCTCTCCCATTTTCATGGCACACTTCCCGCCCCAGTATAATGAAGCATCAACAAGCCGGCCGGCGGGGTAATGGCTTCGGTACGTATAGAAAGCCCTCCGGGCTTTTGCAAATACTCCGTCTTTGTAATAGAGTTCACCAATTTTGTACAGGCCCTCTTCTGTCAGGGGGCTTCGGGTGTACTTTTCAGCAAGTTTTTTATAAAGGAAAATCGCCTCACTGTCTTTTTTCAGTTCTTCAAGAAGCTGGGCATGAGAATACAGGGCATCATCCGCATACGCGTCATCCGGCCGTGAAGTGTAGATACTCTGAAATATCAGCTCTGCTTTTTCTGTATCTCCTTTTGCCGCCATGGCTTTTCCATAGTAGTATGAACCCTTTCCCCAGTCAGCAGGGGGAGCTGCTTTACTGTAAAACGCGAAATTCTCAGCCGCCGGTACGTACTCTTTCATCAGATAGAAGGACCACCCGGAAAGGTAAAGCGCCCGGGGATAGAGGGTAGCGGTTTTATACTCTTTAGTCAGTATGGAAAACCAGTGTACTGCTTCTTTGTAGTCTGCTTCTGCATACGCTGCCCAGCCGATATAGAATACTACGTAGGGATAGATAGATCCTAATGAATGTTCTAAAAGATATTTCTTGTCAATTGATTTTAAGAGATTGCCTCCTTCCTTAAAATCACCCTCGCCTATATTTACAATACCCGCGATGTACGTTCCGAGCAGGGAAGCCCCGGAAGTATCTGCATGTTTCATAAATGTTCCATACATTGTTAAAACATCCCTGTAATTCCCGCCCTGAAAAGAAAGGATAATATAATCAAGCTCTGCATCAGTGTTATCTGGATGAAGGGGGATATACTCCCTAAGTAAACCGAGAGCTTCTTCCGGCTTATTCATTCCGATAAGAACCTTGCTTTTTAACCGCAGATAAGAATCTACCCAATTCCCGGCTTCTGATGATTTCAAAGATTTGTCAATAACCGCAAGACTGCTTGCATACTTTCCCTGATTATAAAGACTGTAGGCGTACATCCATGAAGCTTTACTGATAAATACAGACTGTGGAAAGGCGTTAATAAAATCTGACAGAACTTTCTCTGCTTCAGGCCACTTGTTGTCTTTTACATACAGATTTCCCAGGGTATAAAGTACTGTTTCATCTCTTCCCTGTCTCTTCTTAAGATACTCCTTAAGAATGTTTTCCGCCTTGTCCCGATTATTTTTCTTTACATAGATAGCAGAAAGATACAGCGGAACAAGACTGTGTTCAGAAGCATCCCCCTCCGACTGCCATACTCTCGTTAAATACGAAAACGCAGTACCAATATCTCCCCTCTTATAACTCTCTATACCAATATGAATATAAAAATTCTGTATAAGCTTGGGATATCCGGCAAGAACAAGCTGAGCCTTTGAAAGGATTTCTTTTTGTCTGTCAACATTATTCTTATATAATGTAAAAAGCCGTATAAATCCCACTGAAGCTATCTCCGGTGAAGCTTTAAGTATATTCCGGTAATATTGTTCTGCTTTATCATCCTGCCCTGTTTTATAATAAGCTTCTGCAGTAGAAAGAGTTATTCTGTTTTTATAATCAGCACTCCAGCCTTTGTCATTTATACTGCTGATCAATTCAAAAACTTTCTGATAATTTCCTTTCTGCTCCAGGATAAAAAGATAAAATGATAATGCTGCAGGATCATTTTTATACGGAATATGTTCTTTCTCCAAAATAGACAGTGTTTGTGATGCTCCGTTGATATCAGATAGTTCATACTCACATCGGGCTTTATAAATAATACTTTCTTTCCTAAAATTGGGTAGTCCCGTAGAAATAAAACGGGAAAAAGATGCTACCGCGTCAGAATATCTCTTCTCATGATATAAAAGGATCCCTTTCCAAAAGGGTACATAGGGAGCAAACCTGGCTGATGAATACCGGGCATCCAGTTCTTCAAAACCCTGTTCTGCTCCGGGGAAATCCCCCGTTCGTATCTTTATAACAGTAGTCCGAAAAATGGCATCGGGAACATACTGCGACATGGGGTATTTTGATAGTATTTCATCATAAAGCTTTAGTGATAGGTTAAAATCTCCATTTTTATATCTATTTTCAGCTTCATTAAAGAGCGAATCGGAACTTGTATCGAAACCGAAAACTGATATCAGATACCAAAAGAAAAAAAACAAAACGAACAGCTTTTTCATAGACTATAATAATACACCACTGTATCAATTAAAACAATCTTCTCAAAACAGGATCAAACTTAATCCCCGGAGGATCGAAATGATTATCGGCCCGTATTCTTACCAAGTGCACAAACGAATCCGGGTACTGCATTTCAAGCTCTTTCAGAGAGATTTCCTTGTTTCTGGAGAGGATAACATAAGAAAACCTTCCATGTGAATCGATAGCGGGGAAAAGAACGATTACATGAAGATATTTCCGCAGACCCGGCGGATTATCCGTAATCATATTTACTGCTCCAAGATAAAAATACTCAGGATCTGAAACTGCCAGTTCATAGAGTACTGTTTTTAAACTTTTAACAGGGAATCCAACATTATTGACATACGATTGGAATGAAAGATCTGTCACATCTGATGAGCGGTATCCAGCTCCTGGATTATTTATTTTTTCGTATGCCCACGCAAGATTTCTTGTCCAATCCAGTCCAAAGTAGGGATCATACCTGTCCTCGAGTTTTCTACTCCATTTATTACCTCTGTCAGCAGGATGTTTCTGTTTTAACAATGAAATATCCAGAAAAGACTTCTTTTTGTAATAGTATAGTCCGTCAATTACCCACTTTGCGAATCCTGAACAATTCAGCCCACCGGTCCCCTGCTGTTCTTTCAGCGTTTTGATATACACGAAACGGCCATTTTTATCCATCGCACCATCATCAGCATCATGCAGAAACCTGAGAAGAGGAAGTATTCTCATGGAAAGCTGGAGTACATCATCAGAATAAATAAAACGGGGATCAGGCAGATAAAACCCCCAGTTAACATAACCGGAAGTTAACTTTTCGATTGTATCAAAAGGAGTACTGACAATTTTTTCTATAGGGAGAGGGACTTTTATATCAGTCTGCATAAGATTTCCATAAAGATAAATACGTAGCAGAGATTCATCCAGATCTTTGTCAGGTATAATCTGCACATAGGAATCCGGATCATCCTTTAAATAGAATCTTATTTCCCGGACAGGATTCTTTTTCTCCGCTACCCTGGCCCTGATAATGATACAACTTCCTTTTTTAACATTGTTGAAATCGAGACCATTATCAAGGGAAAAATAGAACTGGATGTCGTCATAATCTTTTTTTATAAAAAAATTTATAAAATTACCATGTATTCCATCCTGAAAAACAGTAGGCAGCAAGGAATCTGCTGCTTTAAGAGGGCCGGTGATGGCTGAAGCAAGCTGTTCCCTTGCCATAATAGTTGAGGGAAGCGGAATCTTTTTAATATTTACCGGTATCTCCGGGAAGAGATGAGAAACTCCCAGAAAAAATGCAAAAAGAAAAACTGCCGTCCCCTGTTTTAATGTAAGAGCATTCATCCTCTTTAGTATCGTCACTTTTTTCATCTTCATCAAAGAATTTCTTTAAGATGCTCACGAAGCTTGTGTGATCTGGAATAGAGAATGAGGAGCTTGGAACGAACTTCTTGTATTATTACCCGTGCATTCTGATCATCTGTTGTTATTTCACTCCAGAGCTTTGCTGAAGCATCGTGGAGTGACAATTTCTTACTGTACATAAGATATTTAAGTCTGTAAAACAAATTCAAATCGTGAAGCGTATAGACCCTGTTTCGGGAAAGATCTTTACGCGGTACAAGAAATGGGATTTCCTGCTCCCAGTAACGGATAATGTGCTTTTTTATTTTTAAAATTCTACAAACATCACGAATATAGTATCGCTGCACTTACCTTTCTCTCAACTCCACTTCTATGGGGATAGATGAAAATCCCAGTTCGGATCTAATATTGTTCTTTATATACTGCTGATAGCTTTCGGGGAAGTTTTTCTTCCTGTTTACAAAAAGAATAAAATGAACCGGATTTGTTCCCGTCTGGGTTCCATAAAGGATCTTGTATCTTCCTTTGTTAAACCGGGGAGGTTCAGTTTTCTCAACCCATCTCTTCAATGCACTATTCAGAGCCGAGGTTTCTATCCGGTAATTCAATTGCTTCCAGACCTTATACACAGCATCCAAAACTTTCTCCAGCCCTTCTCCCGTTACTGCCGAAAGAGGAAACATGGGAGCAAACTCCAGAATAGGAAACAAGAATCTGGTTCTATCCTCAATTGCCTCCATCTGATTAGGAAGTGCCTGTACGAGATCCCATTTATTCAGTATCAGAATTACTCCCCTGCCTTTTTTTACAATCTGTGTGGCAATTTTTTTATCCTGATCACCCAGCCCTTCTACTGCATCTATCATCAGTAATACAACATCTGCCTCTTCAATTGTTTTTATAGCTCTGTTTACCGAATAATACTCAACATTTTCACCAACCCGTTTCTTTTTCCTTATTCCGGCTGTATCCATTACACGATAGTGTATATGACGGTATTCAAACCTTCCTTCTACCACATCCCGCGTTGTTCCAGGAATATCTGAAACGATAGCGGTTTCTTTACCAATCAATCTGTTAATAAGGGTTGATTTTCCTGTATTCGGCTTACCCAGAAGAGCAATCTTTATGTCCGCTTCAGATAAGGTACCGCTCTCTCTCGGTTTATCAAAATCTATCAATTCTTCAAATTTCTCTTCCAGTTCTGAAATTCCTATTCCATGGGCAGCCGAAAGTCCTATAACGTGATCAAATCCAAAAGAATAGAAATTCCATACGTCCGCTTCCCGTTCAGGATTATCGACTTTATTAACTCCCAGAAGTATTTTTTCTGAATAATTCCGTAAAATTTGCGCAAAGGCTTCATCTTCGGGAGTGACAAGCGTTACATCCATCAAAAAGAGTACAAGATCTGCCCTCTTAAGAACATCAATACTTTTTTGTGTTACCTGTGCATCAATTCCTTCCCGTTCAACCTTGAATCCTCCAGTATCAACAAGACGTACTGTCCTCTCTCCAAAGGTGTAATCTCCCTCTACCGGGTCTCTTGTAACACCGGGTGTCGGATCTGTAATGGACTGACGTTTCCCTATAAGCCTGTTAAAAAGTGTAGACTTCCCTACATTGGGTCTTCCCACAACTGCAACAACAGGAATTCCCTGTGCCGCTATTTTATTTTCCAAATTTACCTTCCATCCATTCCGTAATAGTTCTATTGATTTCTTTGGCAGAATCCATACCAAGAACTGTTTCTGATAATTTTCTCGCTTCTTTCATCGTTATTGACCGGATAATTTTTTTAATTTCAGGAAGACTGTTGGAAGACATACTGTAATTTTCCAGTCCAAGTCCTAAGAGAACAGCCGCAGCCTTTGGCTCACCGGCAAGTTCACCGCATAAGCTGACCGGTATTCCTGCATCATTTGCATTATCAATAACCATCTTAATCATCCTGAGAACTGCAGGGTGAAAGGGTTCATAGAGATATGCTACCTTTTCATTCCCCCGATCGACCGCGATGGTATACTGAATAAGATCATTTGTTCCAATGGAGAAAAAATCAACTTTTTTTGATAATAAATCTGATGTAACAGCGGCAGACGGAACCTCTATCATAATCCCGACGGGGATAGTTCTATCAAAAGGGACGTTTTCTTTGTCAAGATCCTTTTTCACCTCTTCCAGCACATCAAGTATATCATCAAGTTCATCCGAACCGGAAATCATGGGAAACATGATCCGTAAATTCCCGGATACAGAAGCGCGTAAGAGAGCCCGCAGCTGGGTTTTAAAAATATCCTTCCGGCCCATACAGAATCGGACAGATCTCCATCCTAAAATAGGATTCTTCTCGCCAATAACACTTATGTCAGGTATCAGCTTATCTCCTCCTACATCAAGGGTCCTTATTGTTACACTACCTTTTCCTTTCATGGATTTTAATACATGGGAATAAGCATTAAACTGCTTTTCCTCCGTTGCATCACCATCAGCCTGCAAAAACAGGAATTCTGAACGGTACAGTCCCACTCCGTCAGCATGATGTTCAATCACTGACTCCACCTCTTCCGGAACTTCAATATTCGCGTAAAGGTTAATCCGCTTTCCATCTTCTGTCACACAGGCAAGCTTATTCTGTAAATTGATCACTTTCTCATGCCGATGCCATTCATTGAGATGTTCATTATATTCTGCAAGTGTTTTTTTATCAGGATCTAGAATAACAACACCATTATCACCGTCTACAATGATTCTTTCTGCACTCCTCGCATAATCTGTAATATCTGAAAGCCCAAGTACAGCAGGAATCTGGAATGCACGGGCCAGGATAGCGGTATGGGAAGTTTTTCCACCTGCATTCATGGCAATTCCCTTTACCCTTTCCCGCTTCATCCCAATCGTATCTGAAGGTAACAAGTCATGACAAACAATAATAACATCATTTTTAAGATCAGACAGAGAAACCCTCTCATTAAACATGAGATGACTGAGTACACGTTTCGCTACATCGTGAATATCAACCGTTCGTTCCCTCAGATAAGGGCTGTCCGCACTTTCAAGTTTCTTTACAACCTGTTTCACGGTAAGATAGAGAATCCATTCAACATTTTTAAGATAACTCTTTAAGTTACGTTCTATGCTGCTCAGAAACTCCGGATCACTAAGCATCAATATATGAGATTCCAAGAATTGGCTTTCTTCCACCAGCTCACGTTCTGATGCATTTTTCTGAAGAGCCTTAATTTCCTCAGTCGCACGTGAAGATGCCTCTTTAAACCTGTCAAATTCTGCTTCAAGATCATCCGGCAGGATATCATATCTGGGAACTTTAAGTTTTTCATCCAGATACAAAAAAATTCTCCCTATTGCTATTCCGGGAGAAGTAGATATTCCTTTAAACTTCTTCATTATTATCATTCCATGTAATCATCAAAACCAACTTATAAAAAATTTTATCTATTTTATCATAATATATGTACTTTTTCGCTATCTGTCAAACGTGAATGATCCCCTATTGATTTTCTACAGGTTTACCGATAATTTGTAACAATGAAACGCAAAAACAGATCTACCATCGGCTGTCTATTCTGGGTGGCTCTTATACTCCTTCTCATTGTTATTTTCATGATGAGCAGAACCAGAATAGAAAAAGTTCTCAATGCTACCGGTTTTACAGATCTTATAAAAAAGAAAACAGAAACAACTGCGCCTCTTGTTGTGAGAGAGCCAAATACGGGAAAAAGCGTTTCCAAACCTGCTGCAGAGAAACAATCACCTGTCGACCAGAAAAAACAGTCAGATGTTCAGGTTACGGTAAAACCTTCTGCAACAGAAAGCACAACAGATATTAAACAAACTAGTATACAAAAGAAACACCGGCAAAGCGTGCTTTATTTTGTACTTGTAGGTGATACAGGAGATATTATCCTAAAAGCTGTAACCCGTACGGTCTCTTTTGTAGATTCTCCTTTAACCGAAACCATTAAAAGCCTTATAAAGGGGCTTACTCCATCAGAACTTAACAAAGGGCTTATTTCGCTTATTCCTGAAAATACAAAACTCCTTGGTATTTCCATAAAAGGATCCACTGCTTTTATCAATTTTAACGATTCAGTTAAATTCAATTCATTCGGAGAAGAGGGTATCGTTGCTTCATTAAAACAGATTGTTTATACCGCAACGGAATTTAAAACAGTTTCAAAAGTACAACTGCTTATCAATGGAAAAATTGAAAAATTCCTCTCCACTGAAGGGGTTTTTGTAGGAGCACCCCTGTCAAGGAGCTCCTTTAAGTGAGACGATAAGTCTTTTTACCTGTTCTTTTATGAGCTGTTTTGGCCGCTCTTCTGTATCTTTTAACAGGAACAGGAACTCAGCATTCCCTTTCCTTCCTCTTATAGGGGATAGTGCAACATCTGAGATATAAACACCATCTTCTGTCATCCGGTCAATTACAATATTCATTGTCTGCAATAAAACCGATGGATCGGATATTACCCCGTTAAACTGAGGATATTCTGCCTTATCTATCTCAAACTGAGGCTTAATTAAAGCTATCAACCATCTCTCTCTAACAAGACTGAGTATTTTAGCAGCTGCTCCATGAATTGATCTGAAAGAAAGATCTGCTACCCCCGCATCAGGGGAAGGTTCCAAAACCTTTACATCCATTATATTTGTTTTCTCATGCACAAAAACGCGGGGATCCTTCCTTAGACGGTATGCAAGCTGATTATAACCCACATCTACTGAATGAACACCAGCAGCACCTTGATGAAGAAGACAATCAGTAAAACCTCCTGTTGAACTCCCTGCATCAAGAAACACTTTATCTCTACAGATTACATTCCACATGGTAAGTGCTTTTTCCAGCTTCATTCCACCCCGGGATACATATTCCTGTTCTAAAATTTCAATTTCAGAGGTATCTTTTATGATAATTTTCGGATTTCTTTCTTTCTGCCCGTTAACGAGTACTTCTCCACAAAGTATCTTTGCATAAATCTCCTCTTTTACAAGGTCCGGATATCGGAGTTTCATGCTTTCAAATAATGTTGAACCACCCATTACATTTATACGATTGATTCTTTCTGGAACCTTTCAATTTTTACTGTTTTTCCATTCTTTATATCTATCGTTGCTACAATACCGGAAATAACTGCCGGAGTATCCGCAACTTCTATCTTTAAAGGAAGCTGCGTTAAAAATCTACGGACAGAAATATCAGCATTACTGCCTATTACACTCAATCCAGGACCGCACATACCGAGATCCGTCAGATATCCAGTTCCTTTATCAAGAATCCGTTCATCTGCAGTTTGTACATGGGTGTGTGTTCCCACAACTAATGAAACCCTGCCATCAAGATAAAGAGCAAGAGCCTCCTTCTCTTCACTGGATTCCGCATGAAAATCAACAATGATTATATCAGTTTTAGATTTCAACTTTTTTATAAGATTCATGGATACCTGAAAAGGGCAATCTATGGGTGCCATACTAAGACGGCCCTGAAGATTGATTACACCAATCCTTACCCCCCTTTTCTCAATAACTGCATACCCTTTTCCCGGAGCACCAGCAGGATAATTTGCGGGTCTGAGGATAGGTTCATCAGACTCAAGAAGGGGGTAAATCTCTTTATGCTGCCATACGTGATTACCCGTTGTTATTACGTCGGTGCCAACAGAAAAAATTTGACCGGCAATCTGAGGATTAATTCCAAAACCATCCACCGCATTTTCCCCGTTTACAATAACAAAATCCGCTTTTTTCTCTTTAACAAGATTTTTCAGACCAATATAAACTGCTCTGAAACCAGGTTGTCCATAGACATCACCAAGAATCAGAGCATTGATAGTTTCAGACACGTATTATGCCTTATCCTTACCGGGCATATTCTACTACCCGGGTTTCCCGTATAATTGTTACTTTAATACGTCCTGGATAACGGAGATCAGACTCAATCTTCTTTGCTATATCCTTAGCAAGATTTTTTGTCCTTTCATCGCTAACAGCATCATTATTAACAATAATCCTCAATTCACGTCCTGCCTGAATAGCAAACGCTTTTTCTACCCCTTCAAAACTTTCAGATATTTTTTCAAGGTTTTCCAACCGTTTTATATAGTTGTTCAGGGTCTCTCTTCTTGCACCCGGACGGGACGCAGATATGGCATCAGCTATCTGAACGATAACAGCCTCAACACAGATCGGTTCAACATCATTATGATGAGACAGTATTGCATTTATTACTTTTGAATTTTCACCTAATTTCCGTGCTAATTCAGCACCAAGTTCCGCGTGGTTCGAATCGCCTTCTGTTTCAATACCTTTTCCGATATCATGAAGAAGCCCCCCCCGCTTTGCAATCTCCCTGTCAGCACCAAGTTCAGCAGCAAGCATCCCACTTATTACGGCAACTTCTTTTGAGTGATCCAGAACATTCTGCCCATAACTTGTCCTGAAATGGAGACGCCCTAAAGCCTGAACTCCCTCTTTAGGGATATTATGCAGTCCCAGATCAAATACGACTTTTTCTCCTTCTTCAAAAACAACCTGCCCTATTTCTTTCGTCACTTTCAGTACAACTTCTTCAATACGAGCCGGGTGAATTCTTCCATCCTGGATAAGCCGCTCCAGCGCAACTTTAGCTATTTCTTTTCGCACAGAATCAAAGCATGAAATGACAACAGCTTCAGGAGTATCATCTATAATAATATCTACTCCTGTCAATGTTTCAAGGGTACGTATATTCCGCCCTTCTCTCCCTATAATACGGCCTTTCATCTCGTCATTCGGTAAACTGACGGAACTTATGGATACTTCTGAACTCACATCCGTCGCCAGCCGCTGAATGGTTGTTACAATAATATCCCTGGCCTTTCTGTCAGCCGATAACTGAGCTTCCGCTTCTATCTTGTTAATGATAACCTGAGAATCATGGCGGGCTTCATTCTCCATCGATTTCATGATGAGAACTTTTGCTTCCTCTTTTGTTATTCCCGCAACCTTTTCTAATTCTTTTTTCCAGTTTTCCTCTTCAATAACAAGATACTTTTCTTTTTCAATTACCTTTCTCTCTCGGTCTGCAAGCAGAGTTTTATGTTTTTCCAGTTCATTCTGCTTTTTTTCTAGATTTTCCTCTTTCTGCAGCAACCTTCGTTCCATACGCTGCAGCTCAATTCTACTTTCACGATATTCCCGTTCCTGCTGATTCCGCTCCTTTTGGAGCTGATCTCTTGCCTCTAGAAGTAGTTCCTTTTTCTTAGATTCTGCTTCTTTTATTGCCTCACGATTTAAACGTTCAACCCTCTGTTCTGTTGAAGAAAGCTGAAACTTGGCATAAAGCCATCTAATTATCCAACCTAGAATCAAACCTGCGAGAGGAAGTATAATAAATAGTAAAAAACGCATTTTCTTCCTCCACAATCAGATCAGTCTAAATAATAGACTCTTACTATTGCAATGTCAAGTTGACTAAATATTTTTGATTATCCGTATAATATTTGTTTTTTATAGTAAAATATCCATCTTTATCATGTAAATAAGATATTCACGTTACTTTCAGACAGAATAAAGCCTTTCTGCATATTCCTGTAAACTATTTTCAGCATTCTTTAATACAAAGACAAGATAAGCTTCTTGATTTTTAAAGAGAGAAGGAAAGAAAAACATTCCTCCTATATACTTTGAATCTTCCTGTAAGAACATCTTATCAATATCTTGTATGCCAATTTTCCCCTTTTTTGTCAAGAAAATGGACCTTTTCCTTATAATTTCCTTTTCAAATGGAGTTTCTACAGGTATACCGAATCCTGAGATCGTTTCTTTTTTAAATCCAAGGGCCTCAGAAAGTACCCAAGTACTATTCTTATTTTCAAGAATTCCTGCATACAAAGCATTCATATGCCTCGATAAGTTCATAATTGATTTCATTATTCCAAGTTCATTTGTACCATATCTTTTTAAATAGAAATCATGATTAAATCCTTTGTCAATCATGAGGGCAGACATTTGCTCTTTTTTATTTTTTATACCATTGATTTTTCCGGCATTAAGATCATTTTTTGAAAACATCGGAAGCTCTACACTAGCTAAACCCAGAAAATTCCCTATACTTGAATCATTTGCAGTTTCATTTTCGTCCATTACAGAGTGAACGAGATCTTCAAATTTAGAATCTTTTTTCTCTAATTTCTTCTGGAATACTTCTTCCTTAATTTTAAATACTCCATTGCTGAGGGCAACAGATTCAGGCTGATTATTCATCGAATAGTACTCTGCAAAGGGTACTATCTCACAAATATTCTGCTCTATACAACTTTCAAGCTTTTCCTTGAAAGTCATACCTTCCATATCCGAATATACTAATTCTTCTTCCAGTTCTTCCAGTTCTTCCAGTTCTTCCAGTTCTTCCAGTTCTTCCAGTTCTTCCAGTTCTTCTTTATTTTCACTGCTCAAGTCTTTCTGGTTTTCAGAATCATTGGGGTTTTTCATTGTTATTTCCTTCCCAGACATTGGTTCTTGGTCATGTACTTTTTCCAATAAACCTTCTACAGGCGACTCAAATAAAAATTGTTTATAGGGGCTAACAGTGTAATTATCACCACCTGAAACCATTTCAAGATCATAAATTTTCTCATCTTCCTGGAACTGCTCTAATTCTTCAATATTTTCAGATTTTTCCTGCTTCTTGAAAGCAAGTATTTTCTTTGATATTTCATCACTACCGAACTCTTTCGAGTACCCTTGGAATACTTCATTTTCAAGATCCAAAACTGCTGACTGCTTTATACTTTCTGAAAATCCGGCAATATTAAGTTCAACAGGCTCTACTACCTCTCCCTCAGGTTCTTCTGGTAACTCTTCAAGTTCCTCTGCTTCCTCAGGCTCTGCTGCCTCTCCCTCAGGTTCTTCTGGTAACTCTTCAAGTTCCTCTGCTTCCTCAGGCTCTGCTGCCTCTCCCACAGGTTCTGCGGCTAACTCACTTATATCTTGTAATCTTTGTGGTTTTGTTATTGCCGGCTGCAACATTTTCTCAGAAGTAAGAATTTTAGTAATTATTTCTTCAAGATTTCCTATTTCAACATTTGCTGCAGTCGGATACTGTTTATTCCTGGTTTTGCTTTCAATAAGCTCAAGAAGCTCATCCCAGGAATCATCTATCATTTTATCAACTTTTTCCAACTGATTCTTTTTTATTCTTCCAATACTTTTACGAATATCTTTTTTTATTTCTTTCGTTTTAAGCCTTAAATCACCACTGAGATTGGTTTCGTTTCCATCATATCTTGTATTGATATACTCCCTTATAAAACTGATCTGAAAGGTTTTTATTTTCCCTTGAAGTACGGCAAGTTTATTCTGCCGCATATTAAAGACAAGAAAAACAAGGAGATACAACGTTACAAAAATAATAATGAGTACGAGTAGTTTTATACTATCACTGAGTGAAAATTCCCGTATATTTACAAAATTTACTATGTTTCCAAACTGAGACTTTGAACTGAAAAGAAGGTATTCTTCTTTTGTATTAGGATCAACAAATATTTCGTTATTTCCATTTAATATTCTTTTCCAAAATTTTTCAATACTAAGATATTGATTCGTTTTGTCCATAGAGAAACCGTTTATAACATACGAACCATTAAAAAACGTAAGTCTGTCATCTATCTGCATCACGTTCTTTTGAACAAGATAGCGTTTTAGGTCACTTTTATTTACAACAAATAAGGCTATTCCTCTGTTTAGGTTTATAGAATCTACTGCTTTAAATTTGTATAGAAGCAGTCCATGATTTTCATCAAGATCAAATCCAAAATCGGTATCTAAATTTTCTTGAAGCAGGCTTAAATCAATTACAGTTGTTCCTGCTGTACTGTTATTACTACCCTTAACAGCTTCTTTTAGATTTTTATAGACTTTTTTATAACTACCGCTTTGAGATTTCACAGCAAAGTCTGCAGTACTATAATGTATAAGCCCTTTCGAATCATAAAACCATACGAACTCTATACCTGGATACTGTTCAAGTAATAAATTGAATAGATTATGCAATTTTATAATGTACTTCTCATCCCACTGTGATGTATAAATTTTTTGAATATCGAGGTTTGATAGGACAGATCTAAATCTTTCTTTATTTTTTACATTGTAACTATTTATGTCATCTGCAATATCTTTTGTTTTTTCAATGTATATCTTTTGTATTTTTTTATTATAAAACTTAGTTTCAAGAGTGGTAAAAAGGCCAGTGAATCCAGCAAAAATAAAGATTGAAAAGAGTACAACAGTTATGAGAAAACTGAATACTATTTTCTGAAGAGTATTCATAGACTAATATTTCATCCTGAGATTTTTAAGTTTCACCATACTATTATTGATTATCGGTATCATAAAATGAATACTGAATTCTATTTTAAGTTAAAAAAAGGGAGACTTCCGTCTCCCCTGTTATAGATTCTGATACTATCAGACCTCTTCTTTTTCTGAAGAATCTTCAGATATTTCTTCTTGTTCTGCTGTTTCAGTCTTTTTTTCCACTTCCGCAGGTGATGCTTCCTGGACAACAGGCTCATTTTGATCAGCATTATCCTCAGTTTTAATATCTTTTTTCTTTGCCTTTGTCTTTTTCTTCTTTTTAGCTACAGATGTTTTACCTTCTTCAACAAGCTCCAAAATGACTGTTTCTGCCGCATCACCTTTTCTCCAGCCAAGTTTCAAAACTCTCGTATATCCACCAGGTCTACTGGCATATCTTGGTCCAATATCAGTAAAAAGTTTTGCAAGGATCTCTTTGTCACCAATTTTTTTTGCTACAATCCGCCGGTTATGTACTGAATCAACTTTAGCCCTTGTTATTAATTTCTCCACAGTACGACGAACAGCAAGAGCCTTTGCTTTTGTTGTTGTTATACGCTCATACCTGAACAATGATGTAGCCATATTCCGGTGCAGAGCTTTCCTATGACTTGTTTTCAGTCCGAGCTTGTTAAACCCTACTCTATGATTCATTTTCAGCTTCCTTATTCATATTTATTTTTCTTGAGGTTTTAAGAACACTATAATCGGTCATTCCAAGGCTCAAGTTCCATTCTTTAAGTTTTTCTTTTATCTCAAGCAAAGATTTTTTACCAAAATTTCTTGTTTTTGCAATTTCATCTTCTGTTTTTCTGGTAAGCTCTCCAATAGTCCTTATGCTTGCATTTTTCAGACAATTACTTGATCTTACAGAAAGTTCCAGTTCTTCTACAGGTGTATCAAGAATCCTGTTAATCCTTTCTTCCTCTTCATCAACGGTTCCGTCATCTATGAGAGAATTTTCATCAAAATTTATAAAGATTGTAAAATGATCCTTCGCAATTTTCGCTGCTTCTGCTAAGGCATTTTCCGGTTTAATGGTTCCATCAGTAAAAATCTCAAGTATCAATTTATCATAATCATTCCGGTGTCCAACACGTGTATTTTCTATTGAAAAAGTAACCCGCTTTATCGGTGAGAAGATAGCATCCAAGGGGATAGTTCCAATAACTTCAATATAGTTTTCATTTGTTTCAGAAGGTACATATCCTCTTCCCAAATCGATCTGTATTTCAAGATCTATATTTGCATCTTTCATCATTGTAAAAATTACTAAATCCTTATTCGTAATTTCCACATCATTATCTACTTCAAAATCGGATCCTTTCAGAACTCCCGGTCCCTTACATTCCAGAAGAAGCATTTTGTGTTCCATGTCATCAGGCAACTTAATCTGGAGATGTTTCAAATTGCTCAGTATTTCCGGTGTATCTTCAACAACTTCAGGAATAGATTCATATTCACTTGATATAATATGAGGAGTACCATCAGCATCATAACTGGTAATTTTAATAGCAGTTATAGCATACCCCTGTATTGATGAAAGGAGAATTCTCCTGAGAGTATTTCCAATTGTCGTTCCATATCCCCGTTCAAATGGATATGCAACAAACTTTCCATAGTTTTCATTAATCTCACTATGTTCGAAAGTAATACCTTTTGGCATTTTGAATCCCTTCAAAAGGTTTTTAGGTGCCATGTAAACTCCTATCTAGAATAAAGCTCTACAATTAATTGAACATTAATATCCTCGAGATCCGTAACATCATTTCTGCGAGGAATTGCAATTATCCTTCCCTTCATTTCATCAGGATTAACTTCCAGCCACGGTTTTGCACCTGATTTCGTATATTCCTTCAAGCTTTCTTTAATTCCCAACATTTTTTGGCTTTTGGTCTGAACAGTTACCACATCGTTCTCTTTTACAATAAAAGAAGAAATAGTTACTCTCTTTCCATTAACAAGGATATGTCCATGAGAAACAAGCTGCCGTGCCATTTTTCTTGATGAAGCAAACCGCATTCTATAGACAATATTATCAAGACGTCTCTCAAGAAGTGTAATCAAGTTATCACCAGTTTTGCCGCTCAATCTGTCAGCTTCTACAAAAGCAAGTTTGAATTGTTTCTCCATCATACCAAAAATTCGCTTAAGTTTCTGCTTCTCTCTCAGCTGTATTCCATAATCTGACATTTTTTTTGTCCGGTACCGTGGTCCCTTTCCGGGAGGGCTTGCCTTTTTATTAATAGGGCATTTCGCACTATGACACCGTTCACCTTTCAAAAAAAGTTTTGTATTTTCAGCCCGGCACAACCGGCACTGTGGTCCTAAATATCTAGCCATATATAATACTCTCCTAAACCCTTCTACTCTTTCTTGGTCTGCATCCATTATGAGGAGTTGGTGTAATATCTTTTATACTTTTAACCATTAAACCAAGATTACCGAGAGACCTGATTGCAGACTCTCTACCCACGCCAGGTCCTTTAACAAACACATGTACTTCACGCAAGCCAAAATCCATTGCCTTTTTTGCAGCAGTTTCAGCAGTTGTCTGTGCTGCATAAGGTGTAGATTTTTTTGCACCTCGAAAGCCAAGACCGCCGGCACTAGCCCAAGATACAGTATTACCATTCAGATCAGTAACAGTCACAATGGTATTATTAAATGTCGCCTGTACAAAAACTTTACCTTCAAAAACAGTTTTTTTTGTTTTCTTTTTAGCTTTAGCCACTTATTTCCTCCACCTACTTCTTCTTACCGGCAACAGTTTTCTTTTTACCCTTTCGTGTACGGGCATTGGTCTTTGTTCTTTGACCCCGAACAGGAAGACCCCTTCGATGCCTTAACCCCCGATAGCAGCCTATATCCATTAACCTTTTTATATTCAAGGCAACCTGGGTTCGCAAACGACCTTCTACCGTATAAGTACTGTCTATTTCAGCTCTTATTTTGTTTACTTCATCTGCAGATAGATCATTTATTCTCGTATCAGGATTTACTCCTGTTTTTTCACATATTTTGGCAGCGGAAGTTCTTCCAATACCGAAGATGTATGTGAGTGATATTTTTACAGCCTTATTTGGAAGGTCTATACCAGCAATTCTCGCCATCTACTTTGGTCCTCCTACTTCTGCCTCTGTTTATGTTTAGGGTTTTCACAAATTATTCTGACAACCCCATTCCTTCGAATAACCTTACACTTGTCGCACATAGGTTTTACACTTGCTCTAACTTTCATTGTATACCTCTATAAATTCCTTGAACGTATTTTACCTTTCTTAACAAGACCATCGTGATGATGCATCCTCAAATGTCCTTCGATTTGTGACATTGTATCCAGATCAACTCCTACCATTATTAACAGTGATGTTCCTCCCATCAGCATTGAGATCTGATATGGAAAATGAAACAGCCGCTGAACAATTGTTGGAATAATTGCTATAAAAGCTAGGAAAATCGATCCTGGCAGCACAATCCTGTTAAGGATTCTGGAAAGATGTGCTTCCATCTTTTCTGTTCGTATCCCAGGAATAGATCCTCCATTTTCCCGTACCTGTTTTGCAATTTCAACAGGATTTAAGGTTACCTGTGTATAAAAATAAGCAAAAAAGATAATAAGGAGCGTATAAATTATAACATAGGGAATACCCTGTGGCCTCAGCCAATACGAAAAACTAGCGAGCCACTTTACATCCGGTCCTAAATTACCCGCTATCTGCAGAGGAAAAGTAAGAACTGAAGATGCAAAAATAACAGGAATAACACCTGATGGATTAATTTTAAACGGGATATACGTACTCTGTGCACTGTACATCTTTCTGCCGACAACTCTCTTAGCATAATTCACAGGAATTTTACGCTGTCCCTGCTGCTCGTATATTACCAGTGCGACAACAAATGCAAACATAGCCAATACGATAATAACATGTACTGTATTAATATTACCTTCTTTAACCTGCCGTAATAATTCAACAGTTGCTCCCGGCATTCTTGCCACAATACCGGCAAATATTATGAGGGATATCCCGTTTCCTACTCCCCGCTGAGTTATCTGCTCTCCCATCCATATAAGAAAAACAGTTCCTGTTGTAACAGTAAGCATAGCCAACAGTGTATACGGCAGCATACTCATTGTTATTGCATCAGGAATTGATTTAGCATACACCGTCACTACGTAAGACTGAATAAGACATATACCTACTGTTGCGTACCGTGTTATCCGCTGAATTTTTTTCCTGCCGCCTTCTTCCTCAGACAACTTTTTAAGAGAAGGTATAACAACAAGTAGAAGCTGAAGTATTATCTGAGCGGAAATATACGGCATAATTCCCAGCATAAAAATTGAGAAATGTTTAAAAGCACCACCGGCAAAAAAGTCAATGTACTCTGTTAAACCAATCGAACTTGAACCCTGCTGAGACATAAAATACAGTTTTAGAGCATTGATATTAATTCCAGGTATAGGCAGCGTTACTCCAAGCCTGAATATAACAAGCATCATCAACGTAAAAAATATTCTCTCTCTGAGTTCTTTTACACTAAATACATTTAGAAATGCATTACTTGCCATCATTGCCTTCTTCTACTTGTATTTTGCCGCCTGCTTTGAGCACTTTATCCTTCGCCTGTGCGGAAATTTTCTCTATTGCAATGGTTAATTTCTTATCCAGATCTCCGTTCCCCAGGATTTTAACCATATTTTCTCTTCCCTTAATCATTCTCTTTTCCCGTAAACTTTCAATACTTACGGTTTCACCGTCATTGAAACGGTTATTAAGCTCTGAAAGATTAAAAACAGTATACACAGTTTTAAAAGGATGATTAGAGAAACCTTTTCGGGCAATACGCCGATAAAGAGGCATCTGACCACCTTCAAAACCTGGTCTTACACCGCCTCCAGATCTGGAATTCTGCCCATCATGTCCCCGGCCGGAACTTCGGCCCTTACTTCCGTTACCCCGTCCAACTATAGTTTTCCGTTTATTTGCTCCTTTCGGAGCTTTTATCTGTTCCATAGTCAGTTTATCTCCTCGACTTTTACCAAATGTGAAACCGCATTAACCATACCCATTATTACAGGATTAACATCATGTTCAACAGTACTGTTCATCTTTTTAAGACCGAGAGCTTTTACCGTCCTTCTCTGTTCAGGTAATCTCCCTATAACACTACGTACAAGCCGTATTCGAATTCTTTTAGCCATTCTCAACCCCACATTTCTTCAAGAGTTTTTCCCCGGTTAGAGGCTATCTCTTTTGCATTAAGAACATTATCAAACCCTTCAAAAACTGCTTTCAAAATATTCATGGTATTTTTCGATCCCAGTGATTTACTTAAAATATCATGAATACCACAAGCTTCCATTACCGCCCGTACCGGACCACCGGCAATAACACCAGTACCGGGGGCTGCTGGTTTTAATAAAACACTTGCACTCTTGAACTTTCCTGTTATTTCATGAGGAATAGTTGTTTTCTTTAAAGGCACGGTTACAAGATTTCTCTTTGCTTTTTCTACACTCTTTCGAATAGCTTCAGAGACATCGTTAGCTTTGCCGAATCCATATCCAACTCTTCCTTTTTGATCACCTACTACCATCAATGCTGAAAAAGAAAATCTTCGACCGCCTTTCACAACTTTAGCAACCCTGTTCAGTCTGATAAGTTTTTCGACAAATTCCTTATCTCTACCTTTTTCCACCATATCCCCCTAAAACCTGATTCCAGCTTTTCTGGTACCTTCTGCAATAGCCTTCACGATACCATGATACAGGTAACCGTTTCTATCAAAAACAATGTTCTCTATGTTGAGTTTTTTTAACCGGTCACCGATAACGGCACCTAACTTCCCGGCATTTTCTACATTATTCTTCAGATCCCTGAATTCTTTTTCCATAGAACTTACCGAAGCGACAGTATTCCCTGATGCATCATCAATAACCTGCACATACATTTTACTGTTACTTCTATAAACAGTCATCCGTGGACATTCTGAAGTACCGGTTATAGTTTTTCGAATATGACGTTTTCTTCTTGTTCTTCTCTTATTCTTTTCTACTACTCTTTTCATAACACCGACCTACTTAATACCTGATTTACCAATCTTTCTTCGGATCGATTCATTCTCATAACGGATTCCTTTCCCTTTGTAAGGCTCCGGCACTCTCAAAGAACGAATCTCTGCGCACGTCTGCCCGACTTTTTGTTTGTCAATACCGCTGACAATGATTTTATTCTGCCCTTCGCATGTTATGGTAACATCTTTGTTGATAACATATTCAATCTGTGTAGAATACCCAAGATTCAAAAGAAGTACATCTTTGTTCACTTCTGCCCGGTAACCGACACCATTAACAATAAGAGAATTAGTAAACCCTTGTGATACACCAATTATCATATTCCGAAGAAGCTGTCTGTAAAGACCATGAAAAGACCGTGCACTTTTACTATCATTTATACGGTCAACAACAACCTCATTTTTGCCTACTTTGATAGTAACTTCAGGCTTATAGCCCTGAGTCAGTTTACCTTTCGGGCCTTCTACAGTAATCAAATCTGCCGAAATATTAACTTTAACACCCTGAGGTATCTCAATCGGCAATTTACCTATTCTAGACATATATACCCCGCTTTACCAAACTGAACAAATCAGTTCACCACCAATTTTCTTTTCTGAAGCTTTTTTCCCGGTAATGACACCGTTAGAAGTTGATACCACAAGCACACCATGCCCGTTAAAAATCCGCGGCAATTTTTTATAACCTGTGTACATTCTTCTTCCCGGTGTAGAAATCTTCTTCAGACCGTGAATAACCGGCATTTCCTGTGAATCATACTTCAGAAATATTCTGATAAAATTCACACTGCCTTTCGTTGTTTTCTTAAAATTCTTAATATATCCTTCGTTCTTAAGAATTTTAACCACTTCCAATTTCAACTTTGACGTTGTTACATCTACCTTCTCAAACTTCGCAAGATTTGCATTCCGAAGTTTTGTCAGCATATCTGCTACAGGATCAGTTACTGCCATTTGCCTCTCCCTACCAGCTCGACTTTGTTACACCGGGAATAAGACCTTCATTGGCCAATTTCCGGAAGCATATCCTGCACATCTGGAATTTCCTCATATATCCTCTGGGTCTTCCACATATACGGCATCTATTTACCGCTCGCGTGCTGTATTTTGGTTTTCGCTGGGCTTTTACAATCATTGATTTTTTTGCCATTTCTTACTTACTCCCTACTTCCTGAAAGGCATACCTAATTTTTTTAATAAAGAGCGAGCTTCCTGATCTGTTTTTGCAGTTGTACCAATCGCTATATTCAGACCACTTACCCGTTCTATTTTATCGTAATCAATCTCAGGGAATATTATCTGCTCGGTGATACCGATTGAATAATTTCCATGACCATCAAACGCATTAGGATTTACACCTCTAAAGTCTTTTACCCTGGCAAGAGCTACATTCATAAATCTGTCCAGGAACTCCCACATTCTTTCACCGCGGAGAGTGACTTTAGCACCAATTTCCATTCCTTCTCTCACTTTGAAGTTAGAAATTGATTTTCTTGCCTTTGTTTTAACAACATGCTGCCCTGTAATCTGTTCAAGATCTTTAACTGCAGCTTCAAGAAGTTTTTTGTTCTGAATGGCCTCTCCAACTCCAACACTTACCGTAACCTTTTCCAACCTTGGTATCTGCATTGGAGATTTATAGCCAAACTCTTTCCTCAATTCAGAGGCAATCTTTTTATCATAAAGCTGTTTTAAATTCGGTACATACTGTTCCATCAGATTACATCTCCAGTCTTTCTGGCAATCCGTACTTTTTTGCCATCTTGAAATTTATATCCAATTTTTGAGATTTGCCCGCTCTTTGTTATTAAAGCTACATTGGAAATATGTACAGGAGCTTCAATTTCAATTATCCCGCCTTTATCTTGCTGACTTTTTTTCCGTACAGCTTTTTTAACAAGATTCAGACCATGTATCAGGACTCTCCCTTTCTCGTTGTCAACACTCAAAACGCGTCCGGTTTTACCCTTTTCTCTTCCCGTTAAAACTTTAACTGTATCATCTTTCTTCAGCCTTGTTTTAATCTTCTTTTTCATGGTTTCTCCCTAAAGCACTTCAGGTGCAAGCGATACGATTTTCATATAACCCACATCTCTCAGTTCTCTTGCCACAGGCCCAAAAATACGCTTGCCTTTTGGATTATTATTAGCATCAATAATAACACATGCATTATCATCAAAACGTATATATGTGCCATCAGGTCTCCGGAACTCTTTTTTAGTTCTTACAATAACTGCCTTCTGTACATCACCTTTTGCTATTGCTGCATTGGGTAAAGCATCCTTAACCGCAACAACAATAATATCCCCAATACCAGCGGTTTTTCTTTTACTGCCGCCAAGGACTTTAATGCACTGTACTTTCTTTGCGCCACTGTTATCCGCTACATTCAGGTATGTTTGCATCTGAATCATAACGCAACTCCTTCTTCTTCTATTTTGCCCTCTCGACAATCTCTGCCAGACGCCACCTTTTTTCTTTACTCAAAGGCCTGCATTCAACAACCCGTACCGTATCTCCCATATGAGCCTCATTCCGCTCATCATGAGCTTTTACCTTTTTTGTCCTTGTAACATACTTCTTATAAAGCCTATGCAGGGTTTTTGTTGTAATAGCAA
Organism: Spirochaetaceae bacterium; assembly: GCA_015493635.1. Taxonomy (GTDB): domain Bacteria; phylum Spirochaetota; class Spirochaetia; order B11-G9; family B11-G9; genus S145-15. The sequence goes on along the minus strand of WGCU01000026.1, from coordinate 69,425 downwards.
CAACGATGGTTTTTTCCATTTTATCGCTTACAACCTGTCCTGTATAGTTCTTCTTGTTTACTTTCATTTCCACGGCCTCTTTAAAATAATATTCAGTTCTAACTGCTCTTACGTATTCCAAGAGCGTACTCATGAATAATGGTATTGAGCCTTGAAATTTTTCTCTTTATTATACGTTTTTCAAGAGGATTTTCAACATGCCCCATAACATTACTGATCCGTAAATCAAGAAACTTTCTACTCAGCTCTTCCCGTTTTTCAACCAACTCATTGTATGTCAACTCTTTAAAAGAATCTTTCATTTTCTACTCCAGATCACGCCTAACTACAAACTTTGTTTTTATTGGAAGTTTACTGCTTGCCAACGCCATTGCCTCTTTTGCAAGTTCATTGCTGACACCGGCCATTTCAAACATAACCGCTCCCGTTTTAACAACCGCAACCCAGCCTTCAGGGTTTCCTTTGCCCTTTCCCTGCCTGGTTTCAGCGGGTTTCTTTGTGAAAGGCATATCCGGAAAAATCCTTATCCAGACCTTACCGCCTCTCTTTATTTTACGGGTCATGGCTACACGTGCAGCCTCTATCTGACGATTTGTTATCCATTTTGGTTCCAGAGCGATTAGCCCGAAATCCCCAAAGGAGATTTTGTTCCCTCGACGTGCAACACCGTCCCTTTTGCCCCGCTGTTTTTTTCTGTATTTAGTTCTTTTTGGACTCAGCATTTCCTTTTATCTCCTTGAAGGTGCTTTATCTCTGTTTCTGTTTTTACGTACAAGAAGTCCAGCATCTTCCTTACGTTCTTTACCATACAGATCACCGTTAAAAATCCAGACTTTTACACCTATCGCACCAAATGTAGTGTGAGACTCAGCAAATCCATAGTCTATATCAGACCGGAGAGTATGCAGAGGCACTCTTCCATCTTTATGCCATTCGGTACGTGCCATTTCAGCTCCGCCCAATCTACCGGAAAGTCTAATCTTAACTCCCTGAGCTCCTGCTTTCATGGCGTTGTTCACTGCCATTTTCAGCGTCCGCCTGAAAGAACCTCTGGACTTCAACTGTCTTGCTACGTTAAGAGCAATAAGCTGTGCATCCATATCAGGTTTTTTGACTTCCTTAATTTTAATCTGCACTTTTTTACTTGCAGATTTTTGTAGCCGGGCACCGATTTTTTCTATAGTGGCACCTTTTGCCCCTATAATAATTCCAGGACGTGAAGTCTTAACAACCAGCGTAATACGCTGAGGATGCCTGATAATTTCAATATCTGATATCTCTGCACCTTTTGTCTCAGGTGCATTCAACATTTCTTTTCTCAGGCGCAGATCCTCGTGAAGCGTGTCCGCATATTCTCGGGGGTCAACATACCATTTCGACTTCCAGGTTTTATTTACACCAAGACGCAGCCCTATAGGATTAACTTTCTGACCCATTTATTCCCCCATTCCTGAAATTTCATCAACAACAACATAGATATGGCTCATCCTTTTCAAAAGGATGTCACGTCTACCCCGTGCCCTCGGCCATACTCTTTTTAAACGGGGACCTTCGTTAACCTGAAGCTCCTTAACAAACAGCATTTCCTCATCAAGTTTATTATTCTGAGAAAGTGCATTTGACGCAGCTGACTTTACTACTTTACGCAGGTAAAGCGCACCTCTCTGCGGAAGACTTTCCAGAATAGCCATTGCCTCAGTATACGGTTTTAACCGAATCGTATCAGCAATAGGCCTCACCTTAGTGGGGGAAATCATTAGATATTTTGCAGTTGCGTGATATCCTTTTTTAGTTTCCATCTCTACACCTATCTCTTTCTCGCTTTTTTATCTGAATGAGTGTGACCCCTGTATACTCTTGTCGGAGAAAATTCACCCAGCTTATGTCCAACCAAATTCTCAGTCACATACACAGGCACCCATGTCTTACCATTATATACAGAAATAGTAAAACCAACCATTTCAGGAATAATAGTTGAAGTTCTCGAGTATGTCTTAATCATTTTCTTGTCACCAGACTTACTCGCTTCTACAATTCTTTTGTAGAGCTTTTTCTCGATAAAAGGACCCTTTTTAATCGACCTTGACACTTGCTACTCCTACTTCCGTTTCTTAACAATAAACTTGCTTGAAGATTTCTTTTTCTTCCTTGTTTTATATCCCTTTGTAGGAACACCCCACGGAGATACAGGATGACGTCCACCCGATGTTTTACCTTCTCCACCACCATGCGGATGATCGTGAGGATTCATAACAACACCTCTGACTTTTGGCCTTTTACCCAACCATCGGGACCTTCCAGCCTTTCCTATCGTAACATTCATATGATCTTCGTTACCTATCTCACCAAGGGTGGCATAGCATTTCCCAAAAACCATACGCGCTTCTCCCGAAGGAAGTTTAAGCGTAACATAATCACCTTCTTTAGCCATTACAGAAGCACCGCCGCCTGCAGTCCGCACAAGTTGGCCGCCTCTTCCAAGCTGAAGCTCTATATTATGCACCCGCACTCCAAGAGGTATTTTTTCAAGAGGAAGAGCATTCCCTGTTTCCAATGGAGCATTCTCTCCACTTTGAATTATCCGCCCCACTTCAACCCCTTTCGGAGCTAAAATATATCGCTTTTCTCCATCTTTATAGTTTACCAGCGCAATATTCGCGGATCTGTTCGGATCATATTCAATTGAAACGATCTTTCCCGGAATTCCATATTTATCTCTTTTAAAATCGATAACTCTGTACTTTCTCTTGTGTCTTCCGCCGCGCCGCCTTACACTTACTCTGCCGCCGGCACCTCTACCAGCTTTAAAGCTTAATCCCTTTGTAAGAGATTTTTCACTTTCGGAAGTTGTAATCTCATCAAAGACCAGACTCGTTTTAAAACGAAGACTCGGAGTTCTCGGCTTATATGTTTTTATTCCCACGTATCTACTCCTCGCTCAACCAGCACCTGTGGTTAAACTCCCTCTATTGCTTCGATTGTTTCACCTTTGCTCAAGGTTACAATCGCTTTTTTCCAGGGAGCAGTATTTCCCGCTCTCATTCCTGATTTTGTTCGTGACGAACGGGGTTTTGCTTTGACTGTTACAATATTACATTTTAACGGCTTTACCTTAAAAAGCTCTTTGACAGCCTGCATGATCTGCATCTTATTAGAACGCGGATCTACTTTAAACGTATACTTATTGTAGTCACCACCCCGCATACCGTTTGTTTTCTCAGTTAAAACAGGTTCAATTATAACTCTATCAGCTCTCATTTACTTTCTCCCTGTTTATCGCTATAAAAATCATTCAGCTTTTTCACTGCTGATTCAAGCAGAACAATTTTCTTTCCATAAAACAACGCGTGAGCACTTAATTTATCATACGTCAACATGCGCAGCCAGGGAATATTCTTTCCGGCTCTTCTCAGCATCTTGTCATCATCTTTCAATACAAGTACTGTTTTCTCTTTTCCCGAAAGGTTTTCCAGGATTTTAACAAGATCCCGCGTTTTCCCGCTATCTACGGTAAAATCTTCTACCACCTTTACCGAATCATCTTTCACCTTAAGGGACAGTATAGATTTCATAGCCAGCCGTTTCATTTTCCGGGGCATCTTATAACTGTAATCCCTCGGCTTTGGCCCAAAAATTGTACCTCCGCCGACCCAGACAGGAGACTTCTTATCTCCCGAACGAGCATTACCAGTGCCTTTCTGCCGCCATGGCTTTGCATTACTCCCTCTCACTTCACCACGTGTTTTCGTAGAAGCCGTACCTGTCCGCCGATTAGCAAGTTCATTATTTATCGCATAATAAATCGTACCTTCACTTACTTCTCTACTAAACACACCTTCATCAAGAGTTACACTGCTCTTTTCTTTGCCATCGACTGAAAAGATTTTTATATCCATCTTTCTGCCTCTACTTCTTTTTCGCTTTCTTTACGATCACCATACCTTCCCGGGGACCGGGAATTGCACCTTTGACCATAAGAACTTGCTTTTCTTCATCTATCTTCACGATTCTAAGATTCTGAACAGAGGTTTTTACACCACCCATTCGACCAGGCATCTTTCTCCCCTTCTGAACCTTCGAAGGAGTAGCTGCCATTCCAGTACCACCCAATCCTCGATGGAATTTTGAACCGTGAGTACTTCTTCCGCCTCCAAAACCGTGGCGCTTCATTACACCCTGATATCCTTTACCTTTGGAAGTACCTTCTATATCTACAAAAGCATAGTCTTTAAACAAACTCACACCTAGAACATCCCCAACAGAAACGCTCTCATCAAAATCACGCATCTCTTTCAGATATTTTTTAGGAGCAAGCTCTCCAAATTGACCGCCGTACGGTTTACTTACATGCTTCTTCTTTCTATCTACAGAACCAATTACCGCAGCATTATAACCGTTCTTTTCTTCATTCCTGTCAGCAACAACAACATTTTCTTCAAACTTGATAACGGTAACCGGAGTTAAAACTCCGCGCTCATCAAATATCTGCGTCATCCCGACTTTTTTGCCAATCAGCCCCAACATCTCATACCTCAACTAGTTTTAATATTCTTTACTGTTTAATCTCTACGTCTACACCGGCTGGAAGTTCAAGTTTCATCAGCGCATCCATTACTTTTGATGTAGGTTCAAGAATATCAATCAATCGTTTATGTGTTCTCATCTCAAACTGTTCCCGAGACTTCTTATTAACAAAGGGCGACTTAAGCACTGTATATTTATTAATTCTCGTTGGTAAAGGAACCGGACCGGCTACCTTTGCCCCCGCTTTAACTACAGTCTGTACAATTGCCTGTGAGCTCTGATCTATAAGCTCAACATCAAATCCTCTCAGCCTTACGCGGATTCTATCCTTGGCCATCGTTCCTCCAAAAATCCAATCCCGCACAGGTAAAACTATGCGGGATTTATTATTAACTTAAGCTTCTATCTCAGTCACCTGACCACTTGCTACCGTTCTGCCACCTTCCCGGATAGCGAATCTCAATCCTTTTTCCATTGCTATGGGGTGGATAAGTTCAACCTTGATTTCAGTATTGTCTCCAGGCATAACCATCTGCTTATCTTCAGGAAGTGTAACAGTACCAGTAATATCTGTTGTTCTAAAGTAAAACTGAGGTCTATAACCTGAAAAGAAGGGAGAATGCCGCCCGCCTTCATCTTTACTCAGTACATAAACTGTCCCGGTAAACTTCATGTGCGGTGTAATTGAACCTGGTTTTGCAAGAACCTGTCCACGGACTACCTCTTTCTTATCAGTACCCCTCAAGAGTGCTCCGATATTATCTCCCGCCTGCCCTTCATCAAGAAGCTTGTTAAACATCTCCACACCGGTACAGGTAGTTTTTGCAGTTTCTCTGATTCCGACGATTTCCACAGGATCACCAACATGAACAACTCCGCGTTCAATTCTACCTGTTACAACAGTACCACGGCCCTGAATTGAAAAAATGTCCTCAATAGGCATCAGAAACGGCTTATCAACATCTCTCTTGGGAAGAGGGAAATAAGAATCCATCGCATCAAGAAGATCTGCAATACACTTTGTTTTTTCTGCATCATCAGGATTTTCCATAGCTTCAAACGCAGATCCCTTTATCATCGGAATTTCGTCTCCAGGAAAACCATACTCGTTAAGAAGATCTTTCATCTCCTCTTCTACAAGTTCAATAAGATCAGGATCATCAACCTGATCAATTTTGTTAATAAAAACAATAAGTGCAGGAACACCAACCTGCCGTGCCAGCAGTATATGTTCTTTCGTCTGTGCCATAGCACCATCAGTCGCGGCAACAACTATAATAGCACCGTCCATCTGGGCTGCACCGGTAATCATGTTTTTGATATAGTCAGCATGTCCGGGACAGTCAACATGTGCATAATGCCGATTAGCTGTCTGATACTCAACATGACGAGTATTAATTGTAATACCTCTTTCTTTTTCTTCCGGGGCATTATCAATATCCTCATAGGACATAACCTTATCACCATTCTGCTTAGCACAATACATGGTTATTGCGGCAGTAAGCGTTGTCTTACCATGGTCTACATGACCAATCGTTCCTACATTAATATGTGGCTTAGTTCTCTCAAACTTCTCTTTAGCCATCACTTCCTCCTTGTGAAATTCACAATTATTTTTCAAGCTAAGTTATAAAAAACGGCTTACAGCCGTTAACATACATGTATCCTCTGGTATTTTTCTAAAAACGAAGAGATTCTAGATAAGAAGGTCCAGAGGTCAAATCCCGGCACTTTGTGCAGGTTCGACATGGCTGCTTTTTTCAACAGCAACTCAAAACCACCTTACCATCCCCGCTTTGAACAGCACAAAGGACGATCGGTTTGGTCAACAAACCCAGCCGGCTGAACCTGTCAGCCGAACCGTGCGTGCATAGTACGTAAATACTATCATTTAGTCAAGGGGAAATCCCCGGCCTCGACTCTTTTTACCACCTATAGTGAGAGAATGCCTTGTTAGCCTCTGCCATTCTATGGGTGTCTTCTTTCTTTTTAAATGCTGCTCCTGTGGAATTAAACGCATCCAGGAACTCCGCAGCAAGCTTTTCACTCATTGATTTCCCATTTCTACTACGAGCAGATTGAATTAACCACCGCATTGACAGTGCGTCTCTTCTTTTCTCCCTTATTTCAACGGGGACCTGATAGGTTGATCCGCCAACTCTTCTGGATTTTACCTCAACCGCCGGTTTTACATTTTCAAGAGCTTTTAAAAACACTTCAAGGGGATTATCATTGCCTTTACTCTTGATTATATCCATGGCACCGTACAGTGCTCTGGAGCTTACAGATCTTTTTCCATCCACCATCATCCTGCTGATAAACTTTGAAACAACAGTACTGTTAAAACGTGGATCGGGTAATACTTCCCTAACTGGTGCAACTTTTCTCCGTGCCATTACTCTCCCCCTACGCTCTCGGCTTCTTTGCGCCGTATTTTGATCTACCGTTTTTCCGGTCATCAACACCAAGGGTATCTTTAGCACCCCTGACAATATGATACCTGACACCCGGAAGATCCTTTATCCTTCCACCTCGAAGCAGAACAACTGAGTGTTCCTGAAGGTTATGCCCTATTCCGGGAATATACGCAGTCACCTCAATCCCGTTTGTAAGACGAACACGGGCAACTTTACGTAAAGCTGAATTCGGTTTTTTAGGAGTAACTGTCATCACTCTCGTACAAACTCCCCGTTTCTGAGGACACGAATCAAGGGCCGGAGCCTTCGTTTTTTTAGTTATTGACTTGCGTCCTTTTCTAATTAACTGATTTATCGTTGGCATCTATCCGATACTCTCCCTTATATTAATATGCACATCCAGAGTCAGCATAAAACCTCTTTTACTCATGAACTTCTTCACTTTCCTGAGATTCATCCTCAGATGTTTTTTCCAATTTCCGTGCTTCCAGAATATTATGTATCGTTACATCAAGATCTTCGTTATTCTCGTCGTACAGCTTTATATTACGATACTCCCGCATTCCGGTACCCGCCGGAATAAGATGACCGATAATAACGTTTTCCTTCAAACCACGCAGTTCGTCAGTACTACCAGCTATAGCGGCATTTGTCAAGACCTTTGTCGTCTCCTGGAAAGAAGCGGCTGATATAAACGAATCAATATTTAAGGAAGCTCTTGTAATACCGAGAAGGAGCGGTTTCGCAACAGCTGGTTCTCCCCCTTCCCGCAGTACTTTTCTGTTTTCCTCGTGAAACTTGTACTTATCTATCTGCTGACCGTAAATAAATCCGGTATCTCCAACCTGTACAATCTCAACTTTCCGCATCATTTGACGCACTATAGCTCCAATATGCTTATCATTGATATTAACACCCTGAAGCCGATATACTTCCTGCACCTCATTAACAAGAAATGACTGAAGCGCATTTTCACCGAGAATATCAAGAATATCATGAGGATCCGTACTTCCATCACACAGCGGCTCACCAGCCATAACAAGGTCACCATCCCGAACAAGAAGATGTTTCCCGATGGGGACAAGATGCTTGTACTCATTCCCGTAATCGTCTACAACCATGATGACCCGCTTGCCTTTAACAATATTCTTAAAAGCAACAGTTCCGCTTATTTTTGACAAAACTGTCAGGTTTTTCGGACGACGGGCTTCAAACAACTCACCAACACGGGGAAGACCTCCGGTTATATCGCTTGTCTTAACCGATTCTTTCAGAAGTTTGGCAAGAGTCTTTCCACGTCTCACACTCTCTCCATCTTCAACATTAAGATATGATGAACCGGGCAGAAAGTAGGTTGCAATTTCCTTTCCCTCTTCATCTACAAGCAGAATCCGCGGCTGAAGCGTTTCGAGGGATATTTCTGTTATTTTCTTCTCTATGATACCTGTATCTTCATTTATTTCTTCTTTCAGTGTCGTTCCGAGAACAATGTCTTCAAATCTGACAATACCGTCTGTTTCTGCCAGTATGGGTTCTGAAAAAGGGTCGAAGGTTGTAATAGCTTCATCAGCAGGAACAATATCACCTAACTCAACATGGAGTTGAGCGCCGTTCCGGATATCAAGATGCTGATCCTGGGCAACGAGAACAATGGCGTCAGCGGAAAGATGCACAAAAGCTATCTCTTCCGTTTTTACTTCATCCTTCCCTTTGGACATAAGAACCTCACCGCCGGTAACTTTTTGACCATTTGATACCTTAATTGTATAACCTTTTTCAACAGGCACCGTGCGGATAACCCGTGCAACCGTGAGAAACCCTTTTCTCGTAAAGAGAACGTCCCCGTTATCAAGAGTAACAGTATTTCCGGTTATTTCCTTTATCAGAACAGGATACGACAGCTTCGTTTTATTCTCTTCACTGACCTTTGTAGCCGCTCCGCCGATATGGAACGTCCGCATGGTCAGCTGTGTCCCCGGTTGGCCGATAGACTGAGCCGCAATAATTCCTACCGCTTCTCCTATATCAACCGTTTTGTGATTTGCGAGGTTTCTCCCATAGCACTTCCGGCACACTCCATGTTCCGCTTCACAGGTAAGTACTGTCCGTATCTTTACCTTCTCTACCCCTACATTCTCGATTTCTTTTGCTATATCGTCCGTAATTTCTTCGTTGACATCTATTATAATATTTCCAGTAATGGGATGCTTAACCCGTTCAAGAGTAAAACGGCCGACAATACGGTCACTCAAGGATTCAACAATATCCTCTCCATCTTTCAGCGCACTAATTTCAATACCGTTTATCGTGCCGCAGTCATCAATATTTACGACCATATCCTGCGCGATATCCACAAGCCGCCGGGTAAGGTATCCGGCATCAGCAGTTTTAAGAGCCGTATCAGCAAGTCCCTTCCGGGCACCGTTAGTCGAGATAAAGAACTCGATAATAGACAGGCCCTCTTTAAAGTTCGACCGTATCGGAAGCTCAATAATGTCACCGGATGGTTTGGCCATAAGACCCCGCATCCCCGCAAGCTGCCTGATCTGGGTTCTGCTTCCCCGTGCACCGGAATCAGCCATCATGTATACAGGGTTAAATCCGTTATCTGCCTTTTTAAGGAAATCCATAAGTTCGTTGGTAAGGTCTTCATTCGTCTGACTCCATACCTCAACAACACGGTTGTAGCGTTCATCCTGCGTAATATGTCCCTGTATGTACTGTGTCTGGATTTCTTTCACTTCCTCATTGGCCGCTTCAATCATCTTCTTTTTTACTTTTGGAATAACAATATCATTTACACCAATAGTAGCACCAAAGAGGGTTGCATATTTAAACCCGATATCTTTAATGGAATCAAGCATCTTTACGGCAACAGCAGGGCCGAATTTTGAATACGTGTCCGCCACAAGCGTACGGAGTTCCTTATCACCAAGGGGTTTATTAATGAAAGCAACCTCTTCAGGCATAACTTCATTAAAAAGGAGCCGTCCCGGTGTCGTCTCGATAACCTCTCCGTTCATTTTAATCCGTATCTTTGAACTGTATGCAACTGAACCGTAATCCCGCGCAAGAATTACTTCATCCAAATCAGAGAAATACTTCCCCTCACCGGGACTCCCCTCTTTTATCTTGGTCAGATAGTTGATTCCGAGAACCATATCCTGAGACGGAAACACAACCGGGCTGCCGTTGGCGGGATTAAGAAGATTATTAACAGAGAGCATCAATGTCCAGCACTCTATCTGTGCCGCCTGGGTCAAAGGGACATGAATAGCCATCTGATCACCGTCAAAGTCAGCATTGTACGCGTGACAGACAAGAGGATGCAGTTTTATCGCTTTCCCTTGAACGAGAACAGGTTCAAATGCCTGTATACCAAGACGGTGCAGCGTCGGTGCCCTGTTCAACATAACAGGATGCTCCTTAACAACCTCGTCAAGAACGGACCAGACTTCCTGGGTTTCCTGCTCAACAAGGGTCTTTGCTTTTTTAATATTGTAGACAACATCATTCTCGACCAGCTTTCGCATTATAAAAGGCTTGTACAGTTCCAGAGCCATCTTGGCAGGAAGACCGCATTGGTGGAGCCTTAGCTCAGGACCGACAACAATAACAGAACGTCCTGAATAATCGACCCTTTTCCCCAGTAGATTCTGTCTGAAACGTCCCTGTTTTCCTTTAAGCATATCTGAAAGTGATTTCAAAGGTCTGTTTGAAGCACCCTTGACAACCCTCTTCTTCTTGGAGTTATCAAAAAGGGCGTCAACAGCTTCTTGAAGCATCCGCTTCTCATTCCGGATAATTATATCAGGTGCATTGAGAGTCATGAGCCGCTTAAGACGGTTATTCCTGTTGATAACTCTTCGGTAGAGATCATTTAAATCGGAAGTGGCAAACCGCCCGCCGTCAAGCTGCACCATGGGGCGGAGCTCAGGAGGGATAACAGGGATCACATCCAGGATCATCCATTCCGGTTTATTCTCAGAATCCCTGAAATTCTCAACTATCTCAATCCGTTTCAAGAGGCGCTTATCAGTTTTTGCCCCTTTTTCAATCATTTTTAATCTGAGTTCAGCTGAAAGAGCGTCAAGATCCAGATTTTCAAGCAGGTTACGAACAGCCTCAGCCCCGATACCGGCACTAAAACCCATACCGTACCGTTCTCGGGCTTCAAAATACTCTTCTTCAGAAAGGAGCTCCATCTTTTTAAGATCTGTATCTCCCGGTTCTGTAACCACATATTTTTCGTAGTACAATATTGATCTGAGAGCTGCTATGCTCAAGTTAAGAAGGAGACCCATCCGGGAAGGAACTGAACGGTAGTACCATATATGAGATACCGGAGCAGCAAGCTCTATATGCCCCATCCGTTCCCGGCGGACCTTGAAATGGGTAACCTCGACTCCGCAGCGGTCACAAATTACCCCTTTATAGCGGATGGACTTAAACTTTCCGCAGTAGCATTCCCATTCTTTCGTTGTTCCAAAAATTCGCTCACAGAACAGCCCGTCCCGTTCCGGCCGCAGCGTTCTGTAATTAATTGTTTCCGGTTTTTTAACCTCTCCGTACGACCATGCCCTGATCTGCTCCGGAGAAGCGAGTTTAATCATTATTTTATCAAATTCTTTTATATCCCGCATTACTTACTCCCTCTTAGAACTGTGCGCCCTGACGGTTGATTAACTCTTCATCCCGTTCCGTAAGCGGCACCCTTTCCCCTTTTGAGTCATAGATAGACATATCCAGGGCAAGCCCCCGCAGCTCCTGCACAAGAACATTGAAAGATTCAGGCACACCGGCACTTGTAGACGGTTCTCCCTTTACTATACTTTCATATATTTTGGCCCGGCCGTTCATATCATCAGATTTAATTGTCAACAGTTCCTGCAGCGTATTTGCAGCACCGTACGCTTCCAGTGCCCATACTTCCATTTCACCAAGACGCTGACCGCCGAACTGAGCTTTACCGCCAAGTGGCTGCTGGGTAACAAGAGAATAGGGACCAGTAGAACGTGCATGCATCTTGTCATCAACAAGATGATGAAGCTTAAGCATATATACATATCCGACAAAAACCTCATTTTCAAAGGGTCTGCCGGTTCTTCCATCGTAGAGTGTCATCTTCGAGGAAACAGGAATTCCTGAATCCTTAAGTTTCTGTTCTATCATCTCGGTCGTTGCCGACTGAAATACCGGAGTGGAATACCATTCATCAAGAGCCCTTGCCGCAAGACCAAGCTCAGTTTCAAGCAGCTGACCGATATTCATCCGGGATGGAACCCCCAGAGGATTCAAACAGATATCAAGAGGTGTTCCATCCTCCATAAAAGGCATATCTTCTTCCGGAAGGATCCTGGCTACAACACCCTTGTTCCCATGACGTCCGGACATCTTGTCACCCTCACGGAGTTTCCGCTTGGTAGCAACAAGAACTTTCACCACTTCGTCAACACCGGGAGAAAGATCATCCCCCTCGGATCGTTTCAGCCGCTGAACATCAATAACCGTACCTTCAGTACCATGAGGGACCTTCAGTGACGTATCACGGACTTCCTTGGCTTTTTCACCGAAAATTGAGTTAAGAAGCTTAAATTCAGGAGTTGTTTCAGTTTCCGACTTGGGAGTAACCTTTCCTACAAGAATATATCCGGAACCGACTTTCGCACCGATTCTGATAATACCCTCTTCATCAAGCTGATCAAGAGCACGTTCGTTTATATTCGGAATATCCCGGGTCAGTTTTTCCGGCCCAAGTTTCGTTTCCCGGATATCAATGGAAAATTCTTTTATATGAACCGATGTATAGATATCCTCTTTAACAACCTTTTCAGAAATAAGAATAGCATCTTCATAGTTATATCCGTTCCAGGGGATAAATCCCACAAGGACATTCCGTCCAAGGGACAGTTCTCCCTTACTCGTGGCCGGGCCGTCTGCAACAACGTCTCCCGCCTCCAGATGCTGTCCAAGAACAACAATAGGCTTGTTATTAAAGCAAGTATCCTGGTTTGTCCGCTGATATTTCTGCAGCTCATAGACATCACGGTCATACTCGTTTTCTTTTTCATCAGGATCAATAATGACCTTAACCGAGGTGACATACTCAACAGTTCCGGACCGTACCGCTTTAACAAGTACACCGGAATCATAGGCAACCTTCGCTTCCATACCGGTACCGACCCTCGGAGCCTCAGGAAAAACAAGCGGGACAGCCTGCCGCTGCATATTTGACCCCATCAGCGCCCGGTTGGCATCATCGTGTTCCAGAAACGGGATAAGCGATGTTGCAGCCGAGATAACCTGTTTCGGTGAAACATCCATATACTGGATATCCTTCGGAGGTCTCGTTGTATAATCCCCCGCTTTCCGGACAGACACCAGCTCATCGACAAAATTTCCTTCAGGTGTTATTGCCGCATTCGCCTGGGCTATAAAGTATTTCTCCTCATCCATGGCAGAAAGATACTCAACTTCATCAAGCACTTTACCATCCACAACCTTCCGGTAAGGAGTTTCAAGAAAACCATACTCATTAACACGGGTATAGTTTGCAAGAGAAACAATAAGACCGATGTTCGGACCTTCAGGAGTTTCAATCGGACACATACGGCCGTAATGAGTATAATGAACATCCCTGACTTCAAAACCGGCACGGTCTCTGGAAAGTCCGCCCGGACCGAGTGCATTAAGCCGCCGCTTGTGAGTCAGTTCCGCCAACGGGTTTACCTGATCCATAAACTGACTGAGCTGGCTTGATCCGAAAAACTCTTTTACCGCGGCAATAACCGGCTTTATGGAAATTAAATCCTGCGGTTTTATGGTGTCCATCTCTTTCAGACTCATACGCTCTTTTGCTATCCGTTCCATCCGTGTAAAAGCAGTTTTCAACTGATTTGCAAGAAGCTCTCCAACAGAACGGATACGCCTGTTTCCAAGATGGTCAATATCATCAACATTGGCTTCACCGATGTAGACCCGAATAAGATATTTCATGGTATTAACAACATCTTCCCTGCTTAATACATGGGAGGTATTCTCTTCCTTGTAGTCAAAACGTTTATTAAGTTTGTAACGGCCGACCCGTCCGAGTTCATACCGCCGGGAAGAGAAGAACATCGAATTGAGATCTTTCTCCGCATTTTCCAGGGTAATTGGTTCCCCCGGCATAAGAACGGAATAAACAGCTGTCAGAGCATCTTCTTTTGTCGGCTCATCGGAGGTTTCATCCATGGAAGGGAATTTTACCTCTTCCCGTTCAAAACAGTTTACTATCATGGGGGAATGCAGCGATTCATCATGATCACTGTCTATAATCTCAATCCCTTTCACTCCGGAATGTATAAGTTCATCCACAACATGGGGATGCAGTTTATCACCGGCCTTGTAAAGCTTCTTTTCTTCATCATCAACAACGGTAAAAACCGGTTTCGCAAGGAATTTACCAACAAGTTTTTCTTTACTTCTTCTATTATCAGCTATCTTTACCTTTTTGGTTTTATAAAACAGGCTTATGATCTTTTCCCGTGAATCAAATCCCAATGCCCGTAGAAAAAGGGTGCCGAGAATTTTCTTTTTTCTATCTATCTTTGCATATATAAGATTTTTTTTCTGATCAATCTCAAATTCAAGCCATGACCCGCGGTACGGAATAATGCGGGAGGAATACACTCCTTTTTCATGAGAAAAAATAACCCCCGGTGAACGGTGAATCTGACTAACCACAACCCGCTCGGCACCATTTATAATAAAGGTACCTCTATCGGTCATTAACGGTATGTCACCGACATAGATATCTTTCTGTCTTATTTCTCCCGTTTCCTGAAATACAAGATTTACTCTCGCTTTTACAGGGACAGCATAAGAAACACCCTTCCGCTTACATTCCACCTCAGAAAGTTTTATTCCGGATTCATCAAGAGTATACCTGATATACTCTAGAATCATATCGCCATTAGGACTTTCTATCGGGAAAATAGCCTGGAAAACTTCCTCCAAACCCTGCTTCTGAAGCTCCTCACCCCTCTTCAACCTCTCCCGCTGAAGGAATTTTTCGTACGACCGCAGCTGAATATCGATAAGATTAGGAAGATTCATAACCTCTCGGAATTCCTGGCCTATATATGTTCGCTTTGTGGGTTTGCCTCTTTCAAGCATCACCAACCCCCTGAAAAAGAAGATAACACCATGGTTTCATGATGATTATATGTAGCTGATAATTTTTCCGCATACTCAGAACAATCTGACTGGTTCTGAATACACGGAAAATACAGAAGACCACCGGAACCAGATTCCGGTGGCATATTGAGTCTTTTGATATTAATAATCCTTACAGCACTATTTAAGTTCAACTACTGCGCCGGCTGCTTCAAGTTTTTCCTTAAGAGTTTTTGCCTCTTCCTTGGAAACACCTTCTTTTATTGCCTTACCGCCTGCTTCAACAATTTCCTTTGCTTCTTTCAAACCAAGACCGGTTATCGCCCGGACTTCTTTGATAACAGGAATCTTTTTCCCGTCTGCAATCCCCTTCAGGATAACATCAAACTCAGTCTGCTCTTCCACCTCTTCAGCTGCAGGTGCCGCTCCGGCAGCTGCCACAGCAACAGGAGCAGCAGCAGTAACGCCAAACTTCTCTTCCATCGCTGAAATAAGTTCCGATACCTCAAGAACCGTCATGTTTGCAATTGCTTCCAGAATCTCATCTTTTGATAATGTAGCCATATTAACTTCTCCTTGGTAAACAGCGATAGCATGCTACCTCTTTTAGAAGACTAACGCTGCTTTAAATTTTTATAGGGCGCTTACATACCGCCCGAAACTTTCCTACCGGAAAATTACTTTACTATTCAGCGGCTTTTTTATCCGCAACAGCCTGTAATGTACGTACAAGCTTCTGGGGTACTCCATGCAGAATATAAACCATATTCTGTACGGGAGCTTTCATCGTACCCATAAGTTTCGCAATAAGCTCTGGTTTTGTAGGCAGTTTACTAAAGGCAACCATCTGTTCGGCATCGAACACATTCCCGTCAATAATTCCACCCTTGATTTTCAAAACACCGTTTTTAGCAAAAGCTACAAGTGCCTTTGCCACCGGACCTGCTTCTTCCGTAGAAAGAGCCACTGCAGTCGGGCCGGTAAGATGCTCATCCACTGCTGGCTGATTAAGCTCTTTGAGAGCAATTTTTGCAAAACGGTTTTTTATTACCTTATATATCGCATTTTCCTTTCTGAGATTATTTCTCAGTTCAGTAATCTGCGCTACGGTTAGCCCTCTGTAGTCTGTAAAGATAAAATCCTTCACATTGGAAAAATCACCTTTAATTGACTCGATAGCTTTTACCTTATGGTCCTGTATTTTTACCTGATAATCCGACATTCATCCTTCTCCTTTACTTACTCTGAAGCTTTTCACGAATATCAACTTTTACACCAGGCCCCATAGTAGAAGAAAGTGCAACAGTTTTAATAAAATCACCTTTGGCATCAGACGGCCGTTTCCGTTCCACTTCAGACAATATAAGCTGAGCATTTTCAGCCATTTTTTCTGCATCCATAGAAACCTTTCCGACAGCAAAATGAACAACACCTGTTTTATCAGAGCGGTATTCAACCCGTCCCTTTTTTAACTCAGCAAGAGCACCCTTTATATCCATCGTAACAGTACGGGTCTTAGGATTAGGCATAAGCCCTCTCCTTCCCAGAATAGGTCCAAGACGCCCCACATCTTTCATCATATCCGGAGTAGCAACAGCAACATCGAAATCTAGCCATCCGCCTTTAATTTTTTCAACAAGATCAACATCACCGACGTACGTAGCCCCGGCATCCTTGGCTTCCTGCACCTTGTCTCCCTTAGCGAAAACAAGAATCTTCTTTTCACTGCTGAACTGATGAGGAAGAACAACGGTATCACGCACACTCTGACTCTTTTTAAGATTCAATTTAATGGAAAGCTCAACCGTCTCATCAAACTTTGCAAATGCTACCTCTTTTACCCTTGCAAGGGCATCTACAAGCGGAAACATGTCCTGCTTATTGTATTTTGTTAATGCTTCCTGATATTTTTTACCATGCTTCATGACTTAAGCCTCCACTTCAACGCCCATACTACGGGCCGTTCCGGCAATAATCTTCATTGCCGCGTCAATATCATTTGCATTCAAATCTTCCATTTTAAGCTCAGCTATCTCTTTAAGCTTGCTCTTTGCGATTTTAGCCACCTTAACTTTATGCGGTTCCGCCGATCCGCTTGAAATCCCGCACGCCTTTTTAATAAGCACTGCAGCCGGAGGGGTTTTCGTTATAAACGAGAAACTTCTGTCAGCATACACAGTAATTACAACAGGCACTGTCATTCCCGCTTCGACATTCTTTGTCCGGTCATTAAACTGCTGAACAAACTGCGGAGCACTTACCCCATGAGGACCAAGAGCAGGTCCTACCGGAGGAGCCGGTGTTGCCTTTTGCGCAGGAACCTGCAACTTAATAATTGCAGTAACCTTTTTCTTTGCCATTTAATTCTCCTTGTGGTATTCGCCTGCTTAAAAAAAACAGGCTCCCATCACCCTTTCAACGAAGGGTTATATCTTTTCAACCTGTAAAAATCCAACCTCTACCGGTGTTGCACGGCCGAATATACCGACCATCACCCTGAGCTTGCCTTTTTCAGTATTGATATCCTCTATTGTACCGGTAAAGGTATCAAAAGGACCTTCCACGATACGAACCGTTTCCCCAATATCAAAATCAAGAGTCGGCTTCACTACTCTGTCTGCTTTTATTTCACCGGTTTTCTGCAGAATTCCCCGGGCTTCTTCAGCTGAAATAGGATTAGGCTTTGCGCCGCCCAAACTCCCTACAAAGCCGGTTACCCCCTGAATTTTCCGTATTCCTCCACAGACAGCTTTCCAACCGTGAGCAGGAAGATCCATTTCAAGAAGCATATATCCCGGCAGAAACTTACGGTTAATAACTTTTCGTTTCCCGTCTCTAATTTCAACAACTTCTTCCGCAGGGACTTTAACATCAAAAACAGTCTCCGCATAGGGAGACTCTTCCATCAATTTTCTGATAAACTTTTCTATTTTGTTCTCATAACCAGAGTAAGTATGGAGAACATACCAACCTTTTGCCATTCTTCCCTCACATTACCGCTTTATAAGCGCAGCTTTTTTTAAAGGCTATGATGCTTAAAATATCAAATCCATCCCTTTCAGAAGAATAAAATCTACAAACCCCAGAGCCACGGCAAAAAGGACTATAGAAATGATAACCACCTTCGTTGAAGAAGCAACATACTCCCTACTCGGCCAGACAACACGTTTAAGTTCAGCATAACTCTCTTTGAAGAACTGCATAATTTTTTTCATGCTCTTTTAGTCCTCTTTATAAAATAACAGGCCAGGTAGGATTCGAACCTACAACATCCGGTTTTGGAGACCGGCGCTCTAGCCGTTGGAGCTACTGGCCTGTGTGTTTTATTATTTAATCTTACTTTCTTTGTGCAGCGTATGTTTCTTGTCCCATTTACAATACTTCATAAGCTCAAGTTTCCCCTGCATATTCCGTCTATTCTTTTGAGTCGTATAATTCCTTCTGTTACATTCCGTACATTTAAGTGCTATCTTCTCTACAGCACCCTTTTTCTTACTCGCCATATCTATAAACTCCCTTAATTAATAAGAAGCATACCCTCTTTTGCCTTTCTTCCCGGATAACCAAAATGAATTACAGACTAAATCAAAGCAGGGTACAATGTCAACAGTCGATCACAAAAAGCCCTCGGTCGGATTTGAACCGACTACCCCCTCCTTACCATGGAGGTGCTCTACCGACTGAGCTACAAGGGCATGGTCAGAGTCTGCCAAAAATAGCAAAGTTACTCTCTTTTGTCAATAGAACTTCCACATTATTATCATTGTTCTCTATGGCATATAAGAAAAACTTCAGATATAGTAGGAAAATGAAAAGGAGTATATTTTGAACGGAGAAACATACAACAGCCGCAGCGGAAGAGATGCTGCTTCAATAGGACAAGGTTTCAACGAACATCTGAGGTACACACTCGGCGTTGACGAATATACAACAACAAAGAATGATCTTTTTATGGCCCTGGCCTATACAATCCGTGACCGGGTAATAGACCGGTGGACGACAACCCTCCAGACTCATTACAACAAAGAGGTAAAACGCGTTTATTATCTTTCCCTGGAGTTCCTTATGGGAAGAGCCATGGGCAACAATGCCATTAATCTGAATATTGAAGGGGAAATAAAGAAAGCCATGGAGGAAATGGGCTACTCACTGGAAGAGCTCGAAGAACTTGAAACAGACGCGGGACTGGGTAACGGCGGACTGGGAAGACTTGCCGCCTGTTTTCTTGACTCTCTGGCAACTCTTGATTATCCGGCTTACGGATACGGAATACGCTATGACTACGGAATATTCAAGCAGAAAATAGAAAACGGGTATCAGATGGAGCAGCCAGATGACTGGTTACGGAACGGGAACCCCTGGGAAATTGAGCGGCCAGATGTCAAGGTTCCTGTCTCATTCGGAGGGAGAGTTGAAAGTTTCCGGGAAGGGGGTAAAATAAAGTACCGATGGATTAACACCGAACAGGTCATCGGCCTTGCCTATGATACGCCCATCGTCGGCTACGGCGGCAGTACCATAAACACCCTCCGTCTATGGAGCGCCAAAGCCCATGAAGAGTTTGATTTCAGCGATTTCAACCGCGGAGACTATGTTGATGCGGTAAAAGACAAGGTTCAGGCGGAGAATATAACAAAAGTACTCTATCCCAATGATAAACTTTACCTTGGAAAAGAGCTCCGCTTAAAGCAGCAGTATTTCTTTGTCGCCTGTTCTCTTCATGACATCCTGCGTAAATTCAAAAAACTTGGTAAACCTTGGGTATCACTACCCGATTACGCAGCAATTCAGCTGAACGATACCCATCCTTCAATAGCAATCCCTGAGCTCATGAGACTTTTAATTGATACCGAAGGCCTCACCTGGGATGATGCGTGGGATATCACCGTAAAGGTAATGGGCTACACCAACCACACCCTTATGCCTGAAGCCCTGGAAAAATGGCCGGTTCCCATGATGGAGAAACTCCTTCCCCGGCATCTGCAGATTATCTTTGAAATAAACAGCCGTTTTATCAAACAGGCATTAACACTCTTCTCCGGTAATATTTCCAAGATTCAAAAGGCAAGTATCATAGAAGAAAGCAGCCCAAAGCAGATACGTATGGCAAACCTCGCCATAACGGGATCACACTCAACCAACGGTGTTGCCGCCCTCCATACAGAACTTTTAAAAACAAAGCTTGTACCTGAATTCGCCGAACTTTTCCCGGAACGCTTCAACAGTAAAACAAACGGGATAACCCAGAGAAGATGGCTCCTTCATGCAAATCCGCCCCTGGCAGCACTCATCTCTGATACAATTGGTGATAGGTGGATTACCAATTTCTATGACCTTACAAAATTAAAACCCTTTGCAGAGAACTCCGATTTTCAAAATAAATTTGCGGAAGTCAAGAAAAAAGCGAAAAAACGTCTCGCAGACGCACTTTTACGTGAATACGGCATTCAACTGAATACAGAATCTCTTATTGATGTCCAGATAAAACGGATTCATGAAT
Organism: Spirochaetaceae bacterium; assembly: GCA_015493635.1. Classification (GTDB taxonomy): domain Bacteria; phylum Spirochaetota; class Spirochaetia; order B11-G9; family B11-G9; genus S145-15. The sequence continues at coordinate 48,827 of WGCU01000026.1, read as the reverse complement.
ACAAAAGGCAGCTTCTCAATGCGCTCCATATCGTCATGCTGTACACAAGAATAAAAAACGGCAATCCTGATACCTTTACACCGGTTACCTTTCTCTTTGGCGGGAAAGCGGCACCGGGATACGAACGGGCAAAACTTATTATAAAATTTATCAATAATCTTTCTGATATTATTAATAACGACAAAACGGTAAAAGATAAAATAAAGGTATTCTTTATTCCGAATTACCGGGTTTCCCTGGCGGAAAAAATTATTCCCGCAGCGGATATTTCCGAACAGATATCCACTGCAGGAACAGAGGCATCCGGTACAGGAAACATGAAATTCATGTGCAATGGAGCATTAACACTTGGTACAATGGATGGAGCCACCATTGAGATTATAGAAGAAGCAGGTGAAGAGAATGAAATAATCTTCGGTCTTACTGCTGAGGAAGTACAGGCAATGAAACCGGTTTATCACCCCGAAGAATATTACCGTACAGATTCAGAAATACACACAGCTCTTGATCTCATCTTTTCAGGTTACTTCAATTTTTCTGAACCGGGGATTTTTGATGACCTGAAAAAAATGCTTTTTGATGAAGGAGATACCTACATGCTGCTGGCTGATCTGCGTTCGTACAGTGATGCCCACCGGAAAGCCCGGGAATTATATACGGATACAGCGGAATGGAACAAAAAAGCTATTCTGAACATTGCTTCCGCAGGCAAGTTCTCATCTGACAGGACTATCAAAGAATATGCCGCCGAAATCTGGGATCTCAAGCCATGCAAAATAGCCCATGCTACAGAGGCAGATATCCCCTGAACAATGGTTCAGCCAGGGTAAAAAGCACAACAAATATCAGACCCGGCAGGAAGTTTGCCGTTTTAATGTCTTTCAGCTTGAGCAAATTGAGCCCTATCATGATAACAAGGATTCCTCCAAGACCCGATATCTCCGCAAGTCCGGCTGTACCAATTGCCGGACCAATCCATGCTGCTGCAAGCGTCAGTCCTCCCTCATACACGAGGATAGTGATAACTGAAAACATAACACCGATACCCATTGCCGCAGAAAACATGATAGCCATAAAGCCGTCCATGACTGATTTCATAAGGAGAAGATCGTAGTTATGTTCAGCACCTGCTTTAAATGCCCCGAGGATAGTCATTGCCCCGACACAGAAGAGTACCGATGCGTTTAAAAACCCCTTTGCAAAGGTTTTCTCCTCCTCTATATCAGAAGATTTTTTAGAGAAATGTTTCTCAAGAAAATGCCCGAAAGAGAGAATCCATCCTTCAATATCAAGCAATGTTCCCACAACCCCGCCGAGAAAGAGGGAAATAACAACGTACAATATCCTTTTTGTCTCAAACGCCATCTGCATACCGATAACGACCGAGACCATTCCCGATGAGATATAAACAACTCTTTTAATATCATCGCGTATCTTTTTATAGAGAAGAAGCCCTATAAGAGACCCCGCAATTACCGTAAAACCATTGACAAGTACAGCTATCATAGGGCCTAACCTATCAGGAATCAGGATATTAGTGAAGAACCCTTAATACTTGACGGCAAAAAGTCGATCATGGTATTATAACTTTAGTTAATAAAGGGGGATTTTATGGCTGATGCCGAATCCAATGTAGCCGTGGAGGGGAAATACAACACAACAAAAATCTACTGTGCAAACTGCAAGCACTGTAAACTCGTCAAGAGCAAAAAGGATGGCGGAAACCAGTATTATCTCAGAGTACGTTGTACTGCCGGGAAGTGGAAAAAGAAATTGGGGAAAGAAAAGATTTATAAATACTTTACTGTTGCGCGGCGGAGTCTCTCTTCCTGCGATGCTTATGAGCCTATGGGTGATCCTCAGGAATTCATGAAAGAGTTAAAAAAATCTCTCCCTGTCCGGGATGAAGTGTATCCGGAAATAAACTAACGAACAAGAGTGGAGCACTATGAAAATTTTTACAAAATTTGTACCAGTTATTATGATAATTCTGTTTGCATCAGCATGTAAAAGTGCACCACCAATTAATTATGACAGTCTCAACAAGGCTGAATTTTTCCAAAAAGCACAGGAAGCATCAAACAAGGGCGATTATGAAATCGCGCTTGGCTACTATAACCACTTTCTTGCAAAGTATCCTGATGATATCCAGAAGGGAATTGAAGCTGATTACGAAATAGCATTTATAGCATACAAACAGCATGATTACAAAAAAGCGAACCGCCTTTTTACAGATATTCTTGATAAATATTCAACCGACGCTTCTCAGGTGCTTCCTGCCTGGCCGAAAGTACTCTCTCAAAAAATATTGAAAGAAATGAAAGAAATGAAAGAAAAGCATTAAAACATCAATTACTGCGGCAGTATAATGGCATTTATCCTTATATCCTCTGCCCGCGCATCGTTGTACACCATCTCTTTTGTAATTTTACCCCGGGGGCGGGGATGGGGAGGAGCATCACCAATAAGAATAATTTTTCTGTTCTCCGCTTCCCATTCAAAGGAATGTATCGCAGCATAGAGCGCTTCATTTACAGCCTCGGGAATATCTCTGCCGCCTGAAACCCGTATTGTATCAAGATAATGCTGGGCTGAATTAAGGGAAGGCTGAAATGGTATTACCTTTGTCAGGTATGTTTCAAAATAATCCTTGTAAAGCACCATACCAAACCGTAATTTTGTAAAACCTTTCGTTTCCTCCTTCAGCATGGGAACAAGTGATTTTTTGAGAAAGGGGATGTCATCCTCCATACTTTTTGTTGTATCAAGACAGAGAACAAGATCCAGAGAGTCTCCTTTCGACGTACGGATAATGCTGCGGATGTTGTTGATGATATCATCGTTACCCGCACCGAAAACCGTTTTACCATTGCCCTCTTTTGCTATTTCTTTAAACGCCTTAACCGTATCCTTCATGTAATTCCCGGAAGGAGGCCCCGGCAGCGGCTTCTGGATTACTTTTATGATATACGGATTATCATGGAAGCCGCCGGAGTAATCAGCATAGGGTTTGTGAAACGTACGTATATTTATCCAGGAGCCGTCAAGAATCTGAAGTTCCCCGGACCGGCTCCAGGGATACCCGAAAACAACCACATAGGGTATAAATATATGAAAAGCCTTTCCCAGAGCAGTGAACTTTTCCGGTGTTGAATCTATCAATGCAAACTGGGTTTTCCCCTGGGACTCCAGAAGTTTACCATTCAGAAAACGTTTCTCATCACCATTGACGGGATCCCATACCGGACTGCGCAAAGCAAAAGCAGGCGTTTTCTTGGCAGGATCTGCTGTAGATTCTGTTATCAACACAGAACCGATACCGGGAAGTGCTTGTATCCAAAGATCGTACCCGCCTTTTATATTCTGTTCAATCTTGAGATTTTCAGGGTTTAAAACAAGAGAATCTGCAGCAAGAGATGCTGCGAGCAGCGAAATACCATAAAAAATCATTATCAGGAATTTCATATTTTAAGTATCGACAGGATGAAAAATTTTATTACGCCTGGTATCTTGCTCATTTCTTTTCTTTTTACTACTATTTATTCATGGATATTGACTGTTTGATTCCCGCGGCAGGATTATCTTCCCGCATGGGAACCTGGAAACTGGTTCTTCCGTATAAAACGGGTACTATAGTGGAAGAAACCGTAACAAATGCTCTTTGCTGCTGTTCACGTATCATCCTTGTCACCGGTTACAGAGGGACCGAGCTTGAGAGGATGTTTAAAAACAATAAAAAAATTATACCCATCAGAAACACAGAATACAACCGTGGGATGTTCTCTTCCATTCAGACGGGAGTCACCCTTATAAAAACCGAATACTTCTTTATAACCATGGGGGACATGCCTGAGATTGATACGGATCTGTACAATTTACTTCTCAATACCATGAAAGATAACCCCGGAATAGAAATAGTACGCCCCCTCTACAATAACAAAAGAGGACATCCTGTTCTCCTTAACAAATCTGTTATCCCCACTATCCGCTCAGAACCGGCGGATTCCGAAATGAAGAATGTGTTTACCCGCCACAGGGTTCTTGACATTCCCCTGAACCTTCCCGAAACGTTTGAAGATATTGATACGAAAGAAGATTACAGGAAAGCCGTTACGTAATAACGGTAATACTTTTCTACAATAATCCCGGAAGAAATGTTGTTACGGGAGGCCAGAATGTTAAAATAAGTAAATCAACGATAGTCATTAATAAAAATGGCAGCACAGCTCTACTTACTTCTGCAATAGAGTTCCTGGAAATTCCCGCGGAAACAATAAGGCATATTCCAAGGGGAGGGGTCAGCATTCCAATTGCCAAATTTGTTACAACAACAACTCCCATCTGTACCGGGTCCATTCCGATAAGGGGTAAAATAGGAACAATAATAGGAACAAGCAGGATGAGAGAAACAGTCGTTTCCAAAAAGGTACCAGCTACAAGAAGCATCAAATTTATTAGAAGAAGAAGCAGAATCCTGTTATTTGTGACGTTAACAATATAGGTGCCAACAAGATGCGGAATATTCTCCATAGTAAGAATCCAGCCAAAAATTGATGCTGAAGAAATGATAAAAAGAATTATGGAAGCAAGAACGGCAGATTCCATCATGAGTTTCGGGATTTTTTTTAGTTTCAGCTCCTTATAGACGAATTTTCCAACAATAAATCCGTATACAACAGCAACGGCTGCCGCTTCAGTTGCCGTAAAGATACCGCCGAGAATACCGCCGAGAATAATAACCGTAGCTCCCAACGCCCAGAAAGCTTCTTTAAAACTTTTCCAGACATTCCTCAAACTAAACTGTACTTCCCTGCCATAATTATTTTTTTTCGATATGCTTACAGAAACTATAATAAGGGATGTTCCAATAAGAACTCCAGCCAGAATTCCGCCGGCAAACAATTTTACGATTGATGTCCCTGTTATAAATCCATAAATGATCATTGGTATGCTGGGGGGTATGATGACTCCTATGGATCCACCTGCTGCCTGGACGGCAGCTGCAAACTCACTTTTATAGCCCTTTTCTTTCATGGAAGGAATAAGCAGTGATCCAACGGCAGCTGTATCGGCAGCAGCTGATCCGGATATACCGGCAAAAAACATACTTGCGACAACAGAAACGGCAGCAAGACCTCCTGAAAGCCATCCGACAAGAGAATCCGCAAAATTAACGATCCTTCTTGATATACCTCCGGAATCCATCAGCGCACCGGCAAGCATAAAGAGAGGAACCGCCATGAGAGGAAAAGAATCAACTGCATTCACCATTCTTTGAACAACCATGAGAAGGGGAAATTTACCAGAAATTACTATTGCAACAATAGAAGAGCCCGCAATTGCTACCGAGAGGGGAATATTTATCAAGAACAAGACGACAAGAAATATAAGAAGGATGGTTGTCATTATTTACTCCTGTTCTTTTTATAATGCACAAGTCTTCCTGTATCTTCAATTACAAAACTCAATGAGTGAAAAAATGTTAATAAACCGCCGACCCAAATTGCCGAATAAGGAATTGACATGGATATGAGAAGTGCCGCGGAAGACTGCAACCGGACAAACCTGGCAAGCTTTATACCATATACCGTTAGAATTATTGCAAGAATCAAAATAACACAGTCCGACACTACTGTTAAAATATTTTTTGTAAATTCATTAAAAGCTTTGTATAAGAAATCGACCCCGACATGGGATTTTTTCTTAAAACCGACTGATGCTCCAATAAATGTGATCCAGATGAGTGTATATCTACCTACCTCTTCCGACCAGTATATGGAATGATTAAAACCATATCGAAAAACCACTTGAACAAAAATCAGAATAGATATAGAGGCTATCAGAACTATTAATAAATATTCAGCCCCTTTATTAAGTCTGTCACTCACAGATTCCATAAATGCTTTCATATTACCTGCTTATTAACCTGGGGAAGGCAAGGGAGACAGTAAAACCAACCATCTCCCTTTCATAAAATACAATGAACTACTTTACTGCATTCAGAAGTCTGTTCACAAAATCAGCGCCAATATCTTTCTTTGATTCTTCATAAATCGGCTTCAGCTTGGCTCTGAAGCTGTTAACGTCCGGAGTATTATCTACTATCATCCCTTTTGCAACAATGGTAGCCATATGTGCTTCATTTGACTCTCTATTCTTTTTCCTTTGATAAGCAGCAGCTTCCCTCATGGAACTAACAAACATTTTCTGATCAGCTTTGCTTAATTTATTAAAGGTAGCAAGATTCATCATGTCAATATGGGATGAATAAACATGACGTGTCATAGACATGTATTTTTGAACTTCATAAATTTTATACTTATCAATAACCCAAAGCGGGTTTTCCTGTCCGTCTATGGTTCCCTGGGCGAGTTCAGTATTAATGGGCCATGCCATAGGAGTTGGATTCGCTCCCAGCATTCTCCAAATCTTGACTTGGAGAGGAGCTTCCATCGTTCGTATCTTTAACCCTGCAACATCGGCAACTGTATGTACCGGTCTGACATTATTTGTCAGGTTTCTAAAACCATTTTCACTAAAAGCAAGACCTTTGATCCCTGAGGCAGCAAGAGAATCAAGAATCTCCTGGCCTAAAGGACCGTCAAGTACTTTATCAGCCTGTGCATAGCTCTTGAAGAGAAAAGGAAGAGACAGCGCATTTGCAAGTTTACTGATATTACCAACCGGTCCTGTCGTAATTATAGCAACATCGACAGTCCCCATCTGCACCTGCTGAATTATACTGCTTTCACTTCCCAGGGAAGCACTGTGCTTAATATCAAACTGATACCGTCCATTCGACCTTTTTTCAACCAGTTCCTTGAATTTCTCCGCAGCCACATACTGGGCGGAGCCTGGTACTGTAACGATCCCGATAATCATTTTTTGAACTTTAGGTGTTGTAGTCCCTGATTCCTTTTGCCCATTCGCAAAAAGGCTGGGAATAATCAACGCTGTCACTAACAAAACAACAAAAACCTTTTTCATACTATCTCCCTTTTTATTAGAATATTACGGTTAGTATATACAGTTTTCCGAAAATGTACAATAAAAAGTTTTACCCATAAGCAGCCCCCCTAGGAGGAGGCTGCTTGCGTCCCGGAAAAGGTTATCTCTTTTCCGTTACTTGACACTACAACAGTACCCCCTTCCTGTATATCTCCTTTAAGCAGCAGTTTTGCAAGAGGGTTCTGAATAAGATTCTGTATGGTTCTCTTTACCGGCCGGGCACCAAAAAGGGGATCAAATCCTGTTTTGGCAAGGTACTCACGAGCTTTATCATCAACATGGATGTTAATTTTCTTTTCTTCAAGCCGCTCTGTTAAACGCCGCAGCTGGATATCCACAATCTTCAGGATCTGGTCCTTTTCAAGCCGCTTAAAGAATATAATCTCATCAACCCGGTTCAGAAACTCAGGTTTGAACAATTTTTTCATCCGGTCCATAATCTGATCCCTGACGTCGTCCACATTCTCCGTTGTCAGGAGCAGATCACTGCCGACATTGCTCGTAAGAATAATGATTGCATTCCGGAAATTGACAACCCTGCCCTGCCCGTCCGTAAGCCGGCCGTCATCAAGCAGCTGCAGCAGTACATTAAATACATCAGGATGAGCCTTCTCTATTTCATCAAAAAGGATAACTGAATAGGGCCTGCGCCTTACCGCTTCGGTGAGCTGCCCCCCCTGATCGTAGCCTACATATCCCGGAGGCGCTCCAATAAGACGAGAAACCGAATGTTTTTCCATGTACTCACTCATATCAATCCGGGTAAGAGCCTTTTCATCATTAAACAGATAATCCGCCAGGGTTTTTGCAAGCTCGGTTTTTCCAACACCTGTAGGCCCCAGGAAAATAAACGATCCGAGAGGTCTTGCTTCATCAGAAAGCCCCGTCTTGTTTCTTCTAATTGCATCTGAAACAGCAATAATCGCCTTTTCCTGTCCCACCACCCGTTTACCAAGGGTATCTTCAAGGGAAAGGAGCTTTGCCATTTCGGAAGAGAGCATTTTGGAAACAGGGATTCCTGTCCATGTGGAAACAATACGTGCAATATCCTCTTCGGAAACCTCTTCCCGCAGCAGCTGGGAGTCGGTCTGGATCTTTTCAAGCTGTTTTGAGAGTTCATCTATCTTTGCATGTATCTGGGGTACACTTCCATGTTTGATTTCCGCAGCTTTTGTTAAATTCCCCTCACGTTCATATTTAACCTCCAGGGTTTTCATCTGCTCAAGTTCTGAATTAAGTTTTCTGATCTCGTCAATGATGGTTTTCTCATTTTTCCACTGAAGCTTCATGGTATCCCGGCTTGTTTTAAGATTGGCAAGTTCCTGCTCAATTTTGTGAAGCCGTTCAATGGATGCTTCGTCTTTCTCCTTGGAAAGAGCGTGGCGTTCAATATCCAGCTGCAGTATCCGCCGTTCAATCTTATCAAGTTCAACAGGCTGACTCTCAATTTCCATCTTCAGCTGACTTGCCGCTTCATCCACAAGGTCTATGGCTTTGTCCGGCAGAAAACGGGATGTTATATAGCGGTCAGATAGTGTTGCGGCAGCTATCAATGCGTCATCCTTAATACGTACACCATGATGCACTTCATAACGGTCTTTAATCCCTCTCAGGATGGCGATGGTATCTTCAACAGAGGGCTCTTTTGTATACACAGGCTGAAAGCGCCGCTCCAGGGCGGCATCTTTTTCTATGTGTTTTCGGTATTCATCAAGGGTTGTAGCTCCTATAGCACGCAGTTCTCCCCGTGCGAGGGCCGGTTTCAGAAGATTGGAAGCATCGGTAGACCCTTCAGCAGCACCAGCGCCTATAAGCGTATGCAGCTCGTCAATAAAGAGTATTATTTCACCGTCAGATTCTGTTATTTCATGGATAACAGCTTTAAGACGGTCTTCAAACTCCCCCCTGAACTTGGCTCCCGCAATAAGAGCACCGAGATCAAGCGACAGAAGCCGTTTGTCTTTCAGAGAGTCAGGGACATCCCCGGAAATAATCCTTCGGGCCAGCCCTTCGGCTATTGCTGTTTTCCCAACGCCCGGTTCACCGATAAGAACTGGATTATTCTTTGTTCTCCGGGATAATACCTGCATAACCCGCCGTATTTCCTCATCCCTTCCTATAACAGGGTCCAGCTTATCTCTTCTGGCCAGGGCTGTAAGATCTTTGCAGTACTTGTCAAGAACCTGGTACCGTTCCTCCGGATTCTGATCGGTTACCCGCTGGTTCCCGCGTATGGACTGAAGAGCTTTAAGAACTCCATCTCGTGTTATTCCCTCATTCCTGAGGGCTCTGGAAAGCTCATTGTCTTTAGACAGAGCCGCAAGAAAAATATGTTCCGCGCTTAAATACTCATCTTTCAGTTTCTGGGCTTCTGCCTCCGCATCATGAAGAAGATTATTAAGCTGGGGAGAAAGCCCCGCCTGCACTGCATCACCATAAACACGGGGTTTCGCTTCCAGCAGCCCATTAAGTACCGTATTCACCTTGTCTTTATTAACACCCAGCCGGTCAAGAAGCGGAGAAACAACTCCATCCTGCTGATTGAGCAACGCGGACAGCATATGCTCCACATCAATGCTGTTATGACTGTACTTATGCGCAATGGAACTTGCATCCTGCAGGGCATCCTGCACTTTCACTGTCATTTTATCATATCTCATTGTAAGCACCTCAATTGTTTATTTTTTTTAATTGATTTATACTAAAGATACTCATGACTTTGTTAAGGGTCAAATAGTTTGTAATCGAGGTACCTCATGGCAGAAGACGCTGACGGGAAAGTAATTGTTATCCATGGATTTGAGCGTGAAAAAGTTTTTGAAATTATGAAAGCAGTAAAAGCATCGGTTGAAGATCCATCCGAAATTGCTTTTTCCGTTTCAACTCCTACCAATCTGGAATGGAAACTGAAAGATATTATTAAAGATGTACGTGAAGATCATGCCTATTTTATGAAAAAGGAACAGGAAAAGAAGGCTTCCCGGTAAATGTATCTGCTTGTTATAAACATACTCCTTGCGTTTATTCCTTCCCTGCTGCTTGTCGTTTTTTTTTACCGTAAGGATAATCAGAAAAAGGAACCGCCATCGCTTATTCTTAAGACCTTCCTTTTAGGTTTTATATCTGTTCTCCCTGCGGCCCTCATAGAAATATTTATCTCTCCCTTTCTTATCGGGAACTCACATCTTGCTTCGGCTTTGTATAAGGCCTTTATCATTGCCGCAGTTGTTGAAGAAGGAATAAAATTAACCGTTATCAAGCTTTTTATTTTTAACAAAACCGAATTTGATGAAGTTACTGACGGAATACTCTATACAATAACCGTCAGTTTGGGATTTGCGTTCTTCGAAAATCTGTTTTACAGCTTCGGCTCGATAACGGTCCTCCTTATCAGGGGACTTTCCGCTGTTCCCCTCCATGCTTCCGCTTCAGGTATTATGGGCTATTTTATCGGAAAATCCAAATTTGAGGGGAAAGGATACCTTGAAATTGGCTTTATCAGTGCCGTGGCAATACACGGTCTTTATGATTTTTTCCTGTTTTACGGGGGAACACTTTCACTGGTGGTAGTTCCGCTGCTTATTATTGCCGGTATTATTGTCATGAAGCTCTATAAAAAGGCCTTGAAAGACGACCGGTATTTCGGCAGAAGCTGATTTTACAAAGTTAACCCGGTGTACTTGACTAAAGAGTTTTTTTTCTATATCTTCTACCCATCGTCGCAGGGTAGAGCAGTTGGCAGCTCGTCGGGCTCATAACCCGGAGGTCGGAGGTTCGAGTCCTTCCCCTGCTATTAAAAAGATCGAAATCACTTCTTGTGGTTTCGGTCTTTTTTTGTTACATATACACAAGCACAAGGCCCAAAAAGATGATGAACGATCCTGCAATTTTACCAATATTCATCTTTTCCTTGAGAATAAATATACCAGTCAAAGCCCCGACTGGTATGCTGATCTGCCTGAAAGCTGTAACAAAACTTACATTGGTAACAAGGGGATAAACCATAAGAATGATTCCATAGGCAACAAGGATAAATAATCCAGCCAGAGATGTTGTAAATTTGGATTTTTGAAGAATCATTACAAAATTCTTTCTCTCATTTTTGTTCAGGAGAACGTACAAAAAGCTTGCACAGAACGATATCAACATTTCGTACGCAATATACACCACCGGAGCAAGATACAGGTGATGATAACCCCGGCCATTGAAGACCCCGGAAAGATATTTCATCCCCTCACTGTCCACAAAAGTATAGCCAGTTGTACCCAGGGCGGCAAGAAATGAAAACGAAGTTGCCTTTGTAAAATAATTCTTTAGATGAAACTGCCCTTTTCTATCCAACGGCAGGAGTAAACAACCGGAAAACACGAGAAACATACCTATAAAGGCAGAAATAGCTATACCTGACCCCACATGGAGCATAATACTAATAACAGGAATAAAAAGCACAGGGAGAGCCCTAGCAAGCGGATAAACATAGGACATATCACCATTTTTGTATCCACCACTCAATCCAAAATAATAAATTGACTGGAAAATTCCTGCAGGGATAAAAAAGAACCAGGCTTTCAGAGGAAGTACAGGAGGAGGCATAATATACACAAAGACAGGTATAAAAATAATAGAGGCAAAGAGAGCAGTGCCTGTAAAAAAGGCAATAGACGGGGTTCTACTCTTTCCAAGGGTATTCCATGACACATGAAAGAGAGCTGAGAGGATAATTAACAGTACAACAATTATAGACATAAGACATCTCTTTTCCTTAATAAGACAAACTGAAAGATGATTTTCTTCAATATCACAATAAAAAGATAAAAAATAGTCCATAATGGATTGATTCCTGTAAAAAACCTGATAGAATGAGGGCAACTGCGTTTAGAATGTATTTTTGTACTTCTCGCAGTAAAAAATGTTTAATTAGGAGTTTGTATATGGCAGAAAAAGAAACCCTCGTTGTAGCTTCAAAAGTAAAGAATTATATTAAAGAAGCTGGAGATCTCAAATGCTCTGCAAAAGTAATTGATGCACTATCAGACAAAATTAGAGAAATTTGCGATGAAGCAATAGAAAAAGCCAAGAAAGAAAAAAGAAAAACTGTTCAGGAACGGGATATCTAACAATAAGTTCTGTTATAACCTATTATTTATTGTTTTAAACGCTGCTTACTGCTATTGATGCGGTTGCAGCGTTTATTTATTTCAAGCACCAGGTACATTTCCATTGTCATAAAGGGTATGAAGCATGACAAGAAACAAACAATTGCATCAAAAATGCCGAGAGAAAAGCTCATAAAATACGGAGCACAGACCCTTTCTGATAAAGAACTCCTTTCCATTATGCTCGGCACAGGAATAAAAGGAAAGAATGTTTTCTCTCTGGCAGAAGAGCTGCTGAATATTATTGATCTTGATATCTATGGTATGATACCGGAAAAACTTCTAACCATATCAGGTCTGGGGATTGCAAAAACAGCCCTTATAGCGGCCTCTTTTGAGCTGACACGGAGGGTACTCTGCCCAAAACGGAATAAAATAACATCTCCAAAAGATATTCTTCCCCTGATCCGTCATTACGGAGATAGAGAACAGGAACATTTTATCTGCCTTTCTCTTAACGGCGCACACGAAGTTAAATACATCCGGGTTGTATCAATAGGACTCGTTAACAGAACCCTCGTTCATCCGCGGGAGATTTTTTCGGACCCTTTAAAAGACAGAGCAGCTGCAATAATCATTGCCCACAATCACCCTTCAGGGAATCTTGCCCCTTCAACAGAAGATTCATCCATCACATCCAGAATTAAAAAAGCCGGTGAAATTCTTGGAGTACCACTGCTGGATCACATCATATTCACCGGAAATGAATATTACAGCTTTCTTGAAGATCATGAATTATAAAAAGATTGTTATATGTGATATTCTAACATATAATACATCATGATGTTATGGATACTATAAAAGAATTCACAAGAAAAATCCTTGATAAAAGCCACAATCTCCTTCGTAATTATTTTACCAGCGGTCTAACTGATACTCATAATGTCGAATTAATAAGAAAAGTTAACATGCTAAATGCAATAGGTACCATCAGTATATCAGCGCTTGTACCCCTTGGTACTGATGCACTCCGTCTGGGCAACATGGCAGTCGGCCTTGCTGATATGTCTGTCGCATCTATTCTCTTTGCCGGGATTCTGTACCTGCGCAAGGGAAAGAATTTCAAATTAATCATAAATCTAAGTATTTTTGCCGCTGGAAGTCTGTTTTTACTGCTGATGGTTTTAAAATGGGAGGGAGGAGCGGGGTATCTCTGGTATTTTGTATTCCCTCTTATAACCTCATTTTTAATGGGAAGTAGAAAGGGATTTATTGCAGCAATGGTCCTTATTTCCATTACAATACTGCTCTATATTTTCAGCGGTGAGTTACATCTTTCTTTTGAAAAATCATGGGGATACAGAATCCGCTTTCTCGCTGCATACAGTGTTGTAACAATTCTTGCGTATTCCTTTGAAAGAACAAGAGAAAAGACACAGACCATCGTAGAATACAAAAATATTCTGCTTGGTACCCATGTTAAAGATCTTGAACAATTAAAAAGGAAACTACAAAATTCAAACAGGAATCTCGAGTCCCAGATAAAAGAAAGGACAGCTGACCTGATAGAAATCAACAAGAACCTGGATAAACAGATACGGGAAAAAGAAGTCCTTATTAAAGAAGTTCATCATAGGGTAAAAAACAACTTGCAAATTATTTCCAGTCTGCTTTATCTTCAATCACAAAAAATACAGGATAAGGAGACTGAATCTTATTTCCTTGACAGCCGGAATCGGATTCTTTCTATGGCAATGGTTCATGAAAACCTGTATCAATCTGATAATCTTGCTCAAATTAACTTGAAAAATTATATAGAGTCCTTAACTTCCGAACTTTTATCCGCGTATAATACCAGTGATTATCCCATAAAACTGAACTTAAAAATAGAAAATGTTCCCCTTACTATTGAAAAGGCTATACCGTTGGGGCTTATTATAAATGAACTTGTATCAAATTCAATAAAATACGCATTTGATGAAACAAAAGAGGGGACTATTACCATAGAGATTAAAAGACTTGATCCAGTAAGTGCGGTTATACTCATTGCGGATAACGGGAAAGGATTGGACACTTCTTCCAACCTTGAAGATGTGGAAACCCTGGGTCTCACCCTCGTGAGATCTCTTGTTGATCAAGTAGACGGTACCCTTACAGTACATACAGACTCCGGTGCAAGATTTGAGATAGTTTTTAAAATCTGAGAATATGAAAAGGCTGGTATGTTGAATACAATTTTAATTGTTGAAGATGAAAGTATTGTAGCTATGGAACTAAAGGACCGGCTTCAGACACTGGGGTACCATATTACGGATATATGTGCCACAGGGGAGCAAGCGGTTACCGTTGCGGGAGAATTGCATCCTGATCTCATTTTAATGGATATTATCATTAAGGGGAAGCTGGATGGAATTGAAACTGCTGCCGCTATCAGAAAAGTACGGGATATTCCGATCCTTTTTCTTACTGCTCATTCCGATCAAAAAACTCTGGAACGGGCTATGAATGAATCTCCCTATGGATATATCCTAAAACCATTCAAAAAAAAAGAATTACAGATATCTATTGACATTGCTCTACAAAGGCACAGAGACGAAATAAAAATACGAAAAAATGAAGCATGGCTGCAAGCAATCCTGCGCAGTATTGAGGATGGAGTTATAACCACAGATAAAAACGGTATTATTACATTCGTTAACCATACAGCAGCATTATATACCGGTATACCGGAACAAAAAGCAATGGGCAGGAATTTCAGCAGTATTGTAAAACTTATCACCAGGACAAGAGTTCCCATAAAAACCGGGATCAAGCAAATAGCAACTTTAGAATTATCTGCTCATCAGCTCCATCAAGCTGTTTTAGTTTCATCAGACAATACTGAATACGAAATTGAGGGAAGCACGGCTCCCATCAGAAACAAACAAGAGGGTTTTGAAGGTATTGTCTTTGTTTTTCATGACATTACCGAAAACAACCGGTTGAAGAAAGTTGAATCTCTCAGTTTTATAGCCGGCGAAATAGCTCATAATTTCAACAATTTGTTAACTGGTATTTTGGGGAATGTCAGTCTCGCAAAACTCTATACTTCTCCTGCTGCTAAAGGCTATCCCTTCCTTGAAAACGCAGAAGGGATTCTGAATAAAACACAGGATCTGTCTCAAAAATTACTTACTTTTTCCAGAGGAGAAAGACCTGCAGCAGTAATTCTGGATGCCGCAGCGGTGATAAAAGAAACGGCATTAAAAATTGTACAGGGCACCCGGATCAAACTGGATTTTATATCGGATACCAACCTCTGGTTAATAACCTTTAATAAAAAACAACTTATCTGTGTTATTGAAAACATCATTAAAAATGCAGTTCAGACTCTTCAGGGAGAGGGACACATTTCGGTTTTGTGCAGGAACTCAAGAAAGGAGAAAAAGTATGTGCACATTACAATATCAGATAACGGGAAAGGTATCAAACCGGAATTTCTCCACAACATATTTGACCCGTTTTTTACAACTGAAGAAGAGAAAATCGGGATTGGGTTGTCAACAGCTTATTTTATTCTAAAAAACTACCATGCGCATATTTCAGTGGATTCAAGGGAAAAGCAGGGAACAACGGTAAAACTCCTCCTTCCAGCTTCTCCTTCCAAGAGCACAACGGAATCTACTCCAGCGTAATTCAGGAACCCCCTATAGGGATCAGGAGGAAAAGGTAATGTTTACCGTAACAGATGAAGCTGCAAAAATGGTTAAAGAACTTGAAAAAAAAACGGAAGGGACAAGTAAAAGAATAACAATCTTCTCTTCCGGTGTCGGATGCGGAGGGCCGGCCCTTAAAGTGGGAATGGAACTGCCTCTGGACGATGATACTGCAGAAACAGTAAACACGTGCACTTTTTATATAAGAGCCTCAATCCTGAAATTTCTTGAAGGGTCACACATTGATGCGGTAGAAACATTCTGGGGAAAGCGTCTGTATGTAAAAACAACGTACGGATGTCTATAAAAATACATACCGGGAATGCTTGACTAAACCGGCTCCTCTTCTGCCAAAGTTACACCCAATTCCTCACTGGAATCATCAAGGGTAAAGTAAGAAACCTTTTCTGTAAGCAAGTTCATATTCAAGCTGTTCTTTTCTCCTATGGCAGAAATCTCACGAACCGCTGAATGAATGTCGGACAGACGATTGGTAACATCCCGCATGTTTTTCTCACTCACCTCAGCCATTTCATTAATACGCAGAATTGCAATATTTATATCATTGGCTCCAAGGGTTATTTCATGGGAACCTGTTTTAATATTTGCCGTTATATCAAGAAGAACTGTTGTAGAATCCTGGATATCACTGCTCCCTTTTGACAGTTCCTTCGTACTCTCGGAAATTTCTGTAAAAGCAGAGACAAACTTGTCAACACCCTTTTCTATTTCGTAAAAAATCTCTCTGCTCTCATTCGTCGAAGAGGCGGCATGGTGTATTTTTTCAATAAGTGTGTTAAGAGTATCCGAAATTTCCTGGGCATTATCAGCTGTTGATTCAGCAAGTTTCCGTATCTCATCCGCTACAACCGCAAAACCCTTTCCTGCATCCCCTGCATGAGCGGCTTCAATAGCCGCATTCATGGAAAGAAGATTTGTCTGTGAAGTAATACCATTGATAACTTCAATCATCTCCTGCATGGCACTGATACTTGTAACAGCATCCTGAACGACATTGTTCGTTGTATCCATTTTCTCATTGCCCGTACGTGTTATTTCAATAAGTTCTCCCGTTAACGTCATCCTTGACTCCGCAACTCTCGCTACATTCTGAATCGAAGCTGCTATCTGCTCAACTGCTGCGGATGTCTGACTGACACTGTCTGCCTGCATGGTAATCTGTTTTGCAAGGCTCGATGTATTTGCAGAAATTTCTTCCAGGGCGGTGGAGGCCTCTCCTATCTGATTGTTCTGCTGTACAATATGTTCAAGACTTGTTTCCATCATACGTGAAATTTCTCCAACAGACTCCTCCGCCTGAGTCAGCATTTTATGAAGTGTTATATTCATTCCCTCGCCATCTACAACTGTTTCTTTAACACCCCGTATAATTGTTTTAAGTGATTGAATCGCTTTATTAAAATTCTCTGCCATATCTCCCACGGCATCATTGGGAATAACCGTTATTTCTTTCGATAAATCTCCCTCCACCATTATTTCGGTAATTTCACCGATATTGTTGATCTGCCGGATAAGACGCCGGAAGATAAAAATTAGAATAAGAATAAAGATTATGGAAGCAACAGTAACAAGCGCGGCAAAAACAAAGAGTGTTTCCTGTATTTTTTTCCTGATGGCTATTGACCCTCCATCAATAAAATTCCGATAGCTTGCATCAAGGTCCTTAAAAGCGGTTACCGCAGGGGTGTCATCAATTTTAACAACACTGTCAATATATGCAATTGATTTTCCTGATTCAACAAGCGGTTTAATCATGTCCGCAGCAGCCTTGTATTTATCCAGAGTATCGCGGATAATGGATAGCTGTTTATGGTCGTCAGCCGATAAAAAAGATGAATTATCCAGATGGCCGAGACAAGCGGTAATCTCTTTATAATTCTTTACCACACGTTCGTAGTACTTTAACTTACCACGCAATACATAGTTCTTGAAATTATGTATAAATCCCCCGTACCCAAAACCGCTTTTAAGATTCAGCAAGTCAGCAGAAAAAGATATGGAAGCAGCGTTGCTTTTCTCTATTTCCATACGCATATTTGAAAGATTATGAAAAAAGAGCAGCCCAAGCGTAGTAAACATGAAAATAATAACCACATAAATAATAATCTGGGCCTGTTTCAGTCCAGGTACCCTTTTCTTCTTTTCCACTATTTTGCCCCCTCGACAACTTTTACTTCAAATCCGCCCTTTTGTTTAAGAAGAATAAGCTCATCCGGATTGGATTTCGCTTCAAAGGCTATCTTTTTTCTCTTAAAAAATGCCATGGCTCTTACAAGGCTGTGTGTTGAAAATATCAGCCGGTTACCAGAACCATTTCCGGTCATCATTTTATCAACCTCAATTATTCCGCCGGCAGTAACTGTTGTTTCATTTTCCGTTTTGTTCAGCAGGAAAGCCGAAGCAAAAAAATCAAGAACGGATTCTCTGTCATTTCCGGTAGGAGTTGCCAGCTGTACTCCGGACAGTGTAAATCCTAAAACTGTTGAAACAGCTTCGTGGGCAAGTTTTGCTATATCATCAAATCTCCCCTCACGTATCATATGAGCCGGAGCAACCCAGCTCCCTCCGCATGCAAGGACAACAGACAAGGACAGATAGTCATTGAGATTACTGACATTGATGCCGCCGGTAGGAATAAATTTAACCTGACCGTAGGGAGCAGCAAGACTTTTTACCATCTTTATCCCGCCCATAACTTCAGCAGGGAAAAATTTCAGCACATCCAACCCGTATTCCAGTGCTGCTTCTATCTGACTGGGAGCATTTATTCCGGGAAAGAACGGAATATCGTGAGCTGTACAGTACGCTGCAATTTTCGGATTAAACCCCGGAGCTACCATGAAGTCAGCTCCCGCCCCGACGGCTCTCTTGATCTGGTCAATGGTCAGAACAGTACCTGCGCCCAGCAGCATAGCCGGAAATTTTTTTCTAATCCGTCTCATTGACTCTTCCGCGGCATCTGTTCTGAAGGTAATTTCAACGGCAGGAAGATCCCCCGCAAGAAGAGAAGCTGCCAAATTCTCAGAATCTCCCGCATTCTCTATTTTTACTACAGGCAAAACACCGATAGAACTTATTCTTTCACATATGTCATCCATAAGAACCACTATACCTTTTATCATTTACTTTGTCTAAAGTTTTTTTAATGTTATACTCAAAGTATCGGAGGTTGTGTATGATTGATAAACTGGTAATGGGTATTGATTTCGGAACTGACAGTGTCAGAAGTGTCATTGTTAATGCAGTAACCGGGGAAATACGGGGACAGGCAGTTTGTCCCTATACCCGATGGAAAGAAGGTCTTTTTTGTAATCCTGAACAGAACCGTTTCCGGCAGCATCCATTGGACTATATGGAAGGGCTGGAAATAACAGTCCGGGAAGCACTGAATGAAGCTGGACCGGGAACCGGCGAAAATATCCTGGGAATATCAGTTGATACAACAGGCTCGACTCCCTGTGCGGTAAACCGTGAAGGGATTCCGCTGGCATTAAAAGAGCCATTCAAGAATGATCCGGATGCAATGTTCATTCTATGGAAAGATCATACCGCCATTGAAGAAGCTGAAGCCATTAACACCCATGCCAAAACATGGGGCGGCATTGATTATACTAGATATTCCGGCGGGATCTATTCTCCCGAATGGTTCTGGGCTAAAATCCTCCACACACTCAGACACAACAGCAAAGTCAGAGCTGCGGCATGGTCATGGGTGGAACACAGTGACTGGATACCATACCTTCTGACAGAGGGGGAACTTTCCTCCATGGTGCGGTCACGCTGTACTGCCGGGCACAAAGCTATGTGGCATGAAAGCTGGGGAGGCCTTCCTTCAGAGGAGTTTCTTGTATCTCTTGATCCCCTGCTCTCGGGTCTCAGAGAAAGACTTTACACAAATACTGTACCGGCTGATGTAGCTGCAGGGAAAATATCCGCTCACTGGGCAAAGCGGCTTGGGATAAACCGTGAAGCGATGGTAGGTTCAGGAGCTCTTGACGCTCACATTGGTGCCGTTGGTGGCGGTATTACTCCGGGAACCATGGTAAAAGTGATGGGGACCTCAACATGTGACATGATTATATCAGAAAAGGGGGCTGATCCTGATAAAATTATTCAAGGTATCAGCGGACAGGTTGACGGGTCCATTATTCCCGGATACACCGGATACGAAGCAGGACAGTCAGCTTTTGGAGATGTTTATGCCTGGTATGCAGGTATACTGTCCTGGGGGATGGAAAAGGGAAATTCAAAAACACCAGGCGGAATTCTTCAACAGCTTGAGAAAGAAGCAGCGCTGATCCCTCCTGATAGTAGTATCATTGCTCTCGACTGGTTTAATGGAAGGAGAACACCTGACAGCAATCCCCATGTAAAAGCGATGCTGACAGGGCTTACATTAGGTACTTCCGCACCGAAAATATACAGAGCTCTTGTTGAGTCGACCGCATTCGGATCAAAAGCAATTATGGACAGATTCACTAAAGAAAAAATCAGTATTGATACCATTCTTGCTGTCGGGGGGGTTGCTGAAAAATCTCCCTTTGTTATGCAGATTATGGCAGATGTACTGAATAAACCCATCCGTATTGTTAATTCAAAACAACCGGTTGCCATAGGCGCCGCAATGTTTGCTTCTGTAATCGCAGGTCTGCATAAAAACATACAAGCTGCACAGCAGGCTATGGCTCCCGGCACCTCGGCAGAATACAAACCAGACTCCGAACGGGCCGCTCTTTACTATCAGATGTACAAGAAATACCAGCAGCTTGGTAATTTTTCTGAAACTCTATAATCGGCAGGAGAAACACAGCAGTGCCGTTATGGTTTATATACAGCATCACCGCAACACTTTTTTACGGATCGCTTAATTTTCTATATAAAATTGCCGCGGAATATAAACTTGTTACCCAGGGAGTAGTCCTTATATCTGCATTTTCCGTTGTTCTCTGCTCTCTCACCGTGCTTATTCTGGATCACCACAATCTATCACTCTTTGTCTCTGCCCTGCCCTTTGCACTGTTTAACGGCACATTTTTTGCCCTTGGAGCTCTTTCAAAATTCAACGCCTTAAAACGTGCACCTGCGGCTGTTGTATTCCCGGTAAATAAATCAAATGTCGTTATTGTTATTATTATCGGAGTGGTATTCTTCCGTGAAACCCCGGCTCCGGAACAATGGGCAGGAGCAGCACTTTCGGTTTTTGTGCTGATCCTTCTGTCCATGGAGCACGTAAAGGGTATAAACAAAACACCCTTGGCAGGCATCGGATTTGCCCTTCTTGCTGCGGTTTGCACATCTTTCTCCATGACAGCAGGTAAATTGGCATCGACAAAAACGGATAAAATTATCTATATTTTTATCTCTTACTCAATAGTTACCGGTATCTCATTCCTCCTTTACAAAACACGGATACCTCCGGAACAGCGCAAAAAGACTTTCAAAACTCCAAAAATCTTTATTATTGGGGGATCCATAGGAGTTCTTAATTTTTTTGGATATATTTTTGTCCTGAAAGCATTCGCCGCAGGCAGTATGGCACTTGTTCAGCCCATTTTTGCCCTTTCAATTCTCATTCCTATTTTTCTTTCAGCCATCATCTATAAAGAAAAATTAACACTTTTAAGAATAGCTGCAGTCTCCTTATCTCTTATTGCAATTATTCTTATAAAAAGCGGATAGAAATCTCTTACGATGAACCATCTTCATAATAGCAGATGCTTTCCCTGCTCACATGCCCACCTTTAATGACTTTAGCAAGAAGAGATACCTGCCGGTGCCATTTCCCTGCGTGTGCATCCCCATTAAAATCCATTATTTAATCATATATATAATGGTAATATCCGTCAATCATATTCTTACTGCATACGAAGAAATTATTAAACTAAACTTTTATCAATTGTTCCGTCCGGTAGCATATTATCCGGATGATATATCCCCGCTTCCTCTTTCTGATAACGTACACAGGATTTGTTATCTCCTTTGCAGTAAGCGAGGATGTACTTTTCAGCAACCATCCCTCTCTCAAAGAAATACTTCATGGGACAGACAGGAAACCATTTACATTCAGTCTGTTTCATACATCCTCACTGCAGTCTGATGACTTCTCTTACCTCTCCTGCTTCCCATTCCTGAGTGAGCCGGGAGAACTGTTTTTGCAGAATGATGAGTATTTCGTTAATAGAATTTGCATTTGTAAGAACACAAACAAACTTTTTCTTTATCCGTTTAATATTAGGCCCAAACACTTTTGAAGCAGCAACCTGAACCTTTTCTTTTCTCAGTATTTCGGTGATACCCTGTGCTTTACCAGGATCCGCATGCATCCGTTCTTTCTCTGATACATTGGTGATCTTTTTTATAAATTCAGCTTTCTCCGGAGTAAGCCGGTAAAGATTATAATATCCCGCGTCTCCAAAATGCCTACTAATAAAGTTTTCTCCATCATCGGTCGCTGCAGCAATTATAAGGGACTTCATATCAGCTCAATGTTCCATTTTTAAAAGCTTCATACGCCTCTTTAACGGTCATATCACCCGCACCGGTAATAACTTTTATTCCCACCTGCTGTAAAACTGCTGCTGCATTTCCTCCAGGTCCGTTACCGGTAATTAAAATATCCGCTCCATATTCAGCGAGTTTTTGAGATGTTTTCGGCCCTGCTCCATGCGCTTCATTTTCAATAGCTCGATTGTCGTACGTTTCAATTTTTTTGGAATCCTCATCATAGATGAAAAAATATTCCGTACGGCCGAATCTCGGATCCATAGGGGAATCCCACTCCGTCCCTTTTGCTGTAAATATAATTTTCATGTTCCCTCCGCTTGTTTAAGCTTTTTGTTTTATTTTTTCCCAGGAATCCACAATTATTTTCTTCAATATACTATCAAACTCTACAATTGTCTTTCCCATGGTCATCGCTTTTGTGAAATTTTCATTATATGGAATCTCCGCAAGAAGTGTAATAGATTCCTTCCTTATAAAGTCTTTTATTTCCCTGTTTCTTTCCGGATTGATATCCGCCTTATTTATAATGCAGCCGGCGTTTATTTTAAACTTTTTTACCAGTTCATAAACCCTTATTAAATCATGAACACCGGAAACAGTCGGTTCCGTTACAAGAACAACAAATGTTGCACCGGAAAGAGAAGAAACAACAGGGCACCCAACTCCCGGAGAACCGTCAACAAGAATATAATTCTTCTGTTCTTTTTCAGCGAGAGCTTTCGCGTCATTTTTTACCTTTGCAACCAGCTTACCGGAATTTTCGTTTCCAATTCCCAATTTTGCGTGAATCATTTTTGTCCCGGTACGGATTGATGAGGTATACAGATTACCTACTCTCTGAACCGAGTTTGTAATCGCCTTTACCGGACATATTCTTGCACAGTATCCGCATCCCTCACAGGATAGAGGATCAACAGTATACTTGCCATCTACAACAGGGATTGCATCAAACCTGCATACTTCGGCACACTTCCCGCACTGAATACATGTTTCCTGATCAATTTCGGCAACCTCTCCGCTGTAAAAATCTTCATCTCCGGCAAAATCCGGTTCCAGAAGCAGGTGCATATCAGCAGCATCGACATCACAGTCCGCTACAAGAAGATTTGCCCCTCCCAAAACGGCAAAAGAAGCTGTTATGGATGTTTTTCCTGTTCCGCCTTTCCCTGAAATAACAACAATCTCTTTCATCGTCCTGAGTCTCCCCGTTCTCCCTGAATAAAAAGCGCGATTTTTTCTATAACTTTTTTTACAGACGGCAGAGCCGGATAAAGAAGATCACCTTTTGCATAAACTTCCGCTACTTTCCGGTCATTTGGTATTTTTCCGATAATGGTAATCCCTTCCGCTTTACAATATTTTTCCACACTGTCATCTCCGATTCCATACCTGTTTACAACAACAACAAATTCTTTTTTCAGCTCCCTGATCGTTTCAACGGCCAATGTAAGATCGTGAAACCCGAAAGGAGTCGGTTCAGTGATAAGAATAACAATATCAGCATGTTTTGTTGCTTCAATAACAGGACAAGATGTTCCCGGAGGAGAGTCGTATATTTTTATGATTTCTTCCGGAAAATTTTCATCCACATAATCTATCGTCTGCTTTATCAAAGGAACAGCCTGTTCCTCTCCTATAAGAAGCTTGCTCTCAATAAAAGAAAGACCGGCAGCTTCAAAATGTTTTAATTCCCCCATAGGCTTTTCTTTCATGGGAAGAGAATTTTTTGGACAGAGCTCAGAACATGCATAACAGCCATGGCATAATTCGGGAAAAACCATAATGTTTTTCCCCATTTTTAAAACAGCGTTAAAATTGCATACCTCCTGACATATCCCGCAGAGATTACAGTAAGCGGAGTCCCATTCAGGTATCATCTTGTATTTTGATTCAGAATGTTTCAGGGTCCCTTTAATAAAGAGTCCGGAGTTCGGCTCTTCCACATCCAGATCGGTAAGAACAACATGTTCTTTCTCCGCTAAAAAAGCAGCGAGATTGGTAGAGAGGGTTGTTTTCCCCGTTCCGCCTTTCCCGCTGGCAATTGCTATCTTCATGGTGCTTCCTTTATTTTTTCTTGTTCAGCAATTCTTCCCGAACCATAGGCTTCCCGCACTCAGGGCACCGCAGATCTGTGCATTTTGTCCCTCTGGCATGCGGCACTTTTGCTCCGCAGTGAGCACACACACAGTACCCGCCGGAACCGAACCCGCCGCCGCCGTTTCTACCGCGGCCGCTGCCGCTTCTGCCAAGCCCCTGGCCTCTTCCTGTTCCATTACCCATACCGTTTCCAGGCATATGTACCTCCTATTATAACACGGGCGGAAACTCTTCCGCCCCGTGTAGAGTCTACTCTTCGTCTCCAAGATCAGCAAGCCGTGCTTCTGAAGCCTTAAGCTGTTCTTTTAAAATACTGATCTCATTTTCCAGGTAGCCTTTCTCTGTTTCCTTACTGTAGGGAGTATAGGATACTCCATAGGGTGCAGTATAACCGCCAACAGGCGCGTATCCGTACCCCATGCCGCGGCCATAGCCGCGTCCCATACCTCTACCGTAACCAAATCCTGTTCCGGCACCGCCGTTCATATATCCCGGTCTGTTATAACCGTTGCAAAACCCGGCGCCTCTTCCTGTCCGCGGGCCCATTCCATTAGGTCCAGTTCTGTCTCCTCTTGGCATTTTTTACCTCCTGCCTCGATGATTATGCCCCCGGCAGCATGCTCCATGTCCAAAACCTCCGGCAAGATCAACCAAACGTTCAGAACCGCAGGCCGGACACTTTGTGATATTTACATCAAACCCGGTATTGAACATATGCCCACAATCTAGACACTGGATCACATTACCCCTGAAGTGGATATTCCCTCCCTCTATGGAGAGGTTCAATCCTTCAACAAGAAACACGGCAATCTTCTTCCGTGCCTTTTCTACCAGCCGTGTAAACGTTGAACGGGAGATCTCCATCTCTTCCGCTGCCTCAGAGTGATCCATCCCCAGATAATCTGCAAGCCGTATCGCTTCCAGCTCATCAAGTTCCAAAACAACCTGCTTCAGGGAATTTCGCATAACCCCTGCGGGTTTAAACTCTGTATACAGCGGCGGCCTTCTGACCAGCCGTTCTTTTTTAGGCCTCGGCATAATCCATCCTTATAATTTCAAGATCAATATAATGCACTTATGTGCAAAAGTCAAGAACTTTCTATTCCTTTCATAGCTAATTCAGGGTAGGCACTTGAGAGATATTGCTATATATGCAAATAGATATTACACTTACATTATGTATATAAATAAAAAACTACAGGAAATCTATAAAGATTCCGGAATTGTTATCAAAAATAAGGTATCAGGGGTATTTTTTGTCATAACAGTTATTTTGAGTACAACACCTATTATAATTGTACAAAAAATTATTGACGGCGACATGGTAACAGTCATTGTTGAGTTTACGATCTTGTTAGCCATGGTTGCTTCCATGATTGCGCTTTTTAAAGGTTTCTACAGATTCGCAAGTGTCATGCCCCTTGCTTTTTCACAGCTCGCACTTATAGGATTATCATTCATCATCAGCCCCGTCTCTGTTTATCAAATTTATCAGCTGACACTGTACATGAGCCTCCCGATTATACTCTCACTGGTAGTAAGCGATTCGGAATGGTTTACCATTGTATCCGCTGCAATTGGAGCAGTAGTGATTCCTGCAGCTTTTTTTACCAAACTAGTCCCCATCCTAAAATCTGATGATATAAACCGTATACCTGAACGGCTGATTGTTGCAGGAGTACTGTATACCCTGCTTACTCTATTCTCAATTCATATTGCAAAAAATGTCCGTCGATCAATGGAGTTCATGGAAAAAACCCAACATGAAAGTGAAGAAACCATAAAGAGAATCCAGAACGTTGTAAAAACAGCCGAGTTATCTGCAACGTCCAACCAATCGGTAGAAGATAACTTTATACACATACTTGAAGGAAGCTCCTCCATAAAGGAGCATCTGAAACATTTTACAACAAACGCGGAAAACCTTTCTGTCAATATGAAAGAAGCTCTTTCCTATGTTGATAATACAACAAACGAGGTGGAAAACTTTGATCTGCAGGTAGAAGAGCAGAATACTGTTGTTCAAGAATCCACTGCTGCAGTAAATCAGATGTCAGCTTCGCTGGATAATGTTGCCAAAATTACTTCTGCCAAGAGAGATACTACCAATGCACTTCTGAATATTGCAGAAGAGGGAAAAACTGCAATGAAGGAGACAAATTCAGCTGTTGAGGTTTCTGCAAATGATGCTCATGCCCTGCTTGATATAAACAAGATTGTCTCGGATATTGCGGACAGAACCAACCTGCTTTCCATGAATGCTGCCATTGAAGCAGCACATGCGGGTGAACGAGGAAAAGGTTTTGCTGTGGTAGCGGATGAGATACGTAAGCTGGCGGGATCAACAGCTGAAAACTCACGAATTATTGCCGACAGTTTGAAAAACCTTATTGGAAGTATGGATATGTCGAAATCCCATACCGAAAAAATAAATAAAATCTTTGAACAACTCGTTACCGAAATAAAACTTGTGTCCGAAGCGTTCTCGGAGATAACAGGTTCCACAGCAGAACTTTCTGAAGGAGGTCAGGAAATAATGAAGTCCATGCAGGTGCTTCAGGACAGCTCAATAAGTATCAGAGAGGGATCCGGCAAAATAACGGCGGATCAGAAAAACGCAAAAGAAAAATTACTCAAAGTGTCTGATTTTATTAAAATTATCAAAGGTGTATCCGGAGAAATATCTACCGATGCAGACAGTATAGCGGATTCCACTGACCTCGTTCATTCACTTGTAAAAGACTCGGCAGCATATACAAAAGAGATGTTCAATTCGGTATCAAGGCTTACAGAAAATTAAAACCTTACGGAATTTTATTAAAGGGGATCGGCAGCAGCTCCTTCAACAATACCTTCTTCTGTATCCCCTTCAAAGTGCCAAGATAGATGGGAAAATCAGAGGGGCAGAACTCGCTGAATACCTGTAGACACAGGGCACAGGGAGGAGTCGCATATTCTGTATCTGTCACCACTATACAGAATTCAAAAGGTACTTTGCCGTTCTCAGCAACGGCACTGAATATTGCGGTTCTTTCCGCACACATTGTTCCTCCGTAACTGGCATTTTCCACGTTACAGCCGGGGTATATCTTATCAATACCCTTAACTGACAGAGCAGCTCCAACCTTGAATCCTGAATAGGGAGCATACGCGTTTTCCCGGGCCTCTACAGCAACTTTAAATGCTAAATCCAATCTGTCCATCTGATTAGTTTATCGCATATTCTTTCTTTGTAAAAGCCATATTTGATTTTTTATTACCAAACATTTATTAACTTTTTATCATGTATATTGACATTTTGCATCTTTGTGTGTATATATGTAGACATATACTACTTCGGGAGGTTTATATGGACGATACCATTCTTACCATTGAGGAAGTTGCCAAATACATAAAAGTTTCAGAACGGACTGTTCTGGACTGGGCACAAAAGGGAGATATCCCGGCCGGAAAGCTGGGTAATGTCTGGAGATTTAAAAAAAGTGAGATTGACCGCTGGATCAACAACCGGTTGGAGAATAACAAAACAAAAGAAAGTGAACTGAATGACTTGAAGCATCTGCTGGCTCCGGAAAGAGTTATAGTCACTGACTTTTCAACTAAACGTGATATACTCACCGCACTTATCAAAAATATTTCCGGTGCTCCCCAGATAAAAAATGCAAAAAAACTTGAAGAAGCTATCTGGGAACGGGAAAAACTAATGAGTACCGGCATTGGACTGGGGATAGGGATTCCCCATGTCAGAATATATGACGTTTCCGATATTGTTGTTTCGGTTGCAGTAAACAAAAATGATATTATTGACTATCAGGCTCTCGACAATACACCAGTGAGAATTGTTTTTATGGTCGCAGCAGCGTATAATCAGCATGCAGAGTATCTAAAACTGCTAGCTTCAATAAGCAAGCTGCTGCAGGATGACTCTTTCAGGGAGAATTTACTTAATGCTGAAACTCCAGAAAAAATTTATTCCCTATTAACAAAAGGAGAGTAACATATGTCTGTTTTAAGTTCAAATATTCTTTTTATTCTTGGAATCGGCATTTTCGGAGGAATTGCAGGAGCCTGGTTCTTTCAGAAGATACGGATCCCTCAAGTTCTTGGATATCTTGCCATAGGAATTATTATCGGGAAAAGCGGATTCGGTTTTATAAACAGTGATATTATCGCTTCACTGAAGAACTTTAATTTCTTTGCTCTCGGAATTATCGGTTTTATGGTCGGCGGTGAGCTTCACGGCAGTACCATGAAAAAATACGGGAAACAATTCTCCGCCATTCTTTTCGGAGAGGGTACCTTTGCGTTTGTACTGGTTACGGTAGCTGTCAGTCTGATACTGTACATATTTACCAAAAACTTTGCGGCAGCCCTTGCCGGGGGGATTGTTTTCGGCGCTATTGCTTCAGCAACAGACCCCGCATCGACAATTAACGTACTCTGGGAATACCGTACAAAGGGAGTATTGACAACAACCCTCATTGCTATTGTGGCAATGGATGATGCTCTGGCAATGACCCTGTATGGTCTCGGCACAGCCGCGGCGCAAATGATAATCGGGGGCCACGCTTCACTCTCTTCACAGATAATCAAGACAACTGTTGAGTTGCTCGGAGCCATAGTACTGGGCGGAGCAGCCGGTGTATTCATGAACTTAATTGTCCGGTACAGTACTGATAAAACGAGAACGATGGTTTTCGGCATTGGGACTCTTCTCATTCTTATTGCCCTGGCCATGATTCTTGATGTTGATGTTATTCTTGCCAGTATGACAATGGGGCTTGTGGTGACAAACCTTGCTCCGGACCGCAGCAAAGACTTCTTTGACCTTATAAAGAGTTTTTCCGCTCCTATTTACGTGTTATTTTTTGTACTTGTCGGAACCAGACTTGTCCTGAGCGGGATGCCCCTGTTTCTCTGGATTATTGTAGCGGCCTATGTCATTTTCAGGACAACCGGTAAAATGACCGGAGCGTGGCTGGGAGCAAAACTTACCCATGCCGACCCTGCAGTTCAGAAATATACAGGGCTTGGCCTCTTTGCCCAGGGGGGTGTAGCAATTGGATTATCAATTATGGCGACACAGCATCTTCATGGTCTTAAGCTTGCAGACGGCATAGACCTTGGTGATATCATTATTACCGGTGTTACCGCTACAACCTTTATTGTTCAGGTCATCGGGCCGCCTATGACAAAACTGGCCGTTAAACTCGCAAAAGAAACAGGGAAAAATATAACTGAAGAAGATGTTATAGCCAGATGGAAGGTTTCCGATGTCCTTGATGCTGAGGTCCCTTATATAAAGATTACTGATTCGGTCAAGCAGGTGGTTTCCCTTTTTTCGGAAACAGATTTCTTTTGTCTCCCGGTCGTAGATCAAAATAGTAAAACTGTAGGAATGATCACCATGAATGATTTAAAACAGCTTATGGTTTCACAGGAAACGTGGGAATGGATCCTGGCAGGAGATATTGTTACTCCGGCACCTGAAGTTATCACCAAGGCAGAACCTCTTAATGATGCTCTCCTTATTTTAAAACAACTTGGCAGAGAACAGCTTCCCGTTGTTGAATCAGAAGAGAATCCTACTCCTGTCGGTATTCTTGATACCAGAACAGTACGGAAAATGGTTAATAATGAGATGGTAGGGATAAGCTAGAAGTATTATGAAAATACTTGTTATAGAAGATGATGAGGGAATCAGATCTTTTATTTCTAAAGGTCTGGAAGAAGCGGGATTTATAACTGATACCGCTTCAGACGGTGAGGAGGGGTTTGCGCTTCTCCTTACCGGTTCATACGATGCGGCAATAGTTGACATTATGCTTCCGGGTATGGACGGACTCACTATAATTGAAAAAGTCCGTGCCAGAAGAAAACAGGTTCCCATCATTATTCTCAGTGCCAAGCGGGATGTTGACGATAAAATCCGCGGGCTCCAGAAAGGCGGGGATGACTATCTTACAAAACCTTTTTCCTTTTCAGAGCTGCTTGTACGGATACAGGCTCTCATTCGCCGATCCTCCGCGGTACCTGAATCAACCGTTTTATCCTGCGCGGATTTATCTCTCTCACTTCTGTCCCACAGGGTTGAACGTGCAGGACAGGAAATAGACCTGCAGCCTAAAGAATTCGCTCTGCTGGAATATCTGTTAAGAAACACAGGAAGAGTCCTTTCAAAAACACTTATTATGGAAAAAATCTGGCACTATGACTTTGATCCTCAAACAAACATAGTCGATGTCCTTGTTTCGAGATTACGGAGTAAAATAGATAAAGATTTTGATAAAAAGCTTCTCCATACTATCCGGGGAGTCGGGTATGTTCTTAAAGAAGATTAGTTTAAACTTTAAAAAAATTCATTTCAGACTGACGTTCCTCTTTTCAGTTATATTTATCATTTCTTCCCTTGTCCTCTTTACATTCTCATTTTTATCCCTCTACTCATCCATGAAAGCGGAAGACACGGGAAACATGAGAAGGCGACTTTTAAACTACTGGGCTGTTTTTCAATCTGGGGGCATTGACGCAATTGCAAAAGAAATTAAGGTAGACTCTTTTCTCTACGGGGACAGAGCCTTTTTCATCCGTATAGCAGACAGTAAAAACAAAACACTCTTTCTAAAATACCCGGAAAACTGGAAGAATTTTAATATTGAGCAGCTGGCACAACTGCCACTCTCAGATTTTTCACAGGAGATCATCCTTTCCAGTAAAACGAATGCGTTCAAACTTGAAATAAGCACCGTCAGACTTTCCGATAAATACATACTGCAAATAGGCATGAGTACCGCAAGGCGGTTGTACTTTTTAAATATATATCAGAGAAATTTCATCCTTCTCCTCATCCTTCTTGTGACATTCAGCATTATATCAGGGGCTTTTTTCAGTGGAAGAGCATTAAAACCTCTGCATAATCTCAGTTCAATACTGAAAAATATAGTGGAAACAGGAGATTTTTCAAAACGGGTTGACCGGCAAAAAGGAAGAGACGATCTTGATGAAATCATCATGCTCTTCAATACCATGCTTACACGAATTGAAAGTCTTATACACCAGATGAAAGGAACCTTTGATTCCGTGGCGCATGACCTGAGAACACCTATGACACGGATGAGAGGTCTTGCTGAACTAGCGCTTCAGGATCCGGATAATAACAAGAGACTTACAGAGGCTCTTTCATCATCGTTAGAAGAATCGGAGAGAATCCTGTCCATGCTTAATACCATGATGGATATATCGGAAGCGGAATCGGGGATACTGCATCTGAACCTGCAGAATATCGAGGTAAAAAAAGTTCTCACAGATCTCATTGATATATACACGTATATAGGTGAAGAAAAGGGCCTGCAGATACAACTCCTCTGTGATGATGAAACCATCTCCATTCCTGCTGACCCTGTCCGCTTCAGGCAGGCTGTCGGGAATATTCTGGACAACGCAGTCAAGTATTCTGACGGAAACAGCAAAATAACGGTTGCTGTCCAGGAAACAGCAGAAAACTGCAGTATATCAGTTACTGATTACGGGCCGGGGATTGATGAAGAGGAGATCCCCTTTATCTGGGACAGATTGTACCGGAGTCCTTCCAAAAAAGAAATTCCGGGGATGGGGCTCGGTTTAAGCCTTGTAAAAGCTGTTGTTTCCGCACACGGGGGAACGGTAGCGGTTACTTCCCGAAAAGGAAGCGGTACTGTTTTTTCTCTTTCATTCCCTCTTGCCGAGAATAAAATCATTACAAAACTGTAATGGTTCGGAAAGGTTTCAGAAAGCTTCTTTGTGTATTATTCATATAACAAAAGCACATGGAGGCGAAAAATGAAAACAAAGAAATTCACATTGCTTATTCTTATTACATTTTTATTAATCGGAACAGCTGGTATCGTTACCGCTGAAACAACCCCCTACAGATACCAGGGCTACAATGTTTCCCAGGGGAATACATTGCAAGCCATGCAGAATGAAAACAGGATGATCGCAAAAAAGGTTCTTCCTGTCGTTGTAACGATCAACGTTGAAACAGTAGTCAAAAGGGCAGTCCCTGTTATGCCTTCCCCTTTTGATTTTTTCTTCAATTCTCCGAACCAACAGCAGCAGCAAAAACCGAAGATGCAGGAGTTTAAAAGTGCCGCTCTCGGATCAGGAATCATCGTTAAAAAAACAGGGAAAACCGTGTACGTTTTGACGAACAACCACGTTGCCGGTAATGCTGATAAAATAACCATTCACCTGTACGATGGAAGAGTTTTCGATGCAAAACTTGTCGGAAAAGATCCAAGAAAAGATGTTGCCCTCGTAAAGTTTGAAACAAAAGAAAATGTACCTATCGCGGTACTGGGTGATTCAAGCACCGTTCAGCCTGGCGATATAACGTTTGCAGTAGGAAACCCTCTTGGTTTTGACTCCACCATTACTTCGGGAATAATAAGCGCAGTAGGCAGAAAAGCAAACGACCGGCTCGGCACTAGTTTTACGGATTATATACAGACAGATGCTGCCATAAACCCCGGAAACTCCGGAGGACCCCTTGTAAATATCAAAGGGGAAGTAATTGGTATGAATACCTGGATCGCTTCCCAGTCCGGGGGAAGTATTGGCCTTGGATTTGCCATTCCGATAAATAATGCGAAAAAGGTTATCGATCAGTTAATCGCTACCGGAAAGGTTCAATACGGCTGGCTTGGAATATCAATGAGCGATCCTTCAGAAGGGATCATCAGCGATATGGGGTTAAAACACAAAAAGGGAGCTTTTGTATTCAACGTATACAAGGATTCCCCCGCATGGAAGGGCGGTCTAAAACCGGGCGATTTTATAACAGCTGTTGATACAACCAATATAAAAGATGCCAATGAACTGCTTCATGTGGTTGGAAATCTGGTTCCCGGAAAAACATACACCTTCAAGGTTATCCGGTACAAACGGCCGGTAACCCTGAGAGTACGGATCACAACCAGAAAAGATGAAGCAGCAATTCAGAAAAATGCGAAGTCTCTGTGGCCTGGTGTTACCGTGGTAGGGATTACAAAGGATATCCGCAAAAAACTTAACCTTCCCTCTAATATTGGAAAGGTAATGATCGGCGCCGTTGAGCAGAATACATCAGCTTTTAAGGCGGGCCTCCGGAGCGGTGATATAATAAAAGAAATAAATAAAAAGAAAATTAACAGCGTTATGGATTTTTATAAAATTATTAACGCTGACACCAGCGGCGAACTTATTTTCAAAGTAAATAAGCAGGGCACCGATGTAATACTCGGGATTGTTCCGTAATTTTCATTCTTAATCTTCTTCTTGCAATGCAGGGTTCCTCCCCCCATACCCTGCATTGCTTTTTTTATGATAACGGAACGAAAATGGTAAAAGTAGTTATTCCGCCAGGTACTGAAGTTACAGAGATTTCCCAGCCGTGAGATTTAATAACAGAAGCAACATTTGCAAGTCCCAGACCAAAACCGTCCTCATTCCGGGTTGAGGACCCCCGGTAAAAAGGCTCAAAGATATAGTGGAGATCTTCTTCCGGTATTCCCTTTCCCCGGTTTGCTATGGAAATTGTAATTCCCCCATTTCCTTCCTCTGCTGTAATTTTTATTCGGGTTCCTTCCTCAGCATACCGGAATGCATTATGAATAATATTATCAAAACTGCGCCGAACAAGCCCTGTATCCATGGGAACAACAACACTATCCGGAATAAAAATTTTCGATTCAAACGTATAGTGATAGAGCTCCGCATCAACCGAAGCAGCATCAATAATTCCCAAGAGGAACTTCTTTAAAGGAGTATCCTGAAAAGATATCTTCCACTCTCCAGTTTCCAGTTTCACAAAATCAATAAGGTGATATACCCTGTCCAGCAGAAGTCCGGATTTGTCCTTGATTATTCCTGCGTACTTATCGAGAGATTCCTTGCTGTCCGCATACCCTTCGAGAATTGCGTCCGCGTAACCGCTTATGGAAGCCAGAGGAGTTTTAAGATCATGAGAAACTCCCATAAAAAACCGTGCCCGGCGGGAGTATTCCTCCCTGACTTTTTCAATCATGATATTGAATGAGCGTGAAAGGGACGCTATGGAATCATTCCCCCGTACCGGAAGTTCAAAGTCATAGTTCCCTTCTGCAACCTTTCGTGTCGCTTCTTCTATCTTTTTAAGGGAGCTGTTTATGGACCGGATTACAATCAGAGAAAGGAGTGACAGGACCGAAAGAAGCACCAGAGGAGCAACAAGCTGAAAAGGGGTCTGCCTGGCAAGAGCAAAATGTTCAAGCGCCGGCAAATGGAGGAAAAGGAGTGCACTGCTGTTACCGGTAAATGCAACTTCCCGTACTGTAAACGTCCTGCCTTTCTGCAGTGCATTCGCTAAATCATTGGTACCGGTTGAAGAGGTAAGGAACGTCCTGTCACTGCTGATAATGTAATAGTCTACAGGAGAAGATGATTGTAAATACGTGAAAAACTCTTTCTTATCTACCGGACGGCGGATCATTTTATTGACAGTATAGTATGTTTTCATCTGCTTATGAAGCGCATAGATATTATTAAACCCGCCGAAAGAGAGTCCGACAATCATCATGATAATAATGTTTGGAATAAGCACAGAACCTACAACAAGGAGAACAAACCGTGTTTTAAGACTCATAGGTTACCATTTTTTTATTACAGAGATACCCTTTCCCTCTGACAGTAATAAGGAGTTCAGGAGCAGCCGGATCAGGTTCAAGTTTTTTTCGAAGCCGCTGTATATACACGGCAACAGAGGTTACATCTCCAAATTCCTGTTTCCAGACAGCCTGATAAATTTCAGGGGGGGTAAATACTTTTCCCGCGTTTTCGATGAGAAACCGCAAAACCTCAAACTCCTTAGTGGAAAGAGGGACTCTGTCCCCCTCCTTCACTACTGAATACCCGCCAATATCCATTTCAAAGGGGCCGAAATAAATTCTGCCCGAAACATTTCCCTTCTGCGCCTTAAAACGTCGGAGCAGCGCCCGTACCCTGGCAACAAGGACCTTCGGAGCAAAGGGTTTCGTGACAAACTCATCTGCCCCGAGGCCAAGTCCCAGGACGATATCCTCATCCGCTTCACGCGCAGAAAGGATGATAACGCCGACAGCAGAATTTCTGCGCAGAATCTGCAGAAATTCAAAACCATCCATCCCGGGAAGATTGATATCAAGGATAATAAGGTCATACACCTGCTTCTTAAGGATGATGAGCCCCTCTTCCGCAGAAGGATATAGATCAGATTGAATACCGTCTTTTTTCAGAAAAAGCTGAATAAGTTCACCCAGCTCTATTTCATCCTCAATAATCAATACCCGTCCATCCATTAGAAGGCAGTTCCTCCAAGAGAAAAGGTTAAAGACGCGGACACAGAATCTCCCATGGGAGTATATTCATCACCGATATCACCATAACTATAGGGGAGACTCAGTGAAATATCAATATCATCGAACCCTGTATAGGAAAGCGAAGGTTTCATCATGCCTGATCCGTCAGAGAGATTTCCCAGCCAAAACATACTGAACGTAAAATCACTCTGGAACATTTCATTCCAGCTGAAGTTTCCGGCGCCGTAATGCCGGCCGGTCTGTGCAATATCAGACGCAGAAACAAGTCCGCTTCCCATAATTATCAGTCTGTTGGCAGTTACAAAATCCTGATCATTATTTTCGTACCCTTCACCGTTAAAAAGATACTGCCCGGAAACATTAAACGAAAAATTGGAAAGATCATCGCTCCAGGAGTACCTAAAACCCGCAGTTCCCTTAAAGAAAACGGTATCATCATCCGTAACGAGAGCATAGGACATGCCGTCCTGCTTTACAAAGGTTTTATCGGATCCGTAGGTTACAACGCCTTCACCGAAGAGAGAAACATCTCCCAGAGCTGACGTTACGGTAACCATCCCTGCTGGAACATGGTCTTTCTGATAGTAAGCACCCAGACCAAACTCGCTGTCACCGATAACAAACTCCGCTTTGGGAGCAAGCGCAAGTTCTGAAGCAGAAATAATACCCTCCGGTGCTATAACGTACAGATAGAGATTATTGATTCCAACCGGAACATTGATTTTTACAGAAACCGGTCCTTCCAGTTCAGCATCAGGATCTTCAGGATCTATTTTGCTCACATTAAGAAGGTCCGCAGGACTGAAAAAATAGCCCACTCCCCAGTTGATGGTGCTTTTCCCTGCACGGAAAAACACCTTGTCGTCAATATTAAAATCGGAAAAGAGCTCTGTCACATGAAAGACATCGGAAAACGTTCCCCCCGTAAAGGGATATGCAATAACCACCTTACCCAGGACCCGGATCGTATCATCCGGACGGGCATCAAAGGACAGGGTTGTTCCAAGATCTATGGAAAAAGAATCATCCATGGAATCGAAAGAAGGATTTTCCAGATCATTTTCCTTCAAAGCGGCTGCTGCCTTAAAATGATAAGCGCCCCCTATTGTTACCCCTGCCTTTGAGGTCAGGAGGTCAGACGAAAGATCCGTTTTATCAGTATTCCCGGAGGGTTCTTCCACAAGAGCCCCCGAGCTGCTTCCGAAAAGATCATTGGTGTTTATACTGTCAGCAAACGTGCTGCCAGCCCATAGTACCGTTCCTGCCAAACATAATAATACCGTTTTATATAGTTTCATTTCCGCACCTACCTGTTAACCCGTTCTACATACGACTTGGTAAAGATGGTATCGGGAAGTTTCTTGGTGGAAATATTGGCAATACTTATCTGTGTTTTCCTTCCTTTAACCAGCTCATCCACAAAAATCATTATGGTAGCTATGTACCGGTTCTTTACCTTCGCGTACTTCGGGAAAAGGCTCGTCCGCATCAGTCTGTCCGTGGCACTGTAGTCCTCTGCCTTCAAGAGCAGGTGTCCTTCCCGGGTTATCCATAACTTCAGACGGGGATACGTTACTTCCGAATTCTTTGCTTTCAGATCCATGATGTACACACTGAACCGGCCGAGTTTGCCATCCGCAACCGTTTTTACATTGTAATCTTCTTTCAGTGTTGAAATTCTGAAATCAGAATGCTTCGCATCGGTCCCTCCAAAGGAATCTTTCATGGAAGTATGATTAAACTTCCTGCTTTCAGGATCATAGAACCACAGGTTATCATTGATCCGTAAATACCCCTGCCCCTTCTTGGATTCCGGTTCGAGAAAGAGCATAAGGAACGTGTCTTTACCATCGCGCCTGAACTGCTGCACTTTTATCTTGTCTATCCCCTTTTCAGGGTCTTCTGTTACCATTGTCATCACCGCGGAAAAATCGGTATTGCTGAAGTTCCTCGACGCATCGAGATCTCCAAGAATCGCTTCCGCTTTGGCTGTTGTTAAAGCTCCTGCCGAGAGTACTCCCGTAAGCAGCAAAGCCGCTGTTAATAATCCAATCTTTTTTTTCATTTTATCATCTCCATCTATTAGTATTGTGTCCGCAGAGCATCAGCTACTTTCAAACGAGCTGCTCTCCGTGCGGGAAGATATACTGCAACAAGAGTCATCAGTAAAAGGATGACAATTATCAGCAGGATTCCGGGAACCGATGCAATAAACTGTATATGCCGGTTAAGAAGGAAAATACCCATATTGGAGTTCGCGGAAAAGGTAACCGCGCCTCCTACCGCCATGCCGATAAGGGCAAGAACAAGCCCGGCCGCTGCACCTGCCAGAGAAAGGAACAGTGCTTCGAAGAAAAATATATTCCGGACATCCTTTCGCTGCATCCCTATGGCCCGTATTGTTCCAATCTCCCTTGTCCGTTCTATAAGGACCATACGGAATGTATTCAGGAGCCCGACCATTGTTATGGTAAGAAGGATAATAAAGAGCGTTAATGAGACCATATTAAGTATTCTGATCATCTGTAAAACAGGGGCCATAACATCATTAAGGGTTGTTACTGAAAATTTTGTTCCTTTCCAGGGCTTTACTGCCGTCGTTGACCCTCCCATCATAAACCCCATACTCCTCTGATGGGTTTCATTATTGGTATCTTCGGGAGTATCTTCCTCTAAAAGAGCAGTCTTCCTTAACTCATCTCTCAGCTTTTTTGCTACAACATCCATACGATTGATATCCTTCAGGTACAGATTCATATACTGATACCCGCCGGGCTTAAGACCGAGAAGTTCACCAAGATACGTAATATTAGCGTATCCGGCGCTGATAAAAGAAAAACTCCCAGGATCACTTGTAATTGCTCCGACGGTAAAATCACCTACATTCCGCTGTCCTGTCACCGTATCAAGACGCACCAGGACAGAATCTCCCGCTCTGACCTGAAGTTTATCCGCTATTTTTTTTGGCAAAACAATAGCCTTTGGATCTGATAGCGCCTTAAACGAACCATCAAGAACGGTCAATGTTTTTTTGAGAAGCTTTTCATCATTCCAGTTCACACCATATATAAGGAGAGATGTACTTTTTGAACCGAAAATTATTTCGCTCCTGCCGGACTGGGCCCTTATGTGCACCTCCGCTATTTCATCGGCAATAGGTGAAAGAGCCTTGTCCAGTATATCCCTGTCCCCTATCATGTTTACTATTTTTCCGCTGGGGAGCACTACTTTTCCATTTACATATACATGCCCTCCCATTAAGGAGGTAAAGTTTTCTTTCATGGTTTCTTTTAAGCCTGCCGTAAATCCGTTAAGAAGGATAATTATCAGAACTCCGAAGGCTACAGCACTGCCGAGAAGTATACTCCTCTTTTTCTGCCGGGTGATATTTCTAAAAGCTATTTTTATTATATTCATCATCTCTAATTTTCCCCCATTGCTTTAACCGGATTTATTTTCAACGCAACTGAAACCGGATACAGGCTGGCAAGAATTCCAACAGCGCCGATAATAACGAGGGAGAGAACAACTGCACTCACCGATACAACGGGGTGGAAAACCTTGCCTCCCATAATTACCTGCAGGAACGTATTGGTCGCGGTAAATCCTATAGCCCCGAGAATCCAGGTAATAACAATCCCCAGCAAAGCTCCGATAAATCCGAATATTACTGTAATCATGAGGGTTTCCAGCATAATCATCCGCCGTACAAATGACTTCTTTGCTCCAATGGCTCTCATGGTACCAATTTCTCCAATCCGTTCTGTAACTGATATAACGAGTGTATTCATAATAATGATAACTCCTACAACCGCTATAATGAGAATGAGAAGATTAAAAACAATTTTGAGAGTATTAGACAATTTCCCGATGGCTCCTGCTCCAAGCAGCCAGCTGTAAGCCTTTGCGTCGATCCCCTGTGCAGTAAACCAGGTATTGAGCTGGCGTATTACCTTTCCTGGACGTACACCGTTATCAAGTTTTACCACAATGTAGTGCCACGCGTTGGGATCTGTCTCACGGTATAAATTTCGTTTTGATGTATCCCCCAGAATGGAAAGATAATCAACGGGTGCGGAGGAACTGCTGCTGGAATCGGTAACAAGTCCTCCGTCTGACTCCCCGAAGAGAGAATTCTCGTTAACCGATCCAAGAAGAGCTTTTTCTTCTGTGGAAAGATTGGCAGACACCTCTGTATTTTTCAGCATACCATTAATTATTCTCATGTTGTTGACATCAAGAAATGAGAGCACTTTAAGCTGGGGAGCTTCGTTCTTGAATTTGAATATTCCCCGGACGGTAACTTCCCTGATCTTGGTTCCGGTTATATTATTAATACCGGTAAGGAGTACTTTATCTCCCACAGCAACCTTTTCACCCCCCGATTCTCTCATTCTCTTTACCGTTTCATCAGAAAGAACAATCCCCTCCTGCCCTTCCTTTAAAAAACTTCCGGAAACAAGTTCAATATTATTTTTAAACACTTCCTGGTATTTAACCGGGTCAAAACTGAAAATAAGAGCAAATCCGTTATCATCACCATGCTTGATGGCAACCGCGCCGGCTATCTGAGGATTAAAAGCCGCCACTCCCTTTACCGTTTTAAGGTGTTTTTCAATGTCAGGTTCCCTGGGAATTATTGGGAGAGCAGAATCCCTGTCCTCCATAATACCGTCCATAAACATGGATGGGTTTTTCATTGCTCCTGAGGTAATGATAAAATCACCGGTAAAATTTTCAATATAGGTTTTTCTCATACCTGCCGCTGCACTGTCCATGAAGGAATTCCCCACAACAAGAATAAGGATTCCCAATGCTACCAGAATACCGATTATCAATGTTTTAATTTTATGCTTCCATATATTTCTATAGGCAATTTTTAAAATAACATTTTCCATACCTATCCCCTGGAATTTGATTCAACGAGGCCGTCTTTCAGATGAATAACATGATCTGCAATATCCACAATAGTCTTGTCATGGGTGGAGAAAATAAACGTTGTATCAAACTCTTTGTTCATTTTTTTCATCATCTCTATGATATTTTCACCTGTTTTTGAGTCAAGGTTGGCAGTTGGTTCATCAGCCAGGACAATGGCAGGTTTTGTAACAAGAGCCCTCGCTATGGCAACTCTCTGCCGCTGCCCCCCGGAAAGTTCATTTGGTTTATGGGTTTTCCACTCTATGAGGCCTACATCTTCCATAAGATGGGTAATCCATTCCCTGCGCCTGTTTTTATCTTCTCTTGTTTTTCCGAGAAGCAGCGGGAATTCAATATTTTCATAGACATTAAGGACAGGAATAAGATTAAAATTCTGGAAAATAAACCCCAGAACATCATGCCGAAGCATAGTAATTTCCTTGTCCTTAAGCTCTTTTGTGTTTGTTCCACGGATAATGACCTCTCCTTCCGTAGGAGTATCAATACATCCTATCATATTAAGAATGGTAGTCTTGCCGGAACCTGAAGGACCTGCAATGGATACAAAGTCTCCCGCTTCAATAGTAAAGGTAACCCCTTTTACTGCATGTACCTCGGTTTTTCCCAGAGGGTATATTTTATGTACTTCATTAAGTGAAATAAGCGCCATGATTCCTCCTCAACGCGGTTAATAAGTATTGTAAAGATACTTCATGCGGGAAGAGGAGACAATAGATACCGTATGAACTAAAATAACAGTTTGTTATTGAACGTTTGGCCGGAAATAATAAAAAAATATTGATCCGGAAATAACAACCATACCAATTACCGAGATACTGTTCGGTGATTCAGTGGGTATCAGAATCCAGCTGAAAAAAGCGCCAAGAACGGGGATAAGGAATTTCCACATGTTAAGTTCAGATACCTTTACTTCAGGAATTTTCAAAAGTGAGAACCAGATACTGAATGCTGCTGCGGAAAGAAACGAAAGCCAGAAAAGCGCCAGGGAAAAGGTAAGGTCAAAATGAATCGATGGCACTCCCTCGGTTAACAGAGAAATGATTATAAGCGAAATCCCCCCCAGAGCAAGCTGTGCCGAATTAAGAAGAACCGGATGTAAATCCCCTTTTCTCTCGGATACAAGGATATTCCCGACAGCCGAAAAAACAATACTCACTAAAAGTATACCAATACCCGTAAGATCATGCAGTCCAATCCCTTTAAGAGTTTGTCTTCCAGCTACAACGAAAACGATTCCAACAACACCTATAATAATGGAAATGACCTTTCGTCTCGTAAAGCGGTCATTTTTTAAAGCAAAATGAGTAATTGTCGCGGTTATAAGAGGGGAAGATCCAATAATAATGGCCGCTACCGCACCGGGAATCATGCTCATGGCGGTAAAAAACAATCCATACATAAGTACTGTCTGAAACAAGGAAATAAGAAGAATCATTTTTACATTCATTACTATTCCGCGGACATACC
Source organism: Spirochaetaceae bacterium (assembly GCA_015493635.1). Taxonomy (GTDB): domain Bacteria; phylum Spirochaetota; class Spirochaetia; order B11-G9; family B11-G9; genus S145-15. Next base: position 6,647 of record WGCU01000026.1, on the reverse strand, counting down.
CTCCCCCGCTGAATGGTATGAGCAAAACTCCCGCAAAAAGAAACCTGATACCTGCCAGAAAGAAGGGTGTGGTGTACGGCAGTGCTATCTTTATCCCTGCAAATGCTGTTGACCACAGAATACATGCCGTAATAGCCAGAATGCTTATTCTCAATTTACTCATTGGTTTTATCCACCTCTATTTTAATCCATCTTCTGCTGAGATATCCAATAAAAAGAATTCCCGCATGTCCTATCTGATAAAGGGCAAACCCAGTCCATGCCGCGTAAATACCCCAGGAAGGGAAAAGCACTTGTAAGAGAAGCGACGTTCCGATGATAAAAACAACATTTGTCGTTGTTTCAGACAGGAGAACGTACCGCCCCCAGCCTATTCCCCCAAAAATTATTTCCAGAGTGTATCCCAGAACTTCTATAAAAAAGAAAGCAGCAAAAAAATACATTGCTTTTATCCCGATGGCAAGGACTTTCGCATCTTTTGTAAAAATTGAAACGGTGCTGTCCGGGGAAAGCAGTATGGTTAAAAGGATTGCAGCCCCGATTACCGCGGATATTTTTGCAGCAGCATGAACAAGATCAACAGATTTATCATCTTCCATGGCGCCAAGAGCATTTCCTATGAGGATAGCTGCTCCCCGGGCAAATCCGCCGACGATTGTTTTATTTATTCTAAAAATAGAGAAAACAACGGACGTAGCGGCAAGATAGATAGTACCTATCCTTCCGATAATTGATTCATAAACAAGAAAGACGGAAAGCGCAAAAATGTTCTGTACTACCAGGGGAGAAAAAACCCGTACCATATTCTTCATAAGGGTAAAATCAAGGGTACCGAACCTGAGCGTATGATAGATCTTCAAGTCTTTGTTACGAACTATACAGGTATAGAGATATATAACCTGGATAATTTCTGAAACGACCGTACCAAGAGCAGCTCCAGCCATACCCATAGCGGGGAATCCTAATTTTCCGAAGATAAAAAGATAGTTCAGTGCTATGTTAATAAGACTTCCGCCTATATTGGCAGTCATGATGTACCTTGTTTTTTTTACTCCCCCCAGGAAACCCATGGCGGCCATCATTATTCCCCCGAGAGGCAGACCCCATTTTATTATCCTGATGTAGGACAATGAAAGAGGTTTTAGAGCAGGATCCTTTATAAGCAGAGACAGAAAAAATGGAGCTGAAAAGGAAAACAGAAAAGCAAACAGCCCCATGATAATGCCGACAATGATACCGTTATCGATGGTATTCCCCGTTGATTCATCCGTTTCCCGTTCGACCTTTTGAAACTTCCCGAAACGTCTTGCGGCGAGGGCCTGCACTCCGATGGAAACCGGCCAGATAAAGGTCATGAGTATTCCGCTGAACAGCCCCGCCATGGCAATGGCCCCCAGGGGTTCTGTACCAAGCCTCCCGACCATTATGGTATCGGCTATCTGAAGGAGATAGAATGAAAAATTTCCGGCCAGCAGGGGGATGCCGAGAATGAGAATTTCTTTCGTGTAACTTTTCCGGTGTGCCTGCTCCATCTCCCGGACTATAAAGATACAAGGCAACAGGGTCAAGGGAGAATCTTCATCGCCTGCCGAAGGAGTATGCACTAAATTAACTACCACAATCACCGCTTTTAAGGTATACTTCCATAGTGAAAAAGACAGCCGCTTTCTTTATTCTGGGTCTGATTATTCTCATGCCGCTCTCAGCAGGTAACCGCTATCCAGCATGGAACAAAATTCACACAAAACATTTCACCCTTGTGTTTGAAGAAAACAGCAGAGAAAGTGCAGAGGAAATTGCCGGATTCTGTGAAGAGGTTTATACAAAAGTAACCGGTTTTTTCGGTTCTTATCCGGAAAATATTCTCTGTATTATCCACGGCAGCATTGATACTTCGAACGGTGATTTTTACCCTCTGCCCCTTGAACTGAACCTGTATACGACATCCCCGTCTACCCCATTAATTGGCGCACGGGACGGTAACTGGTTAAAAATGCTTCTTACCCACGAGCTGACCCATTACGTGAACCTTACCTATCAGGGGGGATTTTTTTATCACCTTTCAAAACTGCTGGGTCCGAGTATTTCCACTGCACCCGGTGCATTTATGCCCGGATGGGCGGTTGAAGGGATCGCGGTAAAGCTGGAAACAGAACTGACAAATGGAGGCCGGGGGCGTAATCCCTTTTTCGAAATGGAGTCCAAGGCTCAAATTATCCAGGACAATTTTTACAGCTGGAAACAGGCAGCATATACTTCCCGCTTCCCGCCATACGACAGAATTTATCAGGCAGGATATCTGATAAACGATTATCTCTCCCGTAAATACGGAGATGATATTTTTGTACGCATTTACAAAAAATTTACAGCTTTTCCTCCCCTCGGCTTTGATTACGCAGTAAAAGCTGTTACCGGAAAATCCGTAAAAGACATTTTCCAATCCATGAAAAGAAGTCTCCAGCAAAAATATATGGTACTCCGCTCAGCTCCCGGTTTACCCGCATCCCCAGATGTAATCGGTAACTACTATCTTCCGGTTATAACTGAAAAGGGATGGGTCCTCTACCGGAGTACCCAAAACAGTAAAAGCGCTCTTGTTCTCTTTAATCCGGAAAATAGTACCGAAAAAATCATCCGAAACGTATATCTCCATGACTTTGCATCCTTTACCGCTGACAAAAAAGGCGGATCAGTGGTATTTGCGGCTTTTGATGCAGGAACTGGCCCGTCAGGAGAGACCCTTACATCTGATCTTTTTCTCGTCCATCCGGGAAAACCGGGCGTAACAAGAATAACAAAAAGAGGGCATCTGTGGCAGCCGGCACTCTCACCTGACGGGACCCGGCTTGTTGCAGTACAGAAGCAGGGACAGTATTCCCGGCTTGTTGAAACAGATATTTGTACAGGGGATATACGCCCTGTCTTCAGCAGACCCTCTACAAATATTCATACGCCGTCCTTCTCGCCCGACGGCAGAAATATAGTGTTTACCATAAATGACAGGGGGAAGCAGGAAATAGCAGTCCTCGACCGGTATGGTGAAACAAAAATCATATCAGCATCCCTTAACGGAGAAAAATATTTTCCCCGGTTTGCAGGCAGCAGCTCTGTTATATTCTCTGCGGATACCGGAGGAAGCCTTGCCCTTTATCTCTTTTCCAGAGATGGAACGATACAAAAGATTTGTGAAGATCCGGTAGGGGCATACGCAGGGAGCATCCATAAAAACAGAATCCTGTATGCCTCATATTCGTCAAAGGGATACTGTCTGAAAACAAAAGCACTCTCGTCACAGAAAAGTCGTACCTTACTTCCTGCCGCAGTTACCATACTTGTTCCAGAAAAGGAAACGAAGCATAAGAATACGTTACAGGAAACACCCTGCATCGATTTCCCGAAGTTTTTGTTCTGGTTTCCGATACCTGTATCTCTCGATCCTTTTGACCCTGAAAACATCTCTCCCGCCCCCGGTTTTGTATCATACTTCCGTTCGCCACGGAGTACTTCGGACATTCTGACAGGTTTCTCGCTGCTGACAGACCCCCTGCAGCCGGAAGGGAGTATTTCAGTGAACGTATCATGGGGCAATATGCTGCTGCATTACGCTCTCAACGAAGGGTACAGCAGTTCCGCCATCACTGCTCCTGCTGCACAGACTACAATGCAGGAACTATCTGTCACTATTCCCTTTATTCAACGATATCTTCTCGGAACGCAAAGTTTACTTTCCGGAACAGCTGGAGTATTGAGCAGACATACACTATACGATAAAGATGATTTTTCATTTTACTCCGCCAAAGAAGGGATTCCCGCTGTAGATTATCTGTATGCCATTGCCGGATTTAACAGCGCTCTTACACAGTCCGGCAGCACTATGGATATTATAGCTCCGAAGACCTTTTCGTTTTCCAGTATGTTTTTCTTTCCGGTTAGGAAAGAGTCTTTTCCGTTTCCGGGTTGGAGGGGTAATCTATCCTTTTCATTTTCTCCATTTTTAAAGCACCAGGTTTTACGTGGATCATGCAAGTGGGGTTACAGCACTTTTCCCCGCCTCTCTCTGCATCCCGGAATACGAGGCGGATTTCATGACAACCTCGGCAGGGACGGCAGTTTCATTGCAGGATTGGACTATCTTTTTACCCTCGGTATAATGGATGTTCCAATTTTCAGAGGGTTTTCCCTGCAGGGCATTGCAGGCGGCATACATGTGGAAAAAGCCTTCGGATTCTCACTGCCGGAACCGGATATCACTACAGATCACACTATCTATGCAGGGATGGAACTGACGTTTTTCGGCGGATATACCTCTGTAACCGGGAAAGGCGGCATAGGGATAAACGTGAAACTGGATACGGAAAATCCGGAGGTTTTTAATCCGGCTGAAGATTTTGGATTGTATATCTATGTAGGAACAGACAGCTTCATGACTGAAACAGGTATTCCATTTTAGTACGGGTGATAACCCTCACTGCCGGGGGCTCCGGATAGATACGGACATGGAAAACAGTTTTTTTTAATTTATTAACCGCAGCCATTTTCTCAATCATGATACGGGCACTGCTTTCTGATGGGATACCTGCTCCTCTTTCCGCAGCTGTAACGGTATCAGGGACCTTCCATGGTGAATCATCCGCAAAAAGTACCAGTGCTTCAACGGGAAGATCTGTTCTTCCACCAAGTTTTTCCGACAGAATAAGAGGCGCTGCATCCTCAGGAACAAGCTTGTCATCAATAACCAGGTACTGCTGGAACATACTTCCCCCGTAAAAATGGTAAAAAGTAAAAAAACAGGGGTGCTTTCCAGCACCCCATACACTTACAGAATCTACTTTACCGTATATCTGCCTGCAACTTTAGGAGTAATTGTTCCCCCCAAAGAAACAACATACTCAATAAACGCGTCCCGCTGCATGAGTGAAGAATCAAAGTTATCAAGTTTTTTCTTAAATACAGAATATCCGTCACCGCCTGCGGCAAGGTAGGAGTTTGTTGCAATTCTGTAATTCTTGTTCGGATCTACCGGTGCGCCGTTTATTTTCAGATCAACAGCTTTTTTTGCAGCTGTATCAATAGTAAAGGAAACACCCTTTGATACCTGAGGCATGGCTCCGTGTCCTACAATCTCTGCTGTTCTGTTGAAGAGCGCAATAACATCAGAACCTTTCAGGGTAACAATCATAACAGAGTTGTCAAAGGGAAGAACCTCATAAATTTTACCCTTGGTAATGGCACCTTCAGGAATGTCAGTTCTAATTCCTCCGCCGTTCTGAAAAGCAAAATCCGGTTTTAGATCCTGGCTGTTGGCATACCAGAGCATGGAATCAGCTACCATATCACCAATAGCAGTCTCTTGCTTCCGTGTGTTCTTGTTAAGGAACGGAGCTGTGGCAGTACCAATCTTTTGTGCCAGAACAGCTTTTACCTTGTCTACGTACGGCTGAAGCTTTGCCTGAAGTGTTTTATCAGGTGCTATTTCATTCCCGACAAAGTGATAAACTTTTGTTCCGTCAGCAAGTTTTTCCCGCCACTTTACATTCATGGGAACGAGAGAATAATCAACATTCGTTACAACCCCGTTCATAAAGGTAAGATCCGTTTTCGCAACGTACAACCCCCAGCATTTTGCCTGAACGATGGGTACCTTTCTGCCGCTGAACTTGTTTTCAATCCATATCGGTTTTGTAAGTTTTGTATGAGTATGACCATCAACAATGAGGGCAATACCGGGAACATTTGCTGCAAGACGTTTGGATCCCTCATTAGGATTACTGTAAACCCCCATATGAACAAGAGCTACAACGATATCAGCTTTTTTCTTCAGTTCGGGTACAAGTTTCTTTGCGACCTCTACTTCGTCTTTAAAAACATACCCTTTTATGTTGGCAGGATTACCCGTTTTGGCTGTTTCAGATGTCATCAATCCAAAAATCGCAACCTTGAATGTGCCATAATCTTTGATAATGTAAGGTTTTACATTGTCAATATACGAACCGTTTTCTTTAACCACATTAGCACAGAGCCAGGGAAAATTTGATTCAGCAATCTGTTCCTGCATCTCTGAAGGGCTTGGATCAAACTCATGGTTACCCATGGAAAGAGCATCGTAGCCGATGTAGTTCATACCGATAATGTCTGGTTTAGCTTTGAAAAAGTTGGACTCTGCCCGTCCGGTATTAAAATCCCCGGCACTTAAGACAAGTACATTTTTGTTAGCGGCACGTACAAGTTTTACAAAAGTTGCCTGCACAGGCAGTCCCCCCTGCCCTGGAGCAGGATAGTCAAAAAAGGCTACCGGATGTCCATGCTCATCATTCGTGCTGAGTATGGTTAGATGGTGTTCCACTCCCGGATCCACAATGGGGGATGAAGCACATCCCAGGATTGCTGCGGCCAGCCCGATTAAAATCAGGACTTTTAACAGTTTCTTCATTTTTCTCTCCTTATATATTATTGCCATTTTATTGGCAGATTAACCATAAACGATTTAACGTTTCTTGAAAGTCAACAACCACCCCCAGAGGAGGTGGCTTGCGGCGGGCCTCTAAAAGAGGCCAAATTCTCTCTGCTGACTCTCTTCGAGCCGCTCATTCTCTTCCTGATATTTAACATATCTCCTTATTTTATCTTCATCCAAGCCTATTGTACTT